>CAVTFW010000015.1:0-108378 GCA_963734105.1 Candidatus Acidiferrales bacterium | reverse complement strand
CCGAGTGAAAACCGACGGCCGTCTGAGGCGGACGGGAACAATCCGATGACACGATTTCTCCGGTTTTCCTTCTGCCTCCTTGTCACCTTGTCACTTTGTCACCTTGTCACCTCGTCATCCGCACACGCCGCTGTGCCGCCGCCGGCCCCTCTCCTTTACACGCACATCATCGCCCCGGAAGGGGTGCAAGCGACTTTCGTGCAAGGCCACGACGTGCGCGGCTTCGAGGCACCCGTGAACGTCGGCCTGCGTCCCGGCTACCTCTATCGCTTCCGTCTCTCCAACTTCGAGCATTACCCGCGCCTGTCGCTGTGGCCGACGCTGGAAGTCATCGGCACCTTGACGATGCCGTGCTGCCCGGCCGACCATCCGGCCGGTCGTCTTCAGCCAGGACGACATCGACCACGCCATGGCCGGGGCGCTGCATCACCAAGGTCGTCTACCTGGAAGATCCCGAGAAGGCCGCCGCGGTGCAAACCGAGGCCGACCGGCCGTTGGAATCCGAGGAGCGGCCCGACCGCGATCCGTACACCGAGGCCTTCGCCCGTGGCCGGCCGCTGCTGATCGTGCGTTTCGGCACCGCCAGGCCGATCCCCAGGAGGTCGCCTGTGCCGCGATTCCCGGCACCGTGCTGCTGCCGGGCGATCGCGGTTTAGCTGCGCCGGCAGCGCCGCCGTACCTGCCGTTCCAGTGCATGCAGGCGTACAACCCGATCATCGGCCCGAAAGCGCCGGAAGAAGAGTGCATGCACGACGGCGGCGACGTCGGCCTCAAGGCCACCATCATCAACGGCGAGCTGCACGGGCTCGATCCATCGGACACCGTGGCCGAATACACCGATGTCAAAGGCGAACGGCGCGTTACGGTCTCCAATCGCATCTGCCTGTGCGTGCCGCGTTTCGCCGTGCTCCGCACCGAAATCGCGCCGGCCGACTACAGCATCGCCGAGGGACCGAGCGTCTCGCGCACCGGTTTGCCGCCCTACGACATCCACGCGCGCGTGCCGCCGCAGACCGAGGCCAACGCCCAGCCGCCGGTCCTGGCCCAGGTCCGGGAGAAGCCCAACGAGTTGAAGGAGGTCGAGGGCCCCATCATCATCGACAAGATGGAGACGCCGGCCATCGTGATCGGCACGCAGGAAGGCCATGTCGTCGTCGGCACGCTCAAGCAGGTGTGCGTCGCCCCGGCGGTGCCGCTGAAGCTGTGCAAGTCGTCGGACAAGGTCGCCGAGATCGGCGACATCGCGACGTTCACGCTGAAATACACCAATCCCGGCGGCCAGCCGATCAACGACGTGGTGGTGTCGGACAGCTCGACGGGCCGGCTCGAGTACGTGCTGGGGACCGAGAAGTCTGATCGCGACGCGGTCTTCACCGACCCAGCCGAACGAGGCCGGCTCGCAAATCCTGCGCTGGCAAGTCAAGTCGCCTCTGCAGCCGGGCGAAAGCGGCACCGTCACCTTCCAGGTGCGCATCCGCTGAGAAGCGGGCGGTTCATCACTCCGCCAGGCACGCCGCGTCGAACACCGGCCCTTCGACGCAGACGCGGCGGTAGTCCCAGCCGTCCCCGGTGCGCGAACCTTGGTCACGCAGCTGAAGCAGACGCCGACACCGCACGCCATCGGCGTCTCCAGCGACAGATGACACGGCACCGCCCAGTGTCGCGCGCAGCCTCGCCAGCCGCCTTCAGCATCGGCTCCGGTCCGCAACCGACCAGATGGCTCGGCCGTTCGTGCCGCGCAAGCAACTGCGTGACGAAACCGGGGAAGCCGAGCGTGCCGTCGTCGCTGGCGGTGCGACCTCGGCGCCGGCCGCGCAGGAAGTCCGCGACGCCCGCCGCCAGGTCGGCGCTGCGCACGCCGTAGTACAGGGCCACGCGTCCACCTGGCACCGCGCCGTCGGCCGCCGTAGCCGCGGCTGCCGAGCAGGTCGCGGACGTGGGCCAGAAACGGCGTCTGACCGATGCCGCCCGCCACCAACGCGACGGACTCGCGGCCGTCGAGGTCGGGAAAGCCGTTGCCGAGCGGCCCCCACATCTCCACTTCGTCCCGGAACGCAGACGCGCCACGCATTCGTCATCTTGCCGACGACCAGGTAGACGACGTCGAGCGACTCCGGTTCGCCGCGCGCGTTCAGCGCTGTGTCGTACAGCGCGAATGGCCGGCCCAGCAGCGGATCGGTGGTGCGCAGGGCAGGCGCAGCATCAGGAACTGACCGGGACGAATGCGTGCGGCCAGGGCCGGAGCGTGCAGGCGGATGCGGTAGGTATTGCGGGCGAGCCGGACGTTCTCCATCACGGCCGAGCGGAGCTGGAGGAAAGACAAGGAGACGGGGAGACACGGAGACAAGGAGACGGAGGGTTGATTCTCCAGGTCTGAAGGGTCGGTCCGCGTGGTCATTCCTTCACCCTGTCTCCTTGTCTCCTTGTCTCCCCGTCTCCTTGTCCTTCGTCCGGCCGGCTGCGGCGCCGGGCGCTCGGCGCAACGCGGCCAGCTCAGGAGCACTTAGCTTGCGGGCCTTGCCGGCCGGCAAGCGGCCCAGCTCGACGGGGCCCAGGGCGATGCGGCCGCAGCGGCATGACCTTGTGTTCCAGCCGGGCAAGCATCCGGCGGATTTCGCGGTTCTTGCCCTCGCTCAGGACGATGCGCAGCCAGGTGCTGTCGCCCTGCGCCTTCATGCGCTTGACCTGGCGGCGGACATGGCCATCGCTGAGCCAGACGCCCTTGAGCAACTGCTGTACGTCCTCGGCCGACGGCGACCCCGCCACCTGGACCACGTAGGTCTTCTCGACGCCGAAGCGCGGGTGCATAAGGCGAAACGCCAGGTCGCCGTCATTGGTCAAGAGCAGCAAGCCCTCGCTGTCCTCGTCGAGACGGCCGACGGTGTAGAGCGCGCTGGCTGACGTGCGGCACCAGGTCGATGGCGCCACGGGCCGACCGGCGGGATCGTGGTTCGTGCGACAGGTGGCCGCGCGGCTTGTTGACCACCCAGTAGACGAGGTTTTCCGTCTTGATCGGCACGCCATCGACGCAGATGCGCTGCTGTGCGGGATCGACGCGCGTGCCCAGTTCGCCACCGGCCGGCCATCGACGTTGACGCGGCCGGCGGTGATAAGGTCTTCGCACTGGCGGCGCGAGCCAATGCCGGCGTGGGCCAAGTTCTTTGCAGGCGATCCATGCGGTTCATTGTAGCGAACGATCAGGGCGAGAAGAATACAATGCGACGGATCCCTCTGCCGCTTGCGGCTTAGCACTGATTGCTAAGCCGCAAGCGGCAGACGACTGCTTCCACACTCGCGCGAGACAACATCATCATAAATCCACCGATCGTGGACGCAGGCAACTTCCGCTACCAGGCCGTCGTCGGCTGGGAGCGAACTGCCCGCCGGGCTGGAGCTTCGTCGAGGTCGCCGGCGTCGCCACCGACTCGCGCGATCGCGTCTTCGTCTTCAACCGCGGCGAACATCCCGTCATCGTCTTCGACCGCGACGGCCGATTCCTGACCTCCTGGGGCGAAGGGCTGTTCGTCCGGCCGCACGGCATCACATCGGCGCCCGACGACGCCGTCTATTGCACCGACGACCTCGACCACACCGTGCGGAAGTTCACGCCGGACGGCCGCTGCTGCTGACGCTGGGCACGAGCGGCCGGCCGTCCGACACCGGGGCCACCAGCATCGACTACCGCACGATCCGCCGACGCCGGTCCGCCGTTCCATTATCCGACCAACCTGGCCCTGGCCGCGGACGGCGACGCTGTACGTCTCCGACGGCTACGGCAACTGCGCGCGTCCACAGCTTCGCGCCGGATGGCCGGCTGCTGCTCTTCCTGGGGCGAGCCGGGCAGTGGGCCCGGCCAGTTCAGCTGCCGCACGGCGATCGCCGTGGATCGCGACGGCACGCGTCTACGTGGCCGACCGCGAGAACAGCCGCATTCAGCTCTTCAGCCCCGACGGGCAAGTTCCTGGCGGAATGGACCGACGTGGCCCGGCCGTGCCAGGTCGTTCATCGACGCCGCGGACACGTCTTCGTGGCGGAGCTCGGCTTCCGCGCCGGCGTGTGCCCGTGGACGAACCGGCGCCGATCCGACGCGCCGGGGCCGCGTGAGCATCTTCGACCGCGACGGCCGGCTCCTGGCCCGCTGGGGCGGCGGCGCGAAGCCGTCGGCGCCCGGCGACTTCTTCGCGCCGCACGACATCTGGGTCGATTCGCGCATGGCGACCTCTACGTCGGCGAAGTGACCATGTCGGCCGGCGGCAATCGCGGACTGGTGTCACCGGATTGCCATTCGCTGCAGAAGTTCGTGGCGGGCGTGAGCAGTCTGCCGCTTGCGGCTTAGCACTATTTGCTAAGCCGCAAGCGGCAAAACCCATTTCAGTCGACGTGCGCCCCTCGCCTCGACGTAGACCGCGTACAGCGACTGGCTGGCCGTGATGAACAGCCGGTTGCGCTTGGCCCCGCCGAAGCAGACGTTGCTCGGAATCTCCGGCAGCAGCACCAGGCCGATCCGCTTGCCGTTCGGCGTGAAGACGTGCACGCCGTCGTAGCCGTCGCCGACCCAGCCGCACGCCGCCCAGATGTTGCCGTCGGTGTCGGCGCGGATGCCGTCGGCGAAGCCCGCCTTCCCCTTGTATTCCATCGAGGCGAACTCCCGGCCCTTCGCCACCTTCGGCCGTCGATGATGTCGTAGACCATGATGTTGCGCGGTGCGCCTTTCTCGTAGTGCGACGCCCCGGTGTCGGCGACGTACACTTTCTTGTAATCCGGCGAGAAAGCACAGGCCATTCGGCTTGAACATGTCGTCGAGCAGCTTGGTCATCTTGCCGCTCTTCGGGTCGATGCGATAAACGGCCTCTTTCAGCTGCATCTCGGCCTTGTGGCCCTCGTACTCCATCAGGATGCCGTAGCCGGGATCGGTGAACCAGATGCCGCCGTCGGGATGGACGATGATGTCGTTCGGCGCGTCGAGCGGCTTGCCATCGAACTTGTCGGCCAGGACCGAAACCTTGCCGTTGTGCTCGTAGCGGACCACGCGGCGGGTGCCGTGCTCGCAGGAGAGCTGCCGGCCCTCGAAGTCGAAGGTGTTGCCGTTGCTGTTGCCGACCGGGCTGCGGAAAGTGCTGACGTGGCCATCCTCGTGACGACGCGCAGTCCTTGCCGATTGTTGGGAATGTCGCTCCAGAGCAGGTAGCGGCCGGCGGCGCTCGAGGCCGGGCCCTCGGCCCAGAGGGTGCCGATGTCCGGCGCTGGATCCGCCGTGTTGCCGATCTTGTACTTCTTGAAGCGGTCGTCGAGGACGACGATGTCCGGATCGGGATAGCGCACCGGGCTGGGCCACGTGGCCCGTAATCGCGGGCTGATCCGCGGTGCCGGCGACGCTGGCGGCCGCGGCGGCGGCGAGGAACGAACGGCGGCCGATCAGGAGGCTGTCGTGGTGTTTCATAGGTGGCTGTCCTGGGGGAAACATGGGAGAGAAACCTGAGCCCTGTACGTCGGGAGCGAGCGGCGGGGTTCATCCCCGTCGCCCGGCCGCCCGCTATTACAAGGTCCGCGCGGCAGCAATAGCAACAGGAAGGAAGCCGCTTGCGGCTTAGCACATTTGCTAAGCCGCAAGCGGGCAAACTCAGCGGCTCAACCCATCAATTTCTTCAGCGCTTCGATCTGCCGCGAATCGCTTCCTTCGGCTCCTCCGCGCCCTTCGTACTCCAGGGCGATGTAACCGCGGTAGCCGACCGAGCGCAGCGTCTCCACCAGGCGCTCCTCGGTCGGCCTCTTCCTTGGGCTTGCCGGCCCGCTGGATTTCCGTCTTGATCTGCACCGTCACAGCGTAAGCGCGGCTTGACCAGGTCCGCGTACGGGTCGTCGTCCGCGAGCCGGAGACCACGGCGACCGCCTCGGCGTCGGCGGCGATGGCGTGCGCGCTCGCGCTGGCGGGGTCAGGTAGTCGATCGGCACGTAGGCGCCGCCCGCCAGCAGCGTGCCGAAGATGGCGACAGGAAGCGCGACGTCCTTGGCCAGAGCGATCACCACCCGGTCGCCCGGCTCGATCCCGTGCTCCACCAGGGCGCGGGCCAGGCACATGGAACGGTCGTACAGGCCCGCGTACGTAAGCTCGCCGGTCGACGACCAGACGGCAGGCCTGTCGGGGTGGGCATCGGCAGCCTGGAGGAGCAGATGCGAGAGTGTCGACGTAGATTCCCATATCCCGAGTTCGTCACAACGACTTTCTTTGGCTGCCGGACGTGCCGAGTAGATGGTCCCCGCCGGTGGCGTTGGACAGTTCACCCGTGCGCCGAACCGGTGAGCAGCTCCGTCAGCGGTCACAATGCTTCCGCGGGTTCCGCGATGGATCGGTTGAACTCTTCGAGTGCGCTCAGGCTCCGCGACAGGCTGGCCTCGTCCTCAGCCACCGGTTCGATCTCGCCGGCGGCGGTGAATCTGCGGTAGGCACCGATGTCCAGCAAGCCATGCCCGCTGATGTTCACCAGGACGACCAGCGGGGCCGCCTCGCGCGGGTGCCGCGACACGACATCGATTGTTTCAATGCGAAGACTACTTGCCGTACTGCTCCTTTGTGTCATGGTCTGTTTCGCTGATATTTCCCCCGCTCAATCTCCGCAGCCGACTCAAAGCTCGAAAAGCTCTGATGCAAAGGACGGCGATTCTCACCAGACCGAAAAAGGTAAAGCCCTCCCACCGTCGTGTTACTACGCACCGAGCCCTCCTTTTACGAAGGAAGCGAGGGCTGTGAAGTTTCAGGGTACCGTCCATGTTGAAGTGACTATTACGGCAGAGGGGAAAATCGAAAACATTCAGATTCCGAAATCACCCGGATACGGTCTGGATGAGGCTATAGTGCAAACAGTGAAAACGTGGAAATGTAAGCCTGCTATCGGACCAAGTGGCAAGCCGACACCTGTTACGGCTCCATTCGACATCAAGTTTACTTGGTATTGAAACCCACCCGCCAGGTAAACGTCGCGGTTCAGGTGAGTACTGTGAGCAACTTGTCCGATAGCCGACAACTCAGGGAAGTGGAATTGCTTTTGCCCGCGCGGGTGTACCATCTCCACAGTGACTAACACCCGGCAAGATCCAACCAAACTGTGGTACAGGGCCAACGCCAAGAATGCGATGCTCTTCGCCGTGATTTGGTTGGGAGAAATGTTTCTGATTCTAATGTTCGTCAAGTGGGCGATTCACGGGAGCGCAGCCCTGTATTTGTTCATGATTCCTTGGGCTCTTTTCGGTTTGATAATGCTAGTGCGTCCAAACTGGGGCATACGCATGAAGCGAGCGACCGACGAAGAGATAAAACGAACCATGGAGCGGTCCCAGAAGTGGAACCCCCCAGGTTTTCCGTAAGCCGAGTGGAGGCTAGTACCCAGATCTGCGGTAAGGCGGGCCGGCTCAGGCGGTCGATGCAACACTTGCCTGCAGTTTAGCTGCAGGCGTCTGGAATCCTAAGGTTTTTCTGGGGCGTTGATTCAAGCGCTGCGAGACTTGGTCGAGCTGCGCTTGAGTGATGGGAGCTAGATCGGTACCGCGCGGAAAGTATTGCCGCAGCAGCAGATTCGTATCCTCGTTCGTTCCGCGCTGCTAAGGGCTTTGCGGATCGCAGAAGTACACCTGCACATCGGTAGCAACCGTGAACTCCTTGTGCTTGGCCATCTCCAGTCCGCGATCCCAGGTCAGGGAGAGGCGCAGGGTCGCCGGAAGTTTACGAACATGCTCACTCAACGCAGCAACCACTGCTTCCGTTTCTTTGCTCGGCACTTTGACCAGCATCAGGAAGCGGGAATGCCGTTCCACTAAGGTCGCAATGTAACTGTTCTTGCCACCCGCCAGCAGATCTCCTTCCCAATGGCCGGGAATCGCTCGATCTTCCGCTTCTGCGGGTCCTTCGCGGATGGAGATGGCATCGACGATCTGCCCGCGTGACTGTCCACTTCGCTAGCGTGACGCGAGCGGCGCATGCGTCGCTTCGACCGCAGGTGGTCGGTCAGCTCTTTTTTCAGCGCTCCCCGTGCTTGAATGAACAGGCTGCGGTAGATGGTCTCGTGGGACACGCGCATGTTTTCGTCGTCAGGATAATGGGTCTTCAGCCATCCGGAAATCTGTTCCGGCGACCAGTCCCGGATCAGTTTACTCGCAACGATGTTTCGTAACTTGGGGTTCCCGGCAAGAAGACACTTCTTCGGGCGCAAGGCCGAGACCCAAGCTTGGCGATCCGCATCATGGGCGCGATAGGCAGGACGGTCACCATGGCGAGCTACCTCCCGGCTCACCGTCGAGGCGGCGCGATTCAGGAGTCGAGCGATCTCACGAAGCGACGAACCAGAGGCGACTCCTCGTGAGATGTCCTCGCACTCCGCTAGCGTGAGCGCCAGCCACGAGCGGCGACGAGTGGTGGGAGCTATGCCGCCATGCGGCAACAACAGCTTGCGAATGGTGGGATGTGCCGGCCAAAAGCGCGCCCAATCTCATGCAAGGACTGCCCAGCCTTCCAGCGACGCCAGATATCGGACTTCTCCGCGAGTGCAAGTCTCGTTCGGTTCAGTTGCATCATAAACACCACCTTTGAACACGTCAGTTCTTAGATGGTGTTGCATCGACCTATTGAATGCACCTCGTCAATCGGGAACTGAGAACGGGTTGTGAACGCAAGCCGCCGAGGGCATCGAAACCCCACTTCAGTTTCAACTTCGCGCCGGACAAGGAAGAGAGGGCGCCGAGATGCGGGTGCCGCCGGGCAGCCCGAAGCCTCCCGACCTGCCTTGGAGTTGATGCGTTTGCCTTTAACTTTTTGGGTTGGGGAAAATTTCGCCGACGTGAGCGCGAATCTCGTCGTAATACTCAGGGTGCTTCACGAGTATGTCGGAGATCTCCTGGGCGAGTGGACTGTCGGCGGCCCATTGCTCCTTCTGGTCAGGAAACAATGGCTCCATAAGTGGCTTCGCTTGTTGCAGCAAGCGCGTTAGCACGAGATGGTCCGGATGTTCATTCTCATTCATTTTCTATCCTCCAAGCATCATTTGTCGCAAGTCTATCCGACAATTCATGGTTTATCACAAACGACTGCCGTGCGACAGTCAGGAATGATATCGCCGGGCGGCTCGCCTCGGCTTGCGAAAACGACGGCGGCCCCTGGCGTTAGGTATTCTCAATGCCGATGGCTCACCGGCAAATTCCCGAATCGGCTACTAGGAGACTGGCTCGCTAGCTCAATTTCGCCACAATCACGGTCATGTCATCGGCCTGTTCCGGGCTGCCGGACCATTCCTCCGCTGCGGTCATGAGCGATTCCGCGATTTTGCGCGGTGCAGCGTGTCGCACTCTTTGCGCCGCCGCTTCCAGCCGCGAAACACCAAACTCCTCGCCGTACGCGTTCTCCGGCTCGACCAACCCATCGCTGTATCCAATTAAGACGGCGTCCGGAGGCACGTCCACACTGCCCTCCTGATAGTCGTATTCCTCCACGACACCCAGCACGATCCCACCGACATCCAGGTGTTGGGCCTTCCCTTCGGATAAGCAGAAACCCGGAAGATGCCCGGCATTGGTATACCGCAAATTCCGTTTGGCACGGTCATAAATCGCGATGAGGAACGTGGCGAACCGGTCGTCGCCGGTATTTATCACCAGGTGCTTATTCAGCCGCGCCACCAGCTCCGCGGTGCTCAGATTTTCGCTTCCCGGCGTGAGCAGTTGGCTGCGTAGCGCCGCCTGCAGGCTGGCCATCAGCAGCGCCGCCGAAATCCCTTTCCCGGAAATGTCCGCAATCGCAATCGCCACCTGCGTCGGCGTGAGTTGGATGAAATCATAGTAGTCGCCGCTGACGCTGCGCGCCGCCTTACAGATTGCCTCAATTTCCACGCCCTCGACATGAGGCAGGTTCCGCGGGAAAAGCTGATCCTGCACTTCACGCGCGATAGAGATTTCGTTTTCCAGCTTTTGCAATTGCTTCTGTTCGTCGATCAGCCGGCCGATCGAATTGGTCATCGAATTGAACGACTCACCCAGCATCCCCAGCTGGTCGCGCCGCTGCACGGGCACGCGCGCGGAGAAATTCCCTTCTTGCACCGCCTCTGTCGCCGCCGAAAGGTCCGCAATCGTTCGCGTGATGGCACGCGTCAGGACCACGCCGATCATCAAAGCCGCAATTTCGATCACCAGGAAGGACACGGAGGCCAACAAAAGAATCCCATAGCCCTTTGCGCCGCTAAGCTCGCCGACCGTAGCGAATATCCGGTGATTCAGCTGTGATCTGCGTGCCTTGATGAAGGCGAATACCGGGTGCCTCAGTTGCGCGCTGCCGGTCTTCGAAAGGTACACGGCCTCAAGCTGCGAAAAACCGTCTATTACCGGATCGCTCCATGTCGTCGATGGGGGCAGGATCCGGTTGCGGGTCATGAGGCGCTTGATGGCGTGGTAGTGGAAATCCCCGATAGGCACCGCATTTAACTCCGAATTGACCTCGGCCTTTTCCCAAAGCGTCATGTCAATGGGCCCGAGGTCAGCCAGCATGCTCTCCAGGAAGTCTCCATTCACCAGCACGCTGACTTCAATAATCTGTCTGCCTCTGGGCGAGTTCACCTCTCGCATGCTCACCAGGCGCAGTTGATTCCCGCTTTGCACCAACCCCGAAAAGGATTCGCTCTTCGGCCCGGCAACTGCGCGAAAATATTCGGGATTGACTCCAAACTCGACAGTCAAATCAGGCAGCCGCTTCCCCTGCGCAATTTCTACTTGCGCCGCCAGCGATTTGTCCAGGACGCCCTCGTCGATGGACGCTGGCAAACTCGTTTCGGCAGCCGCAATGCTGGCGCTGGAATCCGCGAGCGCGTCAATCCGGTCCTGGATCTCATGGTTCAGCAAGTACGCGGCAAATTGCGAGTACAGAATCTGTCCGGCAATAAGGCCGAGGATCAGAAGTAGAAGAACCGGCACCACAGCAATAAACAGGTAAGCGACAATCAGGCGATTCCGCAGGCTCCACAGAACCTGGCTCCGCCAGCGATCCCATGCGCGGTAAGCCAGATAGCAGACCGCGATCAACCCCACAAACTGAAGCAGACCCAGACGCGGCAAACCTTCCAGCAGTCTTCCGCCCCAGTGCGCCACAAGTCCCACCGCGGACGCAACGAGCGCGACCCAGTCGAGTGCCGACAGGCTCTTCCACAGGGAATTCTGCTGGTTTTCTCTTCCGTTCATGGCAAAAGGAGTGGCAGAGACACTTTACCCGATTCGTGGTGCGTGCACGAGGTCCGCATTGCCCGTTGCAGCTGGCTCTGCCCGGCAGGCGACCGGAGCCGACCCTCAGATTCAATTCATTTGTTTGCGATTCGCACGCGGCTATGCTTCACACTATAGGTAAAATAGATGCACATTCCGATTACCAGCCAAACGACCAGGCGCAGCCACGTCAGGCCTTTTAGACCTGCCATGAGGCCCAGCGATATGATGATTCCCATGATGGGCACAAACGGCACCCACGGTGTTTTGAACGGTCGCACCAATTCTGGTCTTCGGACGCGGAGAATCCACACACCAGCACAAACAATCACGAAGGCCAGCAGCGTGCCGATGCTCACCAACTGCCCAAGATCGCCGATTGGAACCAGTGCGCCCACAATGGCAACGCACAATCCGACTATGGCCGTCGATTTCCACGGAGTCCGGAAGCGCGGGTGAATATCGCCCGCCCATTTCCACAACAAACCATCATTGGCCATCGAATAAAAAACACGAGACTGTCCAAGCAGCATGACCAACATCACTGTGCTCAATCCCGCCAGTGCACCGGCGTTGACCACGTAGCTTCCCCACTTCACTCCCGTCTCCCGAATGGCCAGCGACACAGGCGCGCCGATATTCAACCGGCTGTAATGCACGGTTGCGGTGAGCAGCCCGCACACCACAATGTAAAGGAAGGTGCAAATCGCAAGCGAGCCCAGGATGCCCACGGGCATGTCCTTTTGCGGATTGCGCGCCTCCTGCGCGGCAGTCGAGACAGCATCGAAGCCAATGTAGGCAAAGAACACCACGCCCGCTCCTCGCAAAACCCCCGACCAGCCGAATGAGCCGAAAGTTCCGGTGTTCGGCGGTAGAAAGACGCTCCAGTTGGCATGCGCAATTTGCGGGTTTTTCAGGAGGTAAGCGGACGCCACGAGCGATAAAGGTCAACACCGCAGTCAGCTTCACAAAAACAATCGCCGTGTTGAAGTTTGCCGATTCCTTAATTCCGACGATCAGAATCGTCGTCACCGCCAGGATCGCAAGGAACGCAATCAGGTTAAATTTCGCCGTCGCGTGGGGAATCGCCGCCAATTGCGCGGCGCTCAGTTGTAACGTTATCAGCGGCGACCATCGCCCTTCAAAGAAAACCCATTCCGCTCCCGGAACGTCGCAGATTTGCGGTGGCAGGTTGATGCCATAGTCCTGCAGGAACGCCACCAGCGTGCTGCTCCATCCGCTCGCCACGGTTGCCGCTCCAAAGGCATACTCCAGGATCAGGTCCCAGCCGATAATCCACGCAACGATCTCCCCCAGTGTCGCGTACCCATAGGTGTACGCCGAACCGGCGATGGGGATCAGCGACGCGAATTCCGCATAGCACAGCCCGGCAAACATGCATCCCAGGCCAGCCAAAACATAGGAGAGCATGATGGCAGGGCCTGCATACAAGGAAGCTGCCGAGCCCGTCAGCACAAAAATGCCCGCGCCGATAATCGCTCCAATCCCCAGCGTCATCAGGTTGACCGGTCCAAGGGCGCGCTTCAGGCTGTGCTCGCCGGTAGCTCCGGCTTCCTTCATCAACACGTCGAGCGGTTTCGTCGCAAACAAGGGGTTGCCCATGCAACTCCTCCTTTTGTCCTCAGTGTTCTAAACTCATTTTGAGGCTTATCGAATTGCAGCGCTTCCCCGGCGGCGCCACAGCCAGTACACCGGGACACCCAGTAACACGATCACCATTCCCCATCCGGCGGTCTGGGTCTCGTACAGCAGCAACACGACCATGATTCCCGTGGCTGCCACTATATACAAGAGCGGCAGCAACGGATACCCAAATGCTCTGTACGGCCGCTCCGCCTCCGGCCGCTTCCAGCGCAGCACGAAAATCCCCGCGATCGTCAACACATAAAACAGCAGCGCCGCAAAAACCACGTAATCCAGCAGATTGCTGTAGAGATTGCCGTACGTCCCGTCCGGCTTGCGCGTCCGCAGCAGGATCAGGATCACGATCCAGATGCCCTGATAGACCAGCGCCACTCCCGGCACTCCGCGATCATTCAGCTTCCCCGTCGCCTTGAAGAACAATCCATCCTTGGCCATCGCATACGCCACGCGCGAACCCGCCAAGATCAATCCGTTGTTGCAGCCGAAAGTGGAGATGATGATGGCCACCGCCATCATCGCCGCACCCTTGGCGCCGAAAATCGCGGAGAGCGCCGCAGTCGCCACGCGGTCGTCCGGCGCATTCTGAATCTGTGCCAGCGGTAACGCGCAAAGATAGGCCAGATTCGCCAGGCAATACAGCGAGATGACAATGATCGTGCCGAAGGCCATCGAAAGCGCCACATCCCGTTTCGGATTCTTCACTTCCGCGGCCGTGAAGCCGATGTTGTTCCAGGCGTCGGCGGAGAATAGCGAGCCCACCTGCGCCACAGCGAGCGCGATAAGCAGCCCAAACCAGCCGCTGCCCGCTGTCACTGTCGGCAAAATCCCTCGCAAGAAGCCCGCGCCCGGCGCAATCGTGTTCGCTCCGCGAATGGCCCAAAAGTGCGAGAAATTGTCCGCGATCACCGAGGCGTTCCTCGCCACGAAGATGCACAGGAAAATCACTCCCAGCAGCGAGAGCATCTTCGCCGAAGTGAAGATATTCTGTATCCACTTCCCCAGCCGCACGCCTCGCGTATTCAGAAACGTGAGAATCACGATCATCACCACGGCAACGAACTGCTGTACCGATATGCTGATCGCAAATCTCGCCGAGAAATTAATCGGGGGAATGATCCACGTGTTTGGAGAGATTGCGGGGAAAAGCACTCCCAAGTACCGCGAGAAACCGATCGATACAGCCGCAATCGTTCCCGTCTGAATTACCAGGAACAACGTCCAGCCATACAAGAATCCCCACAGCGGCGAAAACGCCTCCCGCAAATAAACGTATTGCCCGCCCGCATGCGGAAACAGCGCCGCCAATTCTCCGTACGAGAGCGCCGCGGCAATCGTCAGAATCCCCGTCAGGATCCACGTCAGCAGCAGCCCGCCCGCCGACCCCGTCTGCCTCGAGATATCGGCGCCGACGATAAAAATGCCGGAGCCGATCATCGATCCCACGACGATCATCGTGCCATCGAACAACCCGATGGCCCGCACAAAACCGTGTTCCGTCTTGGTGTCTTGCGCCGGGCGAACGCTGGTGGACTCTGCCATTCTTCTCGCGCCTCAGTGATCGGCCGCCAGCTTCACGGCTTCGAGTCGTTCGATGAATTTCCTTGCCTGCTTTGCCGGCTCCGCTGCATCCAAAATGTCGCGGATCACCGCAACGGAATCGGCTCCCGCTTCCAGCACTTCCGCCGCGTGTTCCAGCAGGATTCCGCCAATGGCCACAATCGGCTTTTGCGTCAACGATCGCACCCGGCGAATCAAATCCGTTCCTACCACCGGATCGGGATTGGCCTTGCTCGTTGTGGCGAAAATGGGCCCGATGGCAACATAATCCGCCGAACTGGCCGCTGCCTGCTCAAATTGTTCCAAATTGTGTGTCGAAACTCCCACCCAGCGGTTTTGCCCCACGACCGCCCGTGCCTGCTCTGCACTCAAATCGTCCCGCCCAACGTGCACTCCGTCCGCGCCCGAGAGATAGGCGACATCCGGCCTGTCATTCACGAAAAACGTAGCCCCCGCGCTATGCGCCATTCTCGACAGGGCCACGGCGGTATTTAGCATTTCCCCCGCAGCAAGATTCTTGACGCGGTATTGCAGCAAACGCACACCCGCTTCCATGAGTTGTTTGGCAATTTCCTGTGCAGGACCGCGAATCCGCCCCGCGTCTAATATCACATAGAGCCTGGGCATCACAAGGCGCATTGAAACCTTATTTTCCGTGGTTGTTCAGGAGCTTTTCGATGAAGTGGGTGTCCAATTTCCCGGCCACAAAATCCGGATGCGCCACAATACGGCGGTGCAGGGGAATCGAGGTCTTGATCCCCTCGATGACAAACATTTCCAGCGCCCGCTTCATCCTGCTGATCGCCTCGCCGCGGTCTCTCCCCTTCACAATCAGCTTCGCCACCATCGAATCGTAGTACGGAGGGATCACCGCATCCGAGTATGCCGCGGAATCCACGCGCACGCCGGTGCCCCCGGGCGCCTGAAACGTGGTAATGCGCCCCGCCGACGGAACGAACGTCTCCGGATCCTCGGCATTGATCCGGCACTCGATGGAATGCCCCGTGAAGCTGACCTCTCCGGCTGCCTCCGCCAATCGTTCGCCCGCCGCTATGCGAATTTGTGCCTTCACCAGGTCCACGCCGGTGACAAATTCCGTAACCGGATGCTCCACCTGAATGCGCGTATTCATCTCGATGAAATAGATCGCGCCGTCCTGGTCCATGAGAAATTCAATCGTTCCTGCGTTGGTGTAACCGATTCCCTCCATCGCCTTGATGACCTTCGCGCCCAGCTCTTTCCTGCGCTTCGCATCCATCACCGGGGAGGGCGACTCTTCCAGCAGCTTCTGGTGCCGCCGCTGGATGGTGCACTCCCGCTCGCCCAGGTGGATCACCTTTCCGAGTTGATCGCCCAGCACCTGGAATTCGATATGCCGCGGATGCTCCAGGAATTTCTCCATGTAGACATCCGGCGTTCCAAAGGCCTGCTGCGCCTCGCTGCGCGCCGTCTGGTAAGCACCCAGCAATTCCTCCGTGCTCCGCACCATGCGCATGCCACGACCGCCTCCACCCGCCGCCGCCTTCAATATCAGCGGGTAGCCGATCCGCTTGCGCCTCCTTCGCCAGCTGCTCCTCCCCCTCCACCACGCCGTCGCTGCCGGGTATCGTGGCCAAGCCCGCCGTCTTCATCTCCCGGCGCGCGCGGTCCTTCTCTCCCATCATTTCAATCACCTCGGGTTTCGGCCCGATGAAGGTGATTTCAGAGGCTTCGCAGACCTTTGCAAAATTCGCGTTTTCCGAAAGGAATCCGTATCCCGGATGGATCGCGTCCACGTTGGTGATTTCAGCGGCGCTGATGACGTGGGGAATGTTCAGGTAACTCTCGCTGCTGCGCGGCGGCCCGATGCACACCGCCTCGTCCGCGAAGCGCACATGCAAGGCGTTGCGGTCCGCCTCCGAATACACCGCCACCGTCGCAATTCCCAATTCCTTGCAAGCGCAGATGACTCGAAGGGCAATTTCCCCGCGATTGGCTACAAGAATTTTCTGAAACATAGTCGGGTGCGCCGGTTATCGTTTCCGGCTGGGTCGAATTCCAAACAACGGCTGCCCGTACTCGACCGGCTGTCCGTTTTCCGCGAAAATCCGCAGCACTTCACCGCTCACTTCCGATTCGATCTCATTCATCAGCTTCATCGCTTCCACGATGCAAAGCGTCTGTCCGGAATCCACGTGCATGCCCACTTTTACGAACGGTTCCGCACCGGGACTCGGCGCGCCGTAGAACGTCCCAACGATCGGCGACTTCACAAGGAACAGGTCTTCTCCGCCGCGCAATTCCGCTTCCGCTACCGCCTCCGAGCTATGCGGCGCCGAAGGCGTTACCGCGGCGGGCACGATGATTTCCGCCGCCGGCCGCGCCACTCCCGCAACCGGACTTGGCCCGGGCTTCTTCAAGCGGATGCGCAAATCCCCGCGGGAGTACTCAAACTCCTCGAGATTGTGCTCGCTCATGAACCGAAGCAATTGCTCAATTTGCCCGATTTCAGGGTTTGCGAACGATGAACCGCCACTCGCTTTCGAAGGCTTTTTCCGTTTCATGCCTGTTTTAAATTTCGATGAGATCCCGCTTGACGCGGGTCAAAACTTCGCTTCCGTGAGAGCGTACTGCAACGTCGTCCTCGATGCGAATGCCACCTACGCCTGCGACATACACGCCTGGTTCTATGGTAATCACATTTCCCGCTTCAAGTCGAATGGCCTGCCCCCGCGCTACCCGCGGCGCCTCATGCACTTCCAGCCCCAAGCCGTGTCCCGTACTGTGCACAAATTGCGCTTCGAGTCCGCTCTTCTTCAAAACGTCCCGTGCCGCGGCGTCCACGGCTCCGCAGGTTACTCCCGCCTGAACCGCTGCTACCGCGGCCTGGTTCGCCTCCTGCACCGCCCGGTACCATCCCCGGATTCGTTGCGAGGCCCGGCCCACGTACACCGTGCGCGTCATGTCGCTGCAATAGTGGCGCGAGTATAGCACCCAGGTCTAGCACCACCAACTCATTTTTCCTCAATCTCTTGGAGGTTGGCCGTGCATGGGGCAGAGCGGAGCGTTTTCCGGAGGCCACGATCGTTTCGAACGATACTCCACTCGCTCCCCGCTTCTTCATCTGGTACTCGATCTCGGCCGCAATCTCGTTCTCCCGCGCTCCCGGCCGCACCAGCTTCAGCGCGCCTTCCAGCACTTCTCCCGCTAGAATGGCCGCCTTTCGCATCACCGCCAGTTCCTGTGCGTCTTTCTTCATACGGAGGCGCCCCACTACCCCTGCGGCCTCAATCTCCCGGCATTTCGCGCCGCTGGCCTTCCGCAGCGCCTGCCTTTGCGCCACCGTCCACAGGCCCGGGTCGTACCCGGCGCGCCGGATTCCCCCCTGCTTCATCCATTCCCCCACGGCCTCGTACAATCCCCCTTTTTGCAACTGCACACGGATTCCAGGCGATTCTTCCTTCGCCTGCGTCGTAAAGCGCCCGTCCGTAACCAGAGTCGTCCCCGTCGCGGTCACCACCAATACCCCGGATTCCCCGCTGAAGCCGGTCAAGTAATACCAGTCCGCCGGGAGTGTTACCAGCAGGCAGTCAAGCTCCCTGCGCTTCAGCTCTCGCACCACTTCCCGCCGTCTTTTTGCGTATCGCTCGCTCATAAAAAAATCGAGGAGACTCTAGTCTCCTCGATTCCAGTTTACCTGAAGTTTGCCAGCTTGCTTGTACCCGTTAACTTATCCGGGCTCGTCGGTTCATCCGGGGATAATCCGTGGCGTCAGGAAGAACAGCAGTTCCGACGAGCTGATGGTCACGGCTTGCTCACGGAAAAGGCGCCCGATCACGGGCAGATTCCCTAGAACCGGCACTTCCGTGATGCTGGTCTGCTGCTGCGTCACGATGATTCCTCCGATTACCACGGTTCCCCCGTCCGCCACGAGAACCTTCGTTTCGGTGGACTGCGTGTCCAACGCCGGGATGCCCTCGACTCGCGGAATACCGTTGTCGATCTGCGTATTTTCCACGAGCACGTCCATGAACACCGTCCCTTCGGCCGTAATCTGCGGAGTCACTTCCAGCTTGAGAACCGCGTCGATGTACTGCACCGAGATGGTGTTGTTAATGGTGGTCTGAATCGGAATCTTTGTACCTTGCTTGACGGTCGCTTTCTCGTTGTTCTGGGTAACCAGTTTCGGCTTCGAAAGCAGCTTGCCGACGCCCTTCGCTTCCGCCGCCGTTAGGTAGAGATCCACCGCGAAGTTCGGAGACCGCTGGCCAAAATAGACACCGCTGGTCGGCGCGCCCGCGGGAAGGTTTACGTTAAGTGGGAGACCCGAACCCGAGCTGGTGGTCGAAGTCGCAATCAGCGGTGGCTGCGGAAGGCCGGCGCCGGTTCCAATCGGGCTGACCCCAACGGTCGGGTTGCCGCCAAAAATTGTCCTGCCGCTGGTGGTCGTACCGGCAAAACCCCATTGCACGCCGATATCCTGACTAAAGGAACGCGTGGCCTGAACTACGCGCGCCTCAATTTCCACCTGCTGCGATTTGCGGTCCAGTTGATGGATCAGGTTGTCAATCGTCGGGATGACGGAAGGAATGTCCCGAATCACCAACTGATTCGAACGGTCATCGGAGAAAATGTCGCCGCGCGCCGAAAGGAACTTCTTCAGCGTATTCTTCATCGTGTCGGCCTTGGCATAACTCAGCACCCGCGTCACCGTGACCGGCGCAACCGCCTCTGCCTGCGCCTTCTGCAAATCGCGCGCGGATTCCGCCTCATGCTTGAGAGTTTCCCGGGTCGCCACGCGCAGCACGTTTCCGTTGAGCTGTTTATCCAGGCCGTTGTTCACCAGCACGATGTCCAGTGCCTGGTCCCACGGCACTTCGTCCAGAACGATGGTCAGCGACCCTTTCACGTTCGGGTCCAGGACTACGTTCAGGCCGCTGATTTCGTGGATCAGCCGGAAAAAGTCCTTCAGGTCCACGTCCTTCAAATTCACCGAAATGGGCTCACCCGTGTAGCGGTTCGGCGCGGCGCTGCCCGGAACGCCGGTTCCCTGTTGCGCCGCAACCGTTGAAGCCGCGTTGTTGGACTGCTGCACCGCAACCTGTGCGGCCTGTTGCGCGCCGCCTTCTGGCCGCGCGGGCTGCGATGGTTCACTTTCCGCTGCGAGCGTGGCTGAGGGCTGGGTCAGTTCGTTCGGCAACGAAAAATGAGGAGCCGTCACATCGTTGGTCTTTCCACTCTGGCCGCCCGACAAGGGGGCCTTGGCAGTGGAGGAAATTGTGTTATTGGCCGTCTCGGCTGCAGGGGAAGGAACCGTTGCCAGTGTGTTTCCCTCCGTCGCCTGCGTTTCCAGGTACACCACCAGCGCATCGCCTTCATGTGCAATTTGATAGGGCGAGGAAGCCGTCAGGTCAATTACCACTCGCGCCACATCCGGCCGGAATTGCCCCAGGCGCACTCCGCGCACCGGTGCGGACACTCCAGGGATCGACGTTTTCAGCACATTTAGCCGGGCTCCCGCAAAATCCAATACCAGCCGCTCCGGATTCTGCAGCCGCACCGCATGCACGTCGAGGTGTCCCGCCCCTTCGACGCGGATTGCCGCCCGTTGCGGGTCCTGCGTGATCGCCACGCTTGAAATCACCGCCGCGGACGTGCTCGCGCCAGCGGACTCCTGCCCGCGAACGCTCGCCGGGCTGCCGCCCAGCATCACGCTCGTCAGTATCAGGCAGCCACACCGTAAGGCCCGCCAGTTCGTCGTCATTGCTGTTCTCCTGCACTGGAGTAGATTCTTTTATTCACTTGCCGCTCCACCGGTTTCCCGAATGCATCTTTGCCCATCTCATGGAACGACACACCATCCATGGCTATCTTTTCCACTTTTCCGTCGTACAACTGATCCCCTTCCCGCAGGAAATAAGTCCTGGCCTGCGGATTGGTGACCACGGCAATCATGCCGTTCGGCGCCCTTACGATTCCGTCCAGGCGCAAGGACGCGACTTGCAACCCGGCCTTCCCCGGCGGAAGATTCTTGGTCATTTCGGCCTGCGCCTTTTCACGCCCGACAAGGGATTCGAATGGATCCCGGCGCGTTACCTTCACTCCCGGCTCCCCCGCGGCCTTCGCCTCCGGACTGGCCGCCTTTTTGACGCTAGGCTTCGCGGTCTTGGCCGCTGGTTTGTCCGCTGGCTTTGCCGCCTTCTTCGCCGGCGCCGGCGCGGTCTGCGCCTGCGCGCGGAAACCCGCCCCGACCAACAGTATTCCGATTAGCAATGGGATCAATTTACGCATGGCTCGCTCATTCCCGCTCACGGTTTTTTCACAGGCGGCGTTGTTTTCCCCGCCCCGCCTGCTCCTACCGGAGCCGTATCAGCCGTCTTCGTGAAATACGTTGTAATCGTAAATATCCCTGATACCGTTTCTCCCGGACGCACAGGATACTTTGTGCCCTTCGCCACCGCGGGATCGTCGATTTGCAGGTCCCCCACGTTGATGATCCGCGACAATCGGCCCAGCCTCGAAAAGAAATCCAGCACGTTGAAGTACGAACCGTCCGCCTGGGCTTCAAACGGCATTTCGTAATGGAACTCCTTTGTCACGATGGCCTGCGACGTCAGCCGCCTCAACTGCACATTCGAAGCGCTCGCCGCTCCCTGCACCTGGCGGATGAATTCATCCACTTCTTTCTCTTCCGGCACGATGGTCTTCAGTGTGTCCAGTTGCTTGTTCAGCGCGTCCATCTGCTGCTTCAATTCCCCGTACCTCTGCTTGTACACCTGCAACTGCGTCACTTCCTGGTTCAATTTCGTGCGGTCCTGCACCGCCGCGTCGTAGGCCGACCGCTCCTGCGCCACCGGTGAGAGCGGAACATACAACCCCGCCAGCACCAGGATTACCGCAATCGCCAGGGCTACCAGACCCTGCATGATCACGGACATATCTCGGAAAGGATTCGCCATGGCTTCCTCTTATCCTTTCTTCGCCGGTGCTGCGCTTGCCGGGGCACTCTGTGCCGGCACATTGGCCGACTTGGTCCGCGGCGCTGCCTCCGGCCCGTTCGGCGCGATTTCCGCGTTGATCGAGAACAGGAATGTCTGCACTGAAGTATTCCTCTCGTCCTGCTTCGATTCCTTGATCTCGATCTTCTGGAAATACCCCGAACGTTTCAACGCCGTTATGAAGTTAGCCACAGAATTGATGGAAGCGGAAGCGCCGTCCAGCGTCAACGTGCTTCCCTTCTTGGTCATGGACGTCAGCCACAAATTCTCCGCTCGCGATACCGTGTTGGCCACCTGATCCAGCAGTTCCTGCCCCCCGGTGCGATCTCGCTGCAGTTGCTCGATGGTCGATACGCGCTGCTGCAGCACCACCTTCTGCTTGTCGAACGCATCCACCTGCTGCTTGATCTGTTCCAGGTCTGTCTTCTGGGCCTGCAACTGCTTGATCCTGGTGTTCTCTTCGTTCAACTGCGTCTGCCAGGAGTGGTAGAAGTAGAACAGAAATAAGAACCCCAGCAGCACCCCGGCGCCTATGAACACCAGCGGCATCGCTGCCCCCGTGTCCACCGGCCTCCGTGCGGTTTTTGGCCGCGTTTGTCCCAACAAGTTTATGCGGATCATGGCTAGTCGAAGCTCCTCAGTGCCAATCCCACCGCCACTACCAACCTCGGCGCCAATTCAAAGATCTTCTCTTCCGTGTGCTTCCCCGGGTTAATTAACACCTTGCGAAATGGATTCAGCTCCTCCACCGGCATGGCGAACTCTTCCCGCAGCAGGTCCACCAGCCCGGGCACTCTCGCCGTCCCTCCGGCCACCATGATGCGCTGGATATTCTCTCCACTTGCTGTCGCCCGGAAGAAATCGAAGGTCTTCTGAATTTCCAGCGTCAGGATGTCCGAAACGCTCCGAAGGATTTGCCCCTTTTGCTCGTCGGTCACGCTCGGTAGCGTGTCACCCTTCTTCAACCGCTCGGCATCGTCAAAGCTCAGGTCCAATTCCTTCTGCAGCGCGTCTGTGTATTGGTTTCCGCCCACGCTCACGTCGCGAGTGAACAACGGAATTCCCCCGCGCACAATATTAATGTTCATCACGCTGGCGCCGATGTTCAAGAGCGCCACCGTCTGCCCCGCATCCGGCTCGTAATTCACTTCGAAACAGTTCTGCAACCCGAATGCGTCGATGTCCACCACCACCGGTGACTTGCCCGCCTGCGCCAGCACGTTCGTGTGGTTCAGGATCTTATCCTTCTTGACCGCCACCAGCAGCACGTCCATCTGCGAATCCATTGCTTCTAAAAGCTGGTAGCTCAGGTTCACGTCCGCAATGTCGAACGGGATGTGCTGGCTCGCTTCGGACGGAATCCGGTCGTACAACTCTTCTTCGGTCATCAGCGGCAACGGCACGCGCTTCACGATGACGGAGTGCCCGGATACCGCCGTCGCCACGTTCTTCGTCTTAATCTTTTCAAAGTCAAATATCTTTGTGATGGCGTTGGCGACCTGCGGCGCGTCCATGATGGCGCCGTCCACAACCGTATCCTGCGCCAGCGACTCCATGCCGTAATTGACCAGCTCGTATCCGGCCTTCGTCGACTTCAACTCCACGGCTTTGATCGAGCTGGAGCCGATGTCCAGCCCTACGAGTTGCCTATTCTTCTTTCCCCCGAGTAACCACATACGCGGCCTCTTTCCCTCACGCCTTGGAGAACCTAGCGGCGCCTTGCCACCACTTGGCTCATCTTGCGTTCCATCCAGCGGTCCAGAATCGTCTTCCTAAGTTTCCAACGATTTCCGAGCTTGAAAGCAGGAATTTCGCCCTCTGTGATGTACCGATACAGGGTGTCCGGACTGATCCCCAAATACTGGGACGCCTGTCGTACATTCATCACTTCGCGCGATTCATTCACGAGGAACGCCCATCCAATCCGTTGCACGCCCGGACTTCTGACGTGTCCGCACCCGTTTCCTACCCCAGACACTCGTTTCCCCCCGGGTGCAGCCGTGCTTCCCTTATGTCATTGAGCGCACCGGACCGTCAAGCCTTTCTCTTCCGGAGTTGTCCTAACAACATCGGCTATCACAGGCAATTCACCTGTTATTCTAGGCACGCATCCCCACAGCTAGGGTTTAGGAGCTCTTAGTACCACTACATCTTGCGTTTTGGCCAGTTCGTTCACCTGTCCGACCGGACGGTAATGCTTTGCATGCATTCGCGCTGCTGTCTTGCGTTCCGCGAATTTCCACGATGTTCCGAACGGCTTCGCGTAACTCTACTCTTTTCTTCACATCCCAAGACTCTTCCACAACGTTTCCACTCGCACCTTCGTCTTCTCGTCCATCAGAATTTCATCCGGCCAGGGCCGCGTAAACCCCTCTGTTGGCCACTTCCTCGTCGCGTCCACTCCCATCTTTGACCCAAAGTCCTGCATCCGCGCCGCGTGATCCAGCGTATCCACAGGCCCCAGCGAAAACTGCACGTCTCTCTGCGGATCGATCGCGCACAGGGCTTTCCACACGACCTCGCGGTAGTTATGCACGTCTACATCACCATCTACAATTACTATCACCTTCGTAAACATCGCTTGGCCCAGCGACCATATCGCGTTCATCACTTTTCGCGCGTGCCCCGGGAACGATTTCCGGATGGATACGATCATCAGGTTGTGCACGATTCCTTCCGCCGGCATGGACACGTCCACAATTTCTGGATGGGTCATCTTCATCAACGGCAGGAAAACCCGTTCGATCGCATATCCCATGTAAAAGTCTTCCTGCGGCGGCGGTCCCACCACCGTTGTCAAGTAGATTGGCTCCCCGCGGTGGGTCACGCACTCGACATGGAAAACCGGGTATTCCCCCTCCAGCGAATAAAATCCCGTGTGATCCCCGAACGGCCCTTCCGTGCGCATCTCGTTCAAATTAACGTAGCCCTCCAGCACTATCTCCGCGTTCGCCGGCACCTCCAGTTCGTTGGTCTCGCACTTCACCAGTTCCACGGGCTCCTTCTTCAGGAACCCGCTGAACATCATCTCGTCCAGATCCGGTGGGATCGGCAAAATCCCGCCGAGCGTGACCGCGGGATCCGAACCAATCGCCACGCTCACGGGAATTCTTCCCTCGGGATTCGCCGCGCGCGCGCGCCGGAAATGCTCCGCGCCGTGTTTTTGTGTCTGCCAGTGCATGCCCGTGGTGCGCTCGTCATAAATCTGCATCCGGTACATTCCCACGTTGCGCTTTCCAGTCTCCGGATTTTTCGTGAACACCAGCGGGAAGGTGATGAATCGCCCGCCATCCTGCGGCCAGCACTTCAAAATCGGGAAATCCAGCAGGTTGACGTCGTCTCCCTTCCGCACAATCTCCTTACACGGCCCGTCCTTCACGTTCTTCGGGAAGAACGAGCCCAACTCCGCCAGTTTCGGCAGCATCTTGAGCTTGTCGAATAATCCCTGCGGCGTCTGCATATCCATGAATCCACGGATCCGCGCCGCCACGTCATCCAGCTTTTCCACTTCAAGCGCCAGTTCCATCCGCCGCTCGCTGCCAAACGCATTAATCAGGAGTGGATACCGCGATCCTTTCGGCTTCTCGAACAACAGCGCCATTCCGCCCGCATTCCCCCTCGGCCCCGGCTGCGCTTGCGCGCGCTGTACCACCTCCGTAATTTCCAGCACCGGATCCACTTCCATCTTCACGCGCCGCAGCTCGCCCTCTTTTTCCAGGCGCCTTACAAACTCCCGCAAATCCGCATATCCCACTTCATCCCCCTGGGAACGCCAATCCCCGGATTGGCGTTCGATCACAACCCTTATGAATCACGCGTGAATTACGCTCAACCCAAGCACCTTTTCAAAAACATCAAAATCCCGGTCCCGATGCAGCAGCGAATGCCCCTCCCGCAAACAAAACGTCGCAATCCAGCAGTCCATCGGCTCGCGCGAGGCCATCCTCTTCCTGCTCCTACGGAGCTCGCTCTAATTCGGCATAGCCAATTCCGCCGAAGAGATCAACCCAAGCAGTCGTACCAAATTGTAGCGGGGGGTGGAGCGACTCTAATCGAGCCGCGATTCCTCCAGATTCCCTTCCCAACAGATCTTTCCTCGGAAACGGCGTATCCCGGCTTGCGCTTTGACCCGAATCAATAATCGCAAGGCCTCTTCCACCGTCGGCCGCTTTGTGCGCTTTTCGCTGCTCCGCATTGCCTCCCGCATCAGCCGGTCGTCGATCTCGATACTGGTCCTCATTCTTTCGGCCTCCACAAGCACGATATTACATCCTCGTGTATCGCCGCAGCCCCGCGCGCAACGGCGAGCGCGAGAACTCTACCGCCTTGGTCATTTCGCTCAACTTGGCTTTCGCCTCTGTCACCGTCCATTTCAATTTCCCTTGCTTGCCTGCTATATCCTCATTCTAGTCTAACTGGGGCAACCCGGATTGTTGTCTGCGCCTCCCTGCCGCGTCCCTACGACTACGCTTTCTCCTCGCCTGTGTGCTACTCCGACTGGACACTTTCCCACAGCGCCTCTATCCTGATTTCTGGCACTCCCATGAACCGCATCTACCTCGATCACAACGCAACCACTCCGGTCGACCCCGCAGTCCTGGAGGCCATGCTCCCGTATTTCTCCGGTGAATTCGGCAACGCTTCTTCCATCCATACCTTCGGTCAACGCGCACGCGCTGCCGTCGAAACTGCCCGCGATCAGATTGCCGCTCTTCTCAATGCGCGCCCCCAGGAGATCATCTTCACCAGTGGCGGCACCGAGTCCGACAACCACGCCATTTTCGGCGTCGCAGCGCCGTCCTTTACCTCCTTTATCTCCTCCACTTCCTCATCCTCTCCTTCCGTTCACATCATCACTTCGTTGATCGAGCACGAGGCCGTTCTCAACACTTGCCAAGAGCTTGAAAAACAGGGCGTCGCCGTAACCTATCTTTCGGTTTCGCGCGACGGCCTCATCGATCTCGACGACCTCCGCAAGGCCATCCGCCCCGAAACTGTCCTCATCTCAGTGATGCACGCCAACAACGAACTCGGCACCGTTCAGCCCCTCGCGGAAATCGGCCGCATCGCCGCCGAACGGGACATCTTCTTCCACACCGACGCCGTGCAATCCGTCGGCAAGATCCCCGTTGACGTCAAAACCTGCCAGATTGATCTGCTCTCTCTTTCCGGCCACAAGCTCTACGCACCGAAAGGCGTCGGCGCCATTTATATCAAAAGTGGCACGCGCCTCCGGCAGCTTCTTTACGGCGGCCACCACCAACGGGGATTCCGCCCCGGAACCGAAAATGTCGCTGCCATCGTCGGTCTCGGCAAAGCCGCCGAACTTGCTCGTTTCTCTCTTGTGGACGAAGCCGCACGCGTCTCCGCACTGCGGGATCGCCTCGAGCAAGGCCTTCTCGCACGTGTTCCCGATTCGCGTGCCAACGCGGCCGGTGCTCCGCGCACTCCCAACACTTCTAACATTACTTTCCCTGGCATCGAAGGTGAGGCTCTGATCATCGCTCTCGACCTCATGGGCCTGGCCTGCTCCACCGGCGCCGCCTGCTCCTCGGGTGCTGTCGAACCCTCGCACGTCCTTACCGCCATTGGCTTGCCCGCCGCGGAAGCCCGCGCCAGCATCCGTTTCAGCCTCGGCCGACACACCACTGCGGCGGAAATCGATGTCGCCCTCGAAATCGTTCCCGCCGCCGTCGCGCAGCTCCGCCAGCTCTCCCCCGACTACCATCCTGTCTCGCAGCGAGAGTCCGCGAGCCCTGCCGCTTCCCGCGCAAAAACTACAAACTGAGCGTGCAACCCGCTAAACTAGACATAGGCATGTCCACGCAAATTCAACTCGATGCCCTCCCCGCAGCCGCCGAGCCACAGCCCGGCCTCGTGGCCGTAGCCATGTCCGGTGGTGTCGATTCCTCTACCGTTGCTGCGCTTCTTCTCCAGCAGGGCCGCCCTGTCGTCGGCCTCACCATGCAGCTCTGGAACCAGCGCCGCCTCCCGGAACTGCAGGGCGACGGCCTCGCGCAGCACCGCTGCTGCTCCCTCGACGATGTCTACGACGCCAAGCGCGTGGCCCAGCACCTGAGTTTCCCCCACTACGTCGTGAACTTTGAAGAACAGTTTGAGCAGCGCGTCATACGCCCCTTTGTCAAGCAATACCTCACGGGCCGCACACCTATCGCCTGCACCAACTGCAACACGGACGTGAAATTCGAGCCGCTGCTGCGCATGGCCCGCCAGATCGGCGCCGAACGTCTCGCCACCGGCCACTACGCCCGCATTTACAAAGACCACAGCACTGGCCGTTTCCAACTCCTGCGCGCTCGCGACGACTCCAAGGATCAATCCTATTTTCTGTGGGGCCTCACCCAGGAACAGCTCTCTCGCAGCGAATTCCCCCTCGGAGAACTGACCAAGGAAGAGGTGCGAAAATTTGCCCGCACCTCCAATCTTCCCGTTGCCGACAAACCGGACAGCATGGAGCTGTGCTTCGTCCCCAACGGCAACTACGTGCAGTTCATCCAATCCTACCTGCGCGAGGACGGCAGGCCCTTGAACGAAAAGGAAGGCGACATCGTCACCGAAGACGGCGCCGTCGTTGGGCGCCACACCGGCGTGCACAATTACACCATCGGCCAGCGCAAAGGCCTCGGCTTCGCCACTGGAAAGCCCATCTACGTCCTGGCCATCGACCCGGAGAAAAACCGCGTCGTCGTCGGCGAGGACGAGGTTTTGCGCACCACCGCACTTGAAATCGAAGGGGTAAATTGGATTTCCATCAAGGAGCCAGCCGCGCTGCTTCGCGGCCTGGTCAAGATTCGCCACAAACACGAGCCTGCCACTGCCACGGTTGAAGTGCTCCCCGGCCTCCGCGCCCGCATCACCTTCGACGCGCCTCAGCGCGCCATCACTCCCGGCCAGGCTGCCGTCCTCTATGACGGCGACATCGTCCTCGCTGGCGGCTGGATCAGAAATAGTCAGTAGTCAGTCCGTAGCTTGTAGTCGAGTAGTGGCGGTAGTCCGTGGTCTGTGATCCGTGGGCGGGCGTCGAGAGTCGGAAAATTAGAGGGGCAATGTGAGTCGGGTGCCGCTTACTACAGACTACGAACTACCGACTCCCGACTATTCTAAATAAACAGCTCGTCTTCCTGCGCGGCCGTATCCGGCGGGCTCTCCGGCCGGCTGCGCCGCGAACGCAGCACATCCAAACCAATCTTGATTCCCTGCACGACCGCCGAAATCTTCTGCACCGGCGCCAGGAAACTCCTGCGCATCTGCGTCCCGGCGTCCTCGACGGCCTCGAGTGTCCCGGACAGGATCCGGTCCGCGCGCACCAGTTGCCCGCGCAACCGGTCCGACGCCTCGGTGAACACCTTATCCATCTTCTGCGCCTGTGCCCGCGCCAGATACACAATGTGCGAAGCATCGTCCACAAGCTCTGTGATCTTCGGTTGGGTGTCATCGAGAAGAATTTGGGTCCGTGTCAGAATCGGTCCGATCCGGGTGTGCAGGTCGTTCACCACCCGATTCATGGATTCAGTGGTCTTCTTCAGTTGCAGAAACAATCCGATCAGGATCCCCACCTGCACCACCAACGCGATGGCCGCTACGATGCTGAAAAATTCCATCCAGAATTGCATGCACACCCCACCCTCTCCGCTTCACTCAGGCACAGCGTTCTGCACCCGGTCTCAGTCCTTTAGAACTTCTAAGACTTCGATTCGCGCAAGAATGCTTCGCGGCCCGCTTCGACTGCGGCACTTAGCGAATCCCGCTTCCGAGACGCCACGTCCTTGCCGCGCTCGATCAGTTCATCCGCGCGTTCCCGCAGTTCGCGGGCTTTCTTCTGCGCAAACTCCCGGCCCTCATCCGCGCGCTTGCCGAGAAATTCTCGCGTCTCATCGCCAGATTTCGGCGCAAAAAGCACACCCAAAAGAGCTCCTATGCCTACGCCAACCAGGAAAAAACTAACCTTGGATCCCACGTTATCAGCCATGACAACCTCCACAAAAAACGTAACATAGGCCACTGGCGGCCGCAAGATGGCCTAACCTGCTTCATCGCAAACAACGGTTAGTCACCGCCGTTCCCCTTTCCATAGTGCTCCACAATCTTTTCCGCACTCTTTCTGGTCACAATGCGGCTCAGTTCTTCCACCGTGGCTCGTTGCAGGTTGGCAATGCTTCCAAAGCGCTGCAACAGCTTCTGGGACGTTTTTGACCCAATCCCCGGTATATCCAGCAGCGCCGTTCGCGTCTGACGCGCGCTGCGGCGCTGCCGGTGGAAGCTCACCGCAAACCGGTGTGTCTCGTCGCGAATCTGCTGGATGAGGTGAAGCACGGGAGAATGTCGCTCTAGCACTACCGGCTCATTTTCCAGCCCCAGCACATACAAAATTTCCTCTTTCTTCGCGATGCTGGCCATCGGCTGGTTGATGATTTGCAGCGCTTCCAGTGCCTGCGCTGCGGCATGCAGTTGCCCCAAGCCGCCGTCGATCAGGATCAGGCTGGGCATGGGTTTTTGTTCCTCCTGCAACCGCTTATATCGCCGCGTAACCGCCTCATGCATGCTCGCAAAATCGTCATTCTCGCTTCGCGCCCGCCCCTCCGGCCCCGGTTCTCCTCGAATAATGAATTTCCGGTAATCGGATTTCTTCATCCGCCCATTTTCCCACACCACCATCGACGCAACCGTGTCCGTTCCCTGGATGTGGGAGATATCAAAACTCTCGATGCGCTTCGGCTCTTCCGGCAGGCTCAGCGCATTTTGCAGCGCCTCCCCAATGGCCTTGGACGTCGGCTTCAGCACTCGGAAACGCTGCTCAAACGAATGTTTCGCGTTGTTCTCGACCAGGTCGAGGATCGCCCGCTTGCTCCCTCGCTGCGGGGTGAAGATCTCCACCTTGTGGCCTGCTCTTTCGCTCAGCGTCTCTTCCAGCAGTTCGCGTTCTTCAAAATCGACCGGCACGTGGATCATCCTCGGCAGGTACTCCGCTTCCAGGTAAAGCTGCTTGAGCAACGAAGGCACAAACTCGTGCGGATCGAACGCTTCCAACTCTTCCCAGTAGAATTCCCGCCGGTCCACGATCCTGCCGCCGCGCAGGTGAAACACGTTGGCCGCCACCAAAGGCGGCTCCGCGTAGTATGCCAGCACGTCGGTATCGTCGCCCTGAGCCGATGCGATCCTCTGCCGTTCTTCAATGTCCTCCAGCGTCCGCAACAAGTCGCGATAGGACGCCGCTTCCTCAAATTGTTCCTTCTCCGACGCGGCCATCATGCGCTGTTCGATACTCTTCATCAGGTCATGCCGCCGGCCATCCAGAAACATGCGCACATCGTGCACGGCTTCGGCATACCGTTCGTCCGTCGTCAGCCCCGCCGCGCACGGCCCCAGGCAGCGCTTGATGTAGAACTGCAGGCAAGGCCGAGGGTGCGTTTTGGTCAGATCCACGAAACAGGACGGCACCAGGAAACGTTTGTGGATGAAGTGGAGGATGCGCCGCGCCAGGCTGGACGGAAAGTACGGCCCGAAATACAGCGCCCCATCCTTTTTCACCTTGCGCGTGAAATAGACTCGCGGATATTTTTCCGCCATGGTCAGCTTGATGTAGGGGTAGGTCTTGTCGTCCCGCAGGACGACATTGAATTTCGGCTGGTACTGCTTGATCAGGTTGTGTTCGAGCGCCAGGGCCTCGCGCTCGTTATCCACCACGATGGTTTCAAGTTCCGCGATCTCCCGCGCCAGCGAGCCGGTTTTCGCGTCCGCCCAGCGCGACTCCAAGAAATACGACCGCACCCGGCTGCGCAACGACCGCGCCTTACCGACGTACACCACCGTTCCCCCGGCGTCCTTAAACAGGTAAACGCCGGGCTTCTCCGGCAGCAACGCGGCTTTTTCTCGGGGTTCCATGCAGTTCAGGTATGCCGGGCCGCCTCAGCCGCCCGTCCTCCTCATATTAAGGCCACTGGCTCTCCAATGCGAATTTCGACCGTCAAACTCTCTCCAGGGACACTCGCTCCCGCGGAGTCGTATATACTCTGAGGTTGCCGAGTTCCACGGCTCCACTCCACTAGAAAAGGGGATTCTTCCTGTGAAACTTATGGTACTTGTCCGGCAGGCCTTTGCTGCTCTGCTTGCCGCAACGCTGCTTTGCCCCGCTATCCGCGCCGACGAGGGCATGTGGACTTTCGATAATCCGCCGCTCAAGCTGCTCAAGGAGAAATACGGCTTCACGCCCACCCAGCAGTGGCTGGACCATTTGCGGCTCTCCAGCGTCCGCTTGAATGACGGCGGCTCCGGTTCCTTCGTCAGTCCTCACGGCCTGCTGCTCACCAACCACCATGTGGCTCTGGGCCAGCTCCAGAAAAATTCCAGCGCCGAGCATGACTACGTTCGCGACGGCTTTTACGCTGCCACGCCGGACGAGGAAATGAAGTCGCCCGATCTCGAGGTCAACGTCCTCGTCGCCACCGAAAGTGTTACGGATCGCGTCAATGCCGCGGTCAAGACCGCAAAGAACCCAGAGGAGGAATTCGCCAAGCGCAAATCGGTGATCGCCGATATCGAGCGGGAGAGCACGGAAAAAACCGGGCTGCGCTCGGATGTGGTCACGCTCTACGCCGGCGGCGAGTATTGGCTCTACAGGTACAAAAAGTACACCGACGTCCGCCTGGTCTTCGCGGTGGAGCAGCAGACCGCCTTCTTCGGAGGCGATCCGGATAATTTCACTTATCCTCGGTACGACCTGGACATGGCCTTGTTTCGCGTCTACGAAAACGGCAAGCCCATCGACAGCAAGGACTATTTGAAGTGGAACGCGAAGGGCGCAGGTGACGGGGACCTCGTGTTCGTCTCCGGCCATCCCGGCGGCACCGAGCGCCTCGGCACCTACGCCGATCTCGTCAGTCTCCGCGACGACAGCTTGGCTTACATCATTCAAAATTACAAACGCCGCATCGCCGTCCTAAAGGATTACGCCGCCCGCGGTCCCGAGCAATCCCGCCAGTCCACAACTCTCATCTTCGGCCTAGAGAACAGCCGCAAGGTCTTTGAAGGCCGCCGCGATGGGCTCCAGGACAAGAACCTGATGGAGAAAAAGCGCCAGCAGGACGAAGAGTTCCGGAACAAGGTGAATGCCAATCCCGAATGGAAGAAGGAATTTGGTGTCGCCTGGACTATGGAAGAAGAAGCTATTCAGAAAGCGCGGCCCCGGACCAAACAGCAGTTCTTCCGCGTCACCGATTCACAACTCTCCGCCCTCGCCGTGCAAATCGTCACGTACATCGCCGAAATCAAGAAGCCCGATGGCGAACGCCTGCCAGGCTTTCACGAATCCCAGCTCGAGTCTCTCAAGCATCGGTTGTTTTCACCCGCTCCCATTTATCCGGACATGGAAATCGCTCGTATGACTAGCGCGCTCCAGGCCGGACTGGAGGAGCTCGGCCCCGATGACGCATGGCTGAAGGCGGTCCTCGATGGCCGCACTCCCCAGGATGCCGCGAATCAACTCATCAGTGGCACGAAAGTGGCCGATCCCACATTCCGCAAGGCCCTCGTGGATGGCGGACAGGCTGCGGTCGACGCTTCCACCGATCCCATGATCGCCGTGGCGCGCCGCATCGATCCCGTCCGCCGCGAGCAGATCAAGTGGTTCGAGGACAACGTGCAGAGCGTTGAAGCAGCGCGCGCGGGGAACTGCTCGGCAAGGCTCGCTTCGCCGTTTACGGCAAGGACACCTATCCCGACGCCACCTTCACTCTCCGTCTTTCCTACGGCCAGGTGCTGGGCTTCCCGATGAACGGCACAATCGCGCCGTACAAAACCACCTTCTACGGCCTGTACGACCGTTCCGCAAGCTTCGAGGACAAGGTGCCTTTCGACCTGCCCAAGCGTTACGTCGATGGCAAGGGCAAGCTCGACCTCTCCACACCTTTCAACTTCGTCACCACCAACGACATCATCGGCGGAAACTCCGGCTCGCCCGTCGTTGACCGTAACGGCGAAGTTGTCGGCCTCATCTTCGACGGCAACATCGAATCGCTGGTGGGCGATTTCTTCTACGACTCCTACCAGAACCGAGCCGTAGCCGTGCACACCGGCGGCATGACGGAAGCGCTCAAGAAACTTTACGGTGCGCAAAAACTCGTCGATGAACTGCTCGGGCAGTAATCTCCGGGCAACTGGTCGCCGAGGGTTCCGAATCGGAAGGAGGAGGAGGTTGCTGCGTTGAGGCGGAAGAATATCCTTTCCGTTCCGATTCTGGTTGCAGCAGGCGCCCTCAGTTTCGTCGCGCAACTCGGCTCCGCGCAGGATCCGCCTCCGACCGCGGCCTCGAAAGAACAGCCCCAGCCGAAGCCCAAACCCAATACCGATTCCGCCGTCAAATCCGCCCCTGACCAGCCAAAGTGGGATCCCCTGCGTGCGGAAAAGGATCTTGATGTCGGCAAATACTACATGAGGAAGGGCGACGTCGATGCCGCCATCGACCGCTTTCAAGACGCCGCCGAAGCGAAACCCGGTTACGCGATTCCCTACCGCTTTCTCGGCGAGGCTTACGAGAGAAAAGGTCAGAAAAAGCCCGCCGTGAAAGCGTACCAGCGTTACCTGGACCTCTATCCCCACGCGGAAGACGGCGACAAAATCCGCAAGAAAATCGAAAAACTCCACCAGGAAATCGACAAAGAAAAAGGCTGACTGTATTTTCTTGGGAGATGCAGTTTCCTAAATTGCCTGATCACGACAGCGCCCTGCCATCCTGGGCTCGATCCTCGTCGGATTGCCGGGTGCGACTGCCTGCAACCCAGTGACACGAGCTATCCTGGGATTCTCCAACGCAGCAAAAGCCATTCAGACCCATTGTTAGGAACTGGGAAGGCGAGCCTATGGAGCCATACAGTAACTTGTTATATCTATTAATATATGATAACTTTTTAGCCGGTCAAAGGGCGTTTCGGAGGATGTTGCCAGTTGGGAACTGGACGCGCCTTTGACAAGCGTCGGAGCGGTTGTTTGAGCAGCCGCTAGAGTTCGAATCTCTCGTCCTCCGCCCAGCTGTACGGCCGCCTCCGACCAAAATCTCCTGATTGACAGCAATTAATTTGAAGGGTATTCTCTAGTCGTCAAAGGCGCGTTCCGTTTCCGGTCGATATTGAAGGGCGGCTGCTCAAACAGCCGCCCTTCGCTTTTTAAGGCGCTTATCATCAGGATGACGATGCATTCGTAGGATGGAATGAAGGCAAGGTTTCATCTGGACAGAGAATCGGACCTGAGGACGTCCGCGTCGCTAATCTGAAACATGAAGGGATCGCGCTTCGCGCAAGAGTCCGTCTGCTGCGGGTCAGCGAGCCAGGCGGTCTAGAAATTTCCGCGCCACCGCGAACTGCGCAAACCGCTTTTCTTCCGCGCGGAATTCCGGCGAGTGCGACACGAGCGTGCATCCGGACCGCCGGGTCGGGTGCTTCACGTGCAGCATCTCGTGATATAAAACGTACTCGACTACATATCGAGGAACTTCCTGCTGGTCCATCCTCCGGTTCAACACAATTTGATTCGGCCCCGGATCGTAGCAGCCAAACTGCCTCCGCCAGTTGCGCATGCTCCACCCAACATGAGGCCGCTGCAGTTCTCCCTCGAAGTATGCCTGGTTAATCCGGTCAAACAATTCCGCCAGATCGTGATGCCGCCCCCGCGCCGCCGTGGTCACACGCCTCACCCGGCGGCTCCGCATACGGTCGATCCGCCCGCGGACGCGTTCCGAGCGAGCATAGTTCAAATAGGACTGGACAAGCTCTCGCCGAGCTTTTCGCCGGTACACCCTAGAAAGCAGCAGCGCCGCCGCTGCCTCCAACACAGCAACCGGTGCGCGCCTCAACAGATCCGAAAAGCGCACGTACACCCGCTCTTCGCGCCGTCGAATCGTCAAAACCAGGCTGCTGTAGGGATAGAATTCCACTTGAAAGTGCGGCGGGCGTCCTGCGCAGCCGATGCGCGTGAACATCCGCTGCAGCAGCGCTTCTCCGCCGGGGACGCGGGACGGGTTGCGCCGGGGCAGCCTCAATTCTTTCGCCTGACCGGCGGCGGCGCGGCCTTCTTTTTTGCCTTCTCCGCTTCGCTCAGGGCGTCCTGGGTGCCGTCGATGGCGTCGTCCAGGTTGTCCTTGTAAATTTCCAGTTGGGGTCCTTCACTCGCGTACTTGCGCAGAATCACCAGAAAATCAGCCGCCTTCGTGGCCATCAAGTCGATCCCCTCGCGGATATTCTCCTGCTTCGAAAGGGACACCTGAATCACGTCCGCGGCGTCGTCGATACACCCGCCATACGAGTTCATCAGGTAGTTGAGCATTTCCGTATGTTTATTCGGTGCAGGATGCTCCAGCTCGTACTGGAATTTCTTCAGCCGGTCCTCGGCAAAGGTAACGAACAGTTTCACGCGCTCGTTCGGCGTTTCCGCATCGCGAATCTTGTCTGCCTCGATGTCGGACAGGTAATCCTTCTGCGGCCGTTGGGCTCGCGCGGGCGTGGCCAGAACCATTGCACCGAACAGCGCGATCGCCGCCGCCCCGGTTGCAGATACTCCCCGCTGGTTCATCGTTTCTCCTCGGGCACCATCGGCACCTTCTGCGGCTCCCTCGTCCGTTTAGGGAAGAGCAAGTGGATCAACTCATCGTCCATATTCAGAAGATCCTGGCGCACAAGTTCCAGCGGCGGCCTCATTTCCCCGGGTGCGATCACCAGCGTCTCTGCCACCTCGCGCATTCCCCTGCGCACCTGCAACTCAAGCTGCCGGTAGCCGTTGGGATGCCGGTCCGCATCGGGTTCCTGCTTCTTGAGAAGCTGAAAGACGCCCTGGACGTTGTCCCGGTATTTTTCCAGCATAAGACCCACCGCGACGAAATCACCCGAATCCCCAGCCTTAGCGGCGGCCTCAAATTGCGCTGAGGCGAGCTTGTCCAGCACCTTGACCCTGCTCGTAGCCTGTGGTTCTCTGTCAAAGCGATCTTGCAACTCCTTCACCCGGTCGGCGCCTTCCACCACTGTCCCTGCCAGCGCGAGCAAGGCGCAGAGCACGGTCCAAGCCTCCCGTCGCCTCGCCTCGCCGCTACTTCTTTTTTTCGGCCATTTTTTCCAGTACATGGATGCGCTGATTCGCCTGCCAAACTTGATCGGGATTTTTATTCTCGTCAAGCTCCAGGAATTTCCGATAGGCATCGAGAGCGGGCTGAACCTGATCGAGTTTATCGTAACAGAGCGCCCGGATAAATACTGGCCCCGCTCCGGGTGTTTCCGCTTTCGCAATGACGTCCAGCGCCGCCAGCGTGGCCTGGCAGTTCCCGCCAAGGTAATATGTCGAGCTGAGATCTTTCCAATAGCTGAGATCATTCCGATCCAATTGCAGCGCCGCTTTTAGCTCCTTTTCCGCATTCACGAAATCCCGGGTTTGCAGGTAAGTCCTTCCCAGCCCGCCGTGCAGTTGTGCATCATTCGGCGCAACTGCAATCGCCTGCTTCAGCGTCGCAATCGCCGCGTCCGGCTTCTTCTGCTCGATTTCAATGTCGGCCCTCAGCTTCAGATCCTCAACCGTGGGAGGCGGGTTCGCCTCGCCCTTGTCGAGTTCCGCCAACGCCGCATCGTACTGCCCCTGGTCCACCAGTAATCGCACCAGCCTGGCGCGCATGGCTGCGTCTTGTGGTTGAACGGAAAGATAGTCGCGATAAGCATCCGCCACTCCAGGTTTTTTCTCCCTATCCAGGCACACCGCTAATCCCTGCAAGGCCTCCGGCGATTTCGGGTCCTGCTCCAGCGCCGCGCGAAACTTCCCCTCCGCTTCCGCGGGCCGCTTAATATTCAGGTACATGCGCCCCAGATGAATCAGCGAGCCCTCATCCCGGGGATCCAGTCGGGACGCTCCTTCAAACGAATCCAACGCTCCCGCAAGATCGCCAGAGCGCTCCTGCGCCAGCCCCAGCAGATACCTCGGCCGGCTCTGCGCAGGCACCAACTCGACAACCTTGCGCAGCGGCACAAGCGCAGCCGCCGGATCTTTCTCCAGCAGCAAGAGGCCTAGATTGAGCTGCGCCTCCGACATCTTCGGATTCAGCGCAATGCACTTCTCGTATTCGGACAGTGCCTCATCCGGGCGCTTCAGAGCTGTGTACGCATATCCCAACTCAAAATGCGCGTACGCCACGTCCGGCTTTTCCGCCAGGAATTTCTGCAATGGAGGGACCGCCGCCGCGTAGTCATTCTTGTCCAACGCAGCCTGCGCCTCTTCCAACAAGTCATTCAGGGGATTGCGAAGCTTTTGCGTTGTTCCTTGCGGGGCCTTCGAACTCGCATCCGGTTGCGCTTGCGCCACCAATTCCGTCGCGGTGAAGGCACACAGCATGACCATGCAGAGCAGAATACGCGCGCGCATCACGCCTCGTTCGATGGCCGTTTCTCCTCGTTCGCTTTCGGCCCGGTGCTTCCGGCGGCTTTGTTCCCGCCGTTGCCGGCGCGTTTTCCCTGGCCGTTCCCATTCCCCAGAACCCGCGCCAAATATCGTCCCGTGTGGGACTGGGCGTTCCGCGCGATCTGTTCCGGCGTGCCGGTGGCGATGATTTTGCCGCCCTGTTCCCCGCCCTCCGGCCCGAGGTCGATCACCCAATCCGCGGACTTGATCACGTCCAGATTGTGCTCGATCACCAACAAGGAAGCGCCGGACTCCAGCAGCTTGCGAAAAGCCGCCAGCAGCTTCGCAATATCGTCGTAGTGCAATCCCGTCGTCGGCTCATCCAGAATATATAGGATGCCCTGATTTTCCGTGCGCGTCAGGTGTGCCGCAAGCTTCAGCCGCTGCGCCTCTCCACCCGAGAGCGTCGTGGCCGATTGCCCCAGCCGCAAATAGCCCAGGCCAATTTCATTCAGAACTCTGAGTTTGGAGATGACCTTGGGCACGTTCACGAAAAACGCCAGCGCTTCCCGAACTGTCATTTGCAACACGTCGTGGATATTTTTCCCGTGGTAGCGCACATCCAGGACGCTGCTCTTAAACCTTTTGCCACGGCACTCCTCGCAGATCAACTCCACGTCGGCCAGAAATTGCATCTCCACCGTGACCGTTCCGTCGCCCTGGCAGGTTTCGCACCTGCCTCCCGGCACATTGAACGAAAAATGCCCCGCGGCGTAGCCGCGCCTCTTTGCGTCCGGCGTATCAGCGAACAGTTCGCGGACGGCGTCGAATGCCTTCAAGTACGTGGCCGGATTCGAGCGTGGCGTACGCCCGATCGGCGATTGATCCACAATCACCACGTCCTGAATGTTCTGGTCGCCTTCCAACCTGTCACAAAACTCTTTGATGCTTCCGCCATTCCGTTTCGCTGCTAGCGCCCGGAAGAGCACGTTGTGCACCAGCGTGGACTTCCCCGATCCGCTCACACCCGTCACCACCGTAAATGTCCCCAGCGGCAACATCAAATCCAGGTTTTGCAAATTGTGCAGCGTTGCTCCGTACAACCGCAGGAATTTTCCCGTCGGCTTGTGCCTCGCCGCCGGCACCGGGATCTTCATCTCTCCGCTCAAATAGCGGCCCGTAACCGACTTCGGATCCTTCAGAATCTCCGCATACGTCCCGGAAAACAGCAGCTTCCCGCCGAGTTCGCCCGCGCCGGGCCCAGATCCAGCACGCGGTCGGCTGCCTGGATCGTATCGGGATCGTGTTCGACCACCAGCACGGTGTTTCCCAGGTCGCGCAACGATTTCAGGATGTCGATCAGCCGCTGCGTATCGCGAGGGTGCAGCCCAATCGAGGGCTCATCCAACACATAGAGCGCACCCACGAGGTGCGACCCCAGCGAAGTCGCCAACTGGATCCGCTGCGACTCTCCACCAGACAGCGTCGACGTCAACCGGTCCAGCGTCAGGTAATCCAGCCCACTTCATCCAAAAACTGCAGCCGCGTCTGAATCTCCACCAGGATTCTGTCGGCAACCTTCGCCTGTGTTTCCGTCAGCTGCAAATCCCGCAAAAAACTTCCGCGCCTCTTTCACCGACAACTTGCACAGGTCCGTGATCGACCTGCCGGTAATGCGCACCGCGCGCGCTTCCGGGCGCAGGCGCGTGCCGCCGCATTCCGGGCAAGTCGCATAACCCCGGTACCGGCTCAGGAACACGCGCACGTGCAGCTTGTATTTCTTCCGCTCCAGCCAATTGAAAAATCCCTTCACCCCCTCGATACTTGTTCTGTGGGTCGCCTTCCAAAATCAGCCGTCGCTGTTCGGCGCTCAAGCTGCCGCCACGGCACATTCGTAGGAATCCCCTGTGCGCGCGCCCATTTCCGCGCCTCCTGCAGCAGCACGCGATACCGAGGCTTCGTCCACGGCTCAATAGCGCCGTCATCCAGCGACTTGCTCGGGTCCGGCACCACCAGGTTCAAGTCGAAATCGATCGTATTGCCGAACCCCTGGCACCGCGGGCACGCCCCATACGGATTGTTAAAGGAAAACAGTCGCGGCTCCGGCTCCTGGTAGAGCGTGCCATCGTTCTTGCACGCGAACCGATCGTTGAACGTCAGCCGTTCGGCCGGATTTCCTGCCGCGTCCGCCAGGAATTCGAGGATGGCTTCCCCGCCGCCTTCGCGATAGCAAATCTCAATGGAATCCACCAGCCGCGCCCGCGATTCCGGATTCACCGCTAACCGGTCCACCAGCACAAACACCGGCTCCGCAAAATTCACATCCAGCAGGGACTCCGGCGAGGAAAACTCATGCATCTTTCCGCCCTGGTAGAGCCGGTTGAACCCGCGCTTCTGCAACTCCACCAGCGCAGGTCGCAAGGCTTCCGTTGCCGGCAGGCCGCAGCCACTTTTTTCTTTCGCCGTGCGTCTTTCCGGTCGCGGGCGGCTCCGCACTCGGCACCTTTAACACGTACAGAACATAGAATCGTCGCCCCGGCGTCAGCGCCAAGACCGATTTGCGATTTCATCCGGCGAGTCCCGGCGTACTTCGCTGCCGCACTTGACGCAATAGCGTCTGCCCGCATCGCGCAAACAACAGCCGCAGGTAGTCGTAAATTTCCGTCGAAGTGGCCACGTTCGACCGCGGATTCCGCGTGGAATTCTTCTGCCGGATGGCGACCGCAGGCGCAATTCCCGAAATCTCGTCCACATCCGGCTTTTCCATGCGCTCCAGAAACTGCCGCGCATACGCCGACAAGCGATTCCACGTACCTCCGCTGCCCTTCCGCATAGATCGTGTCAAACGCCAGCGACGATTTCCCCGATCCGCTCACCCCGGTAACCACCGTCAGGGCGTCGTGCGGGATCTCTACCGTGACGTTCTTCAGATTGTGCACGCGGGCCCCGCGGACGAGCAGGACCTCTTGCTCTGCACGATTGTAGGAGGGATGGTTTCGTTCGTCGCCAAAGGGAAGTCCAGTCAGCGGGCTCCAAGCTCACTGCCTAAACTTCAAAGTATACGACTCCCTGCCAATGCGGGCAAATTCGTCGAATTTTCGCCAAAAACCGTTCAAGTCGAGCAGTTTATTCCTGCTCCAGTTTGATATGCCCGATGCCACCTTCGACCGTCAGGTGAATCGTGTTCGGCGCTTTGCCATAGGCGGCGTTGACGTACTGTCCGTCGTCTTCTTCTTTCAATCCGTGCACGTCCACGGCACCTAACCCGCCATGCACGGTCGCCACTACTCCCACGTTCTTCGGCAAGCGCACCACGGCCTCTCCCACGCCGCCGTGTATTTCCGCTTGCAGATCTTTCCCGCGCTCGCCAGTCAGGTCCACGTTCGCCTGCCCCGCCCCGATGTTCAGCTCAAGCCTGGTCAAGTCCACTTTAGACAGCCTCAGGTCGCCTCGCCCCGCGCCGACATCCACTTCCAACTCCACAGGCAATTCATCATTTACCTTCAGTTTCCAAGTATTATCCGAGTTGGCCATCAATTGGGACGAGCTCTGCTGATTGATGGATAGCGTTCCGAATCCCTTCTCGACCGAATACTCCACCTCCGGCGCCGACCACCCCGCTCCTTGATAAAAATCCGCTTCCATCAGCCGCTCTGCGCCGCCTTCGATGTGCAGGTCGCCCGCAGGCATGTGTACGATCATGCGCACCGCCTTCGCATCTTTTCGATCCACCAGTTCACTGGTGTGGCCCCGATGCCCGGAAGTGTCCGCCGCATCCATCCAATCGTGCCGCGCATACACATGCCCATGCCACAGCAGAATCGCCAGCACGAGCACAAACGCAACCGCCCCAATCGTGGATCCCACGGGAAACACGGGCGCCCCCTCCGGATCGTTCCGCCGCTGCGAGCGATCCCAAAACATTCCCGCCCCCACCAGGATCAGCAGCAACGGCCAATACCTCCAGAGCACCGGCCAGGGATAAAAGTTTGGCAGCCAGCGCCACAGGAGCACCATGACGCCAAATCCGATCAGCAGGATCGGGAATACCACCGAACTTCTTCGTACGCGGTTGTCTCGCGACATAGTTCCCCCGTCTATCTAGTTCTACGCAAAAAACCGACCAAATGTTCCACGGGCTGGCCCCGCAGCGCCATCGTAGGGCGAGCGCCCCACGCCGTCAATTCCCAATGTCTCTCGCACCGTGTTAGAGTGCGCCTTGACCCACTTGGAGCCAGGGCTCATGGCAAGATTCGATCGCGTCATTTGGATTGTTCTCGACAGCGTCGGTATCGGCGCGCTCCCGGACGCTGCCGATTACGACGACGTCGGCCGAAGCACGCTCGGCCACATCGCGCACTCTCGCCCGCTAAATCTTCCCAATCTCGTGAAGCTCGGTCTCGCCAATATCGCCCCCTTGGAACATCTCATTCCTCCCCACGACCCGCTAGCCTCCTTTGGGAAAGGCGCAACCCGCTCGCCGGGAAAGGACACGACCACGGGGCACTGGGAAATGGCGGGCGTCTGGCTGGACCAGGCCTTCCCCGTTTACAAACACGGTTTTCCACCCGAAATTATCGGCGCATTCGAAGCGCAAATCGGCCGCAAGACCATCGGCAACAAGCCCGCCTCCGGCACCGAAATCATCAAGGAACTGGGAGAAGAGCACGTCCTCACCGGCAAGCCTATCGTGTACACCTCCGGCGACAGTGTTTTCCAGATTGCCGCGCATGAAGACGTCATTCCCATCGCCGGGCTTTATCGCATGTGTGAAATTGCACGCAGACTTCTGGATGGTAAGCACCGGGTTGGCCGCGTCATTGCGCGCCCCTTCACGGGCAGGCCCGGCAATTTCTCCCGCACTTCGCGCCGACACGACTACGCCGTCGATCCTCCCAAACCCATGCTCCTCGACGTGCTGCAGGAACGCCACGTCCCCGTCTTCGGCATCGGCAAAATCCATGACATTTACAACGGCCGCGGAGTCGAAGAGTACGTCACCACGAAATCGAACGCCGATGGCATGGAGAAACTCACGGCAGCCACACGCGACCGCAAAAACGGGCTAGTCTTCGCCAATCTTGTTGACTTTGACATGCTCTATGGCCACCGCAAGGACGTTGAGGGTTTCGCGCGTTCTCTCGAGGAATTTGACGCCGCCCTCGCCGCCTATCTCCCGCTCCTTACTTCTCGCGATCTCCTCATGCTCACCGCAGACCACGGCTGCGATCCCGATCCGCGCTGGCCCACCACCGACCATTCCCGCGAGTACGTTCCCATCCTGGCCTACACTCCCTCACAAAGCAGAGGCAACGACCTGGGCACTCGCTCCACCCTCGCCGACATGGGGCAGACGATTGCGGAAAATTTCGGTGGAACAATCCCGCACGGAGACAGTTTTCTGGAGTTGTTGGGAGCGGAGGTTTGCTAGGAGGGGCGGGGTTCCAAAACGGAACGGCGAAAAGAACGATTGGTTTTGGGCTAAGTGTTGATTCTGAGGAACTTACTAAAAACAGGGCTCGTAAGTGCGGAATCTAAAGAGGTTATAGGGGCCGTGTTTTGATAATGGTATGTAAGTGTTGATTATACAGTAGTCATAGAAAAATTTTTTGTAAGTGTTCATTCTGCAATGTTTAGCGTTCATCTACCCTAGCCGCACAACGAAAAACGAAGATGAGCAGAGAAGGAATACAGAGCCAAGGAAAAAGAGGAGCTGCTGGTGTCCGAATCCGAAGTCGAAAACAAGCTTGCCGTCATATCGGCTTTTGCTTACCCTTTGTCTCTACAGCGCAGATATCGATGACACTGGCACTTTCGCGATGGAAAGCTTGCATGGAGGAGCTGCTTGACGGAGTTCAGCGAGAGCTGGGTTCCACGGTCCTGATTAGAACCAAGGCCGCCCTGGATGCATTTCGAAAGCGTCTCGCCGAGACCCGAGTCGCACGAAGGCGCAAACGGTTTGAGAAAGAGTTAGAAGCATTCCTCCAGAGCGATCGAGCTTTGCGAGCCGCCACAGTACGACATCTACGCAAGAAGATGCCCCCGGTAATTGAAGCGGCGGTTGCCGCGTTAAACGAGGCGCTACCGTTACTTGCAGAATATAAAACTAAAGGAAAGAGACCGGGTGGTCATTCAAATTAGGACACTATCGAGAGGCTGGTGGGGTTGGCTAGCCGCGCCTACTTGCCGCTAGAGGTGGAGCTGCTGCTTGGCGCGTAATAGCCGTTGCGGGCACGCGCCGTCAGCTTGCCGTGGCCTCTCGGCGGGATTACGTCCACATGCACGCTGCGGAAACTGCCGTCCCTCGCCGCGTTCGATGGGTAATATGCCAACGTATATTGGTGCCGGATATCATGCGCCACCTGCTCGCAGATGGCGTGCACGTCCCCCACGTTCTCCGGGAAGTAAGCCACTCCGCCGGAAGCCTGCGCAATGGCCGTCAATGCCTTCCTCGCCGTCTTCGCGCTCTTCTTGCTCTCCTGCTCCAACAAGCCGATGGTGTAAATCACTGTGTCCGTCTTCTGGATTTCCCGGACCGTCTTCTCCAGGGAATTCCGGCTGGTGTTGTCTTCCCCGTCCGTGACGATCAGCAGGACCTTCTTCTCCTTGCTGCCCTTTTTCAAGTGGTCCAGGGAACCGATGATAGCGTCATAGAGCGCGGTGCTCCCCCGGGCGTCGATCCGCTCGAGCGCCTCTTTCAGTTCCGGAATGCTGCTGGAGAAATCCTTGTCCAGGTCCAGGTAATAGTCATCGTTGAAATTCACAACAAACGCTTCATCCTGGGGATTGCTGTTCTGCACCAGGGTGAGCGCGGCTTCATTCACGCGCGGGCGCTTGTCGCGCATGCTCCCGCTGTTGTCGATGACCAGTCCCATGCTGACGGGGATGTCTTCGCGCTTGAAAATGGAAAGTTTCTGCTCGACCTTGTCCTCATACACCCGGAAATCTTCCTGAGTCAGCCCTTCCACGAATTTCCCGCGGTCGTCCACCACGCTGGTGTGCAACACCACCAGATTCACATTGAGGGCGATCTTTCCGCCGATCTGGCTGCCGCCGCCGGATTGTGCCGGAGGCGGGGGCGGCGGTGTCTGCACCGGGATCTGCGCGAGCGCGCTTCCCGCACATGCCAGGAAGAACAGCAAGAATTTGGCGGCAAATCGAATCGAGGCGGGCGGGCCCGGCCGCTCAGTGTGCCGGCGCGTAGTAGCCGGTCTTGGAGTAAACGGAGAGCGGAGGTAGGCCCTTGGGCGGGCGCAGCTTGACCTTGATCTTCCGCCAGCGGGCGTCATGCACATGATTGCTCGGTCTGTATCCCAGAACATATTGGTTGCGCAGCTCCATGCCGATCTTGGACGCGATGTCCGGCAGATCATTTAGATGCTCGACGGCGAACACCCGCCCACCCGTCAAGTCCGTTATTTCCGCGAGCAGCGACGGCCCATTGAGCTCTTCCGGTGAACGGTTCCGATATCCAAGCGGGTCATAGATTCCGATGGCATAGAGCTGGGTATCGGCTTCCCTCACCAGCCGCTTGATGTCGTTCTCGTTGTACCTGCTATGATTATCGCCTCCATCCGAAAGGATGAGCAAGGCACGTTTGGCGTTGTGTGCACCCCTCATTTGGCTCAGCCCCAGGTAGATTGCGTCCAACAAGGCGGTCCTGCCCTTTGGGGCGGTCAGCATCATCCGGCTCTGCAAATCTTCCACGCTGTTCGTGAACGTGCTCGTCAGTTCGGCCCGCTCATTGAAGGTCACCAGGAAAAATTCATCCTGCGGATTCGCCGTCTTGAAAAATTGCAGCGCGGCTTCCCGCGCCTTATCCACCTTGTTGGCCATGCTACCGCTGAAATCGAAGATCACTCCGATCGATATCGGCACGTCCTCGGCGGAGAAGCTCACAATCTCCTGCTCGATGTTGTCTTCAAACACGCGGAAATTGTCCGGATCCAGTCCGGTAACGAGGCGGTTGTAGGGATCCGTGACGGTCACGTTCACCAAAGCCAGATCCACTTCGGCTCGAATCACTTTTCCCGGCTTGATGATTACCGGCGGCGTGTCGTGCGCAACATCCGGCAGCTTGGGAGGGACAGCGGTGGCTGGCGGCGCAATCAGTTTTGGCCCAGTGGGATTATCTTGCCCGAAAAGAGGAATCGCGGCACAGAGGATGAACAGGCACGCGAAAGGGTGGAATCTCGCATGCCAGGAAACTTCGCGCGTCTCACTCCATTCGCGTTTCACGGCTCCCCCCATCCTCCCGGTCCGCCGGGAGGGCCGCGCGGCGATTTCATAATAGCACCGGTTTTCCGGAAGGCAAGGCCCTTCCGCTACCAGTTTCCTACCCCGGTTTCGAGTCCCGGCGCGCCAGCGTATGTTAGCATCCCCTCGGTACCCTCTGCGGAGCTCCGTCGCCCATGTCCGATCCTAACGTCGTCGTCGTGATTCCTGCGCGGTACGCCTCCACGCGCCTCCCCGGCAAGCCGCTCGTCCCGCTTGCAGGCAAACCCATGATCCAGCATGTCTACGAGCGCGCCAAACGCGCCCAAACCGTCCATCGCGTCTTGGTGGCCACCGACGACCAGCGCATCCTCGATGCTGTGAAATCCTTCGGGGGCGAAGCCCGTATGACCCGCTCGGACCATCGCACCGGAACCGAGCGCATCGCCGAGGTGGCCGCGCACGAACCCGGCGACATTTTCGTCAATGTCCAGGGGGACGAGCCGCTCATCGATCCGGTCGCCATCGACACTGCCGTCGCTGCCCTTCTCGAAGAACCCCCCGCGCAGATCGCCACCGTGGCCACTCCCATCCGGCACCCGGGGGACGTCATGGACCCAAACGTCGTCAAAACCGTCGTCGATTTTGACGACAACGCCTTGTACTTTTCGAGGGCGCCCATCCCCTGGATTCGAGACACGCAGCTGAAACTCCACGTGAAATATTGGAAGCATCTCGGCCTTTACGTTTTGCAGCGCGATGCCCTTCTCGAATACCCCACACTCCCTCAGGGCGAACTCGAAAAAATCGAGCAACTCGAACAGCTCCGCTGGCTCGAAAACGGCTGGCGCATCCGTGTCGCCGAAGTTGCCCACGACGCCGTCAGCGTCGATGTTCCCGGCGATGTCGCGCGCGTCGAAAAGCTCCTCCAGCAGGAAAAGCGGCCGGAGACCTGAAATGTTCCCCAGGACGCTTTCCATCTAAATCCTATTTTGAATTGGTTGAGAGCTGCCGCTATTGCTGATTCACCAGCCCCGCCGTGGTTCGGTTGCTGTCCGAAGACACCAACAAGACCGTCCCTGCGTTCGCGAAGTACGCCTGGAAGTTAATCGTTGAAGAGGACGATCCGTTCACCACGAATTTGTAGAGGTTGTTAGCCGTGCCATCGCCGCTGATTGTCAGCGTCCCGCCAAGTTCCTCGTTGCTGAACAAATTGTTGCCGCTGAGCCCCAATTCCGTGTAGTCTACAACGCCGGTGATGTTACTGCTTGCAGCGCTCGAAAGCGTGAATTGCCCGTCGAAGTCCTCTTCAAACGGCACCGCTGTCGAAGGGCCCAACAATTCGCCGCTCCAATTGAACACGTAGTTCCCCGCGCTGCCGCTCACCGTGAACGGCCCGCCGGTCTGCGCATACAGTGGCCCATCCCCGATGATCCCCACCGACGTGTCCTGCACCACTGCTTGTGTCGGCGAGATCATGTAGAACACGTCCGCGAATGTCCCGGCTGAGGAATCCTTGAACGTGAACGTCCCACGCCCGCTTCCCGCATTGGTTGTGTCGATCGAGTAGCTTGCCGCAGAAATGTTGGAACCCTGCGAAATGTGCGTGTAGCCGCCGTCGTTGTTGTCGTCCAGCGAGATCGTCCCCAACCCGCCGGCGCCGTTTGCGGTAAACCGCGCTGCGCGCACCACCGGCCCCTGACCTCCCTTCACCGATGCGCCGCCGACCAGGTACACGAAGCTCCCGCTGAATTCCGAGTTCTGTGTTGGCACCGTCCCAGCTTGTTGCAGGGCGTCGCCGGAGGTCCCGCCCAGTGTGTCCTCCTCGAGCACCTTGATGTGCGTTCCGTCCACGATATAGAACGCAAAACTGCGCCCGTTAAACGCCAGGGTGCCGCGCCCAAACGGCGGTCCGTTCACGCTGTCCAACTGGTAGGTTCCCGGCGCAACTGCCGTCGCTCCGGACGGCGCGCCTACGCTTCCGTCGTTTGTGTCCATCACTCCGCCGGTAATGTTTCCATTCCCGTCGGTTCGGATCTCGCCAATCATCGAAATGGGCGCAACATTGACTCCCGAAAACGACGCGCCCGAAAAATCGAACACGTACGGGCTCGCCAGTGCCGCCGCGGTGAAGTCCGCGCTCGTTTGCAAATTGAATGCCCCGCTACTGGTCGCGTTCAAGTCCGTCTGCACCAGGTATCCGTTGCTGATCGTTTGCAGCATCATGGTCAGTTGCAACCCGCCCCCGCTGGCAGCCTGCAGGACCACCAATCCCCGCCCATTCGACTCGATCTGATAGTTCCCGCCGGTGAACGACACCAGGCTGGCCGGCTGCCCGGATCCCAAATCCAGCACGTCTTCCAGCCCCGCCGTTATATTGCCCGCACCGTCCGCAGTGAATGACCCCACGCGTGCTATGTATGCCCCGCTGAGATCCAGGCCGCTCATCGAGAACGCGTATTGCCCTTTTAAACTGGCATTCGAAAAGCTCCCGCTCGGCGGGGGAGGCGCGACGCTCGATCCTCCACCCCCGCACGCCGCCAGCGTCATCGCCAAAACAGCCACCGCCGCGCTGAGCAGCTCTCTCAAAGCACGCCTCCCTGTGCCTTACTCTTCGCTCCGTCGCGTGGCGCCATGTATAACAACGGGATTCCCCGCACGCTTCTTACGGCAAGAGCTTGCGCGCCTTTCTGAACGATTCTCGCTACAAATTGTGATCCCTCCCCGTATACCAGGCTCTCGCCGATAATCCGCAATGTATCCCCGCTCTGAATGGCGAAGTGGTTCGCCGACAGTAGCCGCGCATCGCCCAGATGAACATCTACTACCCCGCTGCTGGTTTGCACCGTGACATGCGCGCCGTGAGGAGCTGCCTGAGCCGACGGCGTGTAAGTCTGCACCGTCCCGATCAATGTCGTCTCACGCGTCGTGTCGTAGGCTGCAAGTCCGGCCTTAGCATTCGCGGCGGTCTTTTCTTGCCCGAGCGCCGCACCCGAAAAGGCAGCGGCTGCCATGACAATCGTTATCAACCTTCTCATTGGCATTTGCATGTTTCGCTTCTTCCGTTTCCTACTGGATAGCCTCACGAGTTTCAGAACACTCGCTCTTAATGCCCACCTGACTGCCAACTCCAGAGTAATCGCTTTCCCTCGCGCCGCAAGTTCATGTTGCCTGATGTGCCCACACTCCCCATTCTTCCGCGGAGGCTCCTCCTCGCGAGCCTATACCCGCTCTTGAACCCCGCCAAACCCGAAAGGTTGCACGATTCCATTTTCTCCCAGAAAATTATTCGATGCTTTGCCCTCAAGACTTTGCATTGACACCCCTGCCGCTTCCGACCATAATTGTATGTACGTCAATCCTGCGGAGGTTCGACAAGCTCAAATCTGCTTCGTGCGGAAGAGAGCGACCCGGATGGCGCCAAAATATATCTTTGTTACCGGCGGTGTTGTTTCCTCACTCGGCAAGGGCGTTGCAGCATCCTCCATCGGTTGTCTCCTCGAAAGTCGCGGCTTCAAAATCACCATCCAGAAATGCGACCCGTACCTCAACGTCGATCCCGGTACGATGAGCCCCTTTCAGCACGGCGAAGTTTTCGTTACCGATGACGGCGCCGAAACCGATCTCGACCTTGGCCACTACGAGCGCTTCACTCACGTCAAACTCTCCCGCGATAATAACTGGACCACCGGCCGCATCTACGAAACCATTCTGTCCAAGGAGCGTCGCGGCGACTATCTCGGCAAGACCGTCCAGGTCATCCCCCACGTGACCGACGAGATTAAGCGCTGCATTCGCCGTGTCTCGGAAGGGGTGGACATTGTCATTGTCGAGATTGGCGGCACCGTTGGCGACATCGAGTCGCTTCCCTTCCTCGAGGCCATTCGCCAGATGCGCCTCGAACTTGGCAACGAGAACACCCTGTTCATCCATGTCACCTTGGTTCCTTACATCGCGGCGGCCGGCGAACTGAAAACCAAGCCCACGCAACACAGTGTCAAGGAGATGCTCGGCATCGGCATCCAGCCGGACATTCTTCTTTGCCGCAGCGAGCGCCATATATCGGGCGATCTGAAACGCAAAATCGCGCTCTTCTGTAACGTCGCCGAATCCTGCGTCATTTCCATGGAAGATGTGAAGACCATTTATGAAGTTCCCGTGGAACTGAGCAAGGAAGGCCTGGACGCGCAAATTACCCGGCTGCTTCGCCTCGAGGACCGTCCCGCCAATATGCAGCCCTGGCTGGACATGCTCACCGGCCTTCATCACCCCAAGGGCGAAGTCCGCATCGCCATTGTCGGCAAGTACGTTCAGCTCGAGGACGCCTACAAGAGCCTGCGTGAAGCTCTCCTCCACGGCGGCCTCGCGCACAACCACAAAACCGTTATCGACTGGATCGAATCCGAAGAGATCGACTCCCCCGAAACCGCGGAAAAGCGACTCAAGAATTACGACGGCATTCTCGTTCCCGGCGGCTTCGGCAAGCGCGGCATTCAGGGTATGGTGCACACCATCCAGTTCGCTCGCGAGCACAAAATTCCCTTCTTCGGCATCTGCCTCGGCATGCAGTGCGCCACCATCGAGTACGCCCGCGACGCCGCCGGTTTGAAACAGGCCGACAGCACCGAATTCGACCCACAAACGCCGCACCGCGTCATCTATAAGTTACGCGAACTGCTCGGTGTCGACGAAATGGGCGGCACCATGCGCCTGGGCGCCTGGCCGTGCAGGCTCGAGCCTGGTTCCTTCGCTCACAAAGCGTACGGCACAACCGAGATTAGCGAGCGTCACCGCCACCGCTACGAGTTCAACCGCGAGTACGAGAAAACTTTGGTCGGCGCGGGGCTGAAAATCACAGGACGCACGCCCGACGAGAATTACGTCGAGATCGTGGAAGCTCCCAACCATCCCTGGTTCCTGGGCTGCCAGTTCCACCCCGAATTCAAGTCCAAGCCGCTGGAACCGCACCCGCTCTTCGCCGCCTTCATCGGCGCCTCCCTGGAGCACAAACTCCAGAAGTCGCGCCCCACAACCGCCGCGTCGGCCCCGGAGTCCCAGCCTCACGCTCCCGCCCTCCGCGCCGCGCCCCACGCCTCCGCCTGAAAATTTCACCTAGAGTTGTTTTTCGCGCGACTCAAGGCTGCAATAAGTGCGCGGGTCGCCTTTGGAACCCTATCTTGCATCAAATTTGAATTTGCACTACACTGTGGTGCATGAAGACGGAAGTCTATAGTTGGCGGCTTTCCGCGGGGCTCAAATCCGACTTGGAACGCGCAGCGCGCTCCCGCAAGGTCCGCGTATCCGCCGTTCTGGACATGGCGGTGCGCGAATGGCTCGCCAAAAACGCCGTGGATATCGCCGACGACGAAGAGCAAAAACGGCTGCACGCCGCGGCCGAACCTTTCATCGGCCGTATCACAGGCAACCGTCCGAGACGCTCGGAAATGGTCCGCGAGCTTGTCCGCAAGAGCCTGGCACGCAAGTATGGCCGTTGATGCTCTGATCGACACCGGAGCGATTCTTGCCATCTTGGATAAATCGGACCGCTGGCATGCTCCCTGCCAGGCCGCGATTCGGCAACTTCGATATCCGTTGTTGACCTCCGAAGCTTCGCTGGCTGAGCTGTTCCACATGGTGGGCGACTCTCCAGCAAAGAAAGAGACGACATGGCAGTTTCTTCAGTCGGGGGCCATCCTGCTTGGGTCGATCCAGCACCCCGAGTTGCATTACATCCATTCGCTCATGTCCCAATACTCCGACCGACCTATGGATTTCGCGGATGCCACCCTGGTATACCTGGCGAACCGGGAGTCCGTCGAGACAATTCTTACCGTGGACCAAAGGGATTTTTCCGTGTATCGAATAGCTGGCAAGAAGCGGTTCCGCGTTTTGCCCATCGAACGGCCTTAGCTCGGCTGTGATATCTTTCTTTCATTGATGACCACGACGCGCGAAATCTGTTTGGGTTCTCTCCGTCTCGGCGGGGCCAATCCGCTTTTTCTGATTGCTGGTCCCTGCGTCATTGAGTCCGAATCCCACGCACGCAGCATGGCCGAGCGCGTCGCAAGAATTGCCGCCGATGCCGGCATCCCCTACATCTTCAAGGCTTCCTACGACAAGGCCAATCGCTCCTCGATTAAAGCGTTCCGCGGCCCCGGCCTCGCGGAAGGCTTACGCATCCTCGCCAAAATTAAATCCGATCTTCGGCTCCCCATCCTCACTGACATCCACGACGCCTCACAAGCCGCGCCGGCCGCCGAAGTCGCCGACATTCTCCAAATCCCTGCCTTCCTCGCGCGGCAGACCGACCTCCTCCTCGCCGCCGCAAAAACTGGACGCATCATCAACCTGAAGAAAGCACAATTCCTGTCTCCGTGGGACATGGGCAACGTCGCCGAAAAGGTCGCCTCCTCCGGCAACCGGAACATCCTCCTCACCGAGCGCGGCGCTTCGTTCGGCTACAACAACCTCGTCGTCGACATGCGCACTTTCCCCGTGTTACAGAAATTCGGTTATCCCGTCGTCTACGACGTCACCCACTCCGTGCAACTTCCCGGTGGCCAGGGTGACGCGAGCGGCGGCCAGCCCGAGTTCATTGACACCCTCGCCCGTGCCGGAGTCGCTGCCGGCATCGACGGCCTCTTCCTCGAAACTCACGACAATCCCACAGCCGCCCTTTCCGATGGCCCCAATGCCCTGCCCCTCTCGCAACTCTCCCAACTACTCTCCCGCCTCAAAGAACTCGCCGGCGTCGTCCGCCGCTGGAGCCCCTCATGAGCCTCGAATCCGCCCGCCGCGTCCTCCGCATCGAAGCCCAAGCTCTTAACGACCTCCTTGCGCGTCTCGATTCCTCGTTTGAACGCGCCGTCGATCTCCTCCTTGGCTGCAAGGGGCGCGTCGTCGTCACCGGCATGGGCAAGTCCGGCCTCATCGGCCGCAAAATCTCCGCTACGCTCTCCAGCACCGGCACGCCCTCCTTTTTTCTCCATCCGGCCGAAGCTCTGCACGGCGACCTGGGCATGCTCGCCCGGGGCGATGCGCTTCTTGCCATCAGCTATGGAGGCGAAACTCCGGAGATCCTCAACCTCCTCGAAGCTCTCAAGCGCCTCGAAATGCCCATCGTTACGCTTAGCGGAAATCCCAAATCCACTCTCTCTGCCGCCAGCGATGTGGTCCTCGATGTCAGCGTCAAGGAAGAGGCGTGCTCCCTGAATCTCGCGCCGACGGCAAGCACGACCGTCGCTATGGCCTTAGGTGACGCCCTCGCCGTCTCGCTCCTCGAGCGTCGCGGCTTCCAGCCTGACGATTTCGCCGCGCTTCATCCCGCCGGGCGCCTGGGCAAGAAACTCCTCCGCGTCGAACATCTCATGCACTCAGGCGACGCCTTGCCCCGCGTCTCTCTCGAAACGCCCATGCCCGCCACGTTCCACGAAATGTCCGCCAAGAAACTCGGCATGACCACCGTAACCACCCCCGAGGGCAAGCTCGCCGGCATCCTCACCGACGGCGACCTTCGCCGCCTGATGGAAAAACACGGCGGCGCCACGCTCTCGATGACCGCCGGCGACTGCATGGTCCGCACGCCGCAAACCATCAGCCCGAATCTCCTCGCCAGCGAAGCTCTCAACCTCATGGAAAAGAAGAAAATCACCTCCATTGTCGTCCTCGACCCGGCCTCGCAAAAAGTACTCGGCGTTGTCCACCTCCACGACCTTTGGACTCTCGAGCTTATCTAGCGCAATGCTTTCTGGCCTACTCTTGCTTTCTGAGCTCGGATATCAGACATCGCTCGCATTCCTGCTAAAATCTTCCATTCGACACTCAACGGAGGAATCCTTGTCCCCTGCTCACAAAATCTCTTCGGCGCTGAAAAAGCGCGCCGCGCAAATCAAGATTCTTCTGATGGACGTGGACGGCACCATGACCGCCGGCGGAGTCCTACTGCTCTCGCAGCCCGACGGATCCGCTCTCGAAATTAAAGTCTTTGACGCCCACGATGGCCAGGGCCTTACCCTGGCGCACACCGCGGGCATCCGCACCGGCTGCATCACCGGCCGCGAAAGCCCCGCGCTCCTCCGCCGCGCCAACGAAATGAAAATGGAATTTGTCTTTATGAAGCAGCCAACGAAGATCCCCGCTTACGAGGAAATCCTTCGCAAAACCGGCGTCCCCGATTCCGCCGTCGCCTACGTCGGCGACGATCTTCCCGATCTTACGGTTATGCGCCGCGTTGGACTCGCCGTCGCCGTCGGTAATGCCGTCCCCGAGGTCAAAAAAGCCGCCCATTTTGTCACCAAATCCGCCGGCGGACACGGCGCCATCCGCGACGCCGTCGAACTCATCCTCAAATCCAAAGGCATCTGGGAAGAAATGATCGACAAGGCTCGCGCCTGATGCCGCCCCGAGGCATTCTATCGAAATCTGGCCTCCCATCAGGTTCCTGATCGCTGGTGCGCCGGTCGACTGAATTCCCCTCCGCCCATCAACGTCTTGGCCACTATCCCCCATGCCCTCTTGACATCCCGCTACTCCAGTTACAGACTCTGCCCGACAATGTGCCCCCTCAACGGAAAGGACTCACGATGCGAATAAACCACCTTGCCGTCGTCGTTGCTGCTATCGCCTATTGGGTTCTCGGAGGCGTTTGGTATGGCGTTCTCTTCAGCAAGCCCTGGATGGCCCTCGAGCACATGACCGAGGAGCAAGCCAACAGCATGAACCCGGTGCTACCCTACGTCATCACGTTTATCCTCAACCTCTTGATTGCTTACGCCCTGGCGCAAATCTGCATCTGGCGGAATGCGAATACCGTGGGCCGGGGCGCCTCGGTTGGAGTTCTCCTCTGGATCGGTTTTCTCGGGCCCATCAACTACACGACCTATATGTACGAGATGCGCCCCAAAGAACTGTTCGCCATCAATGAGTTCTTTCCGCTTGCCGGACTCGTGTTGATGGGCGCCATCCTCGGCGCCTGGAAAAAGAAAATTGCCTGAATTCTGGTATTTCCGTTTACCGGCGTTCTCAGGTGATAATAGGGTCGAACGCGTTCCCTAGCGAGGCCCGATCTTGATGCACCCCTGGCACGACGTTTCTCCCGGCGATGAATTGCCCCGCGACTTTCAGGCCCTCATCGAAATCCCGCTGGGCTCCAACGTCAAATATGAGTTGGACAAATCCACGGGCTTGCTAAGGGTCGACCGCATCATCCATTCCGCGGTCTTCTACCCGGCCAACTACGGCTTCATCCCACAGACCTATGCCGAAGACAACGACCCTCTCGATGTTCTCGTCCTATGCCAGGAGCCCGTGCAGCCTCTCGCGCTCATCAAAGCTCGCGCCATCGGCGTCATGACCATGATCGATTCCGGCGCAAGTGACGACAAAATCATCGCCGTCGCCACCAAGGATCCCGAGTTCAGCGACTATATCGAAGCGCGCGACCTTCCGCCTCACCGTTTGCTCGTCCTGAGACGCTTCTTCCAGGATTACAAGCAACTGGAAGGCAAGCAGGTCCAGGTCGAGGACATCCTTCCCGCCTACGCGGCGATGAACATCATCGAAAAATCACTTGCGCGCTACAAGGCCATGCGCGAAGAACTTCGCGCCAATCCTCACTAACACGAAGAATCCATGAACCGAGCGCTCAAATGGTTTGGAATTTCCCTTCTGGTCCTCGTCCTTGCTGCCTATGCAGGGCTCAGCGTCATGGCGGGCGGCCCGAGAGACGCCTTCTATATGGTCCGCTACGCGCTGCCGTACATGCATCGCGGCACGCTCAAGGTCGGCGATCAAGCGCCGGATGTTCGCCTCGTTGCGCTCGACGGCTCCACAACCTTCCACATTCGCGAAAAGACGGCCGGGCGCCCGCTCGTTCTGGTCTTCGGCAGCTTCACTTGACCACCCTTCCGTCGCCAGGTTGGCGACGTCGTCCAGATCTATAACGATTACAAAGACCACGCCGATTTTCTGACCATCTACATCCGCGAAGCGCATCCCACGGATGAGTGGAAGATGAAGTCCAACGAAAAGGAAAAAGACAACGTCTGCTACGCACAGCCCAAGCGAATCGAAGACCGCGTCGCCATCGCCAACGATTTCACCCAGCGCTTCAAGTTCCCCGTACCCTTCGGCATCGATGAAATGAATAACGCCGCGAATGATGCGTACTCCGCCTGGCCCGAGCGCCTGTATATCCTCGACGAAAACGGGCGCATCTCCTACAAGGGCGGCAACGGCCCCTTCAAATACGCTCCAAAGGAAGTTCGCGCCTGGCTCGCCGAGCGCTACGGCGAAGTGAATCATCCCGAGCCGGCGCCAGAAAAGAAGAGCTGAATGCTCTTACAGCCCCCGTGAAGCCCAAGTCCGCCAAGACTTCCTGTCGCCCCGCACCCGGCGCCAAGCGCGTCGGCCTGGCACGCGCCCTCTCCAAACTCGGCTTTTGTTCCCACTCTCAGGCTTTCGACCTCATCCGTGATGGCAAGGTCCGCCTCAACGGCTCCCGTGTGAAAAATCCCGAAGCTCCCGTGCGCCCGGGAATCGATCGCATTGAAGTGGAAGGCAAGCTGCTCGCTTCCGCCGACAAAATCTATCTCGTCCTCAACAAACCCCGCGGCATCGTCACCACCACCGATGATGAAAAAGGCCGCGACACTGTATGTTCCCTTCTTCCCGCCGATCTTCCCTGGATCGCTCCCGTCGGACGCCTGGACAAAGCCAGTGAGGGCCTGCTGCTTCTCACCAACGACTCCGGATGGGCCGCTCGCATCACTGACCCCGCCTCTCATCTCGATAAGACGTACCACGTGCAAATCAGCTCCATGGCCGATGGCCGTCTACTCGAGGCTCTCCAACGCGGCATCGAGGTACCAAACGGCGGCGTCCTCAAAGCAAAACGCGCCAGCCTTCTCCGCGGCGGCGAAAGACATTCCTGGCTTGAAATCGTCCTCGACGAAGGCAAGAACCGCCAAATCCGCCGGATGCTCGATGCCCTCGGCGTCCAAGTCCTTCGCCTGGTCCGTGTCTCCATCGGCCCGCTGCACCTCGGCGATCTGCCAAAAGGCGCTCATCGTCAGCTGCGCTCCGAAGAAAAGCTGGCGCTCGACCGCGCCCTCTTAGATTCCTCATGCGCTCGCCGGATATTGCCCTGAGACCTTTTCGACTACACCCCTCACGATTAACCACAAAAGTACAGCGGACGGTGCTACAGTAGAGACTGACTATGAGCTTCTTCTCCGCACTGAAAAACGACCGAACCTTCTCTTCACCCGTCAACTGGGGCGTCACCACCATTATGATCGCCCTCCATTTGTGCGCTCTCGCCGCCATCTTCTTCTTCACCTGGAAAGCGCTCTTCGTCTGCATCTTCATGTGGTGGGTAGCAGGCAGCCTCGGCATCGGCATGGGTTACCATCGCCTGCTCACGCATCGCGGCTACAAGACTCCCAAATGGGTCGAATACTTCCTCACCACCTGCGGCACTCTGGCCTTCGAGGGCGGGCCCATCGCCTGGGTCGCCACGCACCGCATGCACCACCAGAACACCGATGTGGACGGGGACCCCCATTCCCCTCGCGAAGGCGGCTTCTGGGCGCACATGGGCTGGATCATCACCGGCCGCGCCATGCACCGCGACCGCAGCGAATTGCTGCCCTACGTGCCCGACCTCCGCAAGGACAAGTTTCATCTCTGGATCAGCAAGTGGCATGTGATTCCCTCCCTCGCAGTTGCCGTCCTTTTCTACGCCATCGGCGGCTGGCCCTGGGTTTTCTGGGGAGTCTTTGTTCGCTCCGTCATGAGCCTGCATTTCACTTGGCTCGTCAATTCGGCCACGCACATTTGGGGTTCGCAGCGCTTCGATACGGGTGACGACTCCACCAACAGCTTCTGGGTCGCCATCCTGACCTTCGGCGAAGGCTGGCACAACAATCATCACGCCCAGCCGCAGTCCGCGCGCCATGGCTTCCGGTGGTATGAGCTTGATGTCAACTGGTACGGCATCTGGACACTGCGCACGCTCGGCCTCGCTTGGGACGTCAAAAAGCCCAAACTTACGGAAGAGCCCGTCAGTAGCAGTCTTGCCGCGTAGTTCCAACCGCTTGATTACTTGAGATTCGTTTCCCGGTAGCCTCCGAACTTTTAGCGCGCCTGAACTTTGCCCATCTCGTGATTGACTGGTAGTCCTTCACAAGGCTCCGGAAATTCTGACCTACTCCTAATAATCTATTCCGCCCAAAATGCAGATTGTCTGGGGTTTGCCGGAGCAATCCAGGTGAGGAAAAGCGCGCTACAAACGAAAGCCGCCATTACTACACCTGCAAAACGTCGCCTTCCCGGGCCACAAGCTGGTAGAGGACCGGACTCACGATCCGTCCCAAGAAGAGCCGGGAGACGAGCCCCGCGACAATAACGATCGCGAAGGGCTTCTGCGAGTCCGAGCCGACTCCTGTCGAGAGGGCGGCGGGAAGAAGACCGAGGCAGGCGACAAGCGCGGTCATCATAATGGGACGCAGCCGCACCAAAGAGCCTTCGTACGTGGCGCGGGAAATATCCTGGCCCTCGACGCGCAATTTATTGATGTAAGAGACGTCGATAATGGCGGTTTCCGCGGAGACGCCCATAAGAACGATCAGTCCGAGAATGGAAGAGACGCTAAACGGGGTGTGCGTGAGCTTGAGGGCGAGGAGTGCGCCGACCGGTTCGGTCATCACCACGCTGAGGAGAACCGTGAACGGGAACTTGAAATTGCCATAAAGCGCAAAGAGGATCAAGAAAACCAGGAACACGGCCAGCGGGCCGATGACAAGAAGTTGCGCCTTGGCCTCCAGAAGCTCGCTGTATTCGCCGCCCCAATCGAGGCGATAGCCGTCAGGTAGCTTCACGCCCTTGGCAATGCCTCGCTGACCGGCTCGAACAGCGCCTTCCAGGTTGCGCCCCTCAATGGAAAACTGAACGCCGATGTACCGGGAGTTGTTTTCACGATAAATGAAGGAAGCGCCGGTGCTTTCCTTGATTGTGGCCAATTCGGAAAGCGGAATCTGCTGCCCTGCCGGAGCAGGCACCAGGAGATTCCCGATTTCGCGCGCTTCGGAGCGGAACTTCGGGTCCATGCGGACCACCAGATCAAACAGCTTTTCCCCCTGAATCACCTGCGTGGCGGCCTGCCCGCCGATTGCCGCTTGCACCACGGCCTCGACGTCGGCAACGTTGATGCCATAGCGCGCAATTCTCGCGCGATCGGCCTCGATGAGCAAACTGGGCTGACCGAGTTCCCGCACGACAGTGAGATCGGTGAAACCGGGCGTTTTATCAAGGACATTCTTGATTTCCACGGCTTTTTTCTCGAGTACGTCCAGATCGGGACCGAATATTTTTACCGCCAGGGCGCTCTTGAGGCCAGTGAGAGCTTCGTCCACAGCGTCTTCGGCGGGCTGTGTGTAGTTGAAAATCACCCCGGGGTAGGCCTCGAGCTTCTTCTGGAGATCCCGCGTAAGCTCTTCCTTTGAGTGGATCGAGCCCGACTTCCAGGATTTGTCGCCGTATGGTTTCAACCCGACATAGAATTCGCAATTAAAAAAGCCGGTGGGGTCCGTGCCATCGTCCGGCCGGCCGAGTTCCGACCCCGTCACCGTTACCATGGGATATTGGATCAGCAGTTTGCGCACCTGCGGAGCAAACTTGGCTGCTTCCTCGAACGAGATGGTGTAGGGCATGGTGGCGCGGACCCAGATGGCGCCTTCGTCGAGGTGTGGCATGAATTCGCCCCCGATGAACGGGACAAGGATAAGTGAAGTTCCAAAAATGAGGGTCGCGAGAAACAAGGTGAGCTTGGGGCGTTCCATGCACCACTTGAGTTCCGAACCATACTCGCGCTTGAACCATTCATATGCGCGATTTTCTTTTTCCTGTACTCCACCCCTGAACCAATAGGAAACCAGAACGGGGATAAGAGTAAGGGTGAGCAGCAACGCTCCGAGAAGAGCGAAGCCCATGGTGTCCGCCATGGGGTGGAACAGTTTTCCCGCAGGACCGGTAAGCGCGTAAATCGGGAGGTATCCAGCGATGATTACAGCAACCGAATAGAAAATGGGGCGGTCAACGTCTCGCGCGGCGGCAAGGATGACTTTGTTCAGTTTGTAATCCTGCCCCTTGCGCAAGCCGAGTTCGCGGTAAATGTTCTCCACCATGACAATGGTGCCGTCAATGATGATGCCGAAGTCGATCGCTCCGATGGAGAGGAGGTTGGCCGCTTCCCCCGTCAAATGCAGAAAAATGAAGGCGAACAGGAGAGCAAGGGGAATCGTAAGCGCGGTGATGATCGCGGCGCGGAAGCTGACCAGGAAAAAAATCAGGACGAGGAAGACAAGGACCATGCCCCGAAGGAGATTCCCCTCGACGGTGCCCGTGGTGACATGAACAAGGTCGCTCCGGTCGTAGTAGGGGCGAACCTTCACGTCGGGCGGCAGGAGCGCCTTGTTGATCTCCTCGGTTTTCTTCTCGACGCCTTGCAGGACGTTCTGGGTTTGCTCGCCGCGCCGCATCAGGATGACGCCTTCGACAGCGTCGTCGTCATTCTTCTGCTTGGTCTGGAATCCAAAGATACCAAGCCGCGGGGCGTGCCCGATCTCCACGCGGCCGATATCCTTGATCCGCACCGGCACGCCATTCAGGCTTGCGACCACCACGTCGCCGATGTCTTCCGTGGTCTTGACCAGCCCCAGGCCGCGAACGTAGTAAAACTGCCCGCCTTGCGTGTAAAAGCCGCCGCCCGTGTTCGCGTTGTTCGCATTCAGCGCGGCAACAATCTGAACCACCGGAAGGTGATAGTTGTACAGCTTCACCGGGTCCAGCAGGACGTGATACTCCATCGTTGGACCGCCAAATCCTGAATCGTCCGCCACTCCCGGCACGCTCTTGTACGCCCGCTCGATGGTCCAATCTTCGAAGGTGTGCAATTCCATCGGAGAGCGATCAGGACTTTCGATCACGTAGCGGTACACCAGGCCGCTGGGGCTGAACAGAGGCGCCATGCTGGGCGTCACACCCTGCGGCAGCGTGGCGTCGCTGATGCGTTCGAAAACGACCTCGCGCGCGAAGTAAGGATCCACGCCCTCATCAAACGTCAGGATGAGATCCGACAGACCATACAACGAGATCGAGCGCATCACGTGCAGGCGCGGCGAGCCGTTCATCGCCAGTTCCAGCGGGAGTGTCGTGAGCCGCTCTACTTCCTCCGCTGCGTGACCGGGCCATTGCGTGATCAGTTCCACCATCGGTGGCGAAAGATCCGGGTAGGCATCAACGGGCATCTGCCGGAAGGACCAGGCGCCCGCCACGATAGTCAGAATCGTGATCATGAGCACCAGGAAGCGTTGTTGAAGAGCGAATTGGACGATGCGATGGATCATGGAGATTAGCCGGAAGCGCTCCTCTTAGTGCTGGAGGGAATTCTTGAATTGGAGGAACAGGCTACCGTCGCCGACGACGTGTTCGCCCTCCTTTAATCCGCTGGTGATCTGCGTGTTTCCTTTGCTGCTCTGCCCCACGGTGACGACGCGCCGCGCAAACTGGTTCGCACTGGTTTGCACATAGACGAACGGCTGGTTTTCCGTGTCGCGCAGAACCGCAGCGTCAGGGACCGTGATGGCGTCTGGAATGGACCCGGCGTTGACCAAGGTCGTCACGTACAAGTCCCTCTTCAATTTCTTTCCGGGATTCTGGGTGACGATGCGCGCCTGCAAGGTCCGCGTGTTGGGGTCGAGCGCGGGCGCAATATAGGAAATTTTTCCGTGAAACAGTTCGGGATAGGCATCGGTGTTGATTTCGACGGCGTCCCCCACATGCACGAATGGCAGATCGCTCTGGTAGACATTCACGAGTACCCAGACGGTGTTCGTATTCGATATCGTGAAACACTGAGTCACACCGGTCTGGAGCAGTTGTCCGGGACCTACAAGCCGCTCCACAATTTCTCCCGCGACCGGGGCCGGGACCGGAATTTCCGCCGTGGATTGCACGGTCTTCTTAACCAGCGCCTCCGGATCCTTCACTCCCAGTGCTCGCAAGGCGTCCGCGGAGGATTCCACGTCCGCGTGAGCCTGCGTCCGAGTGGATTCCGCCTGCTGCAGATCGGCCTCGGAGATCGCGCCGTGCGCGTGGAGATCTTGTGCGCGAACGTAGAGTTTGTCCGCAAGCGCATAGGCATCGAGCGCTTTGATGTAGGCGGAGCGTGCAGCGGAATAGTCCGGGCTAGTGACAGTCAGCAGCGGCTGGCCGGCCTGCACGAATTGGCCGGGTGCCACAAGTATCTCGTGGACCGGGCCGCCAATCGCCGCGAAAACTGGCGTGGTCGCAAATGCGTCGTAGGCCACAGCACCCGCCAGGCGCAGGGTGCGCGGGAGAGGCCCTTTTTCCGCGGCCACGATTTGCAGGTGAGCCATCTGCTCCTTCGGGACCGTAAAAAGCTCGGCCGTGTCTGCCTTTGCTTCCGAGGAGGTGAACGAGGTCATCCCGGATTCCGACTCACCTTGGCCGGAGCCGCAGCCAGAGAGAGCGGCGATGAGCGGGGCGGCAACCGCAACAACGGCCAAGAGTGACAAGTGTCTTTGCATCACAGGCTTCATGGCAGATTCCTCGTTCCCACGGCCCGGCGCATCTGTTCGAGCGCGAGCATGTAGCTCGCGAGCGCCTGGCGGTAGGCAAGCTGATTGGCACGATACGTTCGTTCGGCATCGAGATAGTCGAGAAGACTGGCGGCGCCCTTGCGGTAGGCGTATTCACTGATGTCGCGCGATTGTTTGGCCTGTTCGACGTAGCCGCCCTGGTAAAGCTGAATGATTTGATCGTTGGTGACCAGGTTTTCATACGCCTGCACGACGTCGGTGGAAACCTGTTGCGCCGTTTCGCTGGCCTGCTCCTGCGCCTCAGTTATCGCGTAGCGCGCTCGCGCGATCTCCCCCTGATTCCGGTTGAAGATGGGAAGCGGCATGTTGAAATAAAAGTCCCCGGTATTCACGCCGGCCGTGTGCGTGTAGTTGAATGTGCCAGTGATGTCCATCTTGCCGTTGGCCTGCTGCAACGCCAACTGGCTTTCCGCCGCGACAACGCCTTGCTGCGCCGCGCGGAGGTCCGGGCGGTTCATCACCGCCAAGGATTTAAAACCGCTCACGTCAGCGTGCACCGGCTGGTAGTCGAGCGAGCCCTGTACATCGTAGTCATCGGGGACAGACTCGAAGCCCAGAAATTGGCGCAGCGCCGCCAAGCCTTGCAGCTTGGCCAGTTTGGCGGCCGAAACGTCAGTTTGGAATTGCAGCAACTGGAGTTTGATTTTGAGAAGGTCTCCCTCGCTCATGTCCCCCACGCGGAATCGTTCATTGCTGATGTCCACGGTCTTCTGAAAGCTGTCCAGGTCCAACTGCGCGAAGTCCAGGGTCGATTGCGCTAAAAGAACGTCGACGAATTGCTGTCCAACGTTGAAGATCAGTTGCCGCTCGCTGTCGGAGACTTGCGAGCGCACCACGGAAGTCTGGTCCCGCGCAGCTTGAAGACGGTGTTGTCGTTTCCTGCCCCGCTCGAATAAGTAACCCACGCCGGCATCGAATTGCGCCTGCTGATCGATATAGTCCGAATTGAACTGGTTGGGTTGGAAGATCGGAATGAATTGAGCGTCAAGACCGAGCGTGGGATTGGGACGAAGGTTGGCCGTGATCTCTTCCGCCAGGCTCTGCTGGATGGTTGAGCGCAATGCCTGCAACGCATGGTTGTGCTGGAGGGCCATGCGAATGGCATCGTCCAGCGAGATCCGGGCCGAGGCAGCCTGTGCCGTTGGCGCTTGCGGCGGCGCAGGCGGCGGATTGGGGGCTGCACTCTGCTGGCCCGCTGCAAACGCTGGGAGGGCAAGCAGGGCGACGGCCAGAACGCTTCCTTTCCTCAATTGAAAACTCCTCGCGCGCCCGTCTCAGGAGGGCGTACAACATTTGTGTTTGGAAATGGGGGGTAAACAGCAGTGCGCTAAATTGCCGGTGGGGCACGCGGCGCCACGTTCCGCAGAACTACCACAGGAACGGTAGCCACCACGCGAAGAACTTCCAGCCGGTTGATTGCCGGCAGCGTCGCCACGTTCAGGGAAGGAGGGGCGATGGCCGTCCCCACTGTGGAGCATACCGGGCAAACATGGGATTCCAATGTTCCGGAGTTCAAGTCCACGCAGCAATGCAGTTGTGCCGCGAGAAAAATACCCCCGAGGAGTAGCACCAGAAAATAGACCCGCTTTGGTCTGCCAGGCATCTAGACAGCGTTCCCTTCGTAATTCCGCGATATTCCCATAGTACACCGGGCTCACGTGTTCGCGACACTGCCAAGTCAGCTTCTATCGGACACGGATAATGGGGCGAACGTATTTACCAGGCTTTCCGGTTTCGTTTTGGTTCGGCGGAAAACCAAACGGCGGCCACCCTTCCCCGCCACTAAAAAATATGCAGTAATTTCGTAGCTCTCCGTTGCGGGCAAACATCAAATCCCTTGAACTGAATTGGTACAGAAGGAGCAGGCTTGGCGTGAGGAAGGAATCGTAAATCCAACGCTTCCAATAGCGCTGGGCAAAAAGGAGGCTGCAACCGTGGAAATTCTGGTCATCGGTGCGGGAGCCGTTGGCGGGTACTTTGGTGGCCGCTTGGCCCAGGCGAACCGCGATGTGACGTTTCTTGTTCGCGCCAGACGGGCCGAAGAAATAAAAACAAAAGGACTTCAGATCGTGAGCCCGCACGGAGATCTGACGCTGCATCCAAAGACGATTACTGCCGGCCAGATTACACGGCCATATGACTTGATCCTGCTCGGCGTAAAGAGCTACGGGCTTCCCGGCGCGATGAATGATTTCGCCGCGGCGGTGGGACCCGAAACCATGATTTTTCCCGCGTTGAACGGAATGCGACACATGGACCTCCTGATCGCGCGTTTCGGAGCGCACGCCGTTCTGGGCGGCGTCTGCCTGGTCGCCACGGAATTGGACCAGGAAGGCCGGATCCACCAGCTCGCTGATTTTCAGAAGCTCACCTATGGCGAACTCGACGGCCACACCACGCCACGCCTGCAAAAACTCGACGAGACCCTGCGCGGCGCGGGCTTCGATGCCGTACTCTCCAACCACATCTTGGACGACATGTGGCAGAAATGGGTGCAGCTTGCAACCCTGGGAGCCATCACCTGCCTTCTGCGTGGCAATATCGGCGAAATCGCCGCCATCCCGGGAGGCGCGGCTATGGCTCTCTCTGCACTCCGGGAATGCTCCGGCATCGCCAGTGCCTGCGGGCATCCGCAATCGGAAGCCTTCGTGGAACGTCAGGCTGTGGCGCTTACAGCCGAGGGTTCGCCGTTGGCCTCTTCCATGTATCGAGATCTCAAAAAGGGCGCGCCCGTCGAAGTAGATACGATCCTCGGAGATCTTTTGGAACATGGACGGAGACATGGGTTGACGACACCCATCCTGCAAGCAGCGTTCGTGAATTTGTCGATCTACCAACGCAGCCTCAACCGCGCAAAGACGGCATCGAATTGAGCTTTGAACTGCATTCGAAAGAGACCGGTGGGCCCGTCATCTGTTTAGCTTTGGTTGATTCGGCAGGGAGGGTTGCACTGGGGAAGATACTTCCAGTGAGGTAGTTCGGCCAGAAGAGTTCTCCACTCCCATCTTCCGCGCAGTCGATAGAGATTGGGTCGCCCCTCTGGCCGAAAAACAAGCATAGCTAGAAGCAGTGGGGCATTTGTCACCGCCAAGTCATGCCCAGGCAAACTGTTCGTCAATTGTCCGCGTGATTGGCTGACGCCTTCTGGCTTTGAAGGGGCATTCTTGTTTGTGAATCCCCGAGAAAAGGTGAGTAGGACAATCAGGAACTCGAAGACCGGCGTCCAGTGGCGCAGGTAGTAGAGGCCGTATTCCACGCGTTTTTCGATGGAGCTCTCGCGGCGCCAGCCGAGTATCTCCGCGCGGGGGCGAGATTACCAGGTCCAACCATGGACATGCGGAGGGCCTAATTCGCACTGAGGTCCAAGTACTCGCTCGGAGTGTCCACGCACAAATGCAAAATATCTGACCGCACGCACAGCCAGGAAGATTACTTTGACTTGACTTCACCTTGACAACCAAAAACGGACGAAACAGTACCCTGTGTAAGGTTGATTGCATTGGCAGGACGCGATTCAACTGGATTTACTTATAAAGAGGATGATCTCAATGAAGCTTAGAACCATACTAGTAGGCTGTATAGCATTTGCGACACTGGCATTCTGCGCGGCGCCGCGCGCAAGGCAAAACCCCAAACTCGTTACTATCACAGCGAGCCGGTTCGCCTTTGAGCCAAACGAAATCACCGTCAAAAGGGGAGAGGAGGTTACACTCGTCGTCCAGTCCAGCGATGTGACCCACGGATTGCTCATCGAAGATCTAGGCGTAAGAACGGAAGTGAAGAAAGGCCAAGCCGCAACCGTTACCTTTACTCCCGAAACGGTGGGGACCTTCGAAGGCAAATGTGCCCATTTTTGCGGCTCGGGACACGGATCGATGACCTTGACCGTCCAGGTCGTTGAACCTTGAGCGCCAGGAAAATCGGCGCGCTGGCCGCCGGCATAGTTTTGGGTTTTTCGATCGCCGGATGCAAGGTTTCGCCTCCCCTGAAACTCGAGACCGCCACGATGACTCGCATCAAGCATTCTCTGACGGTCCGCGGAAGAGACGTTCGGAATCCACTGGTCGACGCCCCGGAAGCCATTCAGGGTGGAAGATCGGCGTTTTCCCACTATTGCGTGGCGTGCCACGGTCTCGATGGACAGAACACCGGGGTTCCATTCGCCGATCGAATGTCGCCCCCGGTGCCTTCGCTGAACTCGGCCTCGGTGCAGTCCTATACCGACGGGCAACTCAAGTGGATCGTCGAGAATGGAATTTCACCCTCGGGGATGCCCGCGTCCAAAGGCATTTTGACGGAGAAGGAGATGTGGTCGATCGTGCTCTACCTCCGGCATTTGCCGGAAGCGGGGAGCTTGGGAGAACCCGAAATGTACTCCGGCGACGACCCACCCGTGCGGGATGCGCCTAACTCGAGTCACAATCGGTAGTACAACGAGCAGACGCAACGGTTGCAAATCGGATTCCTCGCAATGTCCAGTCCGGCTCGGAAATCGCGAGCCACTTTCCCATTCACAATCGAATCCAGGCTTTGCTCGTGAAGGTTGCCGATCGGCGGGTGAAAGAAGCAAGGCCGTACGGTTCCATCGGTTTCGATCACCGCGGACACCCACGGCGCGTTGCAGACCGGCGACTCCGCTTTTCTTGACCCTAATTGAACGCTAAAGTGTTGCGCGATGCGACGCAACTTCTTCGGCGTTTCGATGATGAAGCCGCTTTCCGATTCCCCGGCGGACTGCTGAATCAGCAATTCGATTTCATTCTCCAATGCAGCGAGTTCGACCGGAGAAAGCCCAACCTCCTCCTGGCGAGCGGTTGGCCAAACCAGAGGACGGTTGAAGGCCGTCGAGGTAAGATCGGCAGCCAGGAAGGAAATGGCGTCTAGGTTGAGCAACCTCGCGGCTCGCATGGTTTCCCGCAAATGGCGGTGATTTGCTTTTTGCACCACGGTGCGCGCGGTGATCCGAATCTCCTTCCGCCGTTCCCTCAGCGCGTTGATGCCGGCCTGCATGAGCGAAAATGCTCCATCCACGCGCCGAATCGCATCGTGAATCTCCGGAGGACCGTCAAGCGAGACGATCACATCATCGAAGCTCGCAGCCACCTCTTCGGCACATTTCCCCAGAAGCAATCCGGTGGTCAGGAGTGTCAATCGAATTTTTTCCTTGCGGAGCAGCGAACACAGAAGCGGCAGGTCGGGGTTTAGGAGAGGTTCCCCGCCGGAAAAAACAACCCAGCGAACACCGAGCCTTCGAATCGACGCAAGATGCGGCTCCAGCTCGCTCGCTTGGAAAGACTTCCCGGAGCGCGTTTTCCAGATGTCGCACATCACGCAGCGGCAGTTACAGGAAGTGTGGGCATGCACCACGAGCACGGGCAGGGTCCGCACCACGTGGGGATCGCTTGGGTCCTGCCGCACTTCTGCGGGGCTTTCAGTCAGGGATTCCAACACTCACCCTCTTTCCGCCGAGAAGGATTCCACCCGGCAGATGCACAGCAGTTTCACGGAAAAGCCGAGCCAGCGGAGCGCGAACCCAGCGCACAAAGCCCTCCAAAGCGAGAGGTTGCAACTCTTTCTGCATGTTATCGGGCAAGCGTCGCAGCACGTCGTCCGAGGCCAAGTGAACGCGCCCGCCGATCATCACAAATTCGATATCTCGATAGGAAAGCGAAACCAGTGTTTGCGCCGGCGATTGACCGGTGTCGCGAACTGCAACGATATCCGCCACGCCCCCGACGCGGATAACTCCTTGCCCTTCCTGAAGCCTGAGCATTTGAGCCGCTTGGCGAGTAACAAAGCTGTAGAGCTTTTCAACCGGAAGTTGCGCGAGGCCGAGGGCAAATCGGAGCTCGTCGAGCAAATCGCCCTCAGCCGTCAGGGGCGAATCGCTGCCGAGCGCCACATTAGGCAAAGATTCGATGTCGCGGGCGGATAGCGTCCGTCCGAAGAGAAAGATGTTGGAGCTTGGACACCAGATCAGCCCTGCGCCGGAAACCCGGAGCAGTTCCCTGCCCCTCCCCTTCAGCGCAAGTCCGTGGATCACGACGGTATTTTCGTTTAGCGCACCGGCGCGGTGAAGCTCGAAGATCTCTTGCTCGCTTTGCGAGTCGATTCCTTCGGCGAGATGGATCAGGAATGGCTGACCAGCAGGAGTCTGCCCCTTCTTGGCAGCAACCTCCGCGTCCATGGTCATCGAATGCGCCCAACCATAGTCGCGTACCACGCGAACAGCAAACTCTCCGTCGAACACCTTGGCATCGTAAGGGTTGTGGTGGGAAACCGTGGTGACTCCACAGAGAAGGTTGCGAATTCCGCCCCACCACAACCGCACGTCCTTTGGAATTTGCCGATGCCTGGCGATGACGTCGGCATCCTTACGATGAATGTCCTCGGCCCACTCTCCCCAATTTGTGTAACTGCCATTTCCCAGCCGCGGGAAAAGAGCGAATTCAAGATGATCGTGGGCATTCACGAAGCCGGGCAGAAGCAGAAAGCCATTCAGGTCGATCGAGGAATCGGGACAGCCGCCACGGGAATCGTCGTCAATTCGAGCACCGAGCGCGTCAATCCGCGATCTGGAGAGCTTGACTGTCCCTTGGATGTGTTCTCGTGCGCCTATGGCAATGCAAGCGTTGTGAATGGCGCTGACCGTGCCTCCCACCCCCGCCCGTGCCATTCGCCCACGCATGCCGGATTTCGGTCGAAATTGCAGGATGTAAATCGCGGGATAGCCAATGGACTGCTCGAAGTAATTCAACTTTCCTGTGGCAACAAATACGTTCCGTTCGGCCTCGCCAAAGCAAGGCTCCAGTCTCAGACATAGTTGAAGACCGGCACTCTGGCAGAGCTCGATCACGGCATCGATGGATCGCTGGAACGTGTGAATCTCTTGAAATCCGTCTTCACCGCGCACGCCGCGCTGCCATTGCAATGCCGCACTGGTTCCAGGGTGCACATCCGTCAGGAACAGAGTTCCACTCTTCCGGAGTGAAGCGCGCGCATTGGCCACGAATGCGGCCCCGTCCTCGATGTAACTCATGACAAAATTGCCGAGCACGAGGTCGGCACTGGCTCGCGCGAGTGGAGCTCCAACGCCATCCGTGCGCAGTAACGTGACGGCGTTTTTCAGCTTTCTTTTTGCTTGCCGCAGCATCTCAAGGGAATTGTCGACACCCAACAGATTGCGTGGCCCGCCGGCCTGCAGGATTTCCAGCCAGCGCCCCGTCCCACATCCCAGATCGACGACATCTAAACCGGCCGCGCAGGGAAGCAGCGGTTCCAGGTAGCGTCTCTCCAACGACAACATCGGGTTCGGCGCCGTGTCATATTTTCGCGCCCAAGTACGATAACCTTCGCGCGAAGTCACAACCGTTGTGGATGAGAAACTGGCCATCGTGCTTTCCGGGCTGCGCTAAAGGCTTTCCTGCTTCGGCTTGCGCAGCGTGATGTATTGCTGCGCCCAGCGTAGTTCCTTTGGAAACGCGTAAACCCCCGCGGCGTACCGCCAGGCACTTAGCGATTTCAGCAAGACGCGGCTCCATCGTGGCGCGCGGATGTCTTGGACCGTCGGCCATCGGGAGTTGATGACGACCTCAAAATTGTCGATGAGCTTCTTGGTTTTGCGCGTCAACCAGGGCGTATTCGGATCGATCCGCAAGGTGAAGTCCATCCACCGTTTCGAAGCCCATTCATCGAGACTCGAGGGGAACGACACCTGGCCGTCAATCTCCCCGTACATCGAAGTTCGCTGCGGCACCGGCGTGTAGTGATAGATGATGATCTCGGACTTCGGATTAATCTTTTTCAGTTTCCGGATAAACTGCAGCGTTTCGCGTGTATCGCGCTCCGGATCGCGGGGGTTACCGATCACGAAGGAAAACTCCGGGATGATCCCGAATTGCCGGATACGCTCCGCCACGGCTACGGTCTGCTCCGTCGTGATGTCCTTCTGCATCTCCTTCAGGACCCAATCGGAGCCGGACTCCGCGCCAAAAAAGATCATCGTGCACCCAGCGCGCTTCAGCGCTTCCAGCGTGGCGTCGGAATAGCGGTTGAAGATATCCACGCGCGCTTCGCACCACCAGCGTAGCCCAAGCGGCTCGATGCGGCCGGCAAGGTCCCGCGCGTGATTTTCTCCCATGAAGAAATTCATGTCGTAGAACTGAACCGAGTCGGCGCCATATTTCGTTTTCAGGTGACTGAGAATCGCCTCGGTCCGCGCCGGGGTCTCCAAAAGCTCGCGCGTGCCATAGGCGGCGTGGACTCCGCAAAAACTGCAGTGAAAGGGACAGCCAATGCTGGCGTGATGAGCGGCGGTGCGCTTTCCAAAGAAGGATGGCCTCAAATATTTCTCGACGGGAACGCGGTGGAACGGCGACCACGGAAATGCGTCCGGACCCTTCATCAGCCGCTCCGGATTGTGCCGGTGCAATCCGAACAGGTCTTTGTAGGACAGTCCGAGGATTCCTTCGAAAGGACGCTTCCCGCGAACGGCCTCGATCAATTCGAGCAGCGTTTCTTCTCCCTGGCCACGCACAACGTAATCGACATACCGCGCGTTGAGCGCGGCGTCCGTATAGATGGAAGGAAAATAGCCGCCCCAAACGATTGGGAGTTTTGGATGGAGTTGGCGAATGGCGCGGCAGATAGCCATGGCCGCAACCATCTGGGGGCCCGGCATGACGGTGACGCCCAGCAGTTCCACGTTTCGCGTGCGAATCAGATCGTGAATTGTCTCAATCGGGTTTTCGTCAAGATTGCCGTCGACAATTTCGTATTCTTCGCGGCCTTCCAGGACAGCCCCGAGCGCCATCACCGATAAGGGAAACCGGCGGTTGCGTGGTTTCGTCGCCCGCGGATTTACAAGAATTATCATCGTGTCTTCACCCGAGCGCTATAGAGAAGAAACTGGGAAGGTTCACGCCGCTTTTTCAAACTTGCGAGCCACGGCCGGCATGCCCAGCGAACGCCGTACCAAATTCGGTGTGTCGACCATTCAAGATTGTGGCGGGCTTCGAGCGCAATTAAGCGCTCCGGGGTCAAGTATTCACAGCTCGCTAGCCCGTTCGAGCGGAATCCAAATCGTTTCAGGAAGTAATCCTGCCGCTCCTCTTGCATCTGTTGTCCGCTGGCTTCCGCGGTGTACGTCGGAGAATCGGCAATAAGAATCGTGCCGCCGGGACGCAAGCAACGAATCGCCTCGGCGAGCGTGCGATCGTAGTTTTCCGAATAGTGGAAAGAGGCATTGAAGATCGCGCAGTCAAACTGCCCATTCGCAAAGGGCAGATTGTCGAGTTCCGCTTGAAAACGCGGAAAGAGTTCCGGCAACGCGGGCTGGTAGTGGGAAGCTGCTCCGAGCCCGTCATAGGAGTTTGTCAGCACATCGACCGCCACCGGACGATGCCCAGCGCGTGCAAGGAGATGCGACATCCACCCATTTCCCGCGCCAAGGTCGAGAATCGCGAGCGGCAGATCGCCATCCCCGCTCAGCTTCGGCAGGATTTGTTGCTCCATATAACGAAACGTTTTGGCGCGAATCGACCACTGCCATGAGTTGCGGCCCGTGAGATCGCGAAAAGGCAACGCCAGGTAAAATTCCGATTCGTTGCTTCCCCGTCCTTCCTCTCTTCGTACGTGCTCGTACTCCCTCACAAATTGAGAGAAGTGCGCCTGTCTCGACGGTGGTAAGGCAAGCCAGATCCCGTCGTCCTGCTTGAGCACGGCGCCGCACCCAGCGCAGTAGAAACTGGAAAAACTCCGGACAAGCGAATCGGTGGATGCGGAAATGAGATACTCATGGCATTCCAGACAGCGCAATTCGATGGACGAGGCGCACCGCGGCGTTCGCGGGGAAGTCGACGGCATTCTCGCGAGGCCCACGTGCGTTAGCGTCGCGCTCAGTGACTGCATCGTGTGAACTCCAACAGGACGTGATCGCCGACAGCCCGAAAGACGGGCAATCGCGCGAAGACGCGATCCATTTTCTCAAGGCGCCCGAGCGTCGCTTCATGATTCCGCGCCCAGCTTTCGACATACGAAGGCGGCACGAACAAGCCAATCGCGCAACGTCGCTCTAGCTGAAACGACGGCGCAAAGATGCGTTGAACATCACCGACCGTGGGATAGGAGACAGTGATGGTGGATTCGCCCACCCTTGCTGTCGCTTTTCCCGAGAATCGCCGAAGCGCTTTGCCGGCCTGTCCCTGCATCAGGTACCAAATGAGTTCTCCCACGCAGACGCGGCTCCACAAACAAAGCAGCACGTGTCCACCCGGTCTCACCAGCGAAGCCAGGTTGCGCGCAACCGGCTGCAGGTCCGCCATGCAGTTCAGACCGGAGAAATTAGAATAGGCGCCGTCAAATGTCTTCTGTCCGGCCAACACTCCCAAATCTTCGTTGGCAACCTGCCGGAAAGTAATGTCCGCGCCTTTCGCATCCCGTTGCGTGCGGGCAACGGCAACTTCGATCATTCGCACCGAAGCATCACATGCGACGATGCTTCTTCCACGCAGGGCCAAAAATCTTGCGTCCTCGCCCGTGCCGCAATTCAATTCCAGAATCCGCTCTCCGGGAGCAAACGCGCGCAGCAGCCGGCGCCACACCTGCTTGCGCTGCGCTTGTCCGATCGCGGTCCGCGTAAACAGGTCATCGTAAGAACCAGCGACGCGGTCAAAAGCGGCCGCGGCGGTGGACCAACTGGCGCTTGTCGCCTCGCTCACGCGGACACCTCGCAGGATTTGGAGTAGAGGGATTCTCGCAGCGCTCTTACCTGTTGTTGCAACTCATTCTCAGCCACCGTGCTCTCCGCGCCGTGCCGCAGCCGCGCGAGTTGCACTTCGCTTCGCAGAAGCCGGTCTGCGTTTTCGTAAAACGCGGGGGAACGCCTGCCGCGCAATACCAGCTCGCGGTCGGACGAAATGCCCCATGGCTTCAATTGCACAAGCGAATTGGCAACGCGCTCGTAATAAGGCGTTCCTTTGATGGGATACGAAACCGTTGTAAGGAACACGTCCGGATCGGTGCGCTTGACGTGCTCAATTGTCGCCTCGATATCCTCAATCTCTTCCCCTTCGTAGCCCCACATCAGGAACATGCCTGTCTGAATGCCGCGTACTTTGCAGAGATCGACCGCGGTGTGGACTTGCTCCACGGTCACGCCGCGCTCCATTGCATCCAGGATTCTTTGCGAGCCGCTCTCCGAACCGATCCACACCCGGAAGCAACCAAGCTCCGCCAGGAGATCGGCTGCTTCCGCATTCAAGCGGTCCGCACGCGAAATGCATTCGAACGGCACGCGCAACCCTCGCCTCCGCATTTCCGCGGCGTACTTACGCAGCCAGTTGTGATGGATTGTGAACACGTCATCCGCGATCCATGCCAGGTCAGGCTGGTAATGGGCGAGCAGCCACTCCACTTCGTCGACGACTTTCAGCGGGTCTCGCCGCCGGTGGGTCATGCCGAAGACCTGGTGGCTGCACCAGCGGCAGCGGTACGGGCAGCCACGTGCCGTGATAAAGGAGAGCGAACTTTTTCCGTGGGCTTCGCGCCAAGTTTCCATATATCGCGGGATATCCACGGTATCGCGCGCAGGCCAGGGTTGTGCGTCAAGATCCGCAATTTGCGGGCGCTCGCCGGTACGATGCACTCGCCCGTCCTGCTCGCGGAATGCAATGCCGCGTACGTTGCTCAACGCCGTACGAGAATCGGCGCGCAATGCGGGGAGAAGCTCTTCCATCGTTTCTTCGCCTTCCCCAATCACGACGACGTCCGCGCCCGCGTCCAGATACTCCGTGATATACGCACCCGGCTCTGGTCCCCCAACGACCGTCTTCCAACCCGACGCACGGGCAACGGAAAGAATTTCGGTGACTTTCTTGCGCGTCATCAGGTTGGCGTAGATTCCGACGACGGAAGGAGTCTCGGTCTGCAAATGCCGGATCAGTTCCGCGGAAGTCGAAAACGTGGAGTCGAATACATCCACGTTGAAGCCTTTCCTGCGCAAGTGAGAACAAATGTAAAGGATGCCCAAGGGGACATAAGGCTTCCGGATCTGGAGTTCCTTGGCGTCCTCTGCCAGAAAATAACCATGAGTAAGAAGCAGGTCAATCATCGCCCGCTCCGCTTGTCCCCGGCTGTGTGCGCAGATAAACGAACGCCGAACTCGGCACGAACTGCAAATCGCATTCCTTGGGGGAATCGGTGAATTCCGTGGCATCGGGATTCCGGCAGAGCGGCTCCAACGCCGCAACCTCTTTCCATAAGTCCGGATGCACTTTGTTGGTCGCGCCGGGTTTCCAGCTTTCCACTTCCGCATGCAGGGCGTCGCGCACGGCGCGATACAGGCGGTCGGTATAAGCGCCTTTGAACATTACACAGAGATCCTCGCTGTCGGACCAGTTCTGTTTCGCGCCGAGTTGCTGTTTCACCCGCGCATAGAAACGCGTGTTGGGAAGCGGGTAAGAGAACGATACGCCCACGTCGTCCGGGCGCGTCTCGCGAACCAGCGCGATCGTCTTTTGAAGGTCTTCCCATTGTTCGCCCGGATAGCCCAGTTGGAGGAAATAGCAGGCACGGATCCCCTCGCGCCGGAGGTGCTCGCGGGCAACGATCACTTCCTCGACGCGTAGCCCTTTCTCCATGGCGTCCAAAACGTTTTGCGAACCCGATTCCACCCCCATCCAAACTTCCGCGCACCCGGCGCGCCTCAGGGGCTGCACGCTCTCGTCCGTCAAAAGGTCCGCGCGCGCTTGGATCTTAAACGGCACAAAACAACCAAGCTCCTGGACGCAACTCGCAAACTCCTGCACCCAGTGGCGATTAAGGCCAAAGATATCGTCGGCGAACCACAGGTGCTCTGCGCCGTAGGTCTCCTTCAATAGCTTCATCTCCTGCGCCACTTCGGCGGCAGGGCGCAATTGAAAGCTGTCTCCAAAGACGGGCTTTGCACACCAATTGCAACGGAAAGGGCAGCCCCGGCTGGCAATCAGATTCAGCGAGAACGCGCGGTGCGTGCTCTTCCAGGCGGAGCGATACACGGAGAAATCGATCAGGTCGCGCGCCGGAAGCGGCAAGATTGCGGGTGCACGCGTCGCCCTGCGCGGGCAGAACTCGACCGAGTCATGCGTTCCGCTGCGTTTTAACCATTTCACACCGGGAACCTTCGTGGGATCGCCGCCGGCAGTCATCGCCTTTACCACGGATAGCAGCGTATGCTCGCCTTCGCCGTCCAGAACATATTCGCAACCGTGCCGCAAATACGCTTCGGGGTGATCCGTGGCGTCTGAACCATGCACAACGACTCTCGCCCCGGATTGTCGCGCCGTTTCGATCATTTGGCAGGCCACCTCACGCATGCGCGTCAGGCACATTTTCGTGAGGAAGTTGAAATCGTCCTCATAAATGGCGACGATTCGAGGGCGATGCGTGCTGAGCGCCTCTCGGAATCCCGCCTCCGGCTCCTGCAACATGGTGTCGAACACCGCAACCGAACTCCCGCTAGCGCGCAGCAGGCCAGCGGCATACAGCGTGCCGAGGGGCGGATACGGTTCCATCTTCCGTGCCTGCTTGCGGTCGTACGGCAAGTGGTAGGAGTGAGTTAGGAGGACATCAGCCAATGTTTCCTCCCCAGAGGCAAGCAGCGGAAGGGTGAGATGCACTCAGCATGCTTCGGCGCCCTCCTCCTTCAACTGCTGCCCCGTGACCAGTGACCGCCGCGTCACGATCTTTTCGAACTTGCGCCCGATCCACAGCTCCCAGGGAAACGAATATCGGTTCGAGCGGATCCGCCAGCGCAGGGGCGCACCCAGTACGCGCCGGAGTCCGCTGCGAAGCTTCGGATGATCCTTGGTCGCTTTGCGCAATTGATTGTTGAGCAGGAAGAAATCGAGCATTCTCCGCAGCCGCTCCAGCTCTTTTCCTCTTAACCACGGCAGCGTGTTGCGCCCCAAGGGCAAATCCGCCCACTCCTCCAGGGATTGCGGCTCGCGTAACCCCTTGGCACGAAGCTCGGGCCAAATCGGGATTCCCGGATACGGGGTAAAGATGTTCGGGGAAAAACTGACGTTCCAGAATTGGCGCGCGATGTCGCTCATCGTGCGGAGCGTCTCGATGCGATCCGCTTCCGTTTCGCCGGGATATCCAAAAATCAGGTTGAAGGTAACGTGAATCCCTCCCAAGGTCGCTTTCCGTGCGGTTTCGTACATCTCATCGACCCGTTGGTGGCGTTTGTTCATCAGCTTGAGAACACTGCTGGCCGTCGATTCCGTGCCGAAGCCCATGTGAGACACGCCGCTTTCGCCGAGCAGCCTCACTTCGTCGTCGCTCATCCGGCAAATAAAGTCGGTGGAAGCCTGAAAGGTCCAGCGAAACTTGGTTCCTGCATCAATAAATCCGCGCGCAATTTCCAGGGTGCGTCGCCAGTCAACGGGCAGGTTGGAATCCAGCATGGCCACTTCTTCAATGCGGTAACGGCTGGCTAATTCCGCCACTTCGCGGACAACGCGCTCTGCCGCCAGCGCGTTAAATCGCCGCTTATAGAACACCATGTCGGTGCAATAATTGCAGGCGTACGGGCAACCAACGCTTGTGGCATAAGCAAGTTTTCGCTCGCCCGAAACGCCCTCGTAGGCATCGAAATTCGCGAGCTCGAACGCGGGCGTCGGCAGATCATCGAGCAAAGCCACGCGGCGTTCCGGCGAGTGGTGCGGCATTCCAAATTGCTGAGAGGAGACTCCGTCGACCCCGCGAAAGTCCTCTTTTGCGGCTAGCTTCTCCGCCACTTCCAGGAGCGTGAGTTCACCTTGCCCACGCACGACCGCGTCCACATATTTTTCCTGAAGCGTCTGTACGGTCGCCAAACTCGCATGCCAGCCCCCGAAAATCACGGGAACCTCCGGAGCTTCCTTCTTCACGGTCTTGGCCATGCGAACGGCGCCACGAATCATCGGGCCGGTCAGGACGGAGATGCCCAGGCAAAGTGCATCGCGAACTTCTCGCCGGACGGTGTGAAACCAGTCCGGATCAATCGCCGCATCGATCAGTTTCACTTCGAACCCGGATTCGACCAGGGGGGAAGCGAGACTCAGAAGGCAGAGTGGCGCTCCCAGCGGTGGACCGTCATACGGTGGATAGAAGAGTACGACTTTGCCTCTGCTCAGCACGTCGCCTCACTTGCCGTTATCTCCAGGCGCTTCGCGTCCACGGCCGGTTTAAACTCCGCCGTTTTGCGTTTCAATCGCTCGTTTAGCCATAGCTCGGCCGGCAATCGGTATACGTCGTGGTCCAGCCTCCAGCGCGCCGGAAGAGACAGCGCCTTTTGAATGAGGCGCGTCGAACGCTTGCGCGTGTCCGCGGCAATCGGCGCGCGGTCAAAAGCGATTCGCAGATAATCCCGCATCACCTGGAGCTTCTTGTGCTCGCGGCCGCTCAGCCAGGGCAGCACCGTGTATCGCGGGAAGAAGTCGGCCCACCCCTCGAAAGACGTGGGCACGTTGATTCCGTACTCCTCCGCATGCTCCATGACCGGCGCCCCGGGATACGGGGTGAATATGTTGGTCCAGAATTCCGCCCCGGGATGCCGCCGGCACATATCCATGATGAAATTTATGGTCTGCCTCCGCTCGCTTGGCCCTTCGCCGGGATAAGCGAAGATGATGTTGAAGGACGGGCGGATGTCCGCGGCTAGGCATCTCCTGGCCGCCTCGTAAATGGTGTGGAAGTTTTGGAAATCTTTGTTCATCAGCTTCAGCATTTTCGGAGAGCCAGACTCCGCGCCGTGGCAAATCTGCTGGAGGCCGGCGCGGCGCAATAATTTCAAGTCCTCGACGCTGAGCCGCGATGTGAGGTTCGTCGTGGCCTGGATGCTCCAGCGAAAGTCGGCTCCGGCACGCACGAGCCCATCCGCAATCAGCCGCGCACGGTCCAGGTCCACCAGAAAATTGTCGTCGACCACCCACAACAGCTCCAGCCCGTACCGGCGCGTCAGGTCGACCGTTTCTTCGACAAACTGTTCCGCCGGAAGCGCGTTCCATTTCCGCCCGTAGACTCCCGCATTCGTGCAATACGAGCAGTTGTAAGGACACGCCAGGCTCGAGATGTACATGGCCCAGCGCCGGCCGCAATTCCGTTCATACGCGTCGAAATCTGCGAGGTGGTAGGCCTTCGGCGGCATTTCCACTAGCGGTCGAAGAGGACGCTCCGTCGAGAAAATCAACTTGCCATTTCTCTTGAACCCGATCCCCGGGATCAAGTCGATGGGCGCACGGTCTTCGAGATGCTGCACGAGTTCAAGCAGCGAATCTTCGCCCTGGCCGCGCACCACGATATCGATGTAGGGCGCCTCCAGCGTTTGTTTCGGCAGGAGAGACGGGTGCCAGCCGCCCAGAATAACCGGAAAATCCTGGTTCCAAGCTTTCACGGCTCGCGCGATTTCGACCGTTTCGCGGATCATCGGGCCGGTCACCAGGGAGATCGCAAGGCAGAGAGCGTCTTTTACCTCATCGAGAACCCGCTGTTTGTAATTCGGGGTGATCGTGGAATCGATGAGCTTTACCGAATATCCGTTGCGAAGAAGCGGGGTGGCAACGGCTAGAATGCCTAGGGGAGCCGTAGCCTCCGAACTGGCAAAAGAAGGGAAAAAGAAGACTACTTTTTTGGACATCGGCCTCGCCTCAGAGCGGCATACGAAACGTTACGCGAGGCCCCGGGGCGTAATTGTCACAGGCGTGTCACTTGGCTGTCATTTCTTCCTCCCCTGCGATTTGAGTGTTTGATTTCGCGCTACAGTGGGCAACACTGTGACCGTGACTCTTGCTTTTCATCCAATGACCCTGCCGTTCCGCACGGAGTTTTCCCTCGCGGGAACCCGCTGCCTGCTTTCCACAAATTCCCATGACATCTTGCGCCTTTCCGTGCCGTGGCGGGCTGTGCCGGGACCACCCGAAGCGCATTCCTTCCGGATGGAACTGATCGAAGACCCATCTCTGGCATCGCGAACCTCAGCTTCTCCGCATTTTCGGGGACTTGGCCATTTGGTGTTTGTCATGCTCGCGCCGGGAAGCTTTCTGTGCTTCGATCTGTTGCGTAGGCATATCATGGGCGCTCTCTCTCCGGGGGCCGCGCGTGACTCTTCGTTTTGGAATGTGCAACTGCTGCCGATTGCAATTGGCATTCTCGGAACATCGATGGGCGTAGCGCCGCTGCATTGCGCTTGCCTGGATCGCAACGGCAACGGGCTGCTCGTGGCCGGTAATTCCGGCACGGGAAAGTCCACGCTTACCGCCGCGCTGGCAAAGCGCCGCTTCGCCGTGGTTTCCGATGACTGGACGTATGTCTCCTCGAGGCCGGGCAAGCAAGTGGCGCACGGGTTGTTCGCTCCGATCAAGTTGCTCCCCGACACAATCCGCTACTTTCCCGAATTGCGCCGGCTGAATCCCAAGAAGACTCTCAACGGCGAGCTCGCCCATGAGATCGATCCGGCCAAGCTGTTCCATTCCAGCGTCAGAGCCAGTTCACAACCCAAATGGATTCTCTTCCTCGAGCGCGGTTCCGTGCCGGGTTGCGAGTTCGTGCCCTGCCGGCCGGAACACGTAATACAGTTCTTTGAAAGCAACGCCGAAAAACTTCCTACGGAACTTCCAGAGGCGGCCCGCGCTCGTTCGGAGGCCATCAAGCAGCTTTCTTCCTGCCAGTGCTGGATTCTGCGTACCGGCAGCGATCCCTTGCAGACGGCGCGTGCGGTCGATGAATTCCTGCCAGGGGGTATGAGATGACGCCGCTCGATTCCGCTCACTACCAGGATCCGCTCGATCCCTTACGGCGTTTTATTTCAACTCCGCTGCGCACTCAATTCCGGGTTGGCTCAACAACCGTGGTCGTTGCGACGAATGATTTCTCTCTGCTCCCAGCCCTTCCGCTGGCAGCCCCTTCAGGCGACCTCGATTCCTCGACCCTCCATTGGAAGCTGGTTCGGGATTCCGATGCTCACGGCCTTCTGCAGGAACCTCTCTCCCTGATTTCCGGGCAACTCACCATTGTCGGAATGGGCCCTGCATGTCTGCTCGGAGTGGACCGCCAGCGCCGCGAATTGCTCGGCTTCATTGGAATGGACGTGGACGCACGAACTTTCCAGGAGTTTCTGGTCCCTTTTCTGTGCCGCCTGTCGATCGAAGCGGGAGAAACGGATTTCTTGAGATCTTCCGTGGATGGAGGGAACGGGGATGCCGCAGATGCATGACCGCCGCGCAAAACGAGCGGTGCTTCAGGCGTTGCGGCGAAACCCCGATTTCTCCGGGATCGCCGCGATGCCTCTGCTCCGGAGCAGGCAAGGTCGCCGCCTGCTCCAGTGGTTAGACCTGAGCGGCACAGCTTTGAGTTTCCTGAAAAGCGTTCAAACTCTTGAAGCGGGAGCGTGTTTGCCGGCCGAATGGCGCGACGCGCTGGAGGGGCGAAGGGAACGCAACGCAACAAGATTTCGAGATATGTTGGATGAATTCCAGCGTCTCAACCGGGCGTTCCGCGCACGAGGCGTTCTGGCCATCACCCTGAAGGGATTTTCGCTTAGTCCCGATTTTTGCGAGGACCCGGCCCTCCGCCATCAAGCCGATTTCGATTTTCTGGTCGCTCCAAGTGACGTCGACGCCGCCGCATCGGTTCTTCAATCGTGCGGGTATTCTACCGCCCGACTGTCTTATACGAGTGAATCGTGTTTCACCACTCCGCTTTCCCATATTCCGTCCTCTGGAGATGATCTCTACACGATCCAACGCGACCGCCGCCAGGTCGATCTTCACCTTTCCCTTGCGGAGAGCTACGCATGGCTAAAGCCGGAAGTCCCCGGCGACTTCTGGCGAGAGGTCGTACCTTTGGAATTATCCGGCGTGCATTTCCATGCCTTGCCGCTTGCGGACCGGTTTCTCGTCCAGGTTTTGCACGCCTTCCGCCACTCCTTCCGTTCCTGGATTCGACTGTCCTGGCTGATGGAGCTCGGACGCTGCATGGAAATCCATCGAGAGGATGAAGCGCTTTGGGCGGGTGTCATGCAGCGTGCAGGCGACGCCCCCCTGACGAAACGTATCTTTGCGTTTGTCCTCCCCCTCGCCAATCGCCTTTTCGAATGCCGAATTCCCCCACGAATCCGCAACTGGGCCGAGGAAGGCATGTCACCATCTCTGCGCATCTGGCTGGACTACTTTTCCGTGGATTGGGCAATCTCCGACTGGCCGGGGGATCTGAGTAACCTGTTCTTGGCGTCCGACTTCATCTCCGACAAGAATCTCCGAAAGCAGTACCTGGTAAACAGACTCTTGCCGGGGAGAGAACAGATGACGATTGAAACCACGGCGAGCACGGAAAAGAACAGGTCCGTTGCTTGGAATCTCCGGCGGTTCCAATACCTGGCACACCGCGCAACCGTTCATATCGGGGGTTTGCTTTCTCTGCCGCTGGATCATTTGCGTTGGAAGCGCGCCTTGAGCGTCCCTCATCCAGCGCCGTTCGAGTCGGATTCTTGAGTTATCTGCGAACTTTGGAGGCGTATCATGTTAAGAGCAAATGGTTCTTCCCCTTGGAATGGGCCAAATGTGTCCAACAGGGAGAATCACCGAGGAGAACTAATCACGATGACGATGGACACCGTTCTGGTAGTGGAAGACAGCCGCGCGATGCAGCGCACGCTTCAACGCTTGTTCGAGGCGGACTCGCTCCAGGTGCAAATCGCCTCCGACGGACCTGGCGGCCTGGAACTCTTTCGCAAACAACTCCCCTGCGCAGTGGTGCTTGACTTAAAGCTTCCCGGCATGTCCGGCAAGGAACTTTGCCGGGAATTCAAAGCCATTGCGGCTTCCGTCCCGATCGTCGTCCTCAGCGCCAATTCCGAAGTCGAGGACAAAGTTTTGTTGCTCGAGCTTGGCGCGGACGACTACGTTACCAAGCCTTTCAGCCCAAAGGAGCTTCTTGCTCGCGTCCGCCGTGCCATGCGCCGCACCGGACCCGCCCCATCCCTTGTCACACAAGTTCCCTCAAAGTCCGTTCATCACGAGATTCTCACATTTGGCGATGCGCGTATCGATTTCACGAGCATGGAAGCCACGCGCTCGGGGAAACCCATCACCCTCACCTCCCAGGAATTTAAGTTGCTGAAGTATTTGGCCGCCTCCGCCGGCCGGGTCGTCTCCCGCGAAGAGTTGCTCAACGAAGTGTGGGGCTACCAAAACTACCCCTCAACGCGCACCGTCGACAACCACATCCTCCGGCTTCGCCAAAAGCTTGAGGCGGACCCCGCCGCTCCTCGTTTCCTGATGACCATGCACGGAGCGGGATATAAATTTTCTCCTGGAGGTTCAGCCACCGCTTCAAACGCTTGATCTCCCTCGCTGACGCACCATGACTACGTTTCGACTGCGCTCCCAGCTCTTTATCGCTGCCCTGTTGATTATTCTCGGGTTGACGGGCTCGCTTCTCTATTTCGTCCGCCGGACCGTGAACATGGAAATGCGACAGCAGCTGAGAGACGGCACGGAGGTATCGGTCCGAACATTCGAAAGCGTCCAGGGGCAGCGGGAATTGCAGCTGTCCCGCACCGCTGCCGTTCTTGCGGATCTTCCTACCTTGAAAGCCTTGATGTCCACCGAACACGCACCTACCATTCAGGACGGCTCCGAAACATTCTGGAAACTTGCCGGGAGCGATCTGTTCGTCCTGGCGAAACCGGACGGACAAGTTGTCGCACTGCACATGAACAAGCCGGGATGGTCCACCAGCACCGCCGAGCGAGACCTAAAGCGCTCCACGGATACGGGACAGGATGCTTCCTGGTGGTACGACGATGGGCGCCTCTATTGGGTTTTCCTGCACCCCATCACTTCCGGGGCGGGCTCAACCACCGAGCAATTAGGTCTGCTCGCCGTCGGCTATCAGGTGGACTCCGCCGTGGCCCGACAACTTTCCGTTGCCGCGGGGAATTCAATTGCTTTGACTACTGCTGACACTGTTATCGCCTCCACACTTCCGGAAAAAGATGAAGCCAAGTTTCAGCGGCTCCTGCGTTCCGGCGCTCTTACCGCCCATAACACCTCCGGAGAAATCGCGCTGGAAACCGATCAATACACTTATTCCTCTGTTCTGCTCCATGGAGCCTCTCCTTCTCCGGTGCAATGCTACGTGATGATGCCGTTCGTTCCCGTGAACACATTCGTCAAGCACTTGAGTTATTCCATCTATGTGGTGGGCGGCCTGGCCGTTCTTTTCGGAGCGATGCTCTTCGGTTTCGTGGCTCGCACAATCACCCGTCCGCTGGACAACCTTGTTGCCGGTGTCAAGGCCCTCGCGGGGGGCGATTTCACGTATTCCATCACCCCGCGTGGCAGCACCGAACTCGTGGAACTTGGCACTTCGTTTGCCCAGATGCGCGGTCAATTGCTCGCCCTTCAACAGCAGCGGATTGAGACAGAGCGTATCGCCGCCCTGGCCCGCGCCGCCGGCTCAATCTCCCATGACCTCCGTCACTACCTCGCCGCCGTTGTGGCCAATGCCGAGTTTCTTTACGAAGCCGACGAACTTAAGCTGAAAAAGGATGAGATCTACGAAGAGATCAAGACAGCGGCGAATCAGATGACGGATTTGATCGATTCCTTGCGCGAGCTCTCCTATCAGCGCAGCGCCATCACGCCGGCACGCGCGCGCATCGACCAGGTAATTCGCCGCGCCATCGAGGCCATCCACTCGAAACCGGAATTCCGCGATACGCGCATTGTCCTGTCTTCTTCCGGTGACCTCGAAGGTATTTTCGACGCCCGAAAGTTGGAGCGGGTGTTCTTTAATCTCATCTTGAATGCTTGTGAAGCGATCGTGGGCACGGACGGCCCCATCGCGGTCCACGCGAAGAATACAGGTACGGGCTTTGAGATTCGCGTGCAGGACTGCGGGCCGGGCATCCCAGGGAGCATTCGTACTACGCTTTTTGACCCCTTTGTGAGCGCTGGAAAGCCCAACGGAACAGGGCTGGGCCTCGCCATTGTCAGCAAGATCGTCCAGGATCACTCCGGAAGCGTCCGCATCGAGCACACTTCCGATTCCGGAACAACCGTTCTCGTCTCCCTGCCGGCATCCGAGGAGGCCGTTGCTGACCGTGCAAAATCCACCATTCTTTAGCCTGCGGAGCTCCCTTAGTCCCTAACGCATCCCTGGCTATACGCGCTCCCTAATGTCTGGGGACATAATGGTGACATGTTGTTGACACTGAATAGATTGACCACCGCTCCGAGTCGACGTAACGTTCTTACATCCGCTACTGAGGAACTCTCTTATTTCCTTCGGCGGCCTCTTTTGGACATGCCAACCTTCAGCGACACACCCGCGACGAGGACGATCAGGCTGCTTGTGATGATCGAGAACTGCATGCTACGCGAACTGCTGACCTCTATGTTCCACAAACAATTGGACTTCTCGGTGGTTGGCTCGGTTCGCTATGGGGCCAAAGCCCACGAACAGGCCGCAAGCTCCGCATACGACATTCTTCTCGCCGACCAGACTTCGGCCTCGGCATTCCCCAATAATTTCATTTGCGACCTTTTACAATCACAAGAGGGCAGAAGGGCCATTCTTTTCGGCATGGAGGATGATGCGGAGATTTTCCTCCAAGCCGTCCGTTCTGGGGTGAGCGGCTATCTCCTCGACGAAGCCAGCGCAGAGGACATGATCACTGCGGTGCGCCGCGTGGCTGCGGGCGAGGCAGTTTGCCCTCCCTGGCTCTGTCACCATCTTTTTCAATTCGTGGCACGCACGCCGCGCGACGGTTCCATGATCTTGAATCAGCGCCTTTGCCTGAAGCTTGGCTTGACCGCGAGGCAACAACAACTCGTGGCGCTCCTCGCGCGGGGCTTCACGAACAAGGAAATCGCCGGAAGTCTTCACCTTTCCGAATTCACGGTTAAGAATCATGTTCATCGCATTTTGCGGCAACTGAACGCGGAGAGCCGCTACGCTGCCGTGCAGACCGTTTGTGAACAAAACCCCGCCGCGGCACAGTAGTCTCTCCAAAAATCCGTCAGGGATGCGAGTAGCCGGGGGTAGGCGGTGGAGTGTAGTCCAGCCCGTACTTGTTTTTGTGCTCCGGGGAGAAGCTCGGATTTTCCGGAACCGCAATCGTCCCCAGGTCCGCCGAGGAGACAGAAATCGTCACCGTCCGCGTGAGAGCTTTCAGGTCCGCGGGCAAACTGCGTTCATACCAAACGTGCAATTCATACTTTCCCTCCGGTACGTTGGGGATGGAAATATTTCCAGCGCGATCGGACAGCCCAAAATAAGGTGTATCCACCGCAACCACGACTGCGCTCATCTCCGGATGAATGTTGCAGAACAGAAAGCTGACTCCCAGCCGGTCGAAACGTACCGAATTGGTTGCTCCGGCTTCGTATAAGCCCAGGTCAAAGCGCTTCCCATCGAACAAGGAAAATACGTTGTGAAAAAAAGGATCGCGATTCGGGAAATCCACCGTCGAGCCCACCGGAACCACCAGCACGTGAGGGTGAAAACTCTTGTTGTGTTGGACGAGCTCGAATTTCTTGCCACTGGCGGCCTTGAGTGTGGCTCCGACGCCAGTCCCATCCAGCGGCTTCAGCCACACCACAACATCGGACGAGCCCGTTATGCCCCTCGCGGCCTTTTCCTGTTTGGTCGCGCCTTTGCTCTGAATCACCGCGCGTATCTTCACCGGGTTTTGCTGTGCTCTCGCGGGAATCCCCGGGCAGGCAAAAACAAGGCACGCACCGGCGAGCAAGGTCAGCCTTCGAGAGATTGGGGGCGTTCGCACTAAAATATGTACCCGACGCTGAGATTGACCACATTGGCCGAATTCGCGTTGCTGTCCAGTGTAAAGGTCTTCAGCCGCCGGTACTCCAACGAGAACACGATATCGGATCGTGGCTGATAGATGAAGTTCACCAACCCGCTCTCGTTTTTCGACAAGGGTACGGGATAGAGCGTGGGATTCGCGCTGTACTCGCGCAATTCCCCGGCAAATGGATTGTCCAGTCCGAATGCGCCGTTGAACTGCAGCTTTGAAGTTGCCTTGTACTTCAACTGTGCCCAGCCTCCCATTGAATCCAATCCATCGACATTCGTACCAGGATCGATAAACGATCCACTCAAAGTCACGCTCTGCCCGATGCCGCCGCCCAATCCTCCTGTTGCGCGCCCGCGATAGAACTGGCCGGTGAACTCGAACTTGCTTCCCAGCGGCACGGTTGCGTCGATGGTCCCGGTCCAGCTATCCACGCTGCGGCCGAAACCCCACGCCTGGCGGCCATAATAGCCGCCTGCGCCAAACGTAAGGTTTTTCCCGCGAACATCTTGCGTCCACGCTACTCTCACCGCGTATGCCGGCTGCCCCGAACTTTCGCCCCACGTCGGGTAGCGGTAATAATTCGCGAACGGAATTTCGCCCGAGAAGGAATCCAGTATCCCACCCTGAAGGGAGACAGAGGAAGACTCCGAAACCGCAAATTTGTGCTCGACCCTCAACTGCGGCGTCCAACTCCACAGGTTCCCCGAGTACGCGAGGGCGGGTGCAGCCAACGTCGCGAGGGAAGTCGGAGTGAGAGGCGAGAAGAAGAGCGTGTCTTGGCCCGCCACCACGGACGTGTTCTCCCAATCAAACCGTACCGTCCCCGTCCGTAAGCGCATGATCCCGAAAGACTCTCCGTCGGGTACTTCCGGAAATCCACTGGCAAAATCAAACTGGACATCCGCGCTGGTGCGAGCGCCTGCGATCGTCGGCCCAAACGCCTGAATGCCGATCTGCGATTGCCGCAGCGATCCTCCGAAAGATCCGCCGCTAGAGAGCGGTTTGGGCTCCGTGGCCAACTGCGGAAAATCGATATTATCGACTGTTCCGCGATTTTCAAACATATTAAAGAGGAATAGACCGGAGAGGCGCACGCGATACTTCGATGCGCTCTCCACCTTGGTCTGGCTCTGCTCCGCAATTCTTGAGTCGTCAAGCTGTTGGGTCTCTTCAAGCTTGTCTATGCGCTCTTCCGCTGTTGTTGCTTCGCCGCTCGATCCGGGAACCACCTGGCCGGGCAGGACATTGCTGGCCGGGGTGGCGAGCGCCACCAGCTGCGACTTCGCAACATCCAATTCCTTGCGCAATTCTACGGACTCTGCTTTCGCCGATTGCTGTTGCGCTTTCAGCTCCTTCACTTGGACGTGCAAATCCTGGACTTGCGCCTGCAACTGCTGCAACAGCGCGCCGACTGTGGCCAGGTCCATATTCTGGCTCGCTGGCTGTTCCGAGCCTTGGCCGTAAACCGGTTTCGATTGTGCCAGCAACGCGCTCGCCAGCGCTCCCATCCCCACGATGCGCTTCGCCCACACTTTCACTCGCATGACTGCCTCCTCTGCAAGCAGTATTTCACCCCGTGACGCTGAACCAATTCCGAAGAGCGATTCGGCTCTGCGATCAGGCGGGCCCACCCACCTTCGTTCCGTCCAGAGGCTTGCGGGAAGTTGCGCTCAAAACCTCCCGCACTTTCTCCAGCAGCGTTATGCGCGAAAACGGCTTTTGCAGAACTCCAGCCGCTCCCTCAGCCATATCTCCATTTTTCCCGGAGAATTCCGCGTACCCCGTCATGTAGATCACCCGGAGGTCTGGCCGGGCCTTCCTCAAGATTTTTGCCAGCTCCGCTCCGCTCATGCCCGGCATCACCATGTCCGTCAGAAGCAGGTGAAGTTCCTTTTGGTTGGCTGCGACCATCCTCACTGCCTCTGCCCCGTCTTTCGCCTCCAGAATGGTGTAGCCCCCCGCCCTCAGAAACTCCGATGCCAGTTCCCGGACTTCAGTTTCATCTTCAACCACTAAAATTGATTCGCTGCCGCCGGGAATCTGTTTTGCCCTCCCGGATTCCTCTGGCCCGGTCGCTCGCTTTTCCGTGCGCGGCAAGTAGATCTCAAATGTCGTCCCTTTCCCCACGGCGCTCCTTACCCAGATGAACCCGCCACTCTGCTTCACAATTCCGTAAACGGTTGCGAGCCCCAACCCGGTTCCCTTCCCCACTTCTTTCGTGGTGAAGAACGGCTCGAAAATATGCGCTCTTGTTTCCGCGCTCATCCCATGTCCGGAGTCGGCGACAGAAAGCAGCACGTATTCACCCGGAGACATCGGTGGACGCTGGCGTGCTTCCGTTTCGCCAATCGTCACGTTGCGCGTCTGGACCGAGAGCTTTCCACCATCCGGCATGGCGTCGCGCGCGTTCACCGCCAGGTTAAGGAAAACTTGTTCGACCTGGCCGGGATCCGCAAGCACCCGCGCCAGATTTGGCTCGGGAAGGAAACTGAACTCAATATTCTCTCCGATCAGCCGCGGAATCATCTTGCTCATTTCGGAGATGGTGGTGTTCAGATCCAAAACCTGGGGCTGCAGGACTTGCATGCGGCTGAAGGCCAACAATTGTCGCGTCATGGATACCGCGCGGTCCGCCGCTTTCTGAATCTGTTCCAGGTATCGAAGCTGAGCCGAATCCGCGTTTCCCCGTTCGCGCAGCAGGTCGCTATTGCCTCGAATCACGGTCAATAGATTATTGAAGTCGTGCGCAACTCCGCCTGCGAGCCTCCCTACCGCCTCCATCTTGTGCGCCTGGCGCAGCCGCACCTCCAATTGTTCCTGTTCTTCCTGGGTTTTCTGCAGATTCCTTCGCATCCGGTCGAATGCCCCTGTCACCTCTCCCACTTCATCGCCGCGGCCCAACTCGAGAGGATAGTCGAAGTTCCCTCCCTCCAGCGCGTGCACTCCCGCAACCAGATTCGAGAGAGGTTTTGTAAACGTATGCGATATCAGAAAAACGAGTACCCCGCCTGCCACAACGCTCAGCATTCCCAATCCCAATAATATGCGGTTTAGCCGGCTCAGGAACACCGTCGCTTTATCCAGCGATTTCAAGACGCTCAGCGTTACAGGAAGCTCGCCCGCCGGGGATAGTCTGACCGTCGTGGCCAGATAGTGCTCTTTCCCGTAGTCCAGCTCCCCGGGCATGTCACCCTCGCTCGCGCCTCCACCGAACTTCGGAAGTTTCGCGATGCTGCCGTCCTCCACCGCCGGTAGCGTGCTCGCTACAACTGTCTCACCGCACTGAAAAATCACTTCGCTGGAGACCACTCGGCTGAAATCGCGCGCCTTGCTCTCATTGATTTCGTAGCCAACCGCCAAGAGCCCCTTCACGTTGTTCTGTTTTGCCTCCCCGAAATAGATTGGCTGTAGCCACACTTCGTAAAGATGGCCGCCGCCAAACCACCAGTTCCGTGATTCCCCGCGCTGTAGCGATCTGCCCAGCGCTTCCTGCGCCTGGTCGCGGCTGAAGTCCTTGGCCCACTTCCGCAAAGCAACGATTTCCCCGGAGCGGTTCGCCAGCACCAGCAGGTCGCCACCGGACAACCCCCAAATACTTGCGGACTCGTCTTGGATGGTTGCGAAATCCTCCGTGCTCATCAGCGCCCTTACGTTGGGCAGGTTGGCCAACATCTGGGCGGAGTGTACCAGCGCCGCTTCCCTTTGTTGCTCGAAGGTTTCGTAGGTTTTGACGGAATTGTGCAGTTCATCGCGGAAGGATTCCCGTACACGCTTCTCGACGCTGTAACTTACAACCCAAAGCGTGGCCGCCGTGAGCGACGCGGTAATGGCCAGGAGAGAAAGGAGAAATTTCGTCCGCAGCGGTATGGTTCTGTACACCAGCGCCGACCTCCGGGTGCCCTTCCCGAGTGTAAATGGCTACACCTGCGCGGGTGTGTATCCACTTTAACGAGGCTATCATGCGGACAATTGGCCTCTCACAGGCAGTTCGCTTCGGTATCGAAAGATGCATCTTTGAGAAGAACGCTCTCACTTCTCCTGGACTTGCAAATCGGCCCGGTCAACCTTGGGACCAATCGACTTCTCTCGGGGCCAGCCTGGGACCAAAACACCTCGTTTTTGGGGCCTGATTCCGTAGATTTAGGGGCGCAGGGACAATAGAATCATCGGGATTTATGGAGCGGGTGATGGGAATCGAACCCAAATTCCTAGTACGCTAATGTGTTGATGATGTAGAGGATAGAGTTGATCCTAGGTCCAAAACGGTCCAGAAGGGCTTGTCCAGAGCAAAAAAACCGCGCCAAATCTACTGGAAAAACTGCTGTTGTGATGAGTCAAGGAACGCAGTTCCACCCCACCTCCGAAGCTTGGGGAGCGTCTGTTCCATAACTGTACCACCCACTCCGCAGGCCAGCGGCAGCTGCAAGAGACAGGGCGAATTGTCGGCGCGTCATTCCCATTTTTGACTTGCTCCTCTCGCACAAAATCCTACGGTTCCGTGGATCATTTTGCCTGAAGGCGAAGAAACTGCGGCAAGCTCTTCACAGAAAGCACGGTCTTTGGTGGCAGACCGATCTTGCAGTGCGGGGACCTTGAACCGCCAGTGAATTGTACCTGACGACGGAAGTAGTCATTCCGTGGCCGTAGAGATGCGACCACGCGCTATTGCTGCCAGCCTCCCCCTAGTGCTTGGTACAGCTGAACGACAGCCAATAATTCATTCACCCGTGCCTGCACGAGACCAAGCTCCGCGGAGAAGGCGTTGGTTTCGTTGGTCAAGACTTCCAGATAGCCGGTGACGCCACCGGTGTAGCGCAGATGGGAAAGACGCGCCGCGTCCTCGGCAGACCGGAAAAGCAGTTCTTGCTGTGCGCGGAATTCGCGGGTTTTATGATATGCCACCAAGCCGTCGGAGACGTCGCGAAAGGCTCCCTGAATCGATTGTTGATAAAACAGCACCGCCGTCTGCTGGCGGGCTTCTGCGAGACGCACTTCAGATCGGAGCCGGCCACCCGTAAAGATTGGCTGGGTTAGAGAGGCGCCGAAGCTCCACGCGCCCGCGGGGCCGCTGAATAGGTTGGTCAATGCGGAACTCTGGAAGCCGCCGCCTCCGCTCAAAGAGATCTGAGGAAAATAGGCGGCACGCGCCACGCCGATTTCCGCATTTGCCGCAACTAGCTGCGCTTCTGCTTGCAGAATGTCCGGCCGACGCTCAAGCAGGGCAGACGGAATTCCCGGCGGCACTTCGGGAGGCTGGCGTTGCTCGGTGAGTGCCTGTCCTCGGGGTATGTCACCCGGATTTTGACCAAGCAGAATGCTGAGAAAGTTTTCCTGCTGCTCTATTTGCTGTTCGAGGACGGGAATCTCCGCGCTCGCCGTAAATACCAATTGCTCGGCCTGGCGAACGTCGAGCAGTGACGTCGAGCCCCCGTCTGAGAGGATTCGTGTCAGCCGCAGCGACTCCTGCCGCGAATTGAGCGTCCGTTTTGAAATCTCCAGTTGCAGATCCAGCGCACGCAACTGGAAATAAGCAGCTGGCGACATCGGCGACGAGCGTCGAAAGAACTTCCCGCCGCGCCCATTCACTCGCAACGAGATTCGCTCTTGCGGCTTCCGTTGCGCGGCGATACTGTCCCCAAAAATCCAGTTCCCAAGCCGCGGATAAATTCAGCTGTCCTGTGCTGGTTTCAAATGCCCGAAGAAACTTGGACTGAGCAGTGCGGATGTCGGAAATTCCCGCTCCGGCACTTAGATTTGGAAACTGATCGGCGCGGGTGATCCCGAGTTGCGCTTGTGCTTCGAGCACGCGGGAAGCAGCGATGCGCGTATCGTAATTTTGGGTAAGCGCGGTGCGGATTAGCGTGCGCAACTGCTCGTCCTGGAAGATATCCCACCACTTTTGGTCCCCAAGCGCAGCAACTTGCGTTTGTGCGGCTTCGTCGGAAGTGGCTCCGCGATATGACCCCGGCACTGCCGCGGTGGGCCGCTTATAGTTCGGACCCACAGTGCAGCCGGAAGCTAGAAGAGCGGCGCTCAACAGGAAGATGCGAGGCTTCATTCTAGTCAGCCTCGGCGGGTGCGCCTTCGGAAGCAGAGAGCATCTGACGTTGTTTTCCTGCACCGGACCAGTTTTCGACCAGATAAAACATAGCGGGAATGAAGAAAATGCCGATGAGGCTCGCTGCCAGCATGCCTCCGATGACGGCCGTGCCCATGATTTGACGGGCTACAGCTCCCGCGCCAGTAGCGGTCCACAACGGAACAGCACCCAAGATGAATGCAAACGAAGTCATCAAGATCGGGCGAAGCCGCAGGCGCGCTCCCTCAAGCGCCGCTTCCGCCAGGGGCTTGCCCTGTTCGTATTGCTCCTTCGCAAACTCCACGATCAGAATTGCGTTCTTGGCTGCCAAACCAATCAACATCACCAAGCCGATTTGCGAATAGACGTCGCTTTCGATCTGCACCATATAACCAGGCAGAAACGCGGCGAGGATGGTCCGGCGCAGCCACAAGACGCAAAACGCTCCGAAAATTGCGACCGGGGTACTGAGGAGCACGCTGAAGGGAAGAGTCCAGCTTTCGTACAACCCGGCGAGAATCAGAAACACGAACAAAAGAGAGAATCCGAAAATGGCCGCCGCCGGAACACCTTCCTGCGCTTTCTTTTCCTGAAAGGACATGCCGAGGTAGTCGAAACCCATCTCGCGTGGCATCGTTTTCCGGAAAACATCTTCGAGAGCGCCCATCGCCTGGTCCGCGCTGTAGCCGGGAGCAGCGGCGCCATTAATTTGTGCGGCGCGATACTCGTTGAATCGCATTGTGAACTCAGGGCCATCGCGAGGCTCAAACCGGGTAATCGAAGCGAGAGGCACCATACCGCCTTTCTCGTTTCGCACGTAAAACTGGCCGACATTTTCCGGCCGGGTGCGATAGTCGCCTTCCGCCTCGACGTAAACCTGCCACTGGCGACCGAAGCGATTGAAGTAGTTGATGAATAACCCGCCCATGAATGTCTGGAGCGTTTGGTACACATCCTTGACGGCTACGCCCTGCTTGATGACTTTTGCGCGGTCCACGTCGGCATAGAGCTGAGGCACGCTGGCGAGAGATGTCGTGCTCACACCGGCAATTTCCGGGCGTTTGCGCAGTTCTGTAAGAAAAGTCTCGAGATTCGAAGAAAGAAACTTGAGATCCATACCGGCACGATCTTCCAGAACGAAGGTGAATCCGCCCGAAGTCCCAACTCCCGGAATAGCCGGAGGGGAGAAGGAAAAGGCTATCCCTTCCGGCAGCGACGAAAGATCCTCATTGATCTGCTGCTTGATGGCCTGGAGTTGCTCGGAGCGCGATTTGCGCTCATCCCACGGTTTCAACGTCACGAAAAAGAAGGCGTTGTAGCTGGTGCGTACGAAGCTCAGCAAGCTGAATCCGATGACGGTGGTCGTGTGTTCAATCCCCGGCGTCTTGGCCAGAACGCTCTCGACCTTGGCGGCCACTTCGTCCGTGCGTTCAAGTGACGCCGCCGTGGGAAGCTGTACGTTCACGTACAAATAGCCCTGGTCTTCGTCGGGGAGAAAGCTCGCAGGTACTTTGTTTCCAAACCAGCCAGCTCCAAGCGCGAAAGCAACGAGCAAGATCACCGCGATTGCGCTTTTGCGAATGAGAAAGCCACACACGTGAACGTACCACTCAGTTGCATTCGCGAAGACCCGATTGAACCAAGCGAAAAACCCTTTCAGCGGCCCACCGGCTGAGGTCTTTGGGCGCAACAATAATGCGGCAAGTGCGGGGCTGAGACTCAGCGCGTTGAATGCGGACAGAATCACGGAAAATGCGATGGTCACGGCAAATTGCTGGTAGAGGCGTCCCGTAATGCCCGGTATGAAAGCAGTAGGAACAAAGACGGCAGAAAGGACCAAAGCGATGCCGATCACCGGGCCGGAAATCTCTTCCGTCGCTTTGAGTGCCGCCGCTTTCGGCGCGAGGCCGTCCTTGATGTGACGCTCCACTGCTTCGACGACGACGATCGCGTCGTCCACTACAAGACCGATTGCGAGGACTAGTCCGAATAGCGAAAGCGTATTGATCGAAAACCCAAACAACGGAAAGAAAATGAAGGTGCCCACAAGGGACACGGGGACGGCAAGCAGCGGAATCAACGTTGCGCGCCAGCCTTGCAGGAAGACGAAAACGACGATCAGCACCAGAACAATGGCGATGACCAGCGTCAGCACGATTTCCTTCATGCCTTCGTTGACGGCCTCGGTCGTGTCCAGCGAGACCACATAGTCCATGTCCTGCGGCAGGCGATCCTTTACTTCCGCCATAAGTCTCCTGATGTCGTTTGCTGCTTGTACGGCATTTGAACCGGGCAGTTGATACGCGGCAATGATGGCCGCTTCTTTCCCGTCCAACCGACTCACCATGTTGTAGGACTGTGCGCCAAGCTCCACCTGAGCAATGTCCTTTAATCGAACTACGGCACCGCCCGCGGATTCCCGGATGATGATCTCTCCAAATTCTTCGGGAGAGGTCATGCGGCCTTGAGCCTGCACGGAGTAGGTGAACTGCTGGCCCTTCGGAACCGGCTCGCTGCCCACTTGCCCAGCGGGGTTCACGCTGTTTTGTGACTGGATGGCCGAGACAATCTCGGGAACGGTAATGCCCATTTGCGCGAGTCGGTCGGGCTTCACCCACAACCGCATCGCATATTGGCCCGCACCGAAAATCTGAACACTGCCGATACCATACGAACGGTTAATTTGGTCGGACAGATTGATGTACGCATAATTGGCCAGAAACCGCGCGTCGTATGTGCCGTTCGGCGAATAGAGGGTCACCAGCATCAGCGGAGCCGTCACGGTCTTCTGTACTGTGACGCCGTAATTGGTCACATCGGTCGGGAGTTGAGAAGCCGCCTGCGTCTGGCGCAGTTGCGTCAGCATGAGGTCGGTGTTCGGATCGGTCTTTACGTCGTAATCCACGATCAGGCGCATTAGCCCGTCGGCCGTCGAGTTCAGCGAATACATGTAATTCATATTATCGACGCCGCTCATTTGCTGTTCGATCGGCGTCGCGACGGACTGCTCGATGGTCTGTGCATCCGCGCCCACGTACGTTGCGAGGACTTGCACTTCCGGTGGAACGATGTTCGGAAACTGGGCCACAGGGAGCGCGGCTATGGTTACCGCTCCCACGATGACCATGAGGATTGCGATGACAATGGCCACAATAGGCCGATTGATGAAGAACTTAGACACTTGTCAATCGCCTTTCACGGGTGCGTCCTGTTTGATTTTCACCGTTGAGCCGTCTTGCACTTTCTGCAGTCCTTGCACGATCACGAGTTCGCCCGCTTTGACGCCACTTTCGACGATCCACAGGGGCCCCACACGATCCCCGACCTTTATCGCGCGGATGTTCACCTTGTTGTCAGCGCCTACCACCGCCAGTTGATAGGTTCCTTGCAGTTCGGTCAGGGCTTTCTGTGGCACGAGAAGCGCGCCCTTCCTCACTTCTGGCGCCGCCCGCAACCTTCCAAACTGACCGGGGCGCAGTGCGTTTTTGGGATTGGGAAATGAGCAAACGATCTGAATGCTGCCTGTCGCTGTATCCACCTGGCGGTTGGTGAGCAGACCAAAACCCTTGTGGGGATAGCTCGATCCGTCAGCAAGGATCAACTCAAACGGAGGCCCACCGGAAGGAATTTCCTTTTGCGTCTCTGCGTTAATTCGGTCGGCGTAGTGGATGTACTCTTGTTCGCTGATCGAGAAATAGGCCTTGATCGGATTCACCTGCGAAACCGTGGTCAGAGCCGTCGTCGGATTGACGAGATTTCCGATCTGCACCTGGGCGATTCCCGCGACGCCGTCGATCAGCGACTTGACGTTCGTGAACTCCAGGTTCAGTCGCGCTTGCTCGACGAATGCTTCCGCCGCCATGACCGCTGCTTTTGCCGCTTGCTCCGCTTGTACGTCGTTGTCCAACTGGCTCTGCGCAATCGCCCGTTCTTTGGCCAGCGGAGTATCCCGGTTCACATCCATTTCGGTTTTACCAAGCTGTGCTTGAGCTTGTGCGAGTTGTGCTTTCGTTTGATCGAGCAACGCTTGGAACGGACGAGGATCAATTTGAAAAAGAATCTGCCCCTTACGCACAAATGAACCTTCTTTGTACGTTTGCCGGAGGACGTATCCCGTGACCTGAGGTTGAATCTGCGCGTTTATGTAGCCGTCGAGCGTCGCCACCCACTCGCTGAAGATCGGGACGTCTTTCTGGACAACGCTGGCAACTTCAACCTCGGGGCTCGGAACGGCGGGGGCCGCTTTCGGGCCGCCGCAACCTGCAGCTATAAAGACGCTGGCCGAAGAGATAGCCAGAACGAGTCGGGCCACCACGTTGAAAGTAGAGCCACACATCTTCAGAGGCCGACGATGAAGTAACGGGCGCATGTCTCTATGCCGGTTTTTGCAATTCCTCTTCCATGTAGTTCGTCGCAGCAAATCACCGTTAATATCTGAGTTCGTCCACCTGCATTCCAGCTCCAAACGAGACCATACGAAGACAGTGGCATGAATCTGACACTTGAGCCTCAATCGATGGTTGTCTTCCCGAAGCTGGTCATCGCTTGTTTCAATGAGATAAAAGCAACTCGTGCTGTCGTGCGTCTGGCGCGGCAGTCGCTCCTGAACAATCGGAGGTGAGAGCGCGGTCGTTCGATCAGCCAGAGGAGTGAGGAAGAGCTAGACGCGTTGCATGAATTACAGAATTTGTGGATTTGTACTCGCGAGAAGCGCTCCCTACATAGTCTTCTTGGTTTACCCGTGGTCAAAGCATTTACAGAGAGCGGGTTGGAGAATCAGCAAGGGCGGCTTGATTTCGATTTTCGTCCGGGGGCCGAAGAATTCCATGCTTCTTCATCCTAGCGATTAGCGTAGTGCGCTTCATTCCCAACCGTGCGGCTGCCCCATACGGTCCGCCGACGAGCCATCCCGTGGCTTCTAATGCTCCCAAAATCAGAAGGCGCTCCGACTCCCTAAGCGTTCTGCTCGCGGGAAACGCGACAAGCGAGTCGGCCCGAGTCGGGCGTAGAAGATTGGGCAGCAAGCCGTCATTGGAAAGTATTACCGCGCGTTCGATCACGTTCTGGAGCTCCCGAACGTTCCCCGGCCAGGAATACGACTCGAAAGCGTTAATGAATTCATCGGGAATGTTGTCTATGCGCTTACCGATTCGGCAGGAAAACATTTCGACGTAATGCTCCAGCAGAGGACGGATGTCTTGACGTCGCTCACGCAGGGGCGGCAGCGTGATCGGGAACACATTCAGGCGATAGTACAGATCGCTGCGAAACAGGTCATGCCTCACCATTCGTTCTAGGTCCCGGTGAGTCGCCGCGACCAGCCGCACGTCAACGCGGTGGGTGCGGCCACTTCCGAGACGTTCGAATTCGTGTTCCTGCAGAACGCGTAACAGTTTCGGTTGCAACGCAAGCGGTATGTCCCCGACTTCATCGAGGAAGAGGGTCCCTTTGTCAGCCAATTCGAAGCGGCCGATTTTCTGCGCGATCGCTCCGGTAAAAGCGCCGCGTTCATGTCCAAAGAGCTCGCTTTCCAGCAAATCGAAGGGAATGGCGGCACAGTTCAGCTTGATCAAAGGTTGGCCGCTGCGGGGGCTGGCATTGTGGATCGCATGAGCGATGAGTTCCTTGCCAGTGCCGGTCTCTCCTTGAATGAGAACAGTCGCGTCGGTCGCCGCAACCCGCTCGGCTTGCTCTAGAACGACTCTCAGGGCCGGGCTGTTGCCTATGATCTGCTCAAACCTGCGGACCCGGCGATCTTGATCAGTCACTGTCATTGATTTGAGTTCCAAAACCCAAGCGCCTTCGCGTAGTCCTCGACGGCGGCATGAACGGTTTCGAGTAAGACTGCGTTGTCAAATGGTTTCGTCAAGAACTCAACTGCCCCATCACGCATCGCTTGGATCCGCATCTTGGCGTCCCCATGGGCTGTAACGAAGATGATCGGTATGCGGCACCGGTCCGCCTTGAGCTTGGCTTGCAGTTCAATGCCGGACATTCCCGGCATCCGAACGTCAACGATCAGGCATCCGGCCATGTGTTGAGCGCCGGAATCCAGGAATTGTTCCCCGGAGCCGAAGCAGAGCGTGGATAGCCCTTCCGATTCGATCAGATCTTGTAAGGCACTCTGAACGGACTTGTCGTCGTCGACGATGGCGATGAGTCTTGAGCTTTGCTCGCTGCTCATGAGCGAAGCCTATCCGTATTCGCAACCAGGGCGCAATTGGCTCTTAGTCGTGCGCACTACCACTTTGGTGGTAGTCGACCAGAAGCGAAGGCGGAGAAGTAGCCAGACGGATTCCAGATTAGGATGACTTCTGAGGGGAGAGTTTGAGCTTGTCGGCCATACGCACCAAGTCAACCACCGATGCAGCTTGCATCTTGTGCATGACGTTGCCTCGGTGGACTTTTACTGTGGCCTCGCTGGCTCCAATTTCAGAAGCAATCTGCTTATTGAGCATTCCGGCGACCACCAGATTCATTACCTCTTGCTCTCGGGCAGTCAATGCGTGATGACGCTTCTGCAGATCGCTGATTTCGGCCTGTCGTTCTTGCGCGGTGCTGTCTCGCTCGAGGGCCTGCTGAATTGCGTCCAGCAGATCCTGGTCCCTGAAAGGTTTTGTCAGGAATTCCACGGCGCCCGATTTTAGCGCCTTCACAGACATGGGAATGTCTCCGTGCGCCGTGATGAAGATGATGGGGATTTGCATACCGGTCTCAGCCAACCGGCGCTGAAAATCGAGTCCACTCATCTGAGGCAGTCTTACGTCGAGAACTAAACAGCTCGGGCGTTCCGCATTTTTCGAGCCGAGAAACTCCTCACCAGTCGCAAAGGATTCAGCGCGCAGCCCAACTGACTCGACGAGATCGTGGATCGCCTGACGCATGCCGCGGTCATCATCGATGATGAATACCGTGGGAACGGCTGCGGATTTCATGTAGCTGCCTCGATTCTGGCGGGAAGAGTGAAATGAAAGGTTGCGCCTGCCTCCTGATTGGCAGTGGCCCATACTCGGCCACCGTGAGCCTCCACGATCGATCGGGTTATGGCCAAACCCATGCCCGTGCCCTGTGGTTTCGTGGTATGGAAGGCTTCAAAGATTCGCTCAGTTTCTTCCGCCGGCAATCCGACGCCGGTATCGCTGATCGAGACGATAAGGTGGCCCTCGGGAGTTAGTCGAGAACTAATCGTCAACTTGCCTCCGGTATCTTTCATGGCTTCAGTGGCGTTCAGCATCAGATTCATAAACACCTGTTGAAGTTGCACCCGGTCAGCTAGGACGTTAGGCATATCTTCGTCCAGTTCGGAATGGATTTTTATGGAGTGCCGAACAGTTTCTTTCCTAAGCAGGGCGGTCATTTCTCGAATGATCTCTTTGAGGTCGACGATCACGCGCTCAGGAGGTGTGCCTTTTTTGTAGAAAGACCGCAAATGATTGATCACGTCGGCCGCGCGGTTTCCGTCATGCTCAATTCTAGCTGCCGCCGCACGCGCCCTTTCAAGGTCCGGTGGATCGCGCGCAAGCCATCGCAAACACGCGTTGGCGCTGGTGATTGTGGCGGCTATCGGCTGTCTGATTTCGTGCGCCAACGCGGCGGCAAGTTCTCCCATCATATTGACGCGATTGATGTGTACAAGATCGGCCTCTAGCTGCCGCAGCTTTTCGCGCTCCTCGTCAGCGCGCTTTCGCTCGGTTATATCCATGGTGATACCGACATACTCGCCGATTTCTTGAGAAGGATTGTGATGTCCTATGCCACGCAGGAATCTGATGGCGCCGTCGGTACGGCGAATCCGAAACTCGACGTCATAGTCCGCGCCTTCGCGGATCGCATTCTCGAGTTTTGCTCTTAAGGCCACTTCGTCTTCTGCAAGGATCGCGTTGTAGAAACGGTCGAACGGAATTGCACCTTGGCTGGGATCGAAACCATATAGGCGAGCGTTTTCGTCTGATGAATGGAATATCTCCCGAGTGAGCAGATTGCACGCCCAGCTGCCAGTGTGAGTGAGGCTTTGCGCCTCTGTGAGGTATGCACGCTCCCGTCGCAATTCCTGTGTAAGTAGCGCATGCTCGGTGACGTCCATTGCGGTACCGTGAAATGCTCTGAAAACTCCACCTTCAAAAACCGGAACACCCACGCAGCGAACGTACCGTACCTCACCGTCTGGTCGAATAATCCGCTTCGTCACGTCACAGCCGCTGCGCTGCTCATGCATCACCCTGATGGTTTCAGCCATGGAGGCTCGGTCATCAGGGTGGATTGTGGCCAGATACTGCTTAAGGTTCGGGGTGCCGTTCCGCGGGTCAAGACCGTAAATCTTGTATACCTCGTCAGACCAATAGATACCCAAATCTTCAGACCAACGGATACCCAAATCGTTTGACGCCCAGCTCCCCATATGAGCGAGGCGCTGTCCTTCGCTGAGATAAAACTGGCTTCGCTTCAGGGCTTCCTCGGCGCGCTTGCGCTCGGTAATGTCCTGTACGGTGCCGAACAATTTGTAGGGCCGTCCCGATGCGTCTCTCTTCGCATCGCCTGGGATCGGGCTCCAGCGTTTGGGAGTTACGCTGTGGACTGTGCGCACTTCCCCATTGGGACGAACGATCCGAAATTCAGCGTCGGGGCGCACTCCGGCAACAAGGTCCTTGTCTACTCCCTGATAGAGAGACTCGCGATCTTCAGGGTGGACCATTGCCTGTACTGTCGCTAAATCCATAGGACGTTCCTGTGGACTTAGGCCAAAGATGCGGTAGGTTTCGTCCGACCAGACCACGACATTCGTCTCGAGATCCCATTCCCAGTGGCCGACGTGGGCGACGCGCTGGGCTTCTTCAAGCCTGGCTTTGCTTTCCTGTAAGTCTCTTGATAGTTCCGCCAGCGTCTTTTGCACATCCTCATTGGCCATGGTGAGCACCTTACGCTACTTCTCTAGGAAAGCTTCGAATAACTTATCCCGTCGGCTTTTCGCCTTCAAGCTCAAGCGTTCGCGTATCCCTACGGGTGGCACCGCAACGGCCGTCTTTGTCTTGGATGCAATCGGTCCTCCAGTTCACCCGTCGGTGAAGACTTCGCAGCCAACATCAATACGATAACCGGAGGCCCGAATCTAGGGCTACGGTCAATCCCCAGGCGCTGTCACTGGATGGACAGTGACGATTCCACGCCACGTACAAGTGCATCTTCCCGGCAGGAAGTGTTCACTATGCAGCGATTTAGCCCAAATGGCAGAGATTGTCCTGGAATTGCGCTTGCATCGCTATCGTAATGCTCGCTCACACACGAGGCCATTTGTTCCTGTGAATCCGCACGACAAGGAGAGCGCGATGCAAACGATCACGAAGCACTACATCGACGGGGCATTCGTGGAATCCCACGGCAGGGAGGTCATGGACATCATCAAGCCGACAAACGGCCAGGTGATCGCCCGCGTAACCTTGGCCGATGAAGAGGATACGAGGCACGCCATCGCTGCCGCAAAGAGCGCCTTCGCTAGTTTTGGCGGGTCGACCAAGGAGGAGCGCACCAAGATTTTGCGCCGGCTGCATCAGGCCGCTTCGGCGCGCGTTGACGATCTAACGGCGGCGATGGTTGAGGAATATGGAGGTGTCGTGCGGTTCGCTGGGCTCATCGTACAGACCGGCGTTGGCGCGTTTTTGGCCGCCGAGGAGGCACTCCAGGAGTTGCCCTTGACTCGCAACTGGGGCAAGACGACGGTCACGTTGGAGCCGGTCGGCGTGGCCGGTCTGATTACGGCGTGGAACGCGAACGCGCTGTTCATTTGCTTAAAACTGGCCTCGGCCGTCGCCGCCGGTTGTACGGTCGTCATTAAGCCCAGCGAGTTGAGCTCGCTGCAAACTCGGGTTTTGGTCGAGGCGCTGCACGAGGCCAATCTCCCAAAGGGCCTCCTGAACGTAGTCACGGGGCGAGGGAATGTCGTCGGGGCCGAACTGGTACGCAACCCCGATGTCGCCAAAATCTCATTCACAGGATCGGTTGGCGTTGGCAAATCGATCATGCGCGACGGAGCGGAAACGATGAAGCGCGTCACGCTGGAACTGGGTGGCAAGTCGCCCACCATTCTGCTCGATGACGCCGTTCTCGACCAGGCGATCCCGTCGGCCCTCGTCATGGCTTTCATGAACAGCGGTCAAGCGTGCGCGGCAGGAACACGGCTTCTGGTGCCCAAGAGTAGCCTCGAAGGAGTCAGGCGCGCAATCACGGACGCCATGGCCGCCTTCGCAGTCGGAGATCCCGCTGATCCGAAAACCGCCGTCGGGCCGATGGTGTCGCAAGCGCAATACGACCGAGTGCAATCCTACATCCGCAAGGGCATCGATGAAGGCGCGGAGGTGCTCGTGGGCGGTGAGGGTCACCCGGAAGGAATCGAGGAGGGTTACTTCGTGAAGCCAACGGTGTTTATCAACGTGAAGAACAGCATGGCAATCGCCCAGGAAGAGATTTTCGGCCCCGTGCTGTCCGTCATCGCATATGACTCAGAAGAGGAGGCGCTCAGGATTGCCAACGACTCTGAATATGGTCTTCACGCGGCCGTCCTTGGGACGGACCTCCATCGCGCGCGTCGCCTCGCCTCGCAGATACGGGCAGGACGAGTCGTGATCAACAATATGACGGATGATCCGCAGGCACCCTGGGGCGGATTCAAATACTCCGGCGTCGGCCGTGAATATGGCTGCTACGGAATCGAGGCGTTTCTCGAACCACGAGCCATCCTCGAGTAACCGCTCTTGCCGTAAGAAAACGAGTGAACAAGGAGATCCACCCATGAGCAAACACGCCGCCATCTCTCCCAGTGAAGGCGCCGACCGCCTCGCGATCCGTGAGCTTGTCGAGGCCTACGCCCACTGCGCCGACCGTCGCGATGCCAAAGGTCAGATGTCGCTTTTTACCCCAGACACCCACTTCGTGGTGTTCATGAACGCCAAAGATCCGACGCCCTCCCAGGAACTGCATTCGCGCGAGGCGCTCGCTCCCGTCTTCGCAGATCTGAACAAGTACGCCGCCACCACGCACTTCGTCGGACAGAGCACGATCTTCACGCTGACAGCTGATCGAGCTACCGGAGAAGCTTACTGCCTGGCGCATCACGTCACTCTGGAGGGCGGAAAACGACGCTTGATGGTCGCCTCGCTGCGTTACCTTGACACGTTCGTCAAGTTGGGCGGCGTATGGTTTTTTTCGGAGCGCCTCCTCTATGTCGACTGGTTGGAAGAGCGAGCACTTTCATGACACCGACGAGTCAGAACCGCCTTGTGCTCGTGGGTGCGACTGGAATGGTCGGCGGATATGCGCTCCGCTACGTACTCCAGAACGCCGCCGTTGGAAGTGTCACTGCTATCGTGCGCCGGAAGCTGGACCTCGCACATCCAAAGCTGCAAGAGGTTCTGCATCGTGACTTCGCTGACTGCTCCTCACTTTCGCCGGCGCTTTCAGGGCAGGGCGAAGTAGTCTTTTGTCTGGGCGCCTATACCGGAGCGGTGTCCGACACTGAACTCCGCAGGGTAACCGTGGACTACACCATTGAGTTCGCGCGGGTTCTGCACGGCAGCAGCCCCAACGCGGCTTTCTCCTTCTTGAGCGGAAGTGGCGCGGACCCCACGGGACGAAGTCGGATCGCATTCGCGCGATACAAGGGAGAGGCCGAGAACGCAATTGTCGCAGCGGGGTTCCCGCGCGTTTACCTCTTCCGGCCCGCATACATCTATCCCGTGGAGCCACGGAAGGAACCGAATTTCAGCTATCGCCTATTGCGCGCTAGCTACCCCGCGTTTCAGTTGCTGTTTCCAAACCAGGTGATTCGGTCCGACGACTTGGCTCGTGCGATGGTGGACGTCGCCGTCCAACGAACTGAACGCGGAGCAAAGGTTTTCGAGAACCGCGATATCCGAGCGATGGTCAAACGGATTCATCCCGCCACAGAGTCACCCAGGGCCTCGGTCGCTGGAACAGAGTGAATTGGGAGGCAGGGAATTTATGGACTTAAAAGGGCTTAAAGCAAGGAGTAACTGGTCTGGCAACTGCAGCAAACGCGATCTCGCGAGAGTAAGAACTCATACGTTACCGATGACCATTCTATGGCTGGTTGTGTTTTGCGCTTTTCCCTCGGCAAACCGCGCGCAAGTTCCGGTGTACGAAGTCACGCCCGTAGAAAGCACCATCAAATTTGGTGTCGACTCTTCGGTTCCCATCGAAGGTACCTTCGACAAATGGAACGCAAGCATAAAGTTCTCATCGAGAGATGTCCGGACCGCTGTCGTAGACATCGAGATTGAAGCCGGCAGCGTTAATACCGGAAGCCGTATGAAAGACAACAAGTTGAAGGGGAAAGATTTCTTCAACGTCAACGAATCGCCAACGATCACGTTCAAATCAACGAAAATCGTTCAGACCGGACCATACACGTTTGAAATCGAGGGCAACTTCACCGTTCGCGGTGTCACCAAAACGGAGAAACTAACCCTGACGAGCGATAGCAAAGGAACACCCTCGGGGCTTCTCGACGGCATTATGGCCTTCGACCGCAAGGACTATGGAATGACCAGCGGCATTCCATTCATCAAGATCGCCAATCGTGTAGAAGTAAATGTTCGTCTGAAGTGGCGGCGAGTCAGTGGTCCATCCCCTGAGTTCCAGCAATGATCCGTCGGGCCGGTAACCGGAAATAGAATGATACAAAGTGACCGCATCTCCGTTCTGGTGCCGCTCGCAGTTGGCGTGGTCGCCTCAGTCTGCACGACCGCTATTTTCCTGCTTCCACTCAGAGCTACGATCCACCTGGTTCGCCGCCAAAGAAGTCTCGGTAGTATCGGCACGCCTTGGACCGATGTCGCGATTCTTGCCCGAGTAGTGTTTTACGCGTCCCTAGGACATCTCGTAGAGATTGGGTTTTGGGCGCTATTGTTTATGATCTGCCGCGAATTTCGAGACTTCGGAACAGCCTTCTACCACTCAGCGGTGAATTACACTTCCCTAGGTTACGGCGATCTCATCATGTCGCCTTCCTGGAGACTACTTGGTCCGCTCGAGACGGCGAATGGAGCACTCCTCTTCGGGGTTTCGACCGCGATGATTTTTGCAGTCATCCTGTGGTTGATTCAGATTAGGTTTAAGGATCTCAAAGATTGAGATGCCTTCCTACGACGAGAACGTGCCGCCTCAAGACCGACCGCAGTAGTCTTTGCGGCCGCAGGCAAAGCAATCCGGGCCGGAACATTACGTTGATTTCCGAATGCATCGTAGCAGCGGTTCTGATCCCGATGTCCAGCATGGCAGCGAACGTTGGATCCGCACGAACTGGGAATTCGGTCCAGAAATACCGGGATGGCCTGTTTGTCGGTACTAACCCGGCGGACGAGCCGATAACTTCTGGGTTGCTCGTGACTCGGAAGCAACCAAGAATTTGAAGAAACAACCACCAACACATGCGGCACAGCTTCAGTTCAGCGCTTCGGGATGCACAATCTCCATCAGGCGATGATTGTCTCGGTAGTCCACCGGCACGCCGACCACCACGGGACCCTCCATGGCGAGGGCCTTCTTTAGTGTTGACGAGATCTCATCTGGACGTTCGATCCTCAATCCTTTGGCACCAAAAGCCTCCGCAAACCCCACAATGTCCACCGGGCCTAACTTCACTCCGGACAAACGCCCGTACCTTGCCATCTCCTGAATGCCAACCATGTCATAGAAGCCGTCAATCCAAACCATGTGAACAAGGTTGCACTTCAGGCGGACCGCCGTCTCAAGTTCCATGGCCGAGAACAAAAAACCTCCGTCACCAGAGATCGAGATTACTTTTTCAGAGGGACGCACGAGGCTGGCGGCAATCGCCCACGGGAGGCCGACGCCCAGTGTCTGTTGCCCGTTGGTCATTAGAATTTGCCGGGCCCGAAAACTGTAAGGATGCCGAGCCATCCAGATGTGGAACGAGCCCATATCGAGACACAGGGTCATGTCATCGCTCAGCAAGGTTTGTAGCTCGTGCACCAGGCGCGCGGGATGGACGGGCGCCCCGTTCAAACCGACGGCCAATTTGGCAAATGCGGCGCGTTCCCTCGCAACTTCTTGGAGCAGTTCGGCGCTGGCTGTGGAAGTACTACCGGTGATCCGTTCGGTGAGCGCCCGCAAAGTCGCCGTGATATTTCCGGTCAGCTCTACCTCTGGCCGGTAATCGTTATCCACATCCTCAGGAACCACGTCGATGTGAATCAAATTGCGTTTCTTGCCCCGGTTCCAAAGAGCAGGCTCAAATTCAATTGGGTCGTATCCCACCGTAATCACCAGATCGGCTGCATCGAGGATTCTGTCTCCGGGCTGTGTTCGAAATAAGCCGACTCGCCCACCGAATCTATCGAAGTGCTCCCGAGGAACAACTCCCGCGGCCTGGTAGGTGGAGACGATCGGCATGTTTGTTTTAGCAATGAATTCGTGCACGGCTTCAGCCGCCTGTTTCTCGCTCGCAAGCAATCCCAGGAACAGAACGGGGTTTGTCGCCTTGTTGATTAGCCGAGCGGCTGCGCCGATGGCGGCAGTGTCCGCTGCGCCCAAGGTCACCGGGGCTGCCGGGGTCAAGACGTCGCCAGTCGCTTCTCCCACCATCACGTCCTTCGGAGCACTGATAAACGCCGCGCCTGGGCGTCCAGATTCCGCTGCTCGGAAGGCATTTGCCACTACCTCCGAAATAGCGCTCGGCGAGTCGATTTCGGCGCTGAATTTGGTGACCTGCCGGAAGAGATCTACGGTATCCATGCTTCGACGAAGCTGTTTCAGTCGATCGGCAACAGGAACTGAGCCCCCGATGCCGACGACTGGATCACCTTCAGAGGTGGCCGTTGCGAAACCGGTGACCAGATTCGAGGCACCCGGCCCCGAAGTTACGAGTGCCACCCCTGCCTTGCCCGTCATCCGGCCGATACCGGCCGCGATGAACGCGGCGTTCTGCTCATGACGGCAGACAACGGTTTTGATCTTGGAATCCAAAAGCGTGTCGAATACCTTGTCGACCTTCGCTCCCGGTATGCCGAAGACATATTCGACTCCTTGCGCCTCCAGACTCTTCACTAGCAATCCGGCGCCCGATTGCACAGCCGGCTTCTTGACGGGGTACTCCTTCTTCTCCTTCTGCTTTCACTCGCCGCCCGGATCTCGCCGGAAGTTGGCTTTCAGAAAGTCATTGGTTTGGGGCAACACGACGTGGTAGTCGCCCTCGGATTGAATCGCAGGTTGACGTCTTCCACGGCACGACAAGACCGCCCACCGCGCGTTCGATCTGCCGGAGGAACGGACGGTAACCGGGTACATTCAAAGCTTTCACATACCAGCGTCAAAAGCCCACGAGAGTCCCCATGATGTTCTTGAATTCGAACTCGGGTTGAACGGCGGCCGCTTGGACGCAGGTGCACCGTCCTTCTGTCCGACGCATCGCTCGCGCGAGCTACACCAACGCATCCGTCGACTTCTCAGCGCCAAAAAGAAACCGCCAGAAGGGCGGAGAGTCAGAGCCAAAAGTCAGCTCGGACAAGAGCCCTCGGCTACCGGATGAGTAACCGATCGGTCGGGGGGAAAGGGTCCTGTGACTGCCGCGAACGGAACCAGAATGTCGTCTTGTACTTCTCTGACGCTGCCGACAGGCTGCACCTGAAGGAAGTGCCCGTCATCATCATCAACATTTCCCCATCATAATTCTCCAAGGTGCCTAAGCCCAGATCACCGTGCTCCCGTAGAGCCGCGACTTGC
>CAVTFW010000014.1:0-209048 GCA_963734105.1 Candidatus Acidiferrales bacterium | reverse complement strand
GTCGGCCAGCACCACGCCACGGGCCAGATCTGCCGCGACCGCCGTGCGGATCTGATCCAGGGCGATGTCCGGCTTGGTCTGAAACTCGATCTCTTCCGGCACCTCCGTTTGTTCGCGCCGCTCGGCATCTGCGGCCCATTCTTTAGGCAAATATAAACGATACGCAATCGGCAGACTGGAACTCCAGGTCGCTACCGAGAGGCTCACCGCGACTCGACAGTTCTCCTGTTTCCCCACTTGCCCGCAGTATTGCCGAGTGACCCCGACCGAATGCTTGCCCTTCTTGGGAAACCCGGTGTCATCCACGATCCAGGCCACCACGGGTCCTTGCTTCTGCATGGCGGGTAACACATAGTTACGCACCTCTTCCAGAAGTACGGCATCGCTCCAGGGCGCCTTCGCCACCAAATGGTGCAGGGACTGGCGCATCGCTTGGATGTGCTCAGGATCCAGACGGCCCGCCATCGGCTCAATGCTCTTGCGCTCGCCAGGTAACAGTAGACCCTTGCAGTAATTCTGCAACGGTGTCTGTCGGTCTTCGTGCCCCGCGGCTTTCGCCAGGCCCTCAATATATGCCGCGAAGCGTTTCTCTTGTGGGCCTGGCGCGGAAAGGCGTGATCCCACAAAACAATTCTACACCAAAATGTTTCGTTTGTGACCCAGTAGTACTAGGGGCTGTGTGAGCTTCTCATTGGCGAGGCGCAGGTTTCCCCTGCACTCGCCTGCGTTCGATCACGCCTCAAGTGCGCCGCCTTCGATGGCAGCGGCAGTCTCTTTGCAGGACCCGCTCGCGGTCGTCCGGGTGCAACAGGGCTGCAAACTCCTCGCCCGTTTTGACAAACTGGCCGGGCGTGAGACCGAAGACGGCCGAGCAATGCTCATCCGGCGTGATAGTGCACAGAAGCGACAAGAACGCCGCACAAAACCAGGACAATGGTCATGGGAGGAGCTAGATCGCGAAACGCTCAGAAGCGGCAACGGCCGTTGCAGCATTTTCCCAGGCAGGTCTTGCAGGCGGAGCGCTTGAGGTTGATTCGCTGCTGCTGCGATACTCCAGGTCTCATGACGGACTTCTGATATGCGCTCTCCAGTTGGATGGGTTGCCCCACGGCCATGGGTGGGTGAAACTGGGGCCGCTCCCCCAAATTCATTGCTTGGCTGAACATTTGCAATCCCCCTCAACTGCTTTGATCCCTAACAATTCCAAGGTCTTCGGTCCCCACCCCTGGAAGTGCGCTGTCATTGCGATGCGAGGAATTGCACGCGGTTTGCCATTACTTCGGCCGCGGCGGAGTTTGCTCGATCGTGTCAAATCCGCCGCTATCGCTCCGCTCCGCCGAGGATCGGTCGGCGTCCGTACCATCCGGCGAAGGAGCCGAATGGAGATCGCACTGTACCACGGGCTGGCTTCCGTCCACAAAGTATTCCGTGTAGGTCGAAGGGCATCTGGGCGTTGCCATCTGTCCGGACTCCGAGCAGACACGCACGCTCGCCACTCCCGGCGGCACGCTGAACTCTTTGGCGTCGCGGTAGCCGCGGCATTGCGAGCGCCCGCTTCATGAACTCGGTCCAGATGGGTAGCGCCGATGCGGCTCCTTCCAGTTTCAGCTCGCGGTTGTCGTCGAATCCCACCCAAACCACGCACAGCAATCGGGAGGTGAATCCGGCGAACCATCCGTCGTGCGAGGTGCCGGTCTTGCCCGCGGCCGGAACACTGAAGCCGCGCGCCCGCGCTCCGGCGGCCGTGCCGCTGCGCAGTCACCTCCTCCAGCATGTTCACCATCAGGTAGGCCACCCGCGGATCGAGTGCCTGCCGCGTCTCCGGCGAGTGCTGATAAAGCACCTGGCCCTCCGGCGAGCGCACCATGGCCAGCATGGTCGGCTTCACGTAAATGCCGCCATTGGCGAACATGGTATAGGCGCCGGCGATTTCGAGCGGCGTAGCTTCATAGGCTCCCAGCGCCACCGCCGGCGTGGGCTGGATGTTATCGTTCAGGCCGGCGCGGCGCGCCATGTCCACCACCGCCCGATAGCCCACCATCTGCGCCACTTTCACCGTGGCCACGTTCAACGAGTGCGCCAGCGCCTGCCGCAGCGTGACCGTTCCCCTGAAATCCTGCTTGAAATTGCCCGGCTGGTAGTCGCCGGTCGTCGAATTGGAAAGGTAGTGGGCTCGTCCTCCACGGTAGTGGCGGGGGTGAACATGTTCGTTCCGCCCTCCACTGCGGTGTCCAGCGCCGCGGCGTACACAAACGGCTTGAAGGCGGAGCCGGGTGGACGTTCCGCCGTGACATGGTTCAATTGGCTCGTCCCGTAGTCCCGGCCGCCCACCAGCGCCTTGATTTCGCCCGTATGCGGATCGAGCGCGATCAGCGCCACCTGCGGCTGGCCGGGCGGAATCGGCGTCGATGGCCCTTGCGCTTGCGAAGCTGCTCGTCCACGTTCTGCATGCCGATCCGCACTGCCTCGACGGCGGCGCGCTGCAGGTCCATATCGAGCGTCGTATAAACATAGTCGCTCTGCGGATCCCGCTCGCCCAGCCGGCTCTGCAGTTCGTCGTTCACCAGGTCCAGGAAGTATTGCGAATTGAGCAATTCGGTATCGCCGGGCCGCACCTCGATGGGCGCCTGGATCGCGGCGCGATACTCCCGCATCGTCCAAGTACCGATTTTCGCGCATCAGGCGCAGCACCACGTTGCGGCGCTCCCGCGCGCGATCGGGATAGCGGAACGGATTATAGAAACTGGGCCGCTGTACCATGCCCGCCAGCAGGGCCGCCTCGCCCACGTTCAACTGAGAGATGTCTTTGCCGAAGTAGGCGCGGGCGGCCTCGCCGAAGCCGTTTACGCTGAAGGGTGCCTTTGCGGCCCATGTAGACCTCGTTCGCATAATATTCGAAGATCTGCTGCTTGGTCAGCCGGTGCTCCAGGTGCATGGTGATCAGCAGCTCTTCGGCCTTGCGCTTCCAGCTTTTGTCCGGCTCGAGCCACAGGGCGCGCGCCAGCTGCATGCTCAGGGTAGAGGCTCCCTGCGCCTTGCGGCCGTCCTTGAGATCGACGTACGCGGCTTTCAGGATGCGGAACAGATCGAATCCGCCGTGCGAGAAAAAGCGCTTGTCCTCCACCGAGACGACAGCGTGCACCAGCGCGGGCGGGATCTCGGAAAACCGCACGAGCCTGCGCTTTTCGTGGCTGCGGTCCGACAGGTTGGTGATGAGTTGCGGCGCCAACTGGTATTCCTCGCGCGCCGTGTTATCGGCGAGCGAAACAATGCGCGCCACCTTGTCGCCGGAAAAGTGGATCACCGCCGCCTCCTGGTCCGAACCGGAATCGCGCCCGGGAAAGATGGCGACGGCGTTGGGCCGTGCCTCGTACCAACCAACCGGATTGCCGTGCGACGCGCCATACCCGTTCTCCCGGAGATAGTCGATCGTATCGGCGAGCGAAAGGTGGTCCCCGACGGCGAGTGACGCGCGGTTCGGCAAAGATGTTCAAGGCTCCGGCGAATACTCCGGTGCGTAGCTTTTCGTTGGTCAGACGCGCATATTTGACGTAGAAGCAGGTAAAGACGATCAGGGTGATGGCCAGGAAGGAGGCGATCGTGATGAGCACAATTCGGGCTTTACGGCTGGTCAGCCAGGCGGGATATTTTGGCTGCCTGGGCGGTTCCGGTTGCGGATCGGACTCCTGATTCGGCTGTTGCAGAAGGTTGATGGTGTCGGGCACTAACAAGGCCCTCCCGGCCCCGCAATGTTTTCAGGGCACGCGGGATACCATTGGAGCATTTGCGTGCGAATCTGTACGTTACGGGCCCGCCGGTTTTCCGCATTCCGCAATGCTATCCTGATGATTAGCGACCTCTCAGCCCGTCTGCCTGCGCGTGACGTGTGCTCAAGGAGTACTTCCATGCAGTCTCGCCGCATCTTTCATCGGCAAAGTGGCCACCGGACTGGCCGGCGCCATCGCCGCGTCCAACGTGCTGGGCGCCAACGACCGCATTCGCATCGGCATCATCGGCGCCGGGCGACCGCGGCACGGAGATCCTGCGCGAGGCGCTGGCCTGCCCGAATATCGAATGCGTCGGCGCGGCCGATATCTACACCCGGCGCCTGGAAGACGTCCAGCAGCCATCGCGCCCGACGCCAAGACCTACCTCGATTACCGCCACCTGCTGGACGACAAGAGCATCGACGCGGTGCTCATCGCCACGCCGCAGCACCTGCACTGCGAGCACTTCGTCGGCCGCGCTCGACGCCGGCAAGCACGTCTACCAGGAAAAGACCATGGCGTTCACGCGTGGAGCACGCCAAGCGCATGCGCGCCGCCTACCAGCGCGCCGGGCAAGCGCACCGTGCAGATCGGCCATCAGTGGACTGCTCCTCCGGCCAGATGCGCCGATGCGGTCAGCTTCCTGCAAGCCCGAGCTGATGGGCAAGATCACCGTCATCCACGCGCCACATGTACCGCAACACGCCGCACGGCAAGCCGCAGTGGGCGCGCCCCGTCTATCCCGACATGACGCCCGAAAACATCGTCTGGAAGTCCTTCCTGGGCGAGGCGCCGCAGCGCGCCTTTCGACGCCAACCGCTACATCAACTGGCGCTTCTTCTGGGACTATTCCGGCGGCAACGTCTACGAGAACATGTGCCACCAGCTTGCCTTCTGGTACAAGGTGATGGGCCTGAAGATCCCGCACAGCGGTCACCATGACCGGCGGCCTCTACCTGTGGAAGGACGGCCGCGAAGTGCCCGACACCATGAACGTCTCGCATGGAGCATCCGGAGGAGATGCTGTTCACGCTGGGATTCCGGCTTCGGCAACGACCAGCTGGGCGTCACCGAAGACGTGCTGGGCGACCGACGGCACCATCTCCACACAGCCAGCAGATCCGCTACCTGCCGCAGAAGGTGAACCGCCCGGACGGCGACGGAGATGGCTGGGCATCGACGCGCACCGCGCCCAACGCCCACATGCAGAATTTCCTGGACTGCATCCGCGGCCGGCCAGGAGCCGAACTGCCCGTTCGAGCTGGGCTTCCGCGTGTCCATCGCCTGCCGCATGGCGGTGGAAAGCTATCGCCAGCAGCGCACCGTGCGCTGGGACGCCGCCAAGGAAGAGATCGTCTAAGGCTCCCGCCCATGGATTTCGAGTACACACCCGAACAGATCCAGCTGCGCAAAGTCCGTGCGCGAATTCGCCGAAGCCGAAATCGCGCCGCACGTCATGGAGTGGGACGAAGACCAGATCTTCCCGCTGGAGGTGATCCGCAAGCTGGGCAAGCTCGGCTACATGGGCGCCATCTTTCCCGAGGATCTGGGCGGCGCCGGCCTGGGCTACATCGAGTACTCCATCATCATCGAGGAACTGTCGCGCGTGGATGGCTCGGTGGGCATCATCGTGGCCGCGCACACCTCGCTCTGCTCCAACCACATTTACAAGATGGGCAGCGACGAGCAGCGCCGCCGCTATCTTCCCAAGCTGGCTTCGGGCGAATGGATCGGCTGCTGGTCGCTGACCGAGCCGGAGGCCGGCTCGGACGCCGCCGGCACGCGCACGCGGCCGCGCTCGAAGACGGCGGCTGGGTGCTCGAACGGCGCCAAGACCTTCACCACCAACGCGCACTACGCCGATGTCTGCGTGGCCATGGCGGTGACCGACCGCGCCGCCGCGCAGCACGGCATCTCGGCCTTCATCATCGAAAAGGGCACGCCCGGCTTTCGCACCGGCAAGAAGGAAAACAAGCTGGGCCTGCGCGCCAGCGCCACCGGCGAAGTGATCTTCGAGAACTGCCGCCTGCCGCCGCACGCAGTTGCTGGGCAAGCGCGGCGAAGGCTTCGTGGACAGCCTGAAGGTGCTGGATGGCGGCCGCATCTCCATCGCCGCGCTGTCCATCGGCATGGCGCAGGGCGCCTACGACGCGGCGCTGCGCTATTCCAAGCTGCGCAAGCAGTTCGGCCGGCCCATCTCGGAATTCCAGGCCATCCAGCACAAGCTGGTGGATATGGCCGTCGACCTCGACGCCGCGCGCCTGCTCAACTACCGCGCCGCCTGGATGCTGGACCACGGCAAGCGCGTCACCCGGAATCCGCCATGGCCAAGCTGTTCGCCTCCGAAGCCGCCGTGCGCATCGCCGACGAGGCCGTGCAGATCCACGGCGGCTACGGCTTCATCAAAGACTATCCGGTGGAGAAGTTCTACCGCGACGTGAAGCTGTGCACCATCGGCGAAGGCACCAGCGAAATCCAGCGCCTGGTGATCGCGCGGCAACTCCTGAAAAGCTGATGAACGCATTGGGCGCGCAAGATTGCGGAGGGCGATGCGCGCGCGCTGGCCCGCGCCGCCACGGGAATCGAGAACCGCGACCCGCGGGCGCTCGCAGGTTCTGCGCGAGCTGCGGCCGCGCGCCGGCCATGCGCGTGGTGGTCGGGATCACCGGCCCGCCGGGCGCGGGCAAGAGCACGCTGGTGGATGCCCTGGCGCGCGAGTTGCGCCGGCAGGGCAGCACCGTGGGCATCATCGCCGTCGACCCCACCAGCCGGCGTACCGGCGGCGCCATTCTGGGCGACCGCATCCGCATGCTGCGGCACCACGCCGATCCGGGCATCTTCATCCGCTCCATGGCCACGCGCGGCTCGGTCGGCGGACTGGCGCGCGCCACCGCGGACCTGGCCGCGCTGCTGGATGCCGCCGGCAAAGACTTCGTCCTCATCGAAACCGTGGGCGTGGGCCAGGACGAAGTCGAGATCGCGGGCGTGGCGCAGGTGACCGTGGTGGTGCTGGTGCCGGGCATGGGCGACGATGTGCAGGCCATCAAGGCCGGCATCATGGAGATCGCCGACGTCTTCGTGATCAACAAAGCCGACCAGCCCGGCGCGGAGCGGCTGGAGCGCGAAATTCAAGGCATGCTGAGCCTGGCGCCAGGCGGAAGCCAGCCGCCCATCGTCCGAACCGTCGCGACCGACGGCACGGGAGTGCGCGAATTACTGGAAGCGATAAGCTCGCCCGCTCGCCCCCTCGCCCCCTCGCCCGCTCGCACTCCCGCTCGCACCCCAGGAGGTCATAACGTGACAAGCACAAATCGGCATCATCGGCGGCAGCGGCCTCTACTCCATGCCCGGCTTCGAAGCGCAGGAAGAAGTCGATCGTCGAGACGCCCTTCGGCGCCCCTCCGACAACTTCGTCGTCGGCAAGCTGGCGGGCCACAGCGTGGCGTTTCTGGCGCGCCACGGCCGCGGGCATCGCATTTCGCCCTCCGAGCTGAACTTCCGCGCCAACATCTACGGCATGAAATCGCTGGGTGTCGAGCGCATCATTTCGCTCAGCGCGGTCGGCTCGCTCAAGGAAGAGCACCGGCCGCTCGATTTCGTCATCCCCGATCAGTTCTTCGACCGCACGCGCGGCCGCGTCTCCACCTTCTTCGGCGAAGGCCTGGTGGCGCACATCAGCTTCGCCGATCCCATCTGCCCGCAGCTGGCCGAAGTCGTCGCGCGATGCCTGCCGATCGGCCGGCGTCACCGTCAAGAAAGGCGGCACCTACCTGTGCATGGAGGGCCCGGCGTTCTCCACCAAGGCCGAATCGAACCTCTACCGAAGCTGGGGCATGGACGTGATCGGCATGACCAATCTGCAGGAGGCCAAGCTGGCGCGCGAGGCGGAGATCTGCTACGTGACCGTCGCCATGGTCACCGATTACGACTGCTGGCATCCGGAGCACGACGCCGTCACGGTCGACCGACATCATCGCCAACCTGGTGAAGAACGCCGAAAACGCCTGCAAAGTGGTGGCGGCGGCCGTCGAGCGCATGCCCGCGGCGCGCACCTGCAAGTGCGGCTCGGCGCTGGCGCACGCCATCATCACGGACCGCAAACTGGTGCCGGAAGCCACCCGCCGCAAACTGGATTTGATCGTTGGCAAGTACTTCCTGTAACGAACGCGCCGCAGAACCTGCTGGACGCTGCCTGCGCGGCGAGGCGTGGCCGCCCGAATTGCTGCGCGGTCTCGGCGGGCGACGACTGCTCCGAAGCGCTCTTCCGCGTGGTCGCCGAAGGTCTGGCCGACCGCTTCGAGCCGGCCCTGTGCGACACCTACGCGCGCTGTTCGCCGAAGCCATCGCGCCCGGCGAGAGCGCCGCGCTGGTCGAACGCTACCGCCGCGTGCGCATTCCGCGCGCCCGTGGCAGGCCGAGCCGCGCCGCGGTCTTCGTGCTCTCGCGCGTGACGCTGGGCGCCGACGTCGCGGTCACCAGCGTGATCCTGGACGCCGCCAAGCGCCGCTTTCCGGATGCCGGGATCTGCCTGGTCGGGCCGCGCAAGAATTGGGAGCTGTTCGCCGCCGACCCGCGCATCCAGCACCTGCCCATCGACTATCGCCGCGGCACGCTGCGCGATCGTCTGGCCGCCTGGCCCGAGCTGCGCGCGGCCTTCGCCGAACCCGATAGCATCGTGATCGATCCGGACTCGCGCCTGACGCAGCTTGGCCTGCTGCCAGTCTGCCCCGAGGAGCGCTACTACTTCTTCGAGAGCCGCGCGTACGGCGGCGATGGCGACGATGCGCTGCCCGAGCTCACCGCCGCTGGGCTGGAGCAGACCTTGGGCATCGCGGATGCGAAGCCATACGTGGCGCCATTGGCGCAGGCCCCCGCAGCCTGATATCACCATCGTCACCGTCAGCCTGGGCGTGGGCGATAACCCCGCCAAACGAATCCCCGATCCGTTCGAAGAGGAGTTGCTGAGACTCCTGGCGCGGTCGGGCGCGACGCTCTGGATCGATCGAGGCGCAGGTGGCGAAGAGGCCGCCCGCGTCGAACGAGCCATCGCCCGATCCGGCGCGACGGTCCAAACGTGGGAGGGCTCGTTCGCCGGCTTCGCCGCCATGATCGCGCGGCAGCCAGCTGTATGTGGGCTACGATTCCGCCGGCCAGCACGTGGCCGCGGCTTGCGGCATGCCGCTGATTTCCGTCTTCGCCGGATTCTCGTGCCCGCGCATGTTCGCGCGCTGGCGCCCTACGGGGCCGGGCCTCATCGATGTGATCCGCGTCGACGACCCCGATCCGGCGGCGGTCCTCCACCAGGTCCGCCGTATCCTCACCCGCTGATCATAAATGCCATTTGTGGACGGCGCTTACGATCGAGGAGGCGAACGATCCCGCGTCCCGCAAGACTTCCACGGAGACGAGTTGACCCTCGGCGTCAACCTCGCCGGACAAAATCACGCTGCCTTCCGCAGCGCCCGTGGAGTAAAATTGCGGCTCCGTGGCAATCATGGGCAATGCCCCGCGATCTTTCGCTCCCGCGGGAGGTTCCTCGTTAGTGTGTGCGGGCTTGCTTCCCGCGGAAAGACCCGGTTGCGCAAATTGAAACGCGATCCCGATTCGCGTTTCGATGACTTCGCCGTTCGCGCGGGCAGGAAGAAAACTCCAAGTCTGCACCGCGCTCAAAACCTTTTCCAGAAACGGCGCCCCGCCGCGCACGACCGTGATGTCCTCTAGCCGCCCGTTTCGATCCACCAAAGCGTCAAGCACGACTTCCCCGCCCATGAGCGCCTGGGAAGGATAGGGAGCCGCAACAAGGGAAAGTGGAATCGGCGCGGAAGACTTGTTCGCCGGCCCAGCTGCGGCCGCAGTCTTTTCTAAGTCGCCCTCTGCCGAATGCCAAGCTACTCCCTGCTGCTGCAGCAAGGCGATCGCATAATGAATCGGCACTGCGGCGCCCATTCCACCGGCAGCCTGCTTCGCCGCCATCGCAATCGGGTTCGGACGCAGCCAGCGCCCCTCGACCAGCCCTACCACGGCCCGTGATTCGGCGGAAACCACCGGCGCGCCGCTATCGCCCAGCAGGACGTCGTGGCTGAAGAGAAGCAATTCCGTATCCGGGCGCCCTTTGTCGAGTTGGAAAAATTCATACTCGATCACGTCGCCGGCGGGACGATCCTCCGCGAACGCGTCGAACGTATGCGGATCCCGCAATCGCGAAGGGCGCAGCGCCGCGGCCAGCACGGCGTGCGCGCGTGCGGGCCGCTCGACCGCCAGCGGCAGGAATCGCACCTGGTACCGGCTCTCGAACGGGTTGGGCGTGGCGCGCAGAAGCGCCACGTCGTGGTCCCGATCGATCGCCACCAGCGTCGCCTTCAGCAGCCGTGGCGGCGCCATCGGCAGGCGCAACACGATGTACGGCTGCACGTCGCTCAACTGATTGAGCACATGCGCGGCCGTGAGCAAATAGCCTTCTTTGTTGATGAAAAATCCATTGCCATAAAAAGTGTAGTGATAGCCCCGCTCCGCCGGAGCTTGATCCAACGGATAAACAATCGGGCAAATGGCCGACGAGAGCGCCGCATCATCCGCGGCCGCATTGGCGGCAGCACGCGTCTGCGCCGCCGCGCGGTGCCCGGAGACAAGCACTAAGGCCGCCAGCATGCCCGCAGCCGCATTGCGAAGGGTTCTCATCCCACCCATTAGGATAACCCCACCACAGCCCCGTGCAATTGACCCTTGGGACAGGCCTCAAATCGCCACTGTCGAACCTAAACCCAACATGTACGGTAATGCGTGCCAATCAGGAGTTGACCGCGAAGACGCAACTGAACCGTGGAACAGTTTCCCGAGGAAACAAGACATGCTAGCGTCAGTTGTGGCAGCGGTTTCGATAAAGTGAGGAACCTTGAGTTTCAGATGCGTGGTCCTCCTGACAGCCTGTCTTGTGCTGGCCGTACCAGCGTGGAGTGGTCACACGTTGAATCCACTGGAGCATCAGGTCCTCAAGAACTGGCTCGCACGGCATTCCGAGTATCGCCAGGGGACCGATGAAGACTGCGATTGCGCGGATGATATCAAGCAAATGAGAGCCGGGTCCGGTGGAGTACGGGCGCCCGTGCCAGACTATCATCCGTACATTGCGACCGGCGATTTCAACGGTGACGGCGTGGAGGACTTTGCCGTGGCCCTTATTGACCGCACAAAGCAAGAAAAGAATTTCGCTCTCGTCGTATTCAACGGTCCCTTTAAGTCAGAGACACTATCGCCAGCTTTTATGCAATCCAGCATGGACCTGAAATACTTTGGGCTGTTCTACGGCCCACCACGTCCCAAGCCGTATCGCCTTCTGCTAGGTCGGTTTGAAAGCGACTCGGGGACACTGTTGATTCCGCATGGTCGCGCTTATAAATGGGACGACTCCGAAGAGGAGTGAAACTGCCGCGAGTCGCTTACCGCTTCCTCTCGAAAGAACGCGTCAAGTGGTCGGCAGCGGTAACCGGACGTGTTCGGACCATTCGCAACGCCAAACGAAAGAATGAAAGCGAGCGGAAAAGGGGAATTGAAGAGTTGCGAAAAATCTTGACTTTCGCTTTTTGTTCGCCTATAGTCTGCCCTGGTAGAGGAAACGGGAAACGGGTGGCTTCGGCTCCATTGCCTTCGGGCTCTCCCGAGCCGGACGCCACCCGTTAAAACTACGGCAACTTTCCCTTCCCTGCCAGGAGCTGCCATGGACGCCTGTGTCGAAAACGTAGCCCCCGCAAGGATCACTCCCCCACCTATAGCGCCTGTAGCGCAGGGCGAGTCCGCGAGTCCTGCGGCTTTTGCCAATGTAGAGGGGGAAGAGAAGAATGGGACTCCTCAGGGGCTAAAGCCCGATGATTTGGTGTCTCCAATGTCGGAGCTGAAGCTCCGACCCCCTAAAGAGAAAAAGGATTTTGGCCAGCAGCAACCCCCCGCACCGGAAAAACGCTCGTGGTTTCCAACCAACTGGCTGGGCCTGGGCAAGGCCCGCGCGGCGGAGAAAACGCCGCACATCGTCCACGTGGACGTGGACGCGTTCTTCGCTTCCGTCGAGCAGGTGCTGAACCCGAAGTTGCGCGGCAAGCCCGTGCTGGTGGGCCGCGGCGTGGTGGCTTCGGCGAGCTACGAGGCGAAATTCCGCGGCGTGAAGACGGCCATGACCTTTCGCGACGCGCTGCGCATCTGCCCGAAGGCGATTGTCGTGCCCGGGCAATACGAGCACTACGCGGACTTTGCCGAACGCGTGCGGCGCATCCTGGAAACCTACACGCCGGCGGTGGAAACGGCGGCGCTGGACGATTTTTACCTGGATTTTGCCGGGACGGAGCGGCTGTATCCCGATTACGAAGCGGCGCTGCGGCGGCTGCAGGCGGAAATTCTCGGCCGGACGGGTTTGAGCGTGTCCGTGGGCGCGGCGCGCACGAAAGTGGTGGCATCGATTGCCTCACGGCTGGAGCGGCCGCGCGGATTCCGCATCATCCCGCCGGGCACGGAGGAAGCGTTCCTGGCACCGCTGCCGGTGGAGAAGCTGCACGGCATCGGCCACACCCACGCCGGAGCGCTGGCGGAGCGTGGGGTCGCGACGATTGGGCAACTGCGCCTGATTCCCAGGCCGGTGCTGATGGCGGCGTTTGGCGAAGCGATTGGCCAGCAAATCTGGGAACGCGCGCGCGGGCTGGATGGGCGCGAGGTGCTGCTGCCGTCCACGCCAAAATCGCTTTCGCGCGAAACCACCATCGAGGGCGGCACCATCGACACGGAATTTCTCGGCGCCCTGCTCGAATACTTGAGCGAGCGGATCGGCAGGACGCTGCGGGAACATGGCAACCAGGCGCGCACGATTGGCCTGCGATTGCGCTACGTGGACCATTTTTCCGCGCACCAGACGCTGCGCCTGGCGCGCCCGACCAATGACGAGCGCGAATTGCTCGCCGCGGCAAAGGATTTGTTCGCAAAATTGTTCACGCGCCGCGTGGCCATCCGCCTGGTGGGCGTGAGCGTAACGAATCTTGATGCCGACCGCCGCCAGAACGAGTTGTTTGACGCCGATGCGAACCGCCGCTGGTACCTGAACCGCGAAGTCGACCGCGTGCGCGGCCGCTACGGCTGGAACGCCGTCTTTTACGGCAAAGGCCTCGAGCTCCGCGAGCACTACGCCACCAAGGAAAATGGCCTGGTGCTCTCGACCCCATGTCTATCGCGGTAGATTATCTTAATTGCTTAACTATCTATGATATAAACAGCACTATCATGGATGAGCCAGAAGCAATTGGCCTTTGGACCGAAATTAAGCTGCAGATTATCCGTGAATATGCGGCGGCATACACCAAAATACTTAAAGAGCGGAAGTGGTGTCGCGGCTATGCATACATTGATGCGTTTGCCGGACCAGGTGAATTTGTCGCCAAGCAAGATCGTGAACGGATTATTTCTGGATCTCCCATAAACGCATTGGACATCGAATATAAATTCACCGAATACCATTTTATTGACATCAACCAATCTAAAATAGATCGCCTGCAAGACCTTATTGCAGGACGACCTGAAGCTCAGACGGTTCAGCTTCATCGGGGTGACGCAAACGAGATACTCAGACGTGCGATTCTTCCTAATTTCCAATACGAATCTTACAAGAGAGCTCTATGCATTCTTGATCCTTATGGTTTGGATATCGAGTGGCCCACGATTGAAACCATAGGTAAAACCCAGACGATGGACGTTTTCTTGAATTTTCCTCTTATGGATATCAATCGAAATGCAGCATTAAAGGTCCTGGAAGCTTCTAATCCAGAAGAGGGAACCCGGCTGACAAAAATTTGGGGCGATGATTCGTGGAAAGATTTGGCATATGTCGAACAAAGCGATCTGTTTTCTTCGGCAGTTTTGATCAAGAAAGACGAAGGAAACGAGATACTTAAACGTGGTTTTCGAGAACGATTGAGACATGTCGCAGGATTTTCGTTTGTACCCGAACCAATCTTGATGAAGAATAGGCAAGGTGGCCATCTGTATTTTCTCTTCTTTGCGTCTCATCAACCGGTAGCTCGGAAAATTGCGGAAAAAATCCTCCAAAAGTGGGGTGCAAAATGAAATTGGCTGAGAGAGGATCGAATTTCATCCGCCAGTTTGGTGGGCCGGGGGAAGATTCACAGATTGTGTGCTTCCGGTTCTGGCAACTTGTTGTTGCGGGCGGGTGTCCGTATCGGTGCTCCTACTGCTTCTTGCAAACGGTTCCGTGGTTTCGGTTTCGACCAGAGGAGCTCTATGGCCTGGTCTACACCAACGTGGATGACATGGTCGTGGAAATCAAAGAATGGCTTGAGGACCCTATCCCCAAGATGATGATTGCGGGCGAGTTGCAAGACGGCCTTGTTTTTGATTCTGCCTACAAAAAAACCAGCGGAAAGCCCCTGACGCATCACATTATTCCTCTTTTTGCAGAGCAGAAAAAACATAGGCTTATCTTCCTGACCAAATCCACGCAAATCCAGCACGCTTTGGAGTTGGAGCCAACGCCACAGGTGGTCTTCTCCTGGTCGGTCAACGCGGAAGAAGTCGCCGCGAAATGGGAGCATGGCGCTCCGTTACCCTCGGAACGTTTTGCCGCCGCCAAGAAAATGAAGAAGGCAGGCTGGCCGATCCGATTCCGGCTCGATCCCATGATTCCCTACCCCGACTGGAAAAAGGGTTACGGCGAGGCAATCCGGAAAATCAATGAACTGTCGCCGGAAATGGTCACCCTGGGAGCGTTGCGAGCGACGTCTTACAACGGATTGAAGAATGCGTCCAAGGCCAATGGTCGCGACGAAAGCATTTTCGAGTATTTAACGGAGGAAAAGGATCCTTCCGGATTCAAATACCGGATCCCATTCGCAAAACAGGTAGAGATGTTCCGTTTTGCGGTAGGGAGTCTGAAGGGAAACATCAAGCCAGCGCTGTGCAAAGAAGACAAAGCTCTCTGGAAAGTATTGGGAATGAAATTTGACGGATGTCATTGCCTATTGGGGCGTCAGGACGGCATTGTGAAAGAAAGAAACGCGGAGATGAAGCAGACCAAACCAATCGTGCAAATCGCGAGTTTAGGTAAATCGCTGCCCATCCTCGCCTAATTTAGAACACTTTTCTTCGTTACCTCCCTCCTCCCTACCACAAATCTGGGCCACAGGTCGCTCTCATGTTCGTGCATTTGCATTGTCACAGCCACTATTCGTTTCTGCGGGGCGTAAACCCTCCGGAGGAGATCATTGCCGCCGCGGTGGAACAGAAGATGCCCGCCGTGGCGCTGACGGATACGAACGGGATGCATGCCGCGGTGCCGTTTTACCAGAAGGCGCAAGAAGCCAACGTGAAGCCTATCGTCGGCGTGGTTCTTGACGTGGAAAGAAGTGGCGAGTGGCGAGTGACGAGTGGCGAGTTTCGGAAAGAAAGAAACGAAACGCAAAACTCGCCGAGCACGCCGGTGGTGTTGCTGGCGGCGGATATGGCGGGATACGGAAATTTGTGCCAGTTGACGACGCTGCGGCATTTGGGTGCGTTGCGATTGGGCCAGGAAACGTTCGCGGAAGACGATGGCCGCCCGGTCACGCTCGACGAATTGGCAACGCATAGCGCAGGCGTGATTGCGCTTTGCCCCGCTTCCCTATCATTCCGAGCGGAGTCCGCGAAGCGAGGAATCTCTCTTTCTTCTTCACGCGGCACCAACATAGTTGCGCAATTGAACGAAATCTTCGTCGACAGTCTATACATCGAAATTCAGCATCTTTCGCCGGGCGATGGGCGCACACTGCGCGAGGCACAGCGGCTCGGTCAATCGTTGGGCATTCCACTTGTGGCCACGAATAACGTGCACTTCCTGCGGCCGGAAGAGTACTTGCATCATCGCGCGATAAATGCCATTCGCACGGGCAATTTGCTTACGACGGTTGCTCCCCCGGAAATCACAACCGGCGAAGCATGGTTCAAGCCAGCGGCGGAGATGCAACGGCTCTTTCCGGATCACCCGGAACTGCTGCGTGCCACGCTGGACATCGCCGAACGCTGCAACCTGAAGCTTGAGCTGGGGAAACTGATCCTTCCGGAATTTCCCGTACCGGAGAGCGAAACACCGCCTTCCTTTCTTGAGAAGTTATGTTTTGAGGGAGCACGGAAGCGTTATCATCCGCCGCTGCCGGAAGTTCAAGCCCGCCTGGCGAACGAACTGCGAGTCATCGAAAAATGGCATCTCGCGCCCTATTTCCTCCTGGTCTGGGACATCGTGCAGGAGGCGCGGCGCCGCGGCATCCCTGCCGTCGCCCGCGGCTCGGCGGCCAGCTCCATCGTGACTTATTGCCTTGGGATCTCGCGCGTCTGCCCGCTTCGCTGGGGGCTCTACTTCGAACGCTTTCTAAACGAACAGCGCGGCGATTGCCCCGATATTGACGTCGACATTTGCGGTGCGCGCCGCGACGAACTCCTCGATTATGTTTACAAGCGCTGGGGCGCCGAACATGTAGCCATGATCGGAAGCTTCGTTACCATGCACGCGCGGCTGGCGATTCGTGAAGTCGCCAAAGTGTTCGGCGTGCCGCACAGCGAAGTCAACCATTTTACGAAGCGGCTGCCGCACCGGCCGGTGCGCGAGATTCTGCAGGCCATTCGCCAGCTTCCCGAGTGCCATAACCTGCCGATCGACGACGAGCCTTGGCGGACCATCTTGCAAGTCGCTCTGCGCCTCGACGACGCTCCACGCCACCTCAGTATTCATCCCTGCGGCACGGTGATTTCCGCAAAACCTCTGGCGCATCTGGTGCCCATGGAGCGGGCAACGAAAGGCATCGTTGTAACGCAATATGACATGAACGCCATCGAAGCCCTTGGCTTAATCAAAATGGATCTTCTCGGCCAGCGGGGCTTCACGACCATGGCCCTTGCGCTGGATAACATCGAGAAGGAGGTTGAGGAAATAGAGGAGGCAAAGGAAGTAGAGGATAAGACCGCCGTGGCGGCGGATGGTGTAACGCCTTGCCCGAGGGCGCGAACGATCGATTTTGCGGCGATACCGGAAAACGATCCGGCAACTTGCGACGTCATCGCCGCAGGCCGCACCATGGGCGTTTTTCAGATTGAATCGCCGGCGATGCGCGGCATGCTCCGCATGATGGCGGCGCGGACACTCGATGCGGTCGCCCTCGCGCTGGCGCTGATCCGGCCGGGTGCGGCGGAGTACGGTTCGAAAGAATTGTTTATCAAGCGGCTGCGCGGAGAAAAAGTAACTTATGCGCATGAATCGTTGAAGGGCATTCTCGGTGACACGCTGGGCGTTTGCATTTATCAGGAGCAGGTCATGCAGATTGCCCAGGCGGTGGGCAGCATGTCTCTCGCGGAGGCGGACATCGTGCGGCGGTCGGCGGCGAAATTCTCCGGCCAGCGCGAACGTGAGCGCCTGCGCGGCAAATTCCTGAAAGCAGCAGAGCAAATGGGGTTAAAGGGCGCGGAACGTGAAGAGACCTGGATGATGGTGGAAAAATTTGCGGGCTTTGGCTTCTGCAAGGCGCACGCGGCGACCTATGCAGACATTTCCTACCGCATGACCTACCTGAAGACGCACCACACGGCAGAATTCCTGGCGGCCATGTGCAGCGCGGGCGCGGGTTTCTACCACGTTTCAGCGTACGTGGAGGAAGCAAAGCGCTGGGGCATCGAAGTGCGCCTGCCGTCGGTGAATCGCTCGCGTATGGAATACACCGCGGAGCCGGAGGTTGCGGGCAAGCCCTTCGAAGCTCCCCTCGAAGCTCGGGGCAAGCAGGGGAAGCGGGGGTTGCGCGTGGGGTTGATGCAAGTGAAAGGCTTGCGCGTGGAAACCATCCTGGCCATTTTGCGGGAGCGTGAAGCGCACGGGCCGTTTCATTCGTTGGAGGATTTCCTGGCGCGCGTGCCGGCCGAGCGGGATGAAATGGAAGCGCTGATCAAATGCGGCGCGTTTGACGACGTTTGCCGCAAGCCGCGCCCGGCAATGCTCTGGCAATGGAATTTGCTGCAAGCGAAAGGCCAGCAAACCCATCAAGGAGTGCGCGCGCTTTGCGTGGCGGCAACCGCGGCTGCCGCCTCGCCGGTGACGCTCTTCGCGGAGATGGAGCGGGACGATTCGGTCGCGCTGGCGCTCGAGGAGATCCACGCAGCGGATTACACGCAGGAGCAGAAACTGCGCTATGAGCGGGAAATCCTGGAGGTATGCGTGAGCGGCCACCCGCTGGACTTTCTGCCCAGAAATGGCGAGGCCTGGAGCGACGAACTGCCGCAAAGGCACGGCAAGCGCGTCACGCTCTGCGGCTGGGTGGTCACCTACCGGCACGTGGGCACAAAGAATTACCGCAACATGATGTTCGTCACATTGGAGGACCAGCGCGGGCTGTTCGAGGTCATTCTCTTCCCCGATGCGTACGACAAGTATGGCGGCCTGGTGTATGAGACGCGCGCCATGCGCGTAACCGGCATCGTGCAGGATGGTGAGCACATCAATGGAGAGATGCTGGAGCGGTTGAAGGTGTAAGCGCAGGCGTATGGAAAAGATGGATATCAGATATCCGATATCAGATATCAGGACCCAAGAAAAGGCGGGATCGAGGCAACACAGTCTTCCTTCCTGATATCTGATATCTGATTACTGATACCCCGAACATGATTCGACCAACGGAAACAACAGAACCACCCCCCGAGCCACAAACAGGCCGACCCGCGCAGACCGGCGAAGCCTGGCTGGGACGTAACCGCAGCGAGAAACGCCGCCTGTGGGAGCGCCTGAATCCCCGCCACCGCAAAGAACTGCGCATGCTCGCGGAAGCGTTGGCGCTGCAGCAAACGCACGCGCGCCTGCCGGAACCGGCGCGTTCGCGGCTGAACGCAGCGCTGGCAGAGCTCGAGCGCGTAGTGCGGCGGGTCGCGGCCATCCTGGCGGAGGTAGCTCGCCGGACACTGCCGCCGGAGTGAACCTTGCGGGCGCCGGCCAGCGGACGCATACTCTCCCCATGGGCGTCCCCCTTCACCGAAAACTCTCCGCGGGCCTAGCTTTGCTCGCTGCGGCGGGCCTGTGCGCCAACGCCATTCACGCGGACGAGATCCGCCTGAAGGATGGCAAAAAGCTCTACGGCGTGATCGTCGCGTACGAAGACAACATGTTCAAGATCAAAACCGACTTTGGCTATGTGCTGGTGGAGAAAGACAAGATCGCCTCGATCATTCCGGACACCCCGGGTCAGCCTGCCGCCGCAAAAAAAGAAACGAATCCAAAACCGGCCAGCGCAAGCGAACCCAAGGCAACGCCCGCCGCGGAGCCCAACAAACGGGAAAAAGCCGCAGCCATCGTGACCAATGCCAGCGTACGTCCAGAAATTCCCGCAGCCAACAGGGCGGCCACGGACACGAACGCGCCCCTCCTAAAAACAGCGGTTGCCACCCCGAAGACCACGCTCGTCACCCCTGCCGCGCCCCCGCCTCCGCCAAAGGAAGAGCCACCGGCGAATCGCGAGGAGATTCAGGGCAATCTCTACATCAATCATGAATTTGGATTTCGCATGTACAAGGCGCCCAGTTGGCAAATTATTGACGGCACGGGACAATCGCTGCCCAACGCCATTGTCGCCATGGGCACCTCCAATGAATCGACGCTCCTGGTGGTCGGCCACGAACAGACCAAGGCGTCACTCGAGGCCGCCGCGGACGCGGTGGAGAAGCGCCTGCACGATGTATATGACAACTACCGGTTGATCTCGCAGCGGAAAACCGTCGTGGGCGGCCTGCCGGCCATCGAATACCGCTATCGCGGCCTGGCGGAGGACCATGACTGGTCCGGAACGCTTTCCGTGGTCGCGCATGGCGGCGAATACCTGACGGTGCTGGGAATGACCTTCGCGGATACCGACCTGATCCAGATTCAGGAAAACGTGATCACCCGCGCGATTGCCAGCCTCGATTTCAACGGGAAGTAGTCCACACACCCAGCCGAATCCCAGACGCTAGCTAACGGCACGCCTAAGCCCGGCGCAGACAGCAGCTCAGTCGCCGGAACTGGCTTCTTGCAGCTTGCGATTCTCCCGGATCATGCCGATGAGCGCCTGAACGGCCCGAGGCAGGCTGCGATCGCGCCGGTAAACAAGCGCGAGTTCGCGCCAAAGATCGACGCCTTCGACGTTGAGCAGCTTCACTTCCCCGCTTTTCACCTGATCGCGGGCAAAACTTTCGCTGATGATGGAGATGCCGACGTCCGCGGCCACAAAGGTTTTGATCATGCCGATGCTGGGCAATTCCATGGCAACGCGCAGGCGGGAACGGTGCGGCCGGAATAGCTTATCGAGCACCTGGCGCGTGTAGCCCGTCTTCGGAAAAATGAGTGGAGCGGCAGCGATTTCGTCGAGCGTGACGTGGCTGCGCTGCGCCAGCGCATTCTTGCTGCTGACCATAAACCGCAGCCTGTCGCGATTGACGATGTGCATCTTCAGGTTCGGCGACTTCACCGGCATGGTCACGATGCCCAGATCCATCGACCCTTCCTCCAACCGCTGCAGGATCTTGTGGCTGAAATTGCGGTAGATGCTGATGTGCACCAGCGGGTACCGGCGCTGAAATTCCGCCAGAATGTCCGGCAGCAAATAGAGGCAGGTAGCTTCGTTCGCCCCAAACGTAACCGGCCCCTGCACGACGTTCCCGCGATCCGCCACCACCTGCATCGACTCATCTCGTAACCGCAGCAGGCGGTCGGCATAATCGAAAAGAACCACTCCCGCGGGCGTAAGCTCCACCGATTTCGCCGAGCGGTCCAGCAGCTTCGCATGATAAGCCTGTTCGAGCTGCCGGATTTGCGCGCTCACCGCCGATTGCGAGCGAAATACTTTCTGGCCCGCCTTGGAAAAGCTCTTCAGCTTGGCGACCTGTACAAAAGTAGTTAGCTGGTCAAAGTCCATAGCCTCAACTCCCGCTTCCGCGTAAGAGTATAACGAATCTGGTCCAGGGAAATAGGGAACTTCCCGCAGGGCTCAGGCATAGTGAGGGGCGGGACTCGCTGGTATCTCAAGGAAATTGGAAGCAGGAAGAGGCATCGAATCCACCACGCTTGCCGGAACCACTCGCCAGGTCTCCTCCACGGTTCCCTGCAAATGGATCGGCTGGATCCGGACAAAAGGCAACGGAGACTGCCGCGCCAGTAGGCGGAACGCAACCGGGCTGTCCGTCAGCGCAACATGCGATTCCAGCAGCGCGCGGAGGCGGCCTCCTTCCTCCTCCTCGAGTTCGTACGCCTGAACGAATTCCAGGTTGAGAACGTTTTCCGCCTCGCTGCGCAAAATGTACGCCAGCCCGCCGGTCATCCCCGATCCAAAATTCAACCCCACCGGGCCGAGCACGGTAACAATTCCGCCGGTCATGTATTCGCAGCCGTGTTGCCCCACTCCTTCAACGACGGAAACCGCGCCGCTGTTCCGCACCGCGTAGCGCTCGCCCGCTTGCCCCGCTACATACAACTGCCCGGAGGTCGCGCCGTAAAGGACCGTGTTGCCCACGAGCACATCTCCCCGCTTGGAGGCATTGTGGCCCGCGCGAATGACAATCGTGCCTCCAGAAAGTCCTTTGCCGACGTAATCGTTGGCTTCACCGAGCAGTTTCAACGTGATTCCGGAAGTGAGAAAAGCGCCGAAGCTCTGCCCGGCCGTGCCCCGGAATTCCCGCGTCAAACTCGGTCCTTCGTTCTGCTGGATGCGCTGGCTCATTCGTTCACCGCTGAAATGCGCGCCGATACTGCGGTGAAAATTGTGGATGACCGGAGAACCGGCCCCCACCGGCTTGGCCTGCTCCAAGGACAAATCTGTCTCCCGCACTCCGCCATCGAGGACTGAAGATTGCTGCGGCAAAACGCGGCGCGGTTTGGACACAGGAATGACCAGCAACGCATCGAGGCCCGATTTCGTTTCCAGCCGATCGTACCAGCCGCGTAGTTCCGTCAAATTACGGACGCCGAGTTCGGCAAGGCCTTTGCGAATCTCCTCCGCAAGCGAGCGGAAGTAGGCAATCACCATCTCCGGCTTGCCATTGAAACGCATACGCAGGGTTTCGTCCTGCGTCGCAATTCCCACAGGGCAGGTATTCAGGTGGCACTGGCGCGCCATCACGCAGCCGATCGCAACCAGCGCGGCCGTACCGAAGCCGAATTCATCCGCACCGAGCGTGGCGCCGATCAGGATATCGCGGGTAAAGCGCAAGCCTCCGTCCACGCGAAGCCGGACGCGGGAACGCAAGCCCGCGCGAAGCAAAGTTTCATGCGTCTCTCGCAATCCGATTTCCCACGGAAGGCCGGTATTCTTGATCGATGTAAGCGGGGAAGACCCGGTTCCGCCATTGTGGCCGCTCACGGTGATCACGTCGGCGCCGGCTTTCGCAACCCCGGTCGCAATTACGCCAACTCCTGTACCGGAAACAAGTTTTACGCCGATGCGCGCTCGCGGATTGACGGCACGCAAATCATGAATCAATTGCGCCAGGTCCTCGATGCTGTAAATGTCGTGGTGCGGCGGCGGCGAGATGAGCGGCGTGCCCGGTGTGGCGTGCCGGATGCGTGCGATGTACTCGGTTACTTTGCGCGCGGGCAACTGGCCGCCCTCTCCGGGCTTCGATCCCTGCGCCATCTTGATTTCCAGCTCTTCCGCTCGAACCAGATATTCCGCGGTGACGCCGAATCGCCCAGAAGCCACCTGCTTGATCTTGCAGGAAGTTCCGGGTATCACATAGAGGTCGCTGTCTTCGCCGCCTTCACCGGTATTGCTGCGGCCCCCCAGCCGATTCATCGCGATGGAAATCGTCTTGTGCGCCTCCGGGCTTAAAGAGCCAAGCGACATCGCTTGCGTACTGAATCGCGCCAAGATGGATTCGAGCGGCTCGACTTCCGCAAGCAGGACGGGCTGAGCCGGCATCATCTCAAGGAGATCGCGAAGGAACGTCGGGCCATTGGCCTTGGCAAGATCCTCGAACGCGTTGTAGTTTCCCCCGTCCGGTTTGCGAGTGTGCGCGTGCAACCGGCGCACCAGTTCGGGCGACGTGGCGTGAATCTCCCCGCCCTTCCGGAACCGGTACAGGCCGTGATCCACAAGATCATTCGTGGCCCCGGAGTATCCCGCGGCATGCATCTTGATATAATCCTGCAGCAGCGAATCGAGCGTCTTCGTGCCGGGATAAGAGGCAGCGTCCTCAAAATATTCTCGGCAAATGTCGTCGTGAAGGCCGAGCAGTTCAAACAACTGGCTATTGCGGTAGCTCGCGAGAGTCGAAATGCCCATGCGCGCCAGAACCTTGTGAAGTCCCGCCAACATACCCTTTCGCACCTTGTCGAATGCTCCCGCTTCCTCGTTCTCCGCAAATTCCTCCGCGAGATACGGCACCACTGCGCTGGCCCCCGCCGCCAGCAGCATGGCGACATGATGCGTCTCCAAAACCTGCGCGCTCTCCACCACTAGCGGCACATCGGCCAGTTCCTGATGCACCAGGCTCTTCCACGCGCTCGCCGCCGCAAGCAGCGCCGGCAACGCCGCGCGCTCTGGGCTAATGCCACGATCGGAAAGGAGGAGGAGCCCCGGGCGAACGCCGTTACTCAGAGGGGTAGTTCTGCACTGAGTCAAACAACGGCGCGCACCCGGAACTCCCAGGGTGGAAGAGAATGTAAAGTCGACGACCTGCGCGGGAGAAAGCGCCGCGCAAAGCGAGGCAAGCTCGGCAGCGCTCAGGATCGGGCTGGCGAGAAAATGGCCGTGGCCGAGCGGAACTTCCAGCGACATCACGTGCGATTCGCGCAGCGGGTCAATCGGAGGATTCGTGACCTGGGCGAATCGCTGCTTGCAGTAGTCCCAGAGCGGCCGGTGAATCGCGGAAAGAAAAGCCGGCGGCGCGTCGTCCCCCATGCTCCAATCCGCTTCCTTGCCGGAAAGCAGCGGAAGAAAAAGTATTTTGAAGCGATCGTCGGACCAGCCCGCGGCGCCCGCAATGCGTTTTGGATCAAACACGGGCGGCCGCTCGCCGCTGGTTTCCAGTCGCAGCAAGCTGGAACGCATCAGCGCCTTCCGCGGCATTTCCGCCGTGACCCTCTTCAACAGCTCTCGCCAGCGCAACAGAGAACCGCTCCGCGGCATGGCCAGAAGCATCTCTCCTGGCCCCAGGCGGTGACGCTCCGCAATGCGCGACTCCTCCAGATCGATCAACCCAGTCTCCGATCCCGCGATCACCAAGCCATCGTGGGTCACCGTGTAGCGCATCGGACGCAACCCGTTCCGATCCAGTTTCACTCCCACCGACAGGCCATCGCTGAAAACCAGCGCCGCCGGCCCATCCCATGGCTCGCCTTCGCGAGACAACGCCTCAAGCGCCGCTCGCACATCCGGAGAAAGTAACGGGTCTTGCGCAAAGGCAGGGGGAACCAGCGCGAGCATCGCCGCCTCCACGCTCTTCCCCTCCAGTAATTTCAGTTCCAGCGCGTTATCGAAACTCGCGGAGTCGCTCACGTTCTCTTCCAGCAGCCGGAACCACTTCCCCGCTCCGATGCGCTTGCGCACCTCGCGCTCCCGCGCCCGCAACCACCGCCGATTGCTGATCACCGTGTTGATTTCCCCGTTATGCGCCACGTAGCGAAACGGCTGCGCCAGCTGCCAGGATGGTTCGGTGTTCGTGGAATAGCGCTGGTGAAAGATCGCAAATCGCGTGGCGAACTCAATGCTTCGCAAATCCTCGTAAAAACGCGGGAACTGCCAGGGGGTGAGCAGCCCTTTATAAACCACCGTTAGGGAAGAGAGCGAACAGAGATAGCAGCGTTCCGGCAGAACGCCTTCGGCGCGTTTGCGTAGCAGCGACAGGTTGCGCTCAAACTTGTCCGCAAAGCCGGGACTGGTATTCCGGGCACTAGCTGGCTCGATGAAAAACTGCCAGATCTCCGGCATGGTCTCAAACGCGCGCTGCCCCAGGGCGTTGGAGTTCGTTGGCACGCGGCGCCAACCCACCAGCCGAAGCTTACTTCTGCCGATGGAATTCTCGATTGCCGCGCGGGCGTCCACCACACGCGAGGCGGGCGCGAACAGCATCCCTACGCCAAAGGCCTCGTCCAGGATTATCTTCTCTTCGGCCGCCCGGGCCCGAAAAAACTCCAAGGGAAGGCTGGTCAGCAGCCCCGCGCCATCACCGCTGGCGCCATCGGCATCGACGCCGCCGCGATGCGACAGGCGCTCCAGCGCTTGCAGGGAATGGGTCAGGATCTCGTGTGTGGGAGGGCCGCCCAGTTGAGCGATAAACCCAGTGCCGCAAGCGTCATGGTCCGGGTGTCCCCAGTTGGGATGGCGACGCTTCGGTGTCCGTAGGAGACAACTACACATACTAGTGTAATAGTGGCCGCGCGGACGAATGTACAATGCAGAATTTTTCTGCCATGCATCGGTTTTGCAGGGGCAGCCGGGACCCTAAACATGCTAAAACTTAGTGACTTCGCTGAAGTGAAAATCGCGGATTTTCATTGGCGGAACCACCATTTCGAACGCCTCTTCACCGCTGCCTCGCCCCGCCGGGCCGAGGCATTCAACATTCCGTAACATTTCCAGAACCGATTGATTGAATCGAAAATTCCTCGCCCCGTGGGCTATTTTGCCCTTCTCAATCAAGAAAAGCCCGTCGCGCGTCATTCCCGTCATGATCTTTTCGTAGGGGTCCACCTCGCGGATATACCAAAGGCGCGTGACCAAAAGGCCGCGGTCCGTGGATGCGATCATCTCCTCCACCGATGTGTTTCCTCCTGATACGACCAGATTGAGCGGTGCTTCCCCATATTCATTCGGGAGCGCGAACCCGTGCCCCGTCGTTTTGGTACCGACTTGCTTGGCGGAACGCCGCGAATACACCAGGTTTTTCACCACCCCGCGATCCACCAGCACGACTCGCTGCCGAGGCATGCCTTCGCCGTCGAACGGAGCGCCCAACTGGTCGGGATGATAAGCGTCGTCGGTGATGCTGATGTTCTTGCCGAACACGGGCTTGCCGAGCCGCCCGGAAAAGCAGGAGCGCTTGTCCGCAACGGCCGTGGCCGCAAAATCGTAAAAGAGGAAGCCGACAAGGTCGAGCACCGCGGCAGGCTCCAGGATAACGGTGAACCGCCCCGGCGTCAGTTCCACAGGATCTTGTGCGCGAGTCGCCTTCTCGCTGGCAATCTTCGCCAGGCGCAGCGGATCGATCTCGCGAACATCCGCGGCGTTTGCTTTCGCCCAACTCGTGGCGGAATTCTGCTGCATCGTCACAGAGAAGGCAGCCTGCGTCTGACGATAAGCGCAGGAGAGTCCACGAGAATTGACGAGCACGCTCTGGCTTTGGCCGCTCGAGAAAATTCCCGCCGCAACTTGCCCGCGCTTCTCAGCCAATTGGCAAGCGTTCTTCACCGCTCGAGCGCGTTCTTCCGCAGCCAATGCGGCGGTCGCCGCCTGGAATCGCCGGACCGCGCGATATTTCTGCCTGCCGGGCATCGGCAGCAGGCGCGAATCTTTCGGTTGGTGAGAAGCGAGCGACAGACAATCCTCGAACGCGGCTCGCAAAGCGTCTTCTTCCACGCGATTTGTGGTGACGCGCGCCGTGCGCCCGTCCACAACCGTGCGAATGGAAACCACCAACCCCCGTTCGGCAACATGCTGGTGAATGGCGTTGTTCGCGAATCGCGTGAGCGCTTGAATCGTCTCTTCGATGTGCACTTCGGTTTCCGGGACACCGCGTCCCTTGGCCAATCGCAATACGCTGGCGCCGATCTGATGCAGTTCCCTCTCCGGGCGCAACATCGCGACGGCCGCCATCGATCGTTTGGAGCTATGTTGTGATTTGCGCACGCTCATTGTTTCGAAAAGGCCGTGCCAATTCTTACATTGCGAAAACGGGCGGGCGATGCGCCATGGCCGGTGCCCATCACCTGCATGGGCTGGCCCTTGCCGCAATTCGGAGTGCCCCACAAAACCCAGTCGTCGGCATTGCTGACGGCGTCGCAAGAATTCCAGAACTCCGTGGTGATACCGCTATAACTGGGATTTTTCAGCATGCCCGCCTTCTTGCCGCCTTTGATCTCCCACGCAATTTCCGTCGAGAACTGAAACTGGTAGCGCCGGTCGTCGATGGACCAGGAGCGGTTGGTATCCATGAGTATGGCGTCGTCGGTATCGCCAATCAGGTTGTCGAACGTCCACGATCCGGGAAGAATGCTCACATTCGTCATGCGAATCATCGGCAGGCGATTCCAGCCTTCGGTGCGCATTGTTCCCCCCGAGCGTGGCAATCCGATCAGATGCGCAGTCTCGCGGCTGGAAAGGTACCCGTGGAATTCGCCGTCCTTGATGACGTCGATGCATTGCGCAGGCACGCCCTCGTCATCGTAAGCAAACGAACCCAGACCCGGGCCGTGGGCGATGCGCGCGTCCGCGACAACGTTGACGATCGGCGAGCCGTAGCGCAGCTTATGCAGCTTATCCAGAGTCAGAAAACTGGTCCCCGCGAAATTGGCTTCCTGGCCGAGAACGCGATCCAGCTCGATGGGATGGCCGATGGATTCGTGAATCTGCAGGCCTAGCTGGCTACCGCCCAGAATCAAGGTGCTGATTTTTTCCGGGCATTGCGGCGCGGAGTGCAGCGCCACCGCCTCTTCGGCAACTCTCGGCGCGTGCCGGAGAAGATCCATGGCTTCGATCAGCTCATAGCCACCCAGGATGTGCTGGCCGCCGAAACTGTTGGGATAGGAACGCTTCTGGATCGCGTCGCCCTGGAAAACGGTCGCCACTATTCCGCACCCGGAAATAATCCGTCGCTGATGAATCTTCGATCCGCCACTGGAGGCAAACCACGTATCCATCTTGCGAAACTGCATGTCCGTTTCGGTCAGGGTGACGCCCTTTACTTCGCGCATCGCCGCATCCGCGGCGAGAAGCAGATCAACCTGAGTTTCCAGCGGAATTTCAAAGGGATCTTTCAGGCATGGGCCTTGCCAGCTATCCACGTACGCGCCCTCCGGCGCCATCCGAACATCCTCTTTTTTCGCGAGGGCCGAGGACCGCGCGATCGCCACGGCCTGCGCCGCGCACGCTGCAACGCCTTCGCGAGTCAATTGATCGGTGGAAGCAAAGCCCCACGCGCCGTGGGCAACCACCCGAATCCCCAGCCCAAGCGATTCGCTCTGCCCCAGCGTGCCCACGCGTCCGCTCTTGGTGGTAAGGTCGCGCTCGCGCAGGTGCATCACGCGTACGTCGGCGTAGGTTGCCCCACGCAGGCGCGCTACCTCAAGTGAATGTCCACAATAATCCCACATGGTCCCCGCCAAAACTTTGGGGCGCCCCGATGCTTCGAGACGCCCCAATTAAGATATCACGCTCTCGAAAATGCTCTCCGCTGCCTATGTGCCTTCCTGCCAGGAGGCAAGGTACTGTTCCTGCTCGGCCGTAAGCTTGTCCAGCCGGTGCCCCATGCTCTCCAGCTTCAGTCGTGCGATCTCGCGGTCGATGTGCTCCGGAACCACGTACACCTGCGGCTTCATTTCTTTGTAGTGCTTCATCAGGTATTCCGCGGAAAGCGATTGATTGGCGAAGCTCATGTCCATCACCGAGGCGGGATGGCCTTCGGCGCTCGACAGATTCACCAACCGCCCTTCGGCGATGAGATAAATCTTCCGGCTGTCCTTGAGCAGATATTCATCCACCAGCGGGCGGACTTCCTTCTTCCCCGAAGACAACGCTGCGAGCGCAGGAATTTCGATTTCCACGTTGAAGTGGCCGGAATTACAGACAATCGCGCCGCTCTTCATCGCCTCGAAGTGTTCGCGCCGAATGACGTTCTTGTTGCCGGTCACGGTGATGAAAATGTCGCCTTCCTTCGCCGCATCGGCCATCGGCATCACCCGGAAGCCATCCATCACGGCTTCAATGCCCTTCACCGGATCGATCTCTGTGATGATAACGTCCGCGCCAAGCCCCTTGGCACGCATCGCGGTGCCGCGGCCGCACCAGCCGTACCCGGCGATTACCATCTTCTGTCCCGCAAGGAGAACGTTTGTGGCGCGAATCACGCCGTCGAGCGTGGACTGGCCGGTACCGTAGCGATTGTCAAAGAAATGCTTGGTCATGGCGTCGTTCACGGCGATGACGGGATACTTCAGCGTGCCGTCCTTGGCCATGGCACGCAGGCGAATCACACCGGTGGTGGTCTCCTCGGTCCCCGCAAGAACATGGGAAACCAAGTCCTGCCGCTTGGTAAGTAGCATGGTCACCAGGTCGCAGCCATCGTCCATCGTGAACTGCGGCTTGTGCTCCAGCGCCGCTTGGAGGTGCTGGTAGTACGTGTCGTTGTCCTCGCCCTTGATGGCGAACGTCGGAATGTTGAAATCGCGATTGAGCGATGCCGCCACTTCATCCTGTGTGGAAAGCGGATTCGACGCGCAGAGCACGATGTCCGCGCCTCCATCGCGAAGGGCAATCATCAGGTTGGCGGTTTCGCTGGTCACGTGCAGACAAGCGGAAACGCGCAGATCCTTCAGCGGCTGCTCTTTGATGAATCGCTTGCGGATCTGCTGCAGCACCGGCATCTGCTGTGCCGCCCATTCGATCTTGCGCTTGCCGGCATCCGCCAGACCGATATCCTTCACGTCGCCCTTTCTAAGTTCTGCCGTAGCCATTCTTGCTCTCCTCGTTCTTTATTTTCTGACTCGCGCCGCCGTTATACATTTTCTAGTTCATCCGAACGGCAAGCGGAGGACTCACCTGCAGTTGATAGGGAAACTCTACAGTGGGTGGCCCGGCAAACCAGCACCGGCTGCCTCAGCGGCGAACCGCCACTTCGGCGACAGCCCCGGACCCCGCCGCCTTGCGCAAGGCATCGGCGCGATCAGTGCGTTCCCAGGTAAAGCCCGCGCCCGTGCGCCCGAAGTGCCCGTACGCGGCCGTTGGCTTATAGATTGGCTTGCGAAGGTCCAGCGCCTCGATAATTGCCTTCGGTGTCAGCGAAAAATGCGCGCGAATCAGTTGCGTGATCTTTTCTTCCGGAATCGTTCCCGTGCCGAATGTATCGACCATCACGGAAACCGGTTCGGCCACGCCGATGGCATAGGCAAGCTGCACTTCCGCCCGCGTCGCCAGGCCCGCCGCCACTACGTTCTTCGCGATGTACCGCGCCATGTAGCAAGCCGAGCGGTCCACCTTCGAAGGATCTTTCCCGGAAAATGCTCCGCCTCCGTGACGGCTGTATCCGCCGTAACTGTCCACGATAATCTTTCGGCCGGTCAGCCCCGCGTCACCCATCGGCCCGCCGATGACAAAGCGCCCCGTCGGATTGATGTGATATTTGGTTTTTGCGTCCAGCATGTGCGCGGGGATGATCGGCTTGATCACCAGCTCCATGATCGCATTGCGCAAGTCCTCGTTCGGAACCGTGTCGCTGTGTTGCGTGGAAATCACCACGCAGTCCACGCGCACCGGCCTGCCGTCGCGATACTCGACCGTAACCTGGGATTTGCCATCGGGGCGGAGGAAATCGACCTTCTTGCTCTTGCGAACTTCGGCGAGGCGCTGCGTCAGGCGGTGGGCAAGTTGGATCGGCATGGGCATCAACTCTTCGGTTTCGTCGCAGGCGTAGCCGAACATCAGGCCCTGATCGCCCGCGCCGCCGGTGTCCACGCCCATGGCGATGTCGGGAGACTGGCGCTTGATCGTGCACATGACCGCGCAGGTGGTGGAGTCAAATCCGTAGAGCGCGTTGTCGTAGCCGACCTGCTGCACGGTTTTACGTATTAATTCATCGTAGTCCACGTGCGCAGTGGTGGTGATCTCCCCGGCAACCACGACCAGCCCGGTGGTGACCAGCGTTTCGCACGCCACCCGCCCCTTGGGGTCCTGGCGCATCACTTCATCCAGCACCGCGTCCGAAATCTGGTCGGCAATCTTGTCCGGGTGGCCTTCGGTCACCGACTCGGACGTAAACAGAAAATTCCTTTTTGCGTCGCTCAAAACATCTCTCCTATTTTGCGATTCGACATTGGGGAGCGGTTGGCACACCCCATCCTTCGCCGGCCCCGGGACAGGGCAAATTTGTCTTTCTTAGGCTAACATCCCCGCAACACGGAATCAACGTGCTGAATTCGCAAGGGTTAGCCCTGCAGCGAACGGCGCCTTTCCACCAGCGAATGGCACCTATCTTCATTTGCTGGCCCTGGGTTTTCTTCGCATGCCGAAACCCTTAAGGGTCCGCGCCAGGAGCAGAAACTCATGCGGCATCGGCATCGTTGTCGTCGGCCTGGATGTCCAGCTTTCCCTTGGTCTTTTTGGCCATCAGGTAGGAACGGATGAAAGGGTCGAGATCGCCGTCGAGCACGCGGTCCACGTCGCCGACCTCAAACTTCGTTCGATGGTCCTTGATGATGCGATACGGCTGCATCACATAAGACCGGATCTGGCTGCCAAACGAAATGTCCAGCTTGGACTCGTCCAGCCGGTCGGTCTCATCGCGCCGCTTCTGCATTTCCAGGTCGTAGAGTTTCGAGCGCAACATCTTCATGGCCATTTCGCGGTTCTTGTGTTGGCTGCGCCCCATTTGGCAAGCCACGATCACGCCCGTGGGAATATGCGTCAATCGGACCGCGGTCTCCACCTTGTTGACGTTCTGCCCGCCTTTGCCGCCGGATCGAAACGTATCCAGCTTGATGTCTTCCGGCCGGATGTTCACCTCGATGCGGTCATCCACTTCCGGAATCACGAACACTGAAGCGAACGAAGTGTGCCGCCGCGCCGCCTGATCGAACGGCGAAATGCGCACCAACCGGTGCACTCCCGTCTCCCCTGCCAACAACCCATAAGCATTTTCTCCGGTGAATTGGATGGTGGCATTCTTAATGCCCGCCTCTTCGCCCGGTGTTTCGTCCAGCAGCTCCGCGCCGAACCCCCTGCGCTCCGCCCATCGCAAATACATGCGCAACAGGATCGACGCCCAGTCTTGCGATTCCGTTCCGCCGGCGCCCGGCTTGATGGTCATGATGGCGTTCAGGTGATCGTTCTCTCCGGAAAGGAGCGTCTGCGTTTCCAATTCGCTGACGTAGGCATCCGCCGTGGTCAATTCGCGCTGCAAATCCTTCAGCAACTCTTCCTTCTGTTGCGCGTTGGTTTCGCTCTTGGCAAGCTCTATATAGGTCTCGAGGTCGCTCTTTATCGTTGCAAGCTTCGCGTCGGCGGCCAGTTGCGCCTCGGCCCGCTTGCGCTCTTTCAGCACATTCTGCGCTTCTTCCTGGTTGCTCCAAAAGTTAGGGTCGGAGCTGCGTTCTTCGAGGGCCTTCAGGCGGACGCGGTACGGCTCCGGGTCAAAGATAGCTCCGGACAAGATTGATTCGCTGCGCTATGCCTTCATACTGGTGCTCTAGGTCTTCAAGAATCATGCGAGTGGAAAACCCGCGCCAGAGCGGGTCTCAATTTGCCTTTCTAAATGTTACCAATACCAGAATAGCCGAAACCGCCACGCACATCCAGGCAAACCAATCGTTGAACCGCGTGTAGATCGTCCGGTCGGCGCGAAAGTCGTACGCCAGATCGGCGGAATCGCGCATATCGCGCCGCATCACCCGCGTGACATTCCCGTAGGGGTCGATCGATGCCGAGATACCGCTGTTCGTATCTCGAACCAGCCACCGGCGGTTTTCCACGGCGCGCACGCGGGCCATGCGCAGGTGCTGCTCGGCCGCTTCCGAAGTCCCAAACCACCCGTCATTCGAAATGTTCACGAGAAGCTGCGCGCCGCGATCGGCAAACGCACGCACTTCCCCCGGGTAAATAGCTTCGTAGCAGATGAACACGGAAAACGTGTTTCCATTCGAAAATCGCCCCACGGCTCGTTCCGTCCCTTTGTGGAACCCACCCACTTCCTCGGAGACACTTGAGACCACCTGATGGATCAACGGAAAAGGTTCGTACTCGCCGAACGGCACCAGGTGCATCTTGTCGTAGGAAAATGTCCGCTGCCCAATCCCGTTCAACATCGCGGCGCTGTTATAGGGAACGAACAAGTTGCGCTTCGCTCCGCCGGCCAGCTCCGTCCCGGGTTTCCACTCGATCACGCCAACGATCACCGGATTATGAAACTCCGTGGCAAGGTGCGAAATGAACGGCCCAAAATGCGGGTCCTGGAACGAAAACGGCGCGGGCGCTTCGGGCCAGATCAGCAAGTCGGGCTGCAAGCCGCCCGGTGAAGGGCGCAGGCTCAGCCGTTCCAGGTCGGCCAGGTCGGCTTTGTGTTCCGCATACCAATCCCCAACGTATTCCAGGTTCTCGGGGAAATTCGGCTGCACCACGCGGGCCAGATGATGCCCCTCTGCCTTGGGAACAAATCGGGGCCCGATTCCCATCACCAGCAGCAGCCCAACAAGCACCGCGCTGAAAATACCTAGCCTTCGCCTGGTCTCGGCAGCCGTTCCACAATCGCTCCATAGCAGTAGCGCGTTGAATGCTGCTGCCACAAACGACAATCCATAGATGCCCGAAATCGTCGTCAATTGCAGCAAAGCGGGATTTTCCGCCGGCGCGTATCCCAAAAGCCCCCACGGAAAACTGATTTCCGGCAGATACGCGCGAAATACCTCCGTGGATATCCAAAGAAAGGGCGCTCCCACCAGCGCCAAGGCGAAGCTGTGAAGCGACAATCGTTGCACCACCCACGCAAAAAGGCCGATGGAAGCCGCCCAAACCGCCGCAATCAGCAGCAGCACCCCCCAGCCCGCGGGGCGAGACATTCCCCCATGCACCGACAGCACTTCCGCAATCCACGCCACGCTGGTCAGCACAAAAATCAGCCCGTGGAGAAACCCGCACAAAAATGCCACCCGTGCGCGGGCTCCCAGAATGCTCGAGAGTAGCAACGCCAGGCAAAACCACGCGTACAGGCTGCGGAATGATCCGTGAAAGGAAAGGGAAAGGATTGCCCCGCTCAGTCCTGCAAGAATCAGGCGGATAGTCGCGGAAGTCTCTCGCAGGCGATGAGGCCGCAGATAAGAGTGCCAGGCCGGAGACGACATCAGTGCTTTACGTAGAACGCCTTAAAGCCTTCGCCCTCGAGGCCCTTCTTCGCGGCGTCGGCGCTTTTCTGATCCTTAAACGGGCCGACCTGCACGCGGTAGTACTTGTCTTTCTGCGTTGTCTGCACGTAAGCCGGGTAGTTCTTCTTCTGTAAACCGCTGGCAATGGCCAAGGCGTCGTCCTGCCTCAGCACCGCGGCAACCTGAAGAACAATGGCGCCACTAGGAATCAGCGGGGCGTTCGCGGATTCCTTGCTGCTCCTAACCGGGGGACGAGCAGATGTGACTTGTGGCTGTACGCTCACTTTGGCGCTGACTGGCTTCGAAACGGGCGGAGTGGCAGAAGCCTTCGACGCGGGTTCAAAGCGCGGCTCTCTCTTCGCTGGCGCGTTCGTTCCCGAAAATTCCCACTCCGAATTGGAAGGGGACGTGGACGGATCGGATTCGCTTGTCACAGCCAGCTCTTGGGCGGTTTTCTTCGAAGTTTTATCGAACTTGGTTATGACGGCGGGCTCTGGTTTGTTCATCGCACTGCTTGCCGCGCGCACCTGCCCCTCATACTGGTTCCGGCCCATGACGTAACCCAGCGTGAAAAACACGCCGGAAAACAGTAGCATCAGCAGGAATAATCCAATGACGTGCTTGCTTTCGAGCACTCGCTCGCCCGCTCCGCTTTTTCCCCCAAACGCCATGCTTACCTTGACGACCCCCCGATCGTCTTCACCCAGTTATTTATAATATCGATTGGCAGAGGGAAAACAATGGTTGTGTTCTTTTCGACACCTATCTCCGTCAGCGTTTGAAGGTAGCGGAGCTGGATCGCCGAGGGTTCCGTCTCCAAGACCTTGGCCGCATCGGCAAGCTTTTGCGAGGCCTCGAACTCGCCCTGCGCGTGAATCACCTTGGCGCGGCGCTCGCGTTCGGCTTCGGCTTGTTTGGCGATGGCGCGCTGCATCTGTTCCGGGATGTCCACCTGCTTGACCTCGACCTTGCTGACTTTGATCCCCCAGGGCTCGGTGTCCTGGTCGAGAATCTGTTGAAGTTTGGAGTTCACTTTATCGCGTTGCGAGAGGATTTCGTCCAGCTCGAATTGACCGACGATGCTGCGGAGAGTCGTTTGGGCGAGCTGCGAAGTGGCGTAACTGTAGTTCTGCACCTGCGAGAGGGCAAGATTCGCGTCGACAACGCGGAAATAGCACACCGCGTTGACCTTCACAGAAACGTTGTCCCGCGTGATGATGTCCTGCGGCGGCACATCCAGCGTTTCCAGCCGCATGCTGATTTTGGTGAGCGTTTCAATGGGCCAGAACACCAGGCGCAATCCCGCGCCCTTTGCTTCCGGCAAGAGCCGGCCCAGCCGAAGAACCACGCCGCGCTCCCATTCTTTGATAATGTTTATCGAATTATAGAACCAAAGCAAAAAAAACCCGGCGACAATAATAAACCCAATGCTGCCGACCTCTAACATTTCCTGCCTCCTCTTGCTTGACTCGTCTCAATTCCCGATCGATGCTCCCGCGGCTACCGGCTCAACTTCGAGCTTCAGACCATCGACCCGGAGCACCCGAACCCGTGTGCCTGCCTGTATATTTTCTCTGGAGGCGGCGCGCCACAATTCACCATGGATACGAATCATACCTTCATTCGCGCCTGCAAGCGCTACGGTCACAACGCCTTCCTCGCCCAGCAGCTCTTCCCTGCCCGTGGCGCTTTTCCATTTGCGCGACTTCAGAACGAGGCGCATCAGAAAAACAGTTAGGAACGCGAACGGCAGCGTCGCCGCCAGCGCCACCCCGAAGCTCACTCCACCTGGCGTCAGCGGCGAGCGCACCAGGAACGTAGCCCCCAGAAGCATGGACACAATCCCGCCGATCAGCAATATTCCGTGACTCGTGAATTTCGCCTCCAGCGCAAATAGGGCCAGCGCCAGTATAATCAGCAGCACGCCGGCAAAATTGACGGGAAGAATCTGCATGGCATACAGCGCCAGCACCATGCAGATCCCGCCAATCACTCCCGGCGCGATCACCCCCGGGTGCGTGAACTCCGTGTATAGCCCCAGTGCCCCCACGAGAATCAGCAGAAAAAACATGTCCGGCTCGACAATGCGCGCCAGGAATCTCTGCCGTGCCGAAAGTTCGAAATCGGAGCGCGTGTAATTATCCAGTGAAAGCTTTTCTTTCCTCCCGTTGAAGCGCGTAATCTCGCGCCCATTCAACTCGCGCAGCAGCTCGTCTTTATCATTCACAATCAGGTCGATCATGTGTCCGTCGAGCGCTTCTTTCTCCGAGAACGCGTGCGCGTCCGTGATCGCGGTTTCCGCAAGCACCGGATTGCGCCCGCGCTTCTCCGTGAAACTGCGCAGGAAAGCCGTGGCATCGTTGTTGATTTTCTTCCGCAGCACCTCGTCGATCGGCATCGAAACCCAGCCGGGCATGAAAATCGGCGTTGCCGCACCCGTTCGCGTTCCGGGCGTCATCGCCGCAATGTCCCCCGAAAGCAGGATCAAGAAGCCGGCGGAGGCCCCGCGCGCCCCTGTGGGCGTCACATAAACCGCCACCGGCACGGGCGAATCCAGGATGTGGTGAATGATGTCGGTCATCGAATCGCTCAACCCGCCCGGCGTGTCCATGGTAATGAGCACTAATGCCGCGTGGCGCCGCGCTGCGTCCGCCAGCCCCTCGTCGATATAGGTCGCCAGAATCGGCTCGACCTCGCCGTTGAGCTTCAACTCGAGAACCAACGGCGCGGCCGGAGAATCCGAAGCCGCCATCCTCGTTGCCGCCGGCGAAAAAAACAAGCCTAGGCGACCGGCAATCAAAATTGCCCTAAATAAAAAACGTAACACTTGTGAATTGCCACGAGCGCTCATTTTGCACCTCCCGTGGGCTTGCTCTTTTCCAAATGCTCCAGCAATTCCTTCGCTCCCGGATAATTGGGTGCGAGCTTGATTGCCTTTTCCGCCTCCGCCCGCGCCAGGTCGATCTTCTTTTGCTCCAGGTAAACCCGCGCAAGCATCGTCCGGACGGCAGCGGACTCGCGCACATACAGGGAGAGCTGCAGCTCCTGCGCGGCATCATCCAGTTTGCCTCTGCGCCGGTAGATCTCCGCAAGTTCGCGGTGAGCGCTCGCATTGTCCGGCTCCGCGGCCAGCGCCGCTCGAAATTCCTGCTCCGCCTCGTCCAGCCGCCCCGCCCTCATTTCCTGAAGTCCGCGTCGGACCTCCGCCACCGCTCCGTTTCTGGGCACGGCGGAATCGGCCGCAGTGCTCGCTTGCATTTGCGGACCTTCCAGCTCCAGGCGCAGGGAGGTCATATCCAACTCCCGCTTGACTCGTTCATACTTTGTCAGCGAGTCCGCGCTCTTCGAATCTATCTTCAACACCGGCATTCCCTTCCCGCCAAATGCTTCCTCGGCGCTTTCGCGTTGAGCAGCGGCGTCCGCCTTTTTCCCCAATTTGTCCAGGGTATAGATCAGGAATGCGAGGTCCTCGGGATTCTCCGGTTCGCTCCGGACGGCCTCGGCAAAATGCGACGCCGCCGTAGCCGGATCTTTCTGCTGTAACGCGAGCAAGCCGAGATTGAAAGGGTAATCGTCCTCATCGGGATCGATGTCACGAGCGCGGCCCAACGCGGTCAGCGCCGGAGGAAGATGATCCTGGCGCGCTTGGGCAATCCCGAGATTGTTGAGAATTTCCGGCAAATCGGCGCCACTCACCAGATTGCGGCGGAGATCTTCCTGGAGCCCCGCGAACACTTCTTCTGCCTTGTCCGGCTGTCCCAAGCGAAGCCGACAAACGCCGGTGGCGAATCTGGCTTCGACACTCCGCGCGTGCGCTGCCGGTACTTTCGCAAACCATGGCAACGCAGCCCCGCAGTCATTTCGCTGAAAGTAAACTTCGCCGATGGCAAACGCCGGTTCCGCCCAATCGGGTTCCAGGCGCGCTGCCTCTTTCAGGTCGCGCAGGCGAGTTGCGTCGTCGTTCGCCAGCAGGCCCCGGACGTATTGCTCGAATGCGGCCAGGCTAATCGTTTCCTGCAACTTGGAAAATTCGGCGAGGCTGACCGGGTACTTGGGTTCGCATCTCCCGAGCAGCCCCCAAATCAGCTTTGCGTGCAGCTCCATAAGCGAGGCGAGCGGACCGCTTGAAACCACCGCTGGAAGCAGCGCCACCGGGCTGACGCGAAGCACGCGCGCGTCCACCGTGATCGTTTTCCCATCGGAGGTGAACTCGCCGAAAACCACGTAATCGGCATCCATCTCTTGCGCGATGTGCAGCATCGTCGCGCGGCTCAGTTTTCCCGCGGGGGGCAGTCCGTAGTGGTCCATCTCGCTCAGCCGGCCCGCGTGGGAATAAACCTGCTGCCCGGCCGCCGACAGCCGCTGGATGGACAATTCCTCCAGACCTGCGCCAATCCAATCCAGGCGAGGCGATGTACCCACGCTCTCAAACGGAAAAACGAGGAAAATGCCTTCCTGCGGAAGAACCGGACGCCTCAACGCTGCGGAACTATCCGATTGTCCAGCAAACAGTTGGCTGGTGCCAACCAGCAGGCAAAGCCCAAATGGGAGCAAAGGGAAGCTGCGCATACGGGGCAGGCGCACTCTCATTCTGCGCCCATTGTAGCAGAGCGCAGCGCGACTTCTCCCGAATCCCGCGCCGCCTGGAAGTCCTAGTCTTGCGCGCACTTCCTCAGACGGTTCAACCTGGGAATCGAGACCGCAAGCCATGCACAACCAAGTTTGTATTAACAGGCCGCCGGAGAATGGCCCGGTAAAGGCAGATCACCGCACAAGATATATGGTCTTCCGTTCTCGACTATATGAAACAGCACGGAACCCCATGGCGCGCACTCCAAGTAGGCCATCGAATTGGGGGTTCACTCGGCCGGGAGCGAAATAGGCCCTTTTTTGCTGGAAGTGTTGCCCGCCGAGAACGATGTCGCTGGGAGAAAACGCCTGCATTGAGGTTTTGTCCGCGGCAAGACTTCCTCCCTGCCGTGATGTAACGTGCAAATCGAACGGCTGCGGACCAGGGAAGTTTCCCCCCAACAGGACTACACCAGCGGACCCCGTGTCCACCAACATCCGCGCCCTCGTGTTGTCTATCCGAACCTCCACTGTCGCAACCCCCGAACGCGCATCAACGGGCACCGGGATTCCACTTTCCGGCGAGTCTCCGAATTGCAGACATTTCCTTTCGTAGTCGACCCGAAAATCGGAGTTCCCAAGTACATCCATTCCTATGATTCCTCCGATAGCGATTCCCACATCATGTTCCACTTGCGAGAGGTCGGCGACGGCCACCGGCAAAGGACCGGCCTTCAAAGGCCCAATCTCTATCTCCGGCAGAATTGTGTATTCGGTATGAATGGCCTTGCCAGCCGCAATGACTGTGCCGCTAGAAGTCGGAAGCGCCAACTGCTGGACAATGCGTGCGTTCACTATGCTCGGTGACGTACCCGTGTCCAAAATCAAATTCTGAGGCCCAGAAGCGTCGCCAAATTGGCCCTCCATTACGATCAAATAGCCTTGGTACACTCGGATGGAAATCTTCTTGAGCGGCGCCGCTAGGTCAGCGTTAGGTGCATGGCTCCCTCGGTGGCTCCCCGCACTGATTGCTGAGGAGGCACAAAATGCACATATCAAAAACAAGCTGCCAATCTTGCTTTTTGTGCTCACCGATACCGCACGCTCCTCGTTCGGTGAGGCTTACGTTAGGTTTCCGGGGAGGCACCTCAAGAGTTTGCAGGTGGATTCCGGATAGATTGTTTGTGGCCGCGTAGCTTATGTTGCATACACCACTTGCGGTGGGCAGGACACCTGGTTCCAAGCCGGCTCTCATACCTTCCTTGGGGCTCTTCGCGTCCAATACATCGAGGTCACCATGAGCACACCCAATCCCTATCATTCGGTCGTTCGATTCGGTGTCTATGAGCTGGATTTGCGAGCGGGAATCGTTCGCAAGAACGGTGTCCGTATTCGCTGCCAGGAACAGCCCCTGCAGGTTCTCGCCGCGCTTCTGGAACGGCCGGGAGAATTGGTTACGCGGGAAGAGTTAAGACGTCGCGTCTGGCCGCAGGATACCTTCGTCGACTTCGACCATGCCTTGAATACCGCCATCAAGAAAATCCGAGCTGCCTTGAACGATGATGCGGACGCTCCCCGTTACGTGGAGACCGTTCCCCGGCGCGGCTATCGCTTCGCTGCGACTGTGGAAACGTCTTCCGTTTTGCCCCCAAGCGCCGAAACATCCTCTATCGCCTTCCCCCGGGGCGCCGAATATATGGAAAAAGGCTCCGGCTTTCTTCTAAAGCTCCTCGCGCTCGGCCTCGCCGTGGCCCTGGCCATCCACGTCATCTACTACTTCTATGGCCACCGCACGAGGGCCAGTGCCGCAACCGGCCGCGTCATGGTAGCTGTTCTGCCATTTCAGAATATGACCGGCGATCCAAACCAGGAATCCTTCGGCGACGGCATGACCGAAGAGACCATCACCCGGCTGTGTCGCCTCAATTCCCCCGGGATCGGGGTCATCGCCCGCACTTCCGCCATGAAGTACAAAAACGCTCCCAAGAGCGTCGATGAAATCGGGCGTGAACTGCACGCGGACTATGTGCTGGAAGGCAGCATTCGCCGTGAGGGGCCCCGCGTTCGCGTCACCGCCCAGCTTATGCATGCCGCCGATCAGTCACCCCGCTGGGCACGGGAGTTCGACTACACCTCCAAGGAGACCTTGAACATTGAGAGCGAGGTGGCCGCCGAAATCGTGAATCAGGTCAATACCATTCTTGGCAATTCTTCCGCCCCCAGCAGAGTCTTCGCGGAAGATGAGCATGACCCCCATCTGCGCGACATGGCCGAGACCGCTATTCACACACCCGAGGGTCTAAACCTTCTCCTCAGTGCCTTTGAGCAGGCGACAAAGGACGATCTCAACTGTGGACAGCCTTACGTCGGTCTTGCTCGTGTCTACGAGCGCGGCGCCAGTCTGGGTTTCTTGCAACCCAGACCGGCCTTCGCCAAGGCGCGCGAAGCAGTCCAACACGCTCTCCAGATCGATCCCTCGCTGCCCGAGGCTCACTTTTACCTGGCCGACGCTTTGCTCACCATCGATTATGATTGGAAAGGGGCCCAAGCCGAAATCCAGAAAGCACTAGCACTGAACGCCAACGACCCACTGGCTCACGAGTGGAACGGAATGGTGCTATCGGCCCAAGGCAAAATGACGGAGGCAATCCAGGAGATGAGCCGGGCGGTAGACCTTGACCCGCTTAACGCCGAGCGCCGGACCTATCTGGGCCTCTTGCTCACCAGGGCTGGACGGCACCCCGAAGCCGAAAAGCAACTCACGGCCGCCCTTCAATTAGATCCTGCTTTCGAGAGGGCGCACTTTATCCTTCAATGGCTCTATGAAAAAGAGGGCCGCGAATCGGACGCGATTTCCGAGTGGAGCGCCATTTTCGCGCTGCACGGTCAGCGGGAAATTGCGGTCGAACTAAGAAACGTCTATGAAAAATCTGGTTTTGCTGCGGCCAGGAAATTGGCCATGACGGAGCAGCTCGCCTATCTTGCGAACCTCAACAAGACTCGGTATGTTTCGCCTTCCTCTTTCGCTTCTCTCTATGTGCAGCTTGGCAAAAAGGAACAGGCTCTGCTCTGGCTCGAAAAAGCCTATGAAGTACGAGACGTAAGGCTCCCCTACCTGGCCTTTGAGGGTAACCCGGAATTCGCCACTTTGAAGGACGAGCCGCGCTTTCAAGCCGTGGTTAGAAAAGTCCGGTCACCGGACTAACACGCCGGATGTCTACGGTGCGACGGCTCCACCCGGTTTCTGCTGGAACAATTCCTGAACCTCGGGGTTCCTAAGGACAGCGGCGAAAGAGGGATCGGATTTCACGCTATTGATGTCCTGAAAGCCCTCATCCCGCGCTTTTTTCAAATAGATCACGCAGCGGTCCAAATTGCCCGATTCCGCGAACGACTTTGCCAGCAGGAAGTAGAAGTGCGCCCGATCGCTCCCGATGGAGCGGTCCTGGACGATCGTGCCGGACCTCGATCTCGTCGGCTCAAACGTGTCCGGATCGAGCTGCAACGCCCTGCGAAACGCCGCGATGGATTCCTCGTATTTCTTCTCCCCGAAATAGGCATAGCCGAGATTCAGGTAAAACGTCGCAAAATCCTCCCGCAGCTTTATGGCTTTATTGTAAGACCGGATGGCCTTTGCGTACTTCTGTCGCTCGTAATAGATCGTGCCCATGTTGTTGTGGGCATCCGCATATTGAGGATTGACCTTGGCCGATTTCTGGTAGCACTTCAGCGCGGATTCCAGATACGACTGGTTGTGAAAACTAATGCCCAGCTCATTCCAGTAGATCGCGTTCTTCGGATTTTCCAAGGTCAACTTGTGAAAAAGGTCCTGGGCCTCGCGATACTGCTTCCGCACAAGGTACAACCGCGCAAGGTCCTCGTCGGACAATTTTGGGGTCTCCTCCTTTGCCGCCGCAGCGGCCAACTGGGCCTGGGGATTGTCAGGATTAATTTGCGCGCGGGCAGGGAATAGTGCGGAAAACACGAGGAAGGAACCTACCGGAACCGCCAAGTAATGCCTTGTCATGGCGAGTCTCCTTTGTCCCGAGCTGGTTTGTCGGGCTCTTTCTTCTTCTTATCCCCAAAGATACCAAAAATCTTCTGTAAAGGCCCTTTTTTCTTTTCCGTAGCCTTGGCCGGGTCAGCTCCGTTCGCATCGCCCCCGGATTGCCCATTTTTCATATCCTGCTGGCCCGCAACTCCATTAGCACCAGGCGGCGGTGGCTTCGGATTGCCACCTCCAAATAGGTGCGAAAGGAAGGAGCCGGCTCCAGTCGCAGGGCCATGACCCCCGTGCAACTCGCAGAGTTGCGTCGGCTCCGAGCCGGAGATATATACCTCCTCGCGCGTCTCCGGACAAGTCGGCGTCGCCACCTCCAGCGTATCCGCGTCAATCAGAACGGTATCCACGCCTTCCGGCTTCACGAACTCTTTGACGTCTCGATATCCCGGCAACCCCGTCGCCCGGATCATGAAATCCGCCCAGATCGGCGCCGCCGTCGTGCCGCCCTGCAGCCCCAGATCGTGATTGTCGTCAAACCCAATCCAGATCACGCACACTAGATTCGTGGTGAACCCGGCGAACCATCCGTCACGAGAAGTGCCTGTCTTTCCCGCCGCCGGCAACGTAAATCCCTTTGCGCGAACTTGGGCCCCCGTGCCCTTGTTGAGCACGTCCATCAGAATGCTGTCCACCAGATAGGTCACCCGCGGATCAAGCACCATCCTGTTCGAAGGACCGTTCTTCTCCAACATATTTCCGCCCGAGCTCGCCACACTCTTTACATACATCGGTTCCGCGCGCGTTCCCATCGTCGCGAATGCCGTGTACGCACCCGCCACTTCCACCGGCGTCAGCTCGTACGCTCCCAACGCCACCGCCGGCGTAGGCTTGATGTTTGGCGTCAATCCCATCTGCCGCGCAATCTGCACAACGCGGCCGTAGCCGACCATCTCCGCTACTTTTACGGTCGCCACGTTCAGGGAATTGGTCAGCGCCTGGCGCACCGTCACCTTTCCCATGAATCTCTCGCCGTAATTGTTGGGTGTATATTCCTGGCCGTCGAATTCAAACACCGTCGGCTCGTCATCCACCGTTGTCGACGGCGTCACCAGCGGCTGCGCTCCGTCCACCGCGTTATTGAACGCCGCCGCATACACGAACGGCTTGAACACCGAGCCCGGTTGCCGGTGGGCCAGCGCGTGGTTCAACTGGCTCTGCCCGTAGTCCCGTCCTCCGATGAGTGCCTTGATCTCTCCCGTCCGCGGATCTAGCGCCACGAGCGCCACCTGCGCCTGCGGCACCGGCTCCGTGATTCCCTTCTTTGCCTTCGCCTTGCGCGTCTTCTCGTATTTCTTTGCCAGCAGCCCATCCACGTTCTTCATGCCGTTTTCAATCGCCACCGCCGCCGCTCGTTGCAGCTGTGGATCGAGCGTCGTGTACACCCGGAAGTTGGAACTCTGCAGCTCCTCCTCGGAATATTTCTCCAGCAGGTGGTCTTTCACCATATCCACGAAATACGGCGCTTCATTTCCGGTCACCGAAGCGCGCGCCAGCTTCAACGGCTCTCGTTTCGCATCCTGCACATCCGCTTCCGTGATGTACTTGTTCTCCACCATCTGCGTCAGCACGCGGTCCCGTGCCTGCACCGCCCGTTCCGGATGACGGTCGGCCACCGAGTAATAATTGGGCGCCCGGATCAACCCCGCCAGGAACGCGCATTCCGGGAGCGTGAGCTGCCGCAGATCTTTCCCGAAATAGGCGACACTGGCTTCCGCAAATCCGCGAATCCCGAAACTTCCCCGGTTTCCCAGGTAAACCTCATTCGCATACATCTCGAAAATTTGCTGCTTGGTGAAGCGCTGCTCCAGCTCCAACGAGAGCATGGCCTCGGCCAGCTTTCGCCTCCAGGTCCGATCCGTGGACAGAAAGTAAGTGCGCGCAACCTGCATCGTGATGGTGCTCGCCCCCTGCATGTGCTGGCTGTGACGGACATCGGCCCAAGCCGCTCCGAAGATGCGAATAAAGTCGAAGCCCGGGTGTTCGAAAAACCGCTTGTCTTCCGCGGACAGAATCGCCTGCACCAGCGTGGCCGGCAGGTCCTCATAGCGCACTGGCCGCCGCTTCTCCCGCGCGCTGTCGAACAGATTCGTGATCAACTCCGGCTCGATCTCCGCGACGCCCATGTCCGGTCCGCCCGCCAACGGCCGGATCGCCCGAATCACTTTGCCATTGAATTGCACCGCCAGGGCATTGGAACCCTCAAAGTAGGAGAGCTTGGACGGCTTGATATCCACCACGTTCCCATCGACTGTGAATTCTCCCAGCGCATTCTCGTCCGCCTCCGGCCGATAGCCGGAGCGTTGCAGGTAAATTACCAGGTCGTCCGCGCTCCATGCCTGCCCGTCGGAGATTCGCCCCGGAGAAGAAAAGATCTGCGTCGTATTCTGAAGAATGTGCCCGGACAACCGCGCATCGATCATCCGGGAAAACTTCACGTAGTAGAAGGTGAATACGCCCGTGACGGCAAGGAAGCACAGGCCTATAAAGGCGAGTATGCCAAGTCCAAAGGTAGAGGTCCAAAAACCCTTTTGAAGGCGAAAGCGCAAAGAAACTCCCCCTGGAGCTGGTTACGTCCTATTGTCTCGCAATACAGAGGCGGAACATAGCTGCAGTCGCTTTCCGACCGGCGCATGCTTCCGCGGCTGGGGATTCCCGCAACCTCACTACTTCATGTAATCCCTGCCCTCTGTCGAGGGCGAAAACGTGAGGTCCGTCTTATAGACCATCAGATCCACCGGAACTGTGTATTCTACGGAGATCATAAGGCCGTTATGGGTGTTCGCCACCTTCACGGCATCCCTCTTGGCCGGAATATCCAGGTCCTGGATGGTTTTGAAGATGTTGTCTTTGATCTGATCGTCGGTATAGCGATTGACGATCGCAAACCGCGCCTGTTCCCCCATCTTGTCCTTCAACTCGTATTCGGCTACATACAGGGGCACGAGCTTAACCGCAAGATACACCCCGATGAACAGGACCGCCAGATAGACCAACGCTTTCAGTCTTCCTTCGCCTCGTTCCGCACCGTAGGATGCTTGCCATTTCCGTTTCACGAACACCTGCTCCATGGGCCGTACCCGGCTTCTGCCCGGTCGGCGGACAATTTTCCACTGATTAAATTACGCTAGCACCCCTCAGGCCTGCTGTCGAGGTTCGGTGCAGCCGGGTGTTCTTCTGGGGCAACGCCACCGGGAATCCTATCGTCCATCCCCCACGGGAGGACATGATTTCACAAGCCGCAGAAACTATCCTTATTCCTTGGAAAACCGGGGCATGCCCTGGTTACAAATTCTTTGTCTCCGAAACAGGCAGACTCATGATCAGCGAGCCAGAAGTCCAAATCGAAATTTCTAGTTTATTATTTTTATTGATATATTCTAAAAAAAGGATTAATGATAGTGATGCGTGCCGCGCGAGATCCTCGCAATCGCTGCAAGATCCTATCTTTCAATCATTGACGGCGTTCCTTCGCGACATCTGAACGGAAGTCGACACCATGACCTACCTTCGTTTTGCCGTGAAATTCGCAGCTTGCCTGCGGACAATCTCCTCGAAAACCTTGCTCGCCTGTATTGCCGGTGTGCTCCTGGCGCCCGCCATCGCCCGCGCCGAATTGCCCGTGGCGGTGCCCGAAACAACGGCCGCTGCGCTCGCCCGGATGCGTCACGGGAACATTCACTGGGCGGCGTACGAGCTTCTCGCGCTGGCCATTCCTCTCCTCGTTTTGTTCTCCGGTCTCGGCACTCGTCTGCGGCGCATCTGCGAATCCATCTCCGGCCACCGCTGGTTTTGGACCGTCACGCTCTTTGGCTCCGCTTATCTCGTGCTGGCCGCCCTCATTGCGATGCCTTTCGAGTTCTATCTCGACTACGTCCAACCGCACGCCGCCGGTTGGTCGCAGCAGACCTTCCCGAATTGGCTGAAGGGGGAAGGCGTGCAACTTGGCGTAAGAATGGTCGTCGTGGCGCTCTTAATCTGGCTTCCCTACCGATTGATTGCCAAAAGCCCGCGCCGCTGGTGGCTCTATGGTGCCCTCCTGCTGTTTCCGTTTGCTTTTCTGGCGCTGGTCGCATTGCCGGTGTGGGTCAAACCGCTGACGACCACCTATAAGCCTCTGGAAGACGGCCCGCTAAAAACGCGAATCGAAACCATGGCCGCACGCTGCGGCGTGAACAACATCCCCGTCTTAGTCGGCGGCAATAGCACCGGTGTAGACGGCCTCGGCCCCACCAATCGCATCTATCTCCAAACCAACCTCGCCTCCGTCGAGTCGCCCGACCAGATCGAATTCACCATCGGCCACGAACTGAAACATTACGTCATGGGCGACAACTGGAAGGCCCTGGCGATCATCGCTGCCTTCCTGCTGGGTGGATTTTGGCTCACCGACCGCCTCGGCCGCGCCGCCATCCGCCGCTTCTCCTCCCGCTGGGGCTTCTCCGAACTTTCCGACCCGGCGTCGCTTCCATTGATGATCTTCCTGTTCCTCTTCCTTTGGCTTGCCATTTTGCCGTTTTTCAATCTGTTCGCCCGCCACATTGAGATGGAAGCCGACCGCTTCGGCCTTGAATTGACTCATGAGAATCGAGCCGATGCATTGATTTTCGTCAGGGATGCTCAAGTCGATCTTGCGCCCGATTGGGGTACTTTCTTTCTGATCTTCCGGGCCGACCATCCCTCCATTCGAGAACGCATCGAATTCGCCAACAACTATAGGCCGTGGGAACACGGCGCACCATTGCGCTACGGCAAGGTCTGCAAACCGGAGTGATTCGATCTGGCGAACCTGGAAATTGATGTTAAAGAACCAAATCGACGAGCTATTGCAACGCAGCGTCGACCTTGAAAATAGGCAGCCGCCTCCGAAACATCCATTCAATGACTTCCGGACTGTTAGGAATGGCACCCGCCTTGCCCTTGCTCAATACGCGCGGCTGAAGATGGCGCGATCCTTGGCTGCCTTCCCGCAGTGGACGCAGGTGCCAGACCCGCTGCCCCCGCCAGAGCCCAGCACCGCCGCGGGATCCAACGGAATGCAGCGCATCGTTGCGCGCGTCTCTTCCTTGATTTTTTCTTCGCAATCGCCGCTGCCGCACCAGTGCGCGAAGGCGAATCCGCTTTCGACGGCCTTCTTAAACTCCTCATACGTCTTTGTTTCGTGAGTATTGGCCCGGCGGAACGCCAACGCCTTGTCAAACAGCGCCTGCTGTATTTCCGCCAGCAACTTTTCGATTGTGGCGGGCAAATCCGCCAGCGGCGCGCTGACTTTTCCTTCCCTGCCGGGGCGATCGCGCCGCGCCAGCATGGCCGCCTGCTTGGCCACGTCTTTCGGGCCAAGCTCCACTCGCACCGGCACGCCGCGCATCTCCCACTCATTGAACTTCCATCCGGGGCTGTAACCCTCGCGTTCGTCCAACGTCACGCGCAGGTTCGCCTTGATCAATTGCGCCTTCAAATCCTTGGCGGTCTTCAGGACGCTGGCCTTCTCCTCTTCCGTTTTGTAAATCGGCACGATGACCACCTGCGTCGGCGCGAGTCTGGGCGGCAGCACCAGCCCCTGGTCGTCCCCGTGCACCATGATGATCGCCCCAATCATGCGAGTCGAGAGCCCCCACGACGTCGTCCAGCAATGCTGCTGGACGCCCCTCTGGTCAAGATACTTCACGTCAAACGCGTGCGCGAAATTCTGTCCCAGGAAGTGTGAAGTTCCCGCCTGTAGCGCCTTCCCATCGCCCATCATCGCTTCAATGGCATAGGTAATGTCCGCGCCGGCAAACTTCTCGGCGTCCGATTTCGCCCCGGGAATTACCGGGATCGCCGCTTCATTCACCGCAAAATCCGTGTAGACGTTCAGCATCTGCCGGGTCTCTTCCACCGCCTCCTCGCGCGTGGCGTGCGCCGTGTGGCCCTCCTGCCAATAAAATTCCAATGTGCGCAGGAACAGCTTCGTGCGCAGCTCCCACCGCACCACGCTGTTCCACTGGTTCATCAACACCGGCAGGTCGCGATAAGACTGGATCCACTTCGACCACATGTGCCCAATAATGGTTTCCGAAGTGGGCCGCACGACCAGCGGTTCGGCAAGCTCTTCCCCGCCGCCAATCGTTACCACTGCCAGCTCGGGCGAAAATCCCTCCACGTGATGCTTCTCTTTTTCAATGAAGCTCTTCGGAATCAGCAGCGGAAACGCCACGTTTTGGTGCCCGGTCGCCTTGAACCGCCGGTCCAGCGCCTGCTGGATGTTCTCCCATAACGCCCATCCATACGGCCGCACAATCATGCACCCGCGCACCGGCGCGTAGTCCGCCAGTTGCGCCTTCAACACCAGTTGGTTGTACCACTCCGAAAAATCTTCTGCCCGCGTCGGTAGCTTCTCTTCAGCCATGCGTATCCCTATCCATTCTTCTGACGTCAGCCAAGCATTCGAGCGTAGCGGACACCCTCCGCCACTGTCAACGCACACGATTTCCTAGTAGTCGATCAGCTTCTAATCGGGCGACTCTGCAGCCAAGCACAGCGCTCATGCTATCCCTCGGGAACTGTGCCCAGGTCATCGGCCTTCTTCGATTAGAAAAAATTCTCCCTTCGCTTGACTGTACCTCCCCCATTGTCCCTTGCCCCTACGTTTGCAACCTCCTGCACATCGGACCAGTAGCCTGCGCTCATGCCGTCCGGTAGGCTTTGTGGACTTGGGCGGTGTCGTCACAGCGAAACGAAGTGAGGTCGCCGTGTATTGCGAGCATTGCGGATTAATGATTCTCCCCGAGCGGCCCGTATGTACTCGATGTGGCCGAGCGCCGGCGCACGAGTGGACTCAACTTATCAGTTTGGCGGTGCTCCTCCTTGCGACCGTTGGCAATTCTGTTGCCGGCCTGTTTCTCCTGCCGAAATTGTCTGCCACGCACCCGTCGGTTCTTTTTTTTCGCGCCTGGATGTGGGCCGACCGGGAAATTTCGCTGTACGGATGGATGTTGCTGGCCGCCACTCTGCTGCTTTGGGAATTTCTTGTCTGGCGCAAGGTTCGTAAGGCGAAACCTGTAACCAAGGTGAAAAGGTGGGTCAGCCGCAAAATTCTCGCGTTTGTGCTTGCGGCAGGTTTTGCGCCCATCCTGCCTTGGTGGATCCCCGCCAATCAGCCTTCGGAAAAAGTACTTGCCTCCTTCTCGCAGCACCCCGGCTTGCCGCTCGCAATTTCCTGGGGCGGTGTGCTCATCGTCGCGGTTGTCCTCTGTTGGAAAGCCGAGAGCCGCAACCGTCTCCTCGGCAACGGAAAAGCCCTCTCACTAGTAAGTCTTGGTGCTCTCGCCTTGTTTATTATGCTCACGCTGATCGGCTGGTCGTTAAGCTGAGCCAGACTCAGGATCCTGCTGCGGCCGGATTGCACGCAGTTGCACTGCGAAGAAGCCGCGCTCAACGAAAAAGTAATCAGCCCAAAACCACATGTCGGGTCTTGAGACTGGCCAAGAGCTAGCCTCAACTGCAGGTTGGGGGATACAGGCAGCGGGTTAAGATTTGGGCCGGGACTGCATAGCCAAAGCTACGAGGGCGCCTATCAGTACAGCGGGGAAAAGCTGGCCAACCAGGGCCTCTGAGATCGAAAGCGAGCGAGCGAAGGGGCTCGTCGGTGTGACGTCGCCAAAGCCGACCGTGCTCAGCGTGGAAAAGCTGAAATAGATGAGCTTCGAGGTGAGTTGGTCCACACCGTCCGGTGGGGAAACGAAGTGGAAGGCGCCCGGGTGGAGATGTTCAGCGAACTGGTAGGCGGAAGCCCAGGCCATGCCGAGAAGAAGATAGGCAGACACGCCACCTTGGATGCGGCTCCAGGTAACGGGACCGGCGCGAAACATTAAGAGCAACACGATACGGACATAGAGCAGCAGCGTGACGGTGGAGAAAACGCTGCCGAACTGATGAAGCAAGGGAGTTGGATAAAACCGCCCGGCCATCAACACTGCCGCACTGACGAACACGAAAGCGATCACGACGGCCTTGGCGATGCGGTTTTGGCTTACGACCAGGTCTCCGGAAATCATCAAACTGACCATGATCAGATCGAATACGAGCCTTAGGGAGAGACCAGCTTGCGCGAGCGGGATGGTTATGAAGATGAGAACCAGAAGAGAGATGGTTACAAGAGTAAGGCCGATATCGCCGGACCAGAAGTCCGCCATCTGCTGATGGAGAACAGCGTGGCGGGATCGCTGTGGACTGTCCGTCATGATGCATGCTCCCGAAGTAATTGTCAGACCGTGGTTGGGCGGAATTATAGCTGCGAGAAGACGAGAGCGCTGGGAAAAAGCGTCTTCTTCATGGATTAGTCTTGCAACAAAAAGTCGGTTTAAATGGAACTTCCCAGAAACGATTCCCAGTCGGTTTCTTTCGAATTGCTGCGGATCACCAGCTCCGGTTCGCGCATCGCCACGCGGCTATAGGGCGCAACAGAGTGCGTCAGCCACACATTCCCGCCAATAATGCTGTGGTGCCCGATGCGTGTATCTCCCCCAATAATCGTCGCGCCCGCATAAATAGTCACGTGATCCTCGATGTCGGGATGACGCTTGTTGGCCAGCCCCCGCACCAACTCGCCGCCGGTATCGCGCCGGCTGGTCGGATTGAACGCGCCAAGCGTCACGCCGTGATACATCGTCACGTGCTTCCCGATAGTGGCGGTTTCCCCAATCACCACGCCCGTCCCGTGATCGATAAAAAACGACTCATCGATCGTCGCTCCCGGGTGAATATCGATCCCCGTGCGGCTGTGCGCGCTCTCCGTCATCATCCGCGGCAAATACGGCACCTTCAATTTGTATAATTCGTGCGCCAACCGCTGTACGGTAATCGCCTCCACTCCAGGATAGCTCAGCAAGATCTCTTCATACCCGCTCGCCGCCGGATCGTTCTTCAGAGCAGCCTGCAAGTCCATAGCCAGCAACTGCGCCAGTCTGGGCAACTTTCCATGCAGGGCCTCTACCAGGTCGCTGGCTTGGTCCGAAAGATTTCTCGGCACTTCTTTTCCACAGCAATTAAAATCAAACCGCATTGCGTAAATAATCTGTTCCGCCAACTGCAAATCCAGTTGCGCCAGGAAACCCTCCGCGTCAGGGTTCTGCACCTCTTCTTTGGCGTAATACAACGGAAACAATCCATCCAGGTAAGCCCGGCAAAACAGCGCAACCTCATCCTTCGACGGCAGCCGGTATTCCCACATCGTGGTTTCCGTCAGACGCGCCTCCAGCGCCAGGCGAAACTCCCGTGCCAGCGTTCGCAAATCGTTATTTGGTGTAGTCATCTGAATCTACCGTTCTCCGGACACGCATTCGCATGACAGGGTCACACCAACCCACCTTCCCCGCCATGCGTCCTCACTCTGGTCTGGCAGCTCAGCCAATCCCTTCAAACAGAATCGTAGAGAGATAACGCTCGCCGCCGTCCGGCAGCACCGTCACGATCGTCTTTCCCGCGAACTCCGGCAGCTTTGCCAATCGCACCGCAACCGCCGCGGCCGCGCCGCAGGATATTCCGCTCAAGATGCCCTCTTCCCGCGCCAGGCGCCGTGCGTACTCCACGGACTCCTCGTTGGTCACCAACTCAACCCGGTCTACCAGACTCAGATCCAGGTTTTTCGGCACGAATCCGCCGCCAATCCCCTGGATCTTGTGCGGGCCGGGTGTGAGCGGTTCACCGGCGATGGTCTGTTTGATCACTGGACTGACCGTTGGCTCGACGGCCACGGAAGTGATCTTCTTCCCCTTCGTTTTCTCGATGTAGCGCGAGACCCCGGTCAACGTTCCGCCGGTTCCGACGCCGCTCACCAGCACGTCAATCCCTCCGTCCGTGTCATTCCAAATTTCCGGGCCCGTCGTCGATTCGTGAATCGCCGGGTTCGCTGGATTGTCAAACTGTTGCGGCAGGAAATAATGTTGCTTGTCCGATTCGTAGATTTCCGTCGCCTTCTTAATCGCACCTTTCATGCCTTCCGGCCCAGGCGTCAGCACCAACTTCGCGCCAAACGCGGCCAGAACGCGCCGCCTTTCCAAAGACATCGTCTCCGGCATTGTCAACGTGATGGCATAGCCGCGCGCGGCCGCCACATACGCGAGCGCGATTCCCGTGTTGCCGCTGGTCGGCTCCACGATCTCGATTCCCTTCTTCAACACGCCGCGTTTTTCCCCGTCCCAAATCATGGCAGCCCCGATACGATCCTTCACCGAGTACGCAGGATTTCTCCCCTCGATCTTTGCCAGGACCGTCGCCTTTGCGCCATCGGTCACGCGATTCAGTTTGATCAGGGGGGTTCTTCCAATGCTGAGCGAGTTGTCTGCGAAGGTGTTTGCCATGGAGATTCCTCAGTTATGTGAATTTGCTGTATCGGGACAGCACCCTAAGTATAGGACGGCTTGGGGGATAACAAGCTAGCGTGTAATTTCAAACCTCAAAACCTCGCCATTTGTTTTCCTTATGGACCAGATGCGCCGGATTGCGGTTGGTTACGCACTCCGCTAGAATTCCTGTTTGCGGCCATTTTCCCGAATCGTAAGGGGAAGCAAGGTCTTGTAGCGGCCGCCTTCTGAGGCGGGCGCTTTTGGCGGCCGGGCTGAGCAAAGCGTCAGGAGAATCCATGACCACAGAATCCAACGAACGAATGAATCGGCCCCTGGAATCCGTCGACCCCCAAATTGCAAATTTACTCGGCGACGAAGCCCGGCGCCAGGCCACCGGCCTCGAACTGATCCCTTCCGAAAACCTCGTCTCCGAAGCCGTCCTGGAAGCCATGGGCTCGATCTTCACCAACAAATATGCCGAAGGATATCCCGGCAAGCGCTACTACGGCGGCTGCGAATTCGCCGACAAGGTCGAACAATTGGCCATCGACCGCGCCAGGGAACTATTCGGCGCCGACCACGCCAACGTCCAGGCGCACTCCGGCACTTCCGCGAACGTAGCCGTCTATATGTCCATGCTGCAGCCCGGCGACACCGTTCTCGGCATGGCCCTCGCCCATGGCGGCCATCTCACTCATGGCCACCCGTTGAATTTTTCCGGCCGCATGTACAAATTCATCGAATATCACGTGCGTCGTGACACCGAACAGATCGATTACAGCGAAATCGAGGAACTCGCCCACCAGCACAAGCCAAAAATGATCGTCGCTGGCGCCAGCGCCTATTCACGCATTATCGATTTCGAGCGCATCGCCAAAGTCGCAAAATCCGTCGACGCTCTATTTTTCGTGGACATGGCGCACATCGCCGGCCTGGTCGCCGCCGGTGTCCACCCCAGCCCCGTGCCCCACGCGGACATCGTCTCCACCACCACCCACAAAACGCTCCGCGGCCCTCGCGGCGGCCTGGTCCTATGCCGCTCCGCCTTCTCGAAGGAGCTGGACAGGCTCACCTTCCCCGGCACCCAGGGTGGCCCGCTGGTGCACACCATCGCCGCAAAAGCGGTCTGCCTGAAGGAAGCCATGGAACCCTCCTTCAAGGACTACCAAAAGCAGGTTGCCGCGAACGCCAAGGTCATAGCCGCCGCTGTCGGCAGCCAGGGCTTCCGCATCGTAACCGGCGGCACGGACACTCACCTATTCCTCATCGAAGTCCACTCGCGCGGCATCACTGGTACCGACGCGGAGAAAGCCCTCGATCGCGCGGGCATTACCGTCAACAAGAACTCCATCCCCTTCGACCCCCTGCCTCCCATGAAGGCCGGCGGCATTCGCCTCGGGAGCCCCTCCGTCACCACCCGCGGCATGAAGGAACCCGAGATGCAACAAATCGGCAATTGGGTCGCTGAAATCCTAAGCCACGTCGGCGACTCTGCCGTGGAACAAAAAGTGCGCCAGCAAGTAGCCCAACTGGCAGCACGCTTCCCCATCTACGAATCGCGCCTTAGACCAGAAGCCGCCCACGCCCGCGTCTAGCTATCGAGAAGCGCGGCTGGTGCCCGGCACACACGCGATGCCGCCATTACGGGCTGGCCCGAATTCTGGCCGTTCTTCAGAGCATAAATGGCTTAAGTTCCGGTAAGTGCTCTCTGAGACCATGTGCATTGAATCGACGCGGTCCAATCTCCCACAACGCCGCTTGTGGCCCGTGTCCGGTTGCGCAACCAAGGAGACAGCTTCCTCGAATCGAGCTTTTCAACACTAGGATTTGGGGTCGTAATTTGCACGAGAAGCCACCGGCAAGAATGAAGTAGGGATGGCGCTGAAGTCTCTACCGTGGCCTCATCTCCTGAAGATCGCAGGCTCAACCTGCAGTGAGCGGGAGGGGAGCTATATTAGGTTTATGAGAATTGTGAGAGGGGCGACGCTCGGAGATGCGGACGCGATCTGGCGGATCTTAGAGCCAATGATTCGGGCAGGAGAGACCTATCCCCTGCCACGGGAAATGAGCAAAGACGAAGCGCTGGCCTATTGGATGGGAGCCGACCATGAGGTGTTTGTCGCGGAAGAGGATGGAGAAATTGTCGGCACATATTTCTTGAAGGCGAATCAGAAAGGCGGCGGGGCGCACGTGGCCAATTGCGGCTATGTGACGGCCGCAGCGGCACAAGGACGAGGATTTGGGCGGATGATGTGCGACCATTCGATGGAACGCGCGAAAGCACGCGCGTTTCGGGCGATGCAGTTCAATTTTGTGGTGGCGACAAACGAGAATGCCGTACGGCTGTGGCAAAGTTGCGGCTTTCAGATTGTGGGGCGGCTGCCGGGTGCGTTTTTGCATCCGAAGCTGGGATACGTGGACGCGTTGGTAATGTATCGCGCGCTCTAAAAGGCAGCGTAACAATAGAGCGTGGTTTGTCTTCGCGGGATTCGCTTCAATCTCTCACGCTCCAAGTGAAACTGCCAAACAGTCCACAAGTCCCGTTGTGGGAACTCGTTGCAAGAATCTCGGCACCAATGGCGGCGGCTTCTTCAACGCAAATGGGGCGCATCCGTATGAAAACCCCACGCCGCTTGCAAACTTCTTCGAAATGCTGGCGATCGTCCTCCTGCCCGCCGCATTGACGAACACGTTCGACCGAATGGTGGGCCAGCCTCGCCAAGGATGGCTTTTCTATTTTGTGATGGTATTTCTCTTCGCCGGCGGATTGTTCTTTGTGCATCACTTTGAACAGCGCGGTAATCCCCGTACCGCCGGTTTAGATTTCCGAAGCGGTCCCCTCCAACCGGGCGGAAATATGGAAGGAAAGGAAACACGTTTCGGCATCGCTGGCTCCACTCTCACCGCCGTCGTCACCTCCAACACCGCCACTGGATCCTACAATTCCTCGCACGATAGCAATACTTCGCTCGGCGGCATGGTTTTGCTGGTCAACATGTTGCTGGGAGAGCTTGTTTTCGGAGGCCTAGGGACGGGTCTTTATAGCATGGTCATGACCGCCGCCATCGCTGTGTTTCTAGCAGGACTTATGGTTGGCCGCACGCCTGAATATCTTGGGAAAAAGATAGGGCCCGCTGAGAACAAAATGATCATGCTGTTTGCTTTGGCCGCGCCGCTGTTCGTCCTTCCGCTCACTGCCATTGCCCTCAGCACCAGAGCCGGACTGTCCGGATTGACCACCAACGGAGGCCCACACGGTTTTTCCGAGATTCTCTTCGCCTATGCTTCCTGCTTCTCCAACAATGGCCAAACATTTGCCGGTCTGAGTGCAAACACTCCCTTTTATAATCTCACCACCGCACTCGCTATGATGGCCGGCCGGTTTGCCTTGGCCGTTCCCGCGCTGTTATTCGCGGCTCTCTTTGCTCGACAGAGAGTTACCCCTTCTTCCTCGGGAACCCTCCCGACACATTCTTTTTTGTTCGGCGTCCTGCTCACCGCCTGTTTGATAATCATGGTGGCTCTGAGCTATCTCCCTGCCTTGGCTCTCGGTCCGATACTCGAACGCTTGCTCTTCGGCACCTAGTCAGCAGCAGGTGTAGCTGAACTCACCGAATGGTCCTTAACTCCCCATGTGGTAGCTCATTTTTGGCTCGGATGGTCCAATTCCATTTGAATTGTTTGAGTGTTGAAGTCGATGGAGCGGCGCAGCCGTGGAAATTCCGAACGCAGCTGCCATGATCATTGCCGGGGCCATGCCGATCCGGAGGCCGACTGCATCCACTTTCTTACTTCACTGGCTTCGCTCGATTGGCCTCTGTGAGAATTACTTCAGAAAATCCAAGACTTTTGCACGAGCCTCTCACTTGAGCTGTAGCCAAGAGACTCGCCGAAGAAACAGGGCGGAATGGGCACTCCGCCCTCATAAACTAGCCGTGGGCTGAGGCAGCTTTGCCGTGATGTTCGATATGCGCCTTCGCCGCTTCCGCTGCGTGGTGCGAGGCGTGTTCATGGTGGCCCCGGGCAAGATGGGCGTGGTGCGCTGCCGTTTCGTGATTACCTTCCTCGTGGTGCCTTGCTGCTTCCTTGTGGTGCCGTGACGCGTGTTCGTGATGTTCTGCTGCCTGGTAATGATGTTCTGCTGCCTGCTGTGACATCAATTTCCTCCCGCTGGCTGCCGTAAATGCAGCCGAATAAAATCCGCGACAACCCAAGCACTCTCACACTCCATTGTTACGGCTGGGTAACGGCAAAATGAATAAAGGTTCCCCCTATTCAGTCTCTAGGTTGAGCGCCGTTTTCGCGCGCGTCAGCTCCGCAGAACGCGCAAAACGAGACGCACAGCCACCATCGAGTGGCCAGCGTGGCTTGCGGTTGACTCGACGGGGCGGGAGAGCTATGGTTTGGGACGACCGAGAAGCTTAAGACGGAGACTATGGCTTATATGAGTTACCAAATCACAATAGCCGCGACGATCCTTTGTTGCGCGATTCCCGTTTTTGCCCAGCAAACTCCTGCACCGGCGACCGCGCCCAAAATCGAATCGAATCCTATTTCGAATCATCTTCGGAGCGATATCGCTGAAAGCGGCAAAAACATGGTCGCTGCGGCTGAAGAAATGTCCGCCGAAAAATATTCATTTCAGCCGACGCCGCAGCAAATGACATTTGCGCACCTCATCGTTCACGCAACGATGGCCAACTATTCCTTATGCTCGAAGCTCTCCGGCGTCCCCCGGCCTGACGTGAAGATCGCAGATACGGATGGCAAGGACAAGCTCGTGCCCGCACTCAAAGCCTCCTACGGCTTCTGCACCACAAACCTCACCAACGTGGACGATTCGAATCTTGGCGAGTCTCTTCCTTTCTTCGGCGGACGGACAATCTCACGCGGTGGGATGATGATGACCGTATCAGCGGAGTGTGCCGATCACTATTCGATTGCCGCGATCTATCTGCGCTTGAACGGACTACTGCCGCCGACGGCGAAAAAAGAAAAATAATTTCCGCTGAAAAACCTGTTTGCCACTCCCAAGCGGCGCTGGAACCCAGTTGACTTGAGAGTCTTAAAACCAAAAATATTCTGACCCCGGTGTGATCGCTTCAACGGATATGTGCCCGACGGCTCTTTCACATGCTTGATTTGCGCGTTCATAGCCGGTGCGCACGGAACCGCGGAGTCGAAGGGGAATTTTTTCATAGCGGGAGGTTAACGAAGGCTGGAATCTCCTGCGTAGGACAAGTTATGCTGTCGGCTGGCGACAATGCGGCAATGGGCAGCCGCTCCGAGGAAAATTATGGTTACCAGACGAGAGTTTCTCGATGCGCTTGCAGTGGGAGCGACAGGACTGGCTGTTGGAACCACAGCGAAGAGCTACGGCCGGATCCTCGGTTCGAATGCTCGTCTCAACGTTGCCGTCATCGGTCTGAATGGGCGCGGCTATGCTCATCTCGCTGCGCTCAAAGCGAACAGGACCGCTGCCCGGATCTCGCATGTCTGCGATGTAGACAGCAACATTCTGAGGAAATTCGCGGACACAGTGAAAGTGGAGATGGGCGAAGCCCCGGTGGCGGAAAAGGACTTTCGCAAGATCCTCGAGCAGAAGGACGTGGACGCCATCACCATTGCCACTCCCGACCATTGGCACACGCCGATGTCCATCGCCGCCTTGCAAGCGGGCAAGCACGTCTATGTGGAAAAGCCATGCAGCCACAATCCTGCCGAAGGTGAGATGCTGGTTCAGGCGCAGCAGAAGTATGGAAAGCTGGTACAGATGGGGACCCAGCAACGCTCTTCCCCACACACAATGGAGATCGTCGAACAGATTCGCGGAGGCTTGATCGGCAGGCCGTACTTCGCGAAGGCCTGGTACAGCAATGTGAGGAAGTCGATTGGCACCGGCAAAGAAGTGCCCGTGCCGGCACAGCTTGATTGGGATCTCTGGCAGGGCCCGGCGCCACGCCGTCCGTATAAGGACAATGTGCATCCGTATAACTGGCATTGGTTCCGCATCTATGGCACGGGGGAAACGCTGAACAATGGCACGCATGAGGTCGATGTCTGCCGTTGGGCGCTCGGCGTTGACTATCCGGAGCGGGTCAGTGCGTCCGGCGGCAGATACCATTTCAAGGATGACTGGCAGTTTTATGACACGCTGGTGACGAGCTTCGAGTACGAAGACAGTCTGATCTCCTGGGAAGGCAAGAGCTGCCAGGGAATGAAGTTTTACGGCCGCGATCGGGGTTCGACAATCATGGGAACCACCGGCACGGTGCTTGTGGATCGCGATGGCTACGAGGTATATGACCTCAAAGGGAACAAGACGAAGGAATTCAAGGTCGGCAGTACCACCTCATCTTCTGACACCATCGGCCGGGATTCCATGACGGCTGCTCACTTCGCGAACTTCATTGCAGGAATCCGCAAAGGCGAGAAGCTCAACGCTCCTGTCTCTGTCGGCAACATCTCCGTTACCATGCTTCAGCTTTCCAACATCGCCTGGGAAGTGAATCGCGAGTTGCATGTCGACACGAAAGACGGACGGATCCAGGGCGACCTCGATGCGATGAAGATGTGGGGGCGGGACTACGAGAAGGGCTGGGAACCACAGGTATAAGCCGCGGGACCTCAGGGCTGAAGCCATTCCCCGATCCAATGCGCGATCTATCGCGTTTCCGGAGAAGGGTAGCCAAAAGGATTGCGCAGAGGCGCCGGCACTATGCAGTTCCGTAACTGAACAGTTTTTGGCATTCCTTTCGGAGAAAACCCCCGATCACGGGAATGTTGTGATTGCCCTTCTCGAAGACGAACCGGCAGGAAATGAGACAAGCTCGCCACTTGTACTCTTCCGTGCCGCACTTGCGGCCGTACGCAGCAATGTCTTCCTGGGAAACGCCGAAGACGACCGCGCCGATTCTAGACCACACGCAGGCACCGGCGCACATGGCGCACGGCTCGTGCGTTGAGTAGAGGACGAAGTCGGGCAGGTAGCGGCCATAGCCGCTCGATACGTATTTGAGGGTTTCCAACTCAACGTGCTTGATGCTCGATCCCGAGGTTTTTACGCGGTTGCCTGCGCTGGCAATCACCACCTCTCGCTTGCCGATCAGCTGTGTAATCACTGCCCCAATCGGGTAGTCGCCTCGGTCACCGGCACGTTTGGCCTCCGCGACAGCCAGCTCCATGAACTTCTTTTTCGGTTTGTAAGAACAAGGGATCATGGAGGTTGATTATATGCGTTTGCCGCGAGTGTTTCGCAGAAGAGCCGCACCTGTGCGGTCACGGCGTTAACTGGGCAGTTGCCCAGATTCGACGCCAGATTCGACTTCCAAATCGCGCAGGTTCGTTGACTTACCATTGGTCGCGCCCTAATATGACGGCACTATGGCGAGTTCCGTCACGTTCATCGGCCAGACTGTCTCCCACTACCGCATCATTGAGAAGTTAGGCGTTGGCGGGATGGGAGTGGTCTATAAGGCCGAAGACACTGAGCTCGGCCGATTCGTCGCCCTGAAATTTCTTCCCGATGATCTTGCGAAAGACCCACAAGCCTTGGAGCGCTTCCGGCGTGAGGCGAGAGCGGCGTCGGCGCTGAATCATCCCAACATTTGCACCGTGTATGAGATTGGCAACGTCGAGGGCCGTTCCTTTCTGGCGATGGAGTGTTTGGAAGGGCGTACGCTGAAACACACCATCGATGGGAAAGCGATTCCGTTGGAGCAGGTGCTTGCTCTCGGAATTCAACTGGGGGAAGGACTCGAAGCGGCGCATTCCAAAGGCGTGATCCACCGCGACATCAAAACAAACAACATTTTTGTAAGCACTAAGGGCCACTTGAAGATTCTGGACTTTGGCTTGGCAAAGTTGACCCCGTTTCTCGAGAATTTCGACGGAGGGGGCGAATCTCCGCAATCGACCATAATGGGGGACGCGGAACTGACCAGCCCGGGAACGACGTTGGGAACGGTGGCGTACATGTCGCCGGAGCAGGCAAGGGGCGAGCAACTGGACGCGCGCACGGACATTTTTTCGTTCGGAGTGGTGCTCTACGAAATGGCGACCGGAACTTTGCCCTTCGCCGGTGCGACTACGGCTTCCATTTTTGACGGCATCCTGCACAAGGATCCTGTCCCTGTGGCTCAGAGAAATCCGGCATTGCCGGCCGAGCTTGAAAAAATCACCTCGCGAGCCCTGGCCAAAAAACGTGAGAAACGCTACCAGTCCACGCAGGAAATGGTCGAGGACCTGAAAAGCCTGCGGCAGGCTTCCAGCGGCCCGGTGCCGATAGCGAGGATGGTCCGGAGACCTAAATTCGCCGTGCCAGTGGCGCTCCTTTGCGTGGGCCTGATTTTTTGCGGGGGATGGATCCTACGCCAGAACCAGCGGAGTCGCTGGGTACATGAGGAGGCACTTCCGAAAATCCAGCAGTTGCTTCTAGAGCAAAGGGGTGTGGCGGCGTACAAACTGCTGCAGCAGGCAGAGCGATATGGCGCCGGCGACCCGGCCGTAAGCAAGTTGAAAGCGGAAACTTTATGGCCGGCGGGAGTGCGCTCGGAACCTCCCGGGGCCGAAGTCTACGTGCGGGATTACATCGACCCTCAGAGTGAGTGGTTGCTTCTCGGAAAGACACCGCTGGATCAAAATCGCCTGCCGCACACGTTCTTTGCATTTCGAATCAGCAAAGATGGATATGAAACCCTGTATGCGACGGGCTACTCAGGCAGCAGCAGGCTGACAAATCTGGTGTTGGATCGGGTTGGAACCCTCCCGCAGGAAATGGTGCGTGTGCCAGCCGGGGAAGTGGACCCGACAGGACACGCGAACATGAACGTAGATGGCTTTCTGATCGACAAATTTGAGGTGACGAATCGCGAATACAAGAAATTCGCGGACGCGGGTGGATATCAAGACGCAAAGTACTGGAAGTCTCCATTTATCAAGGATGGCCGCGCGTTGGAATTCCGCGACGCGATGCAACTGTTGCGGGACAAAACGGATCGACCGGGACCTTCGACTTGGGAACTTGGCAACTATCCAGCGGGAGAGGAAGATTTTCCGGTAAGCGGCGTGAGCTGGTATGAAGCGGCAGCCTATGCGGAATTTGCGGGGAAAAGCCTTCCGACGGTGTTTCACTGGTACCGCGCGGCGGACATGGGCCTGTATTCAGACATCCTGCAGGCCAGCAATTTTGCGGGCAAAGGTCCAGCGAAGGTAGGCAGCTATCCCGGGCTTGGCCCGTATGGGACCTATGATATGGCGGGCAATGTTAAGGAATGGTGCCTGAACTCAGCGAACTCAACGGGGGACCGCAAATATATCCTTGGTGGCGCTTCGACGGATCCCCCTTACATGTATCAGGAGGCTGATGCACGTTCGCCTTTCGACCGCTCAGCCACGAACGGGATACGGACGGTGAAATATCTGAAGTCAGGGCCGCTTGCGGAAAATCTCACTGGTCCGGTTTCTTTTGAGAGAGCAGACTACCGCAATGTGAAACCGGTTCCCGATGCCGTTTTCAAGATTTATGAAGGAATATATGCTTACGACCGCACGCCGCTGGACGCCAAGCTGGAGAGCGAAGACGACAGTTCGCCGCACTGGCGAAAGCAACGGATCACGTTCAATGCCACCTACGGAAAGGAACGAGTAATCGCCTATCTCTTTCTGCCCAAGAATGTTTCTCCTCCCTACCAAACCGTGGTTTACTTCCCGCACAGTGGAGCTCAGACATTTCATTCTCTCGAAGACACGCAACTTGCGAGGATTGATTTTCTAGTGAAAAGCGGGCGCGCACTGATGTTCCCAATCTACAAGGACACGTACGAGCGGCTGGGAAATCCGCCTGACGCGGGAACGATTGCGGAGCGACAGGAAACCGTTCAGCAAGCGGATGACCTGCGGCGTTCGATCGACTATCTGGAGACGCGGAAAGACATTGACGTCGCGCGCGTTGGATACTACGGAATTAGTTGGGGAGCTGTTCTGGGCCCGATTATGACCGCGCTCGAAAAACGCTTCAAGGTGGCCGTGCTTACCGCGGGAGGGTGTGACAATGAGAGCGTGCTCCCGGAAGCAGACCCGATGAACTTTGCGCCGCGCGTGAAAATTCCGGTGCTCATGCTTAACGGGCGGTATGATTTCGAGATTCCGTTTGAAACCTGTCAAGAGCCCCTGTTCCGGGCATTGGGGACGACGGCCCAGGATAAAAAGCATGTCCTCTACGATACAGGACATGTGCCTCCTCAGCTGCCGATCATGAAAGAGACCCTCGATTGGCTGGATCATTATCTTGGCCCGGTGAAATAAGGGTTAGATTCCGCCGTTCGCTCACCACGCACGCAAAAAATGCCGATTGTTTGAGACGGCCAATTCCACATTCCTCCTAATTCGCAAAGCCATACAGTTCACGACCAGGACTTTTCCGATTAGAGCGGCGGGGCAACCCGCAGCGTAGAGCGGAGGTGAGCTCCTCCAGTGAGGCACTTTGTTAAGGCGAGCTTGCCGTTGCTATTCAGCCTCCCTTGCCCTCCTAGCGGGAGATTGAGTCTATGTGCGAAGACGGGATTTCAGATTGAATTCGTTTGCGGAAGAGGATAGATTTTGCCTAACCAGCCGAAGAGGTGCCCCGTGAAATTCTTTCTCAGTGCGGCTATCCTCGCTTTAGTCGTTCTGGCCCTCGCTTCGCCGTCTCCGGAAGCACCCACTGGCTTTGATAACCAGACCAACGGATTTGTAGATCAAACCACACATGCTTCGGACCAGACCGCTTTTGAAGCAGTCCTGCAGATCGCCGAAGGCCTGGGGCCGCTCTATAACGCCCAATCGTGCCGGGAATGCCACCAAAATCCAACCTCCGGTGGATTGAGCCAAGTCACCGAATTGCGTGTCGGCCATAACAGCCCGGACGGCCATTTCCAAAATCCGGAAATTCCCATCGCGCGTGGAACGGAGATCATCAAAGGCCGTTCCCTGGTCAACGACCGGGCCATCTGCCCGAGCGGGGCTTTCCCGGCTACGGAGATTCAGGAGCGAGTGCCAGAGTCTGAGTCGGTTCGCGCGTTACGCACCTCGCTCAATCTACTCGGCGACGGCTTTGTGGAAGCCATAGCCGATCAGACTCTGATCGACCTTGCGCGGGATCAATGCAAGCAAAGCAAAGGCAAAATCTGCGGTGAGGTGCTGCGCGTCCCCATCGTGGAAGCGGCGGGGAAAACCGGCGTCGGGAAATTCGGCTGGAAAGACCAGCACGCAAGCTTGCTGTCATTCGCGGGTGACGCCTATTTCAACGAGATGGGAATCACGAACAAGCTGTTTCCTACGGAGGTCACCTTACTCTGTAACACCGTCCGCGAGCCCAACGATGTTCCGGGCGCAAACGGTCTCGAGCATATCGATCAGTTCGCCCGCTTCATTCGCGCGACGGAGGCTCCCGCGCGTGACTCCCAACAGGCCGGAACTCCCGGCGCTCATCTAGGGTTTGAGCTCTTTGTGAAGATTGGCTGCGCCGATTGTCATGTGCCAGCGCTCACGACTGCTCCCGCAGGGACAGTCATCAACGGTGGCACGTTCACGATTCCACCTGCGTTGGGAGGCAAAACATTTCATCCGTACGGAGATTTCCTGCTGCATGACGTAGGTACCGGCGACGGCATCGTTATGGCCGTGACGGAGCACTACGGGCGAAACTTTACTCCGGCGCGATGGGAGAATTTTTCGATGAGCGAGTGCCAGAGGACACAGAATAAAATGCGCACAGCTCCGCTCTGGGGCGTTCGCCTACGCTCACGATTGATGCACGACGGTGCCTCATTGACGTTTCCTGATGCCATTCTTCGCCATCAGGGGGAAGCTCTCCACGTGACCAAGAAATTTGAGAAGCTAAAGCCCAAAGACCGGGAAGCTCTTATTGATTTCCTGAAATCTCTCTGACGTTGCGTACTCGGAAGCTGGCCCGCCACTTCAGATCAGTCCGTGCGCCACTCTCCCTCAAATGAGCTGGACATCACTCCACGCACACAATTGCCCGGGCCCGTGCCCGGTCACACTATACGAGGGCAAAAAAGCCGCACTACCGGCATCGTCCAACCGACATCCGCCTTCGAGAAGTGGACCTCTCGTCACATTAATCTCCTTCGCCCACGGCCTTCCGCCCAACATCCTCAAATTGTCTGGAACCGGTAGCCCTTGGACGAAGACTGTCCTATCGGTCAGTAGATTCATCCCGCGGGAAGTCGTAGCCTATTCTGGACGTAGCAATGCTAACTCCGGCGGCAATCTCGGATGATTTGGATCTCCCGGCCCGGCGCCTCTACGGCACGCTGTGGCTCGCCGCTTTCCCAGTTTCGGATTGCTTCCCGCTGGAGTCCTCCACTACGAACGAGGTGGATAGATGATGGACACGCAGGCCTTCCGCGAATTTAAGACCGGTCTTACTTTCTTGCGGGACAATTACGCCAATCGCGCGCTTGAACACATTACTCGTGCCGCGGATCTCGAAAAAAACAATCCCTATTACATGTCCTATTTGGGCGTTGCTCTTGCCCGCACGCAACAGCGCTGGGCTGACGCCGAGCGCCTTTGCGACACCGCCGTCCGCATGAAGCGCAATCAAGCTCAGCTCTACCTCAACCTCGCCGAAGTCTACATGGCTTCCGGACGCAAGGAAGATGCGCGGGACGCCCTCATCGCCGGCATGAAATATGCCCGCCGCGATATCCGCCTGAACATCGCCATGGCCAAGCTCACCCCTCGGCGCTCTCCGGTGTTCACTTTCCTCGAGCGCAAGCATCCCCTCAACCGGCATTTCGGCTTGCTACGCCACAAGTCGCTTCAGGTCATCGGCAGGACCTGACCGACCTCGATTTTTCTCACCCCCCAAACGCAAAAAGGGCGGGTGGCCTCGCGCCATCCGCCCTTTTTGTCTCTAGAATTTGCCGCGGGGATCGTTGCCGTTACTTTCTTTGAGGTGACACGCCGAAGCTGTAGCCCCCCTGAAGACCCATCTCCATCAATATCTTGAATCCGACTCCAAACATCCCGTTCGGCAGCGCATCGCGACGCACCACCTCGGCCAGGTATTCACGGGTCATGGCCGCCGCCTGGTTCGAATAGGGCATGGATACGAACAGGCGCATCCCCACCTCGTACCCGGCCTCACTGGATTGAAAATAGATCCCACTCCGCGAAACGCTGAGGGTACCGCGGATATCTTCAAACTCTTCCCGCTCCGGGTCAGACGGCCGGATGCGCATCAATTGCGTGATTTTGCACCGGCGGCTGGCGCGTCGCTCCGCCTGGGACGTCCGCGTCGGTATTCCGTTTGTTGGCAACTTAGCTTTCACCATTAAATCCACAGGAGATGCCATACCCTTTCACCTTTTCCACAAAAAGATTCCGTCTAGCTTGGGATTAGGATAGGGGCGCTGCACCTGAAAACCAATAGTGGGGCCGTACCCGGCAAAAGGTAGCCCTTCGCACTTCAATGGTAGTACGAAAGTACCACCGCGGCAATTGCTCCTATCCGGCCTGTCGTTAGCACACGATATGTCCGGTCGAACTAGAGCGAGCGCCTCCTGCGAAAGCTCCTTCCACCTCACCGTGGCTGCACTTCTACCGCCTCTGGCAGGTGCACCGTTCCCCGCAACAACTCTCCGACATTCACGTTTTGTCCATGCTGCACATAGCGCGCCAACGCGCCGGGCTGCAGCCAATCCGATCCCCAGGCATCTTCCACCGCGACGATCGTATAGGTGCCGGGAAAAACGCCTTGCAAAAGAAAAGTGCCATCAAAATCGCTCTGATCTCTGCGGAAGTAGTCCACATGCGCTTCGGGATCGTTCGGCACCAGTGCCACCATCATCCCCGCCACTGGTTTACCCTGCTTCTGTACGGACCCTTCAATTCTCACCACTCCCGCAGCCAACCAAGCTGTCAGCTCCAGCGCTGTTCCGAGCGCGATGTTCACGCCGTGGCCAACGGAGACCCCAGCCGGCAAAGATGTTCGCACGACGGCGTATGGCTTTCCTTGTACATTGAGGAGAATTGTATATTTCCCCGGCGCGAGGTTTTCAAACGTCACCTGCCCCGTTGCGTCTCCCTGCCGGAATCCCACAATCTTGAGGTGCGAATTCTGCAAACCCACGGAATATAGCTTCGGCATGGGTTCTTCATCGGGCATCTTAAGGGTGAGCTTCAAGCTGCCAAGTGCTTCGCCTTGAGATCCGGTCAACTCTTGCCCATCGCGCGTAACTTCCACATCCGTGGATTCCGCCAGCTGCCCGCTCTTCGGATCCCTGAATCGGACCGTATATCGGCCCTGAGGCACTCCTGTGATCTCAAACACGCCGGGAGCCTCTATGACTATGTTTGTCCCGACAAATTCTTCCGAGTCAAAAGTGTGTTTTTCCAAAATGGGCCGCGAGAAACGATCCGGCTCCCCAGGTTGCTCCACAGGCACTCGGATAATCAGGCGCAACGCGGGTATCGGATTCAGCCGCATGTCGATCTGCAGCTTGTCGCCGCCTTTCACTGCAATGGGAGTGGCATCTTCCGCCTCGGTCGCGCCGCCGTTATAGGTGGTTGGGTAAGTGACATCCAGCCCAGGTGAAACGCGTGGCGGGGAGTTCTCCCCATTGTCGGCCGTCTTCATCGGGTGTACTGCATACCAGGGTTTTGCGTCGACCGATACAAAATAGCTCCCAGGCCGCAAGGATGAGAACTCGTAATAACCCCGATCGTCGCCGGGCGAAGACCTCGCGCGCGCGATGCGGGTCATTCCGCCGCGATGGTCCTCCAGGAAAAGAGATACCTGCGCGTCTCGCACCGCATCGCCGGACTCGTCCGTGACATGTCCCGAAATCAGCGCCATCGGTGTCAGCCGAAGCATGAGTTTGTCCGTCGCAAACTCCGGCCCCGTCACAATTGCTGTGGAAAACTGTTCATGCTGCTCGTACGCCGCGCTGATGAATCCCCTCTTCGCGCCTTCCAAGGAATACTTCCCCGCAGGCAATCTCGAAAACTCAAAATGCCCATTTTCGGAGGTGACCATCGCAATCATTCTTCTGCGATTTCGGGTGTCCGCCAGGGAAATCCGGGCCTGCGCCAAGGGCGCGCCCGTTATTGCGTTCACGGCGGTTCCAGCTATTTTAAAACTTTTCTCGGCCGGGGCGCTTTGTTGGGCCGGGGCATTCCCCGTTTGCGTTGCCAGGGCTGAGGTATTCAGCATTAACGTGAATCCGCAAAGGGCCATCGCCACGCCGCTCTTGCGCGCCGCCACGTTCATTGCGAATCGGCTCCGGAAATGACCTTCAAGCGCAGGTTTTCCTTCTGTCCGGGGCTTACCTGGATCACTTCTCCCAGGGATTCATACGCCCGCATTGCCTCCGCATCCGCGTAGGCCAAATTCTGTTGCTGACGATCAAATGCAAGCACGCGATAGGTGCCCGGTGGCAGTTGCTCTTGCCGGAACGTATTGTCCCAACCGACGGAGGACTCTCGAAATTGCCCAGTACTCCCAGCAACGGGCACGAAATAGACAAATGACATGGGTATCTCGCCGCCGCCCTGCTGCTGTTGGCCGCCTGACTTGGGCGGTTCGTCGACGGTGCCCGTCACTTCGGCACCATCGTCCCGCAGCGTAATTTCAATCGTCGGTACCGCGGCCCCCAACCCGACAACCAAGTCTCCGTGCAGCAGGTCTGCCCCACCGGAAACCACGGAGGCCGCATATCCAGGGTTGCCGAGCACGTTCACCCGGTAACGGCCCGGTCCAATATTGGGAATAACCAGCGTGTCCTCGTCGCCGCCATTCACAGGTTGCGATTGGCCGCCGCCCCTAAATGGAAAATCCTCAAGCGGATTCAACATGACCTGCACGTTGCTTTGTCGAAAATGCCCAGTGGGCGACGGTCCCACGGCCTGCAACCCGGAACCGGCGATGTTGCTTTCAATATTTTTGAACTCTTCTCTCACCGTTACGTTCACGGATGCATTGGCCACGAGATTCAGCGCGGCTCCCTCGAACGCCGCCCCGCGCACCGAAAAAGTCATCATCCCGGAGGAACCTGTCTCTCCCCCAATGGACTCGGTTTCCAGCGTATAGTTCCCTGCCGGCAGCATTCCTTCAATTGCCTGTTCACTGGGGTTATACCCAAGGGTATAACCTGGCCCGGGATGCCCCGAGGCGGTGATTTGGATGTCCATCCCAGGCGTTGCCGTCGGATTCGCCACCGGAATTTTTACCGAGTAATACTCCCGCCGCGCTACGGAAACGTTGGCCTGAAACGTCGCTCCTTCGGCGAGTTGTATTGGGCTGGCCGTTTCGAAATCGTTTGCGTTCGGAAAGAACACCGGTGGATAGCCGTACATCTGTTCTCCGGGAGTAAACGAATCGCGATCCATTTGCTCACCGGTAAAGAGCTTGTACGTTCCCGCACGCAGCCCGGCGAATCGAAACTCTCCATCCGACCAGGACATGAATGATCCGCTTCCTATCCACCTCGCCTGCCCCTCGCTGGTGTCGCGCCGATATAACAGCACGGGAATCCGCACTTCGCCTTCCGAGCCGGGAATGTTGATCCGTCCCACAATCAACGATTCGGGAACCAGGTAAAGTTTAATGTCCGCTGTGCTTGACAGCGGGCCCCTGTTCACGAAGTTACCGTTTATCTCCAGGAACCCGGGCTTTCGCGCCATCAGAGTGTCCGGCCGGGAATTTTGCGCCCAAGAAAGCCGCAGAGCACGTTGCTTAGCCTCTGGTGTCATGGTCTCATCCAGGGTCGGCGCGGGCTGTTGCGGTGGAAATTTGAACTCGAAATGTCCACGATCGTCCGTCAACGTGGCGTATTGATTGCCCGGAGAAAACACCAGAGCGCGGCTGATTGGTTCATGCGTGAGCTGATTCAATACTGTCCCGTGAAGCGAAGAAGGCCCTCCCTCCTCACCCCCAATGCCCACCGCAGATTGGGCCCACACCAATCCCGAATCCCCCAAAAGGAAAACCGCTGCCCACGCCACCGCAGACACCCGCCAAATCCTGCGCGCACTCCCATATCCGACTAGATACTTACCGTAACCATTCATGGCGCCGATTCTATCACTTCGAAGCCATTGTGTCTGGCGGTCAATGGAAGCGGGCATTAACCTCTCGCTCTACTTCTTTGGTTTTCGATAGGTCAGCCCTCAGTTTTGACAGACGGATTCACCGGGAACTGACTTGCTGCCACCCGCGTCTCCAAGATGACTTCGCACTGGGTTTGTGTCATTCTCATCCCGCAATTTCGTCCGGAAAAAGGACTATGCTCAAACGATTCAAGGATTTGTCGGAAAAAGAGATCCTCGCCCTGGCCGTGGCCAACGAGGAAGAGGACGGCCGCATCTACGGCGAATTCGCCGACGGTCTCCGCGAATCCTATCCCGCCACCGCGCAGATGTTTGAAGAGATGCGCACCGAAGAATCCGGCCACCGCGATCGCCTCTTGGCCCTCTTCAAGCAACGTTTCGGCGATCACATCCCTCCCATCCGCCGCGAGGACGTGCGCGGATTCTTGCAACGCCGCCCCGTTTGGATGATGCGCCCTCTCGGCGTGAAAATCGCCCGCCGGCAGGCCGAAATTATGGAGTTGGAGGCCAGCCGTTTCTATTCGCGCGCCGCCAGCCGCACCGCCGACGTCCCCATGCGCGAACTCCTGAACATGCTCGCGGACGAGGAACGAAAGCATTCCAGAGCCGCCGGCGAGTACGAAGAAAAACACCTCACCGAAACGGCCAAATCCGAAGAAGAGCAATCGCACAAGCGTCTCTTCATGCTGCAATTCGTCCAGCCAGGCCTCGCCGGACTGATGGACGGTTCCGTCTCCACCCTCGCCCCTCTCTTCGCCGCCGCCTTCGCCACGCATAAAAGCTGGGACGCCTTCCTGGTCGGAATGGCCGCCAGCCTCGGCGCAGGAATCTCCATGGGCTTCGCGGAATCTCTTTCCGATGACGGCTCGCTCACCGGCCGAGGGTCTCCCTGGATTCGCGGCACCGTCACCGGTTTGATGACCACCGCCGGCGGCCTCGGCCACACCCTTCCCTTTCTCATCTCAACTTTCCAACTCGCGGTCGCCGTCGCAACCGTCGTGGTCGCAGTCGAGTTGGGAGTCATCAGCTTCATCCGCCACAAATACATGGACACGCCCTTCCTCCAAGCCGCCTTCCAGGTCATCGTCGGCGGCGTCCTCGTCTTCCTCACCGGCTGGCTGATCGGCAGCTCCTAGCAGCAATCACCTCCGTTATCCTCCTTTGCCCCGGCTTCCAGGCGCGGCCTTTCTCTAGAGTCAGCTTTTCTCTTGGGTTTGTTCTTCGGTTTGGATGCCCCACGGGCCGATGTTGAACGTGGGCTCTTGGGTTTGCCGTTCTCTAGGGTTCGCCATGCGCCCCAGCCTCCGCACTCAGCCGTGTCCGACAACTCAAAAACGCAAAAATCAACAGCCCGAAAACAAAAAACGAGCGACCCCCTTCCGAGGCCGCCCGTTTTCAACTGTGGAGATGTCTACTTGCTTCCAGCCGAACTTCCCGAGGCAGACGTGCCGCTGTGCGATCTCGCTGCTGCTTCCAGGATTTCCGAACGGGACACTAAAACGGTGAACGTATGGTCAGCCGACTTGATCTTGCTGAGGAAGAGCTCGCCCCCAACCTGTTCGAAACTGAAGCTGGGTTTGTCGGCGGAGCTGCTTTCCATCACTATCGGGATGACTAGCGTGCTCGTGTGATTATCGAGGTTGCTGAGGACCAGCTCCTTTTGGGCTAAGCCGGCCACGCGCTCCACTTTATAATTGCCTGCGGGAAGCGTTTGGTCACCCACCACAAACTCGTGGGGTACCTTGACCAAAACTTGGTCGATGTCCTGGCCTTTGGCGGCCACTCCCAAACCGGCAACGCCGATTAGGGCAATCAAAAAATGCAAATACTGCTTTCTCATAACTTCTCCTTTGAACGCTTTGAGCGTCATTATCAAAAACTGCCGCTTCGAAGCTTTTATTCCACCAGAACGGCAAGTAGCAGAATCGTCCTCAAAACGTGCACAGTGATAAGACGCGCTGCTCTCTGCGAAGTAACAGAATCGGATGTAAAGGTTTTAACACTCGCAGGTCTCCATCGTGTCTCACGCACTGCGCCGCCAAAATTGCAATCGCAAATCTTCCGCTCTCAAGACTGAGGCCGGATGGGAATACTCATCGCGATCTCGTCGTGTCACAGTCCGCTTTTCCGCTTACGCTCCTGGGTTCGCTCTTCTCTGCGCTATCGGCTGTTGGCTGACGACTATCGGCTCTTGCACGGCCGCTCTTCGCTTCGCCGCTTTTCACTTTTCCAATTCCCTCGCCGATCCGAATCATCTTGTGCCCGAGCCACCAGCCACACACCAACCGAAAACAAAAAAACGAGCGACCCCTTCCGAGGCCGCCCGTCTTCAACTGTGGAGATGTCTACTTGCTTCCAGCCGAACTTCCCGAGGCAGACGTACCGCTGTGCGATCTCGCCGCTGCTTCCAGGATTTCCGAACGGGAAACCCGAATGGTGAATGTATGGTCAGTCGACTTGATCTGCCGGAGGAAGAACTGGCCCCCAACTTGTTCGAAACTGAGGCTGGGTTTGTCGGCGGAGCTGCTTTCCATCACTGTCGGAATGATTAGCGTGCTCGTGTGATTATCGAGGTTGCTGAGGGCAAGCTCTCCCTTGCTTAAGCCGGTCAAGCGGTCCACTTTATAAGTGCCTGCGGGAAGTGTTTGGCCACCCACCACAAACTCGTAGGGTATCTTGACCAAAACTTGGTCGAGATCCTGGGCCTTCGCGGCCACTCCCAAACCGGCAACGCCGATTAGGGCAATCAAAAAACGCAAATACTGCTTTCTCATAATTTCTCCTTTGAACGCTTTGTGCGTCACTATAAGTAACTGCCGCTTCGAAGCTTTTATTCCACCAGAACCGCAAGCAGCAGAATCATCCTCAAAACGTGCACAGTGATAAGACGCGCTGCTCCCTGCGAAGTGACAGAATCGGATGTAAAGGTTTGAACGCTCGCAGGTCTCCATCATGTATCGCGCGGAGTGCCCCACGGGTCTGTGAAATACCAGCGCTCCCGGGTCCGCTCTCTCGGCTATCAGCTGTTGGGTGGCGACTATCGGCTCTTGTACGGCCGCTCTTCGCTTCCCCGCTTTTCACTTCTCCAATTTTCTACTTTCAATTTTCCAATTCCCCGCCGATCCGAATCATCTTGTGCCAGAGCCACCCATCAAACATCAACCAACCGAAAACAAAAAAACGAGCGACCCCCTTCCGAGGCCGCCCGTTCTTAGCTGGGGAGAGGTTTAGTTGCTTCCAACCGAACTTCCCGAGGCAGACGCGCCGCTGTACGGTTTCGCTGCGGCTTCCATGATTTCCGCTTCGAACCGTTTCTTCCACCAGAACGGCGCGTAGCAGAACCATCCTTAAACGTCTACTTCGATAAGAGCTGCTGGTCCCTGGGAAGTTACAGAATCGAATGTAAAGATTTTTACGCCCGCAGATCTCCATCATCTATCGCGCTGGGTGCCCCACGGGCCAAGGAAGAGAATCGGGAGAGGTTAAGTTTTGGCGGGACTAAATTTCGGGGAGTAGCTCACCGCTTCACAAAGGACTGAGGATAACTTCCGAGTGGCCTACGACACCGCCTTAGGCGGGAACCCAAAAACCAAGTCGTCCCACCACTTCTCCACTACTTCGCTTCGCGTTTACCAGACGTAGGTACCTACGGATTCTTCGGGCAGGGTCGTAGTGAATGATCTGCCGTGATACTTCACGTCGAAGGTTTTCGAGAAGTTCCCGGTATTCGATACGACCAGCACTATCTTCCCGTCAGGCGTGAGAAAGGCTACATTCGACAATTGTTCCAGCTCATTCGACCCAACCCGCACAGAACCGGGCCGCACAAATCTCGAAAAGTGCGCGAGCGCGTAATAAGCCAAATTGCGCGTTGCGTTGTTGCCGTCGAGAGTGATCGCGCCCTGGCACATCGTGCATCCGCCGTTATTGGTGTGCGGGCCATAATTCGGGTCGGCGGCAAGGTTCCAGAGGAGTACGTTGCGGCTCCAGTTCCGGGTGGAGCCGATCAGCACCCTGCTAACGGCCCCGGCGACACCGAGCGGTCCGCTCGGGCGACCGCCTACCGACTGCTCAGTCATGTACAAATTCTTGTTCGGATATTCCTCATGCACCCTCATCAAAATAGAGGTTTCTCCTCCATACAAGTGAAACGCGGTGCCATCGACATACTTGCCGGCATCGGGGTCCGCCAGGATCGACAGAGGATACGATGGAACATCCGGATTGTGATCGTACAAGAGTATCTTCGTATGGATTCCCGCCTTCTGAAACGCAGGTCCGAGGTACTTTGCGATGAACGCGTCCTCCTCCGGCGCGAACACCACCATGCTCGGCGTATTCTTCGGGTTCAAAGGTTCATTCTCGATTGTGATCGCGTCGATCGCGATGCCTTCGGCTTTCATGCCTTCGATATACTTCACCAAATACTTCGCATACGCGCCGTAATACTCGGGCTTTAGATTGCCTCCTTTCGAGTTGTCGTTCGTTTTCATCCAGGCGGGAGCAGACCAGGGTGAGCCGAGTATCGGGATTCCGGGGGCGATCGCCAGAATCTCTTTCAGGACGGGGATCACGTCGGCACGATCGGGGGCCAGGCTGAATTTGGCCACATCCACATCGGTCTCTCCTGCCGGCAAATCATCGTAGGAAAACACGTGGTCATTCATATCGGAGGCGCCGATGCTTACTCTCAGGTAGCTAATACCAATATCGTTTCCCTGGGTTGCGAAAAGTTCTTTCAGCAAGGCGTTCCTCGCAGAAGGTTCCATGCGCATCAGAAGTTGCGCACTCCCGCCGGTCAGGGCGAGACCGAAGCCGTCGATGGGCTGATACTGCTCCATGTCGTTCACGTCGACGACGGGAAGCGCGTCGCGTGATTCAGAGAACTGCAGCGGGAGCGTTTGGAGAGCGAACAAGGAAGACCTGTCCGCAGTCGTCAACCAGAGCCGGACGTCCCGCTGCTGCTGCGCGTTCGTTGCGAGGAACGGGAATAGCAGCAATGCACACAACAAAAACGGAGCGCGTCTACGATTCATGGAAATCTCCTCTTGCTAACGCCTGGATCGCAATTCAGCCCCTATTCTACTGGCGCTTCAGCGTTCGCGTTACGATAAACGATGCCGTTGAGCGCAGCATGCGGACGGGCCATAGCCGCCCACCCTAAGCACAGGGCACACCGGCGCCTGTCAACGAACGCGCGTTTCCCCCGGAGCCCCAAGGGCCGGTCTTGCACGTGGGCTCCTGGGTTCGCGCTTCTCTGCGCTGTAGGCTGTTGGCTGGCGGCTGTCGACTCTCGCACGGCCGCTCTTGAGCTCCCTTTTCTCTTAGCCGTTGGCTACCGGCTGTCGGCTGGCGACTATCGGCTCTTCCACGGGCCCCGCTTCCCTGCCCCCACGACCTCGTCATCCACCCGCCCCATCGCGTTCCCTCCAACCAAACGGAATATCAAAATCAATGCGCCCGTGGAACGAACCAGGAAGGAAGACAACCCAAGACCCACCCTTGCGTAAACCAAACCCGCAAGGATGGGCCACCCGCCTGTCGTCCAATTGGGCTTCGGGCCCGTAGATGCGGAAGTAACTCCTTGATTCTTTCCCGGAGGCGCCAATTCAAGTCAGGGTTGCGAATCTGAAACAGCCATCTGTAGCCCTTGCTGATATTTAGACTTGTTGCAACGGCAGCTACCAGCGCAGGATCAGGACTGCTTCTAAAATCCTCAGGAGTGAGACTGATCCCGGTCAGAGCGATCCGGAAATCCTCCGGAACCATTCCGGTGAGAATTGGCGGGTGGCGCACCCTTAAGCTTCCAAAAACGAATTTGGGTGCCCCACCCACGGGTTTTTGAGAGGGTGGGCTCTTGGGGTTCACTTCCTCCCCCGTTTTTGTGTGAACTCAGAAAATCCCCCTTTCCCCTTTACAAACCTTCAACCTTTAACTGTCAACCGTGAACTTCTCTTCCCGACTCCAGACTTCCAACCTCCAACCTTCCCCTCTTTTCCACAGCCATTCGAAACCACGCGCCGGGTGCACCTCGGCATAGGAGGACTTGTCGGCAGGACGCGGTTTAGTTGTGGCTGCTGGCGGTGACGCGCAAGAGCATGCCTGCGCCGCTTGGTAACTTGAGGCTGCCGCTGGCGGAAGCGAGGACGATTACGCCGGTGGGGTCGGACCTGCCGCCGTGGGCGATGCTGACGTTGTCGAGGCCGTAGGTTCCGCAAGCGTCGGAGGAGAAGACCCAGAGCGCTTGGGGACGGTCGTTGCCGTCGATTTCGCCACGGCACTTTGTACCTTCCTTGGCCCGGACTTTAACGAGGACGCCGCCGCCGTAGAGCGACTTTCCCACAACTTCATTTGTGCCGTCGCCGCTGGTGACAGGCCCTCCTTGACCGTAAACAACATCGCCGCCCACTTGCACGGTTGTCAACCAGATAGAGACGTCGCTCTCTCCCGCACCGATGGGGGGCGTTTGCGCTTCGATTATTTTCATGAAACCGGCGATGGCGCGCAGGTTTGTGGTGATGGAAATTGTCTGATGCGAGAAGACCAGTTTGTCAAATTGCAGGGAGACGCGCGCTGGGGCGCCGGTGGTGGCCGGAGTCACTTCCACGACGTGACCTAAAACCTTGCTGCCTTCTTTTATAGTCACCCCAGGAGACAAGGGAACATCCTGCATAATTCTGGCCGTGAGCACCTGGCCTTTTTTGGATTTCTCGGACGAAAGGGTTACGTTCAAGCGAACCGGCAGGATCGTTCCGGGAGGAATGGCGAGGTTGCTGTCCGGAGGGCTGTGGTCAACGGACGCCGCAGAGTGGACAAACGCGGAGGACTCGACAATGGGGGGACCGGGGTCGTCTTGCGGACGTGGTTGCTGGGAATGCGCGGGCTGCACATGGAAAGTCGCGCACAACAGAGTCCCGAGGAGCAGGCGTACCGTCTGCATCAGAACTTGAGCGGGATCTTCTCTGCTCATACTCCTAGGATACTCCAACACCGTTCCGTGCCAAGTGCCGGAAAAGATGTGGGCAAAAACCGGATTCACAGCTTAAACTGTTCGCGGTTCGGGGGCGGGCGTGGCCCACGTTTGCGCGCAAACAACTTTAAAGGGGAAACGGGATGCTGAAGGGACTTGTCATCGGAATCGTGCTCGGGATCTTGCTGGTGTTTGTTGGCGGCTATCTGTATTTTGCGAGCGGGCAAGCCCCCGTCGCCACCAAAGCTCCGGGAATGCTCTTTGAACGTAAGCTCGCGCACGTGGCCCTGCATGCCTATCTCGACCGGCAGCCGCACCCCAACCCGCCGGTTCCCGAAGACGAAAGGAATTTCCTCGAGGGCGCGAAAGTCTACAAGGAAAATTGCGCCATGTGTCATGGCCTGCCCGGCGAACCGAAAACGGTGATCGCCGACGGAATGTTTCCTCCTCCGCCCCAGCTCTTCAAGGGCACCGGCGTCACCGACGACGAAGCCTGGGAAACCTACTGGAAAGTGTCCGGCGGGATGCGCATGACGGGCATGCCCGGCTTCAGCGACCATCTGGGCGAAACGAAAATGTGGCAGGTCAGCGTGCTGCTGAAAAACGCGGACAAAATTTCTCCCGCGGTGAAGGCCGAACTAGCGGTCGAGCCGACGCAGGCTCCGGCGCCAGTGGCTCCCGCAGCCGCTCCGGCGCCCCCCGCTGCGGCGCCGGCGCACAACTAATCGTCGTCTGGGCGCGGCGCGAGGGAGTTCAAGCTTTCTTGCCGGCCAGCTTGTCGGCGTTTCGCAATTCGGGGAAGAGCCACGCCCACAGCACCGTGACCAGGATCGTCCCGACGCCCCCCAGCACCACCGCCGGGACCGCGCCGAGCCATTGCGCCGCCAATCCCGATTCAAATTCGCCCAATTCATTGGAAGCGCCGATGAAAATCATGTCCACGGCGTTCACGCGGCCGCGCATTTCATCCGGCGTCTCGATCTGAATCAGCACGCCGCGCACCACAACGCTGACCATGTCCGCCGCGCCGACGAAGAACAACGAGAGCAGCGAAAGCGGCAAGCTATGCGAAAACCCAAACACCACCGTGAAGATCCCGAACCCGGCAACGCACCAAAGCATCGTCGCTCCCGCGCGCCTTCGGATCGGCTTAAACGCAAGCAGCAGCGCCATCACGCCCGCACCAATTCCCGGCGCGCTACGCAGCAAACCTAATCCCCAAGGTCCGGTGCGAAGGATCTCCTTCGCGTACACCGGCAGAAGCGCCACAGCGCCGCCGAGAAGCACCGCGAAAAGGTCCAGCGAGATCGAACCGAGCACCAATTTGTGAGTGTAGATGTAGCGGAACCCGGCGAGCACCGTCCGCAGCGTGAACGGTTCGCGCGGCCTCGGACGGCTCTCGACCTTGATCCGCATTGTCGTGAGCACCGCTAGAACGCCTGCAGACAGCGCCACGCCATAAACAGTCGCGGGGCCACGGAAAAACGCATAGAGCAATCCGCCGATCGCAGGGCCCAGAATCGTGGCGCACTGGAAGATGCCGGAATTCCACGCCACCGCGCTTTGGAATTGCCCTTCGGGGACGAGTTGCGGCAATAAGGCGCGGCTGGCGGGCATGCTGAAGCTGCGCACCACGCCGACCAGGAAGAGGATGGCAAAGATCGGCGCCACGGTTTCCATGCGATGCAGCGCTTCGAGCCGCAGCGTCACAATCAGCAGCAGCGCCGAGGAGAGCGCGTAACCTGCGTAACACAACGTGAGCAACTTGCGCCGATCGAAGCGGTCCGCGGCGTGTCCCGCCACCAGAAACAGGAACACGCCCGGCAGAAACTGCACCAGGCCAGTGAGCCCGAGGTCCAGCGGCCGCTTGGTGATCTCGTACACCTGCCATCCCACAGCAACGGACTGCATCTCCGTGCAGAACACGATGCAGAATCGCGCGATCTGATAGAGGCGGAAACCGGAAAACTGGAAAGCGGCGGTGCCGTTGGCTAGCGGTTGATCGCTGGTCGCCATTCCGGATTAGAATGCCACAAGTTTGCTGCGAGGAAGTGTCAGCGATTCACCCTCGAGCCCGCTTCACAAAATGCTCTTGCCGTTGTAGAACTAGGATGCTCTTCTCTCGCGCGTTTTACGGCCCGGAGTCGAGCGGGTCTTTCTGAGGAGTTGATCTCGTTGTACTTGCGACCTGGAACTCTCGACGAGGCATTGGAAGCGCTGGCTCGCACTCACGGAACGATTCTATCCGGTGGCACCGACCTGTTCCCTGCTTTCACCGGCGGCCAGTTGAAGGGGCCGGTCATTGATATCTCCGCCATCGCAGGGCTCAAGGGCGTTCATTCTACGGAGAGTGATTACCTTATCGGCGGGCGAACCACATGGAGTGAAATCCTCGCTGCGCCGCTGCCGCGCGGTTTCGACGGTCTGCGCGCTGCCGCGCGGGAAATCGGCGGCGTTCAGATTCAGAACCAGGGGACTGTCGCGGGCAATATATGCAATGCGTCGCCTGCTGCGGACGGCGTCGCGGCTCTGCTGGCGCTCGATGCCGAAGTTACGCTGGCCTCGCGCAAAAGTTCGCGGTCGATCACGCTCGCCGATTTTATCCAGGGTAATCGCAAAACCATGCGGCAGGCGGACGAAATTCTTACCGCGGTGAGAATACCGCGTCGGTGGGAAGACGCGGCGTCGAGTTTTCTCAAACTGGGAGCAAGGCGCTACCTGGTAATCTCCATCGTTATGGTCGCGGCCAATCTGGTGGTCGGTCCGGACGGCCGAATTCGCGAGGCTTCTATCGCCGTCGGGTCGTGTTCGGCCAAAGCGCTTCGGCTCGTTGAATTGGAACGAGATCTTGCTGGCACTCCTGTGGGCCCTCCCATGCTTCAAGTTCTGACGGCCAAACATTTTTCACGGCTATCTCCGATTGACGACATCCGCGCCACGGCGGTCTATCGGCAGGAGGCCGCGCAAACGCTGGTCCGGCGAGCCCTCGCCGATTGCGGAAGCAAGGTGCTGTGAGAATGGAGACGCTGACCAAACTCTCGATCCCTTTGAATGGAAAGATCGTCCCCGTTCTGTCCGATCCTCGCTCGCGACTTTCCACTGTTCTGCGCGAGGAATTTCACCTGACCGGCACGAAGGTTGGTTGCGACGCGGGCGACTGCGGCGCGTGCACCGTGCTCGTCAATGGCAAAGCCGTTTGTGCATGCCTTGCCGCGGTGGGGCAACTGCAGGAGTCCGAAGTGCTCACGATCGAGGGATTGCGCGAGTGCTCCGCCAGTTTTGACCGGCTGCAGAAATCATTCCTCGAACACGGTGCGGCGCAATGCGGCATCTGCACTCCGGGCATGTTGGTCACCGCCGTCGCACTGCTGGAAGAAAAGCCGGAGCCAAGCGAGGCCGAGGTCATGGACGCGCTCGGCGGCGTGCTTTGCCGCTGCACTGGCTATCGCAAAATTATTCGCGCCGTGGTGGAGGCAAACCGCGCACCATCATTCCCGGCACAAGTCCCAAAGGGCGGGCCCGTAGGCCAACGCGTTGTGCGGCTGGACGGCCAGCGCAAAGTCCTCGGAATGGATATTTACGGGGCGGATGAATGGCCTGAAGATTCGTTGGTTTTGCGGGTTATTCGCTGCCCCCACCCTCACGCGGGATTTTCCTTTGGCGATCTGGCGCAATTCGTTCGGCAAAACCCCGGTATTCACGCGGTTTTCACCGCCCGCGACATCCCCGGCAAGAATTGCTTCGGTGTCCATGCCCGCTATGCCGACCAGCCCGTTTTTGCCGAAAACGTGGCGCGCTTTTTGGGTGAAGCCGTTGCCGCCGTTGTCGGAGGCGCTTCGGCCATTGCGAATTTCGATCCCGCGACTTTTCCGGTGAGGTGGGAGGAGCTTCCGGCGCTCGTCACACCCGCCGAGGCGCAGATGCCTGGTGCTCCGGCCGTGCATGATTCACGTCCAGACAACATTCTGGTGCGCGGCCGCGTGGTCCACGGCGATGTCGAACGTGTCCTTCGCGAAGCCGCCGTAATGGTCGAAGCTGAATACGAAACCGGGTTCATCGAGCACGCTTACATCGAACCGGAAGCGGGATTCGCGCGCCGCGTCGGCGACCGCATCGAAGTGCAGTCTTGCACACAATCTCCGTACATGTCGCGCAAGGATATCGCCGCGATTCTCGGCATCGCCGATGACGCCGTTCGCATCATTCCCACGGCCGTCGGCGGGGGATTTGGCTCCAAGCTTGATCTCTCGGTCCAGCCATTCCTTGCCGTTGCCGCTTGGCACCTTCGGAAGCCTGTGAAAATGGTTTACACCCGCCCGGAATCGATCCGCTGCACCACAAAGCGGCATCCGTCGAAAATTCGTTGCCGCGCCGGCGCCAGCGCCGATGGAAAATTGCTGGCGATGGACCTCGAGGGCGAATTCAATACGGGTGCCTATGCTTCCTGGGGGCCCACGGTGGCGGCGCGCGTGCCGATACATGGTGCCGGGCCGTACAAGGTGCCGCACTATCGCGCGATCACGCGGGCTGTCCACACCCATGTTGTTCCCGCAGGGGCATTTCGCGGGTTCGGTGTGCCGCAAGGCACGATTGCACAGGAACAGTTGTACGATGCGCTTGCCGAAAAAGTGGGCATGGATAAACTGGAATTCCGCGTTTTGAACGCGCTCGAAGATCATGACCCGACGGTTACTGGCCAGGTGCTCGGCGCGGGCGTCGGGATGCGCGCCTGTCTTCGAGGCCTTGCGTCCGCGCTGGAAACTTGCGCATCAAGAAGCGGCGGCATGGAACCAGAAGAAGGGCACCACGCTGCGTCGCGGAGTAGGCATTGCCGGCATGTGGTACGGTTGCGGCAACACTTCCCTCCCCAATCCATCCACGATGCGGATCGGTCTGCAACGCAATGGCCGCATCGCGATTCACATGGGCGCTGTCGATATCGGCCAGGGTTCCTTCACTGTCGTTACGCAGATTTGCGCGGAAGCCCTCGGCGTGGCTGTTGGATTGCTTCGATCTCCTTCCCGCGGATACCGACATTTCCCCGGATTGCGGAAAAACCTCCGCGTCGCGCCAGACCTTTGTCAGCGGCAACGCGGCCATGCTTGCCGGCACAGAGCTGCGCAAGAAAATTCTGCAACTGGGTGGAATGCCGGATAGCGCACAACTCCATGTCCAGGACGGCCGCGTCCGATTTGGAGAAAAATCAGTTCACAACTACATTGATCTGGGCGAACTTCCTCTCGATGAACGCGGTTACGTCCTGAGCGCCGAAGTCACGTTCGATCCGCCCACCAAGCCTCTCGATAAAGATGGCCAAGGCGTCCCCTACGCCGTCTTCGGGTTCGGCGCACACCTCGCCGAAGTTGAGGTCGATCTCGAGCTTGGCACCGTCAAAGTCCTGAAGCTCACGGCCGCCCATGACGTGGGCCGCGCGATCAACCCGACCCTCATCGAAGGTCAAATCGAAGGAGGCATTGCGCAGGGCCTCGGCATGGCGCTCATGGAGGAGTTCGTGCCGGGCAAAGGCGAGAATTTGCACGACTACCTGATTCCCACGTTTGGCGATGTTCCTTCCGTGGAATCAATCCTCATCGAAGATCCTTCGCCGGTTGGTCCGTTTGGCGCGAAAGGCATCGGCGAACAGGCTTTGATTCCCACGGCTCCTGCAATCTTAAATGCGATTTATGATGCGGCGGGCGTGCGTATCTGCGAACCTTCCCGCCACGCCGGATAAGGTGCGCGCGGCCATTCGCGCCAAACACGAGTCCGGGCAAGGAAATGCGCATGACTGAAGTCCTGCCCAAGGACACGATTCGTTGTGACGCTTGCCCGGTGCTGTGCTACATCAAGCTTGGACAAACGGGGGCCTGCGACCGCTACGGAAATTTCCAAGGGCAACTGGTCCGCGTCGATCCACACATTCTTCTGGACCGCGCAAAATCTCAGGGGACGCCGCTGGTGCCGTTCCTGGAACGCGAAGGCGAGTGGGACGGCAGCCTGCTGAAATCAAGGGAGACGTTCGTCACCGCGATTGGCGCTGGCACCACATATCCCGACTACAAGCCCGCACCGTTTATCGTTTCCTCCGAAGTCGATGGCGTGGACATGGTCACCGTTGTGACCGAGGGGATCTTCAGCTACTGCGGCGTAAAACTGAAAATTGACACCGACCGGCATCTCGGGACTGAGCGAAGTCTGGTCCGCGCGCAGGGCGAACCCATTGGGCACGTCACCACCGCAGAGTATGGCTCTCAGATGCTTTCGATTGGCGGAGTACATCACCTCACCGGCGGCACGAAAAGCGAAGGCCGCGTGACTTGCGAAACGCTTCTCGATTTGTGCAACGGCAAGGAAGTGGCGCTCGCGATCGATGAGGGCGCGCGCATCACCGTTGCGGCGGGAAAACCGCCGGTCGTTGATGGCCAGCAGGAAGAGCGCATGCGCGTAGGGTGCGGCTCGGCCACGATCGGCATGTTTGCGAAGCAGTGGTTTGGCAAAGTGGATGAGGTCGTCGTCGTCGATGATCACATTACCGGCGTTCTCTCCGAGCATCAGGCCGGAAAGATGCTCGGCATCCGCGAAACCGGGATCGCCATTCACGGACGTCGCTCCACGCCAGGCCGCTATTTCCAGGTGGCGCAACCGGGCACCGGTTGGGGCGGCAACAGATATTTCCGATCCGCTCAAAATTCTGAAGCCCTTCAAATCCAAACTTGCCTGGCCCAATCTGCGCCTCCTCATGGTCAGCACTACTGGCGAACACTTTGCCTACTACGAACTGGACGAAGCCTTGCGCCCCGTCGAAAAGGAATTGCCCGAACAATTGCGGGAATCCGTAGCGCGCATCCGCGAAAATTGCGAGCCTGCGCTTAGCACGGTACTTTTCATGGCTGGGGCTGGCGGTTCGCTGCGTGCGGGCGCCACGGAAAATCCCGTCAAGCTTACGGACTCCGTAAAGCACAGCCTCACGCGCGTAACTTGTGGCGGCGCACCCGCCTACGTCTGGCCCGGCGGCGGCATCACGTTCATGGTGGACGTTTCGCGGATGCCGGAAAATGCTTTTGGCTATGTGCCGACGCCCGCACTTGTCGCTCCGATTGAATTTACGCTGAAGAAAACGGATTATGCGACGCTCGGCGGACACATGGATTCCGTGCGGCCGCTCGAGGAAGTCATGCGCGAAAAACAGCGGCAGCGGCAGGTCGCATCCCTTCCGGAAAATCCCTGGCCGCTGAAGCCATCGCCGGAAAGCGACCCGAATAAATGAGAGATCCAGCTACAATTCGCCTCTTGCCGGACGGGCGACGCCTTCAGCTGAATGATGGTCCCATCGACCTCATCATCTGCGCGGATGGCGCGCGCGATGAGATTCGGCTCGCATATGAAGAGGCTGCCAGACGATTCGTGACTATTCTCGATGAACTCTGCTCGGAGTTGCCGCTGTTGCGAGCCCGCGTCAACCCCGCTTCTCCGCTGCCCAACGGCCCGATCGCCCGGCGCATGGCCGATGCAGTTCTCCCCTATGGCGATCGATGTTTCATCACGCCCATGGCTGCAGTGGCGGGGGCGGTTGCCGAAGCCGTTCTCGCCGCAATGACGGGGGCGGCGCAACTTGAGCGCGCTTACGTGAACAACGGCGGTGACATCGCCCTGCACCTTTCCCAAGGCCAGCGCTACACCATCGGGATGGTCGAACGCCCGGAAAACCTATCGCTCTTCGGCTCGGTGGAGATTTCCGCGGCGATGCCCGTCCGCGGAGTGGCGACGAGTGGTTGGCGGGGCCGCAGTTTCTCTCTCGGTATCGCGGACGCAGTCACCGTTCTTGCCAAAAGCGCCTCTCAAGCCGATGCTGCCGCCACGATCATTGCCAATGCGGTCGATTTACCCGGGCATCCCGCGATCCTGCGCACACCCGCCCGTGAAATTTCCCCGGATTCCGATCTCCTCGATCTCCCGGTCACCCGCGCCGTCGGCCCGCTCTCGCCACATGAGATTATTCGAGCCTTGGATTCCGGAGTGCGCGTTGTCGAAGAGCTTCGCGCGCAAGGGCTGATCCACGCGGCGGCGCTCTGCCTGCAAGAAAACGTCCGGTTGGTTGCTGCCCCGGAAAACCGCGCCTCGTTGGAATTCATGGAAAGGAGCCTGCAGCATGCCTGAGGTTTTAGTGCGCAAGCGCGTCGTCATCGTCGAAGAAATTTTCCACGAAGGCGGCCCGGTGGCCGTAAAACCGCAGCGCCGGGCGGCCGCGCTCGCCGTCATTCGCAATCCTTTTGCCGGGAAGTTCGCGCCGGAAATCGCCGGATTCATGGAGGATTTGAATCCTCTCGGCCTGGAAATGGCCAGAACTCTTGTTGCCGCGCTCGGTGGCGATGCAAAAGCCGTCGAAGGCTATGGAAAAGGAGCCATCGTCGGCCAGGCGGGCGAATTGGAACACGGCGCGCTCTGGCACGTTCCCGGTGGGTACGCGATGCGCGAAATTCTTGGTGGCGCAAAAGCCATCGTGCCCTCGACAAAAAAAGTGGGTGGACCGGGCACGCGGCTGGACGTACCGGTGACACACATCAACGCCTCTTATGTGCGCAGCCACTTTGACTCCGTGGAAGTTGGCATTGCCGATGCCCCGCGCGCCGATGAAATTCTTTTGGCGCTGGTAATGACCACGGGCCCGCGTGTCCATGCGCGTGTCGGTGGATTGAAGGCATCGGAAATTAAAGGCGAGGACGGGCTGCGATGAAGGCGAAAATCCGCAAGATCGCTACGTTTGTGGAAGAAACGCACACGGAAATGGGCCAAACCGTGAATCCGCCCACGCGGCGCGCCGCTGCCGCTGCGGTGATCGAAAATCCCTTTGCCGGCCGGTTCGTTCCGGACCTGAGTGAACTAATGGAGATCGGTGAGGAACTGGGGGCGTTGCTGACGGAACGCGCTGTTGCCGCTCTCGGAATTGCCGGCCCCTCGGCGGAAAGTTACGGCAAAGCCGCCGCCGTCGGTGAAAACGGGGAACTGGAGCACGCCGCCGCTCTTCTTCATCCAAAGCTGGGGACTCCGGTGCGAAAAGTTCTCGGCAAAGGCGCCGCGTTGATTCCGTCCTCCAAAAAACGCGGTGGACCCGGCGTCCCGCTGGATATCCCTCTAGGCCACAAGGATGCCGCATTCGTCCGGAGCCATTTTGACGGGATGGAAATTCGCATCAACGATGCTCCGCGCGCCAATGAAATAGTCGTCGCTATTGCCGTCACCGATAGTGGCCGCCCCCTGCCCCGCGTCGGCGGCTTAACCAAAGACCAAATCAAGGGCGAAGACGGCCTCCGATAACCGTTGGCGGATCAAAGGCAAAATCCGTTTGTTTTTGTTTTCTATTGCTTCACAATTTTTGGCACGCGCGTTGCCGGGGGCGTGTTGCGACTGCGCTCAGAGCGCACCACGCCGTCGATCAGGGTCATGCCGATCCCGGGCAGGTCACCGAGACGTACGCTCTCCAGTAAAGTTTTGCCTGCCGAATGCTGCGCCGCGTCCATGAACACAAAATCGGCTGGGCGACCCGGTTCGATGAGCCCACTTTCGAGATTGCGCATCCGGGCTGTGTTGCCGGTGGCGAAGCAGAACACCGTCTCCGCGGGAACTTCTCCCAGCGAAGAGAGCGCTGCGATGACGCGAATAATTCCCAGCGGCTGCACGCCGGACCCGGCAGGCGCATCGGTCCCAAGGATTACGCGGTGCAACTGGTTCAGGTCTCTCGCCGTTCTCAGGGTGAACAGAGCCGCGCGCTCGTTGCCGTTGTGTACGATCTCCAGCGCTCTTTGCGAGTGTTCGCAGAGCGCGCGAATCTGCGCGTCCGGCAGCGCCGTGTGGCCGCCGTTTATGTGACCGATCACGTCGGCATCCGCCGCCAGCACCACGTCCTTATCGATCAAGCTGGAGCCGGGAATGGACGGACCGCCCGTGTGAATGGTGCTCTGAATCCCGTGTTTGCGCGCCCAGGCAACCATTTGCCGCGCCGTTGGGCCATCTTTCACGCTGCCGAGACCTACTTCTCCGAGCAACTTCACGCCCGCTTCTGCAAGCGACTTAAAGTCTTCTTCCACCATTCCCTCCTCGATCACCGGCGCACCGGCCAGAACTTTCACGCCGCTCGGGCGCAGAGCGGCGAATGTGCGTTGCGCGGTAATGGCCAGCGCTTTCAGGCCCACGATATCCTTCGGGCGGCCGGGCATGTGCACTTCGCCGGCGGAAATCATGGTGGTCACGCCGCCGTGCAGGCAGCTATCGATCCAGCCGATCTGGTTCTGCCGCGGTGTCCAATCGCCCGCGACTGGATGCACATGGCTGTCAATCAGGCCCGGCACGAGGGCGGTTCCGTTCGCATCGATGATGCCGGTGGCGCCTTCACAATCGAGATCCTTCTCTTTCCCAATCGCGGTGATCCGCCCGTCCTTCACCACCACGGTGTCCGCATCCAGAAGCGGCTTGTTCAAATCGCCGCTGAGAAGCAATCCGATATTGCGAATAACCAGTTTCATTCCTGCCGGCCTCCTGGAGCTATCTGATGACAAATTCGATTAGCAGGTCGCTCCCTGCAACACACGCGCGAACACATCATGGTCCACATTCGCACCGCTCGCGATCAATGCGATCTTTTTCCCTCGAAGTTCTTCCGCTTCCTTGAGCGCCGCCGCCAGCGGTGCGGCCCCGGCGCCCTCCACCACGTTGTGCGTATCAGTGAACATAGACCGCATGGCGCTGGCAATCTCCTCGTCGGAAACTCGCACAATATGATCGAGGTTCTCGATCAGGAATTGCAACGCCTCCTCATCAGGCCGCCGGCAAGACATTCCGTCCGCCAGCTTTGCCACCGCCGGCGCTTCCACGCATTTCCCTTGCTCAAAGGAAAGAGCGTAAGCCGGGGCGAGTTCGGAAACCACGCCCACGATCTTCGTCTTCAAGCCCAACCCATTTCTGACCGCTGCTCCTGCACACGCGCCCGATCCCATGCCGATCGGAACATACGCCACATCAACGTCTGCCACTGCACTGAACAGCTCTAGCCAATAGGTTGCCACTCCCTTCGCAATATCACGGTGATACGGCGGAACAAAATGAAACCCGAGCTCGGTTTCGAGGCTGGCGGCGTGCTCACGTGCTGACTGGTAGTCGTGGCCATACTCGATGAGACGCGCCCCCTGCGCACGCATGGCAGCGTTTTTCTCCACGCTGTTTCCCTGTGGCACCACGATCACCACCGGCAAACTAAATCGTTTCCCAGCCAGGGCCACAGACTGTCCGTGATTGCCCCGCGTCGCGGAAATCAGCCCTTGCGTCCGCGGAGCTCGCTTCATCAACTCTTCCACATACACCACGGCTGTCCGGGCCTTGAACGCCCCCGTTGGCGACTGGTTTTCGTGTTTTACCCAAACCTCAGTCCCCAGCCGCTCGCACAAAAGCGGCCAACAATATTGCGGGGTAGGCTGCATCACGCGGTACACCAACTCTGCAGCCTGCCTCACCTCAGCGATCGTCGGCAGTGTGGGCGCCATTTTGTCCTCTTTGCTACCGCTGCTCCCGTCCAACGCGGCAATTTTCTCACAGCACTGACGAAGGTAAGGTCAAACGATTAGCATCTCGCATCGCGGCTTTGCGCCATATTGGCTCTCCGAAACAAAATGGGGTTTTGCTGCCCTCCCGACGAAGCGGCGCGGAAATCTTACAAAGAAACTCTTCAACCTTTGGACGAAGCAAAAAACGGAGTGAGCTCTCGAAGGATTCAAGAACGCCGCCAGACGGAACTGTCGGTCACTCCAAAGAGCGGTTGGGTAAAGCAGTGTTGGCAGGGGCCAGAAAAAAGTACGGCAAATCGAGAAATTCAACAAAAAGTGGCGGATGAGCCTGTAAGCCGGATTTTGTACGGGGCGGCCCTCGCGGGCTGCTCCGCGACGATCATTCCTCTAGCCCCGGCCTCGCGACCGGGATCGAGCGACTTACCCGAGGGTTCATCCTGGCGTGCGGCCTGCGCCGCACAAAAGGGAGCTCGCTCTCGTGAACGAACTCAATGAGCCGGGCCAGCTCTTCCCTCCTATTTGGTCTTGCACCACGCGGGGTTTGCCGTGCCCCCGATGTTGCCATCGGGGCGGTGGGCTCTTACCCCACCTTTTCACCCTTACCTGCGTTGCGCACCATGCGAAGACATCCCGAAGGTTTTCCTCCGGGCTATCACCGGGATACGCCCCGTCGGCGGTATATTCTCTGTGGCACTTTCCGTGAACCGTAGCATAGGCTTTAGCCTGTGAATGCTTCTTACCGGCACTTCTATTCGATCGAGCCGATTAAGAGGCACAGACTGAAGTCTATGCTACCGCTCCCCTGGCGTTACCAGGCGCGTTGCCCTACTTCGCTTTCGCGAAGCGGTGTCCGGACTTTCCTCCCGCCCAGCCGCTTGCGCAGCCAGGCCAGCGATCATCCAGCTCACCCGCCAACCTGATTATATCGCGGAATCCCAATGTATAATTACTTTCGTGGTACCACCTTTTGCGAAAGTTACTTCGCCCCGACCAATTTCTCAAACTCCTGCTCCGTCAGGATGGCCACGCCAAATTCCTTGGCTCTCTCGTATTTCGATCCTGGGTCCGTGCCTACCACTACGTAGTCTGTCTTTTTGCTGACCGAGCCGCTTAGTTTGCCGCCGTTTTGGAGTACCAGTTCGCCGGCTTCCTCGCGCGAACGGTTCGCCAGGCCGCCTGTGAACACGAAGCTCTTTCCGGCGAGCTTCTGGCTCTTCACTTCGCGCTTCTCCGCGGTGGGCCGCACTCCCGCTTTGTGGAGTTTCTTGATGAGATTGCGATTCGCCGGCTCGGAGAAAAATTCGGTGATGCTGGCGGCCACCTTTGGTCCCACTTCCGGAACATTCTCGAGTTCTTCCGTCTTCGCCGCCGCGAATTCCTCGAGCGTCGAAAAATGTTCGGCCAGGAGTTGCCCGGTGCGCTCGCCCACGAATTGGATCCCGAGCGCGAAAATCAGCCTCGAAAGCGGGCTCTGCTTGCTGGCTTCAATTTCATCCAGGAGGTTCTGCGCGGATTTTTCCCCCATCCGTTCGAGCTCCGCCACTTCGTCAAGCTTCAGCAAATACAAATCCGCGACATCCTTCACCATTCCCTTCTCCACTAGCTGGTCCACAATCTTTTCGCCCAGGCCGTCGATATTCATCGCGTGCCGGCCCGCGAAATGTAGTAGAGACTCCTTCAGCTTCGCCGGGCACGCCGCATTCACGCACCTATAGGCCACTTCTCCTTCCACGCGGTGCACGGCGCTGCCGCATACCGGGCACTTCTTCGGCATGTGGAACGCTTTGCGGTTCTTCCCTTCCTTCACCACCTTCAGCACGTGTGGGATCACTTCACCGGCCCGCTCGATCAACACGGTATCCCCGATGTGCAGCCCGAGCCGCTCGATTTCGTCCATGTTGTGAAGCGTGGAACGGCTGACAGTGACCCCTCCGACTTGCACCGGCTCGAGCACCGCCACTGGGGTGAGCGTTCCCGTCCGCCCCACCTGGACGATAATGTCGTTCACGACCGTGGTTTCCTGCCGCGCAGGATATTTGAATGCAATCGCCCAGCGCGGCGCTTTGGCCGTAAATCCAAGTTCGTTCTGTAACGAGGTGGAGTTCAACTTGATCACCACGCCGTCGATTTCATACGCCAGTTTTTCGCGTTTCGTATCCCACGCGTCGCAGTAGGCGATCACCGCGTCAATCCCATCGCACAATTTCCAGTCATCCGAAGCGCGGAACCGCAATTGCTTCAAAGCCGCCAGGGAGTCCGAATGCTTCGGGAACGGCACTTTGCCGTCCACATACAGGTAGTAGGCGAAAAAATCCAGGCGCCGTTGCGCCGTGATCGTTGGGTCCAGCACGCGAACCGATCCGGCGGCCGCATTGCGCGGGCTCACGAAGATCTTGCCACCCGTCCTCTCCTGTTGGCGATTCATGGACTCAAATGACTTGCGCGTCATCATGATTTCGCCGCGCACTTCAAAGGCTTTGGCCAGTTTCACTTTTTTCAGGGTTTCCGCGTCCACCCGCAGTGGAATCGAGCGGATGGTCTTCACGTTCGGGGTGACGTCTTCACCGGTGGTTCCGTCGCCACGCGTCACACCGCGTACCAGCGCGCCGTCTTCGTACTGCAGAGAAATGCTGAGCCCGTCAAACTTGTGCTCGGCGATATATTCGTTCACCAACCGCCCGGTGCCCTCCCTCACGCGCCGGTCCCAGTCCCGCAACGCGTCGTAGCTGAAGGCATTGTCCAGGCTCAGCATCGGCCGGGCATGGCGCACCGTCTGAAATCCCTCGCGTGGCGCACCGCCCACGCGGACCGTTGGCGAATCCGGAGTCACCACACCGGGGTTCGCCGCCTCCAGCTCCTTCAGCCGGTTCATGCAGCTTGTCGAACGCTGCATCCGAAATCTCCGGCTCGTCCGCCACGTAGTAGAGATACTCGTGCCGTCGTATTTCGTCGCGCAGCTTTTCGGCTTCTTTCTTCACCGTACCTGGAGCCGTTTTCGGCATCATTGCCTCGCAGAACTATCGGGACTAAAGCGCATCTTATTATATAGAATGAATGATTCCGCCTGTCCCAGGAGAATATGCAGACTCTCTTTCAAAACGCACTTCTCATCCACAACCCCAACGCGGGCTTCCGCGGCAATGGGCGACGCCGGCTGCTCGATCAGGCGCGCCGGATTCTGGCTTCCAATGGCATTGAGGCGGATCTCGCCGAAACCACCGGCCCCGGCCACGCCACAGAAATTGCCCAGCAGGCCGTTCGCGACCGCCGGCAATTGATTATCGCCTGCGGGGGCGACGGCACGCTCAACGAAATCGTTAACGGCCTTGCGAATTTTTCCAACGGCCACCGCGTCCCTCTTGCTCTCCTTCCCGGTGGCACCGCCAACATCCTCGCCAAGGAGCTTGACCTGCCCTGGGACATTCCGCGCGCGGCTCAATGCCTCGTCGAAGGGGAAGTCCGCGAGATTGCGCTCGGCCTCGCCACGCCTTTGGAGCAGCCGGATCGCAAGCGCTTTTTCCTGTCTGTTTCAGGCACTGGTCCCGACGGCATGATTGTTTACTCTGTCGACCTGGGTTTGAAAGCCCGCGTTGGCATTCTCGCCTACTGGTGGCAGGGCGCGCGCGAGGTTTTGCGCTACACGTTTCCGCGTTTCCGAGTGCGCACCGGCGACCGCCAGCTGGAGGCCACGCTAGTTGTCGTCGGCCGCACCAAAAATTACGGCGGCCCTTTCAAAATTACGGATCAAGCCGATTTGTTCGAAGACCGCTTCGAAGTGATGGCGCTCACCACGCAAAGCGGTTTCCGCTATCTTAGTTACCTGCCAACACTATGGATGGGAAATTTGCGCAAGGAAGAAGACGTGCACTTCTGGAAGGCCGATTCGCTGATTTGCGAGCCGCTTGACGCCAATCCCGTCTACGCTCAAGTTGACGGCGAGCCCATGGCCCGTCTGCCGATCGAATTTTCCGTTGTGCCGCGCGCGCTGAAACTGCTCGTGCCGCGCGCCGTGCCGCTCTCCGGCGTCAACGCGGCTTTGAAACGCTAATTGTGGACATCGCTTCGCATGGCCTGGCAACCTTCGCCCTTGCGCGCGGGTTCTTTCCGCGGCGCCGGTGGCCCGTCGTTGTTGGCATGCTCTTCGCTGGGACTTTTGCCGATGTAGACCTCATAAGCTCACTCTTCGGCCCCGCCGCTTATTTTGCTGCCCGCCGCACTTTCACTCACTCGCTTCTAGGTACGCTTCTGGTCATAGTGTTCGCTGTACTCTTAACGTGCTATCTCGCCAAAGAACAGATCGAGCCGCTCGCGGTGCTACTTCCACCACTGGCGATCGCGGCCGCCCTGCATCCGCTTTTGGACCTTTTTCAGTCGGAGGGCGTCGAACTGCTTTGGCCTATCCGGCCAAACCGGTTCGCCATGGATTGGCTGCCGAGTTTCGATCCATGGATTCTTGCTATCCTTCTTGCCGGAACCCTCGTTCCCGAGTTTCTGCGTATGGTGGGCTCGGAAATTGGGGTTAAGGACAAAAACCCCCGTGGCCGTAACGGCGCGATCGTGGCGATGTCCTTGATCGCCGTCTATGTGGGTGGACGCGCACTGCTCCATTCCAGCAGTGTTGCCTCGCTCGAGCCTCACTCCTACGGCCGCCAGTCCGCCCGCAAAGTGGCCTCCTTCCCGGACACGCTTTCCATTTTCACCTGGCATGGTGTCGTTGAGACGCAGTCGCTCTTGTGTCAGGCGGAGATCCCGGCTGCACCGGGCAAAAGCTACGATCCAGAGAGCGCTGATTGCCTGCACAAGCCAGAAGCCTCACCAGAATTGGACGCCGCCCAAAAGACGGATATTGCGCTGGAATACGTGCAGGCGATGCCTTTTCCGCGAGCCGTGGTGTCGAAAAGGCAGGACGGATATGAAGTCGTGATCCGCTCGATGCGCGATCTGGCGGAGGGCGAAACCCGCCATCGTGTTGCCGCGCGGATTCTTCTCGATTCCAGATTTGGAATTTCCACCGAAGAGTTGGTCTGGACCGCCGACGTCCACTTGCGGTGAACTTCCCGCTAGCTGGAAGGCGCATCCTGGGCCTTTTCCCGTAGAATCAGCCGCGACAATCCGTAACTTACAACCGCGAAGACAATCACCGCTGAAGTCACTTCGAGCTTGTGTTGAGCTAGAAACGGCATGGCTTGATCTCCATACCGAATGGCTAGGTACCCCATTCCGAAATAGCGGATGCCTCGCGCCAGTGCGATCGCGGACGCGAAACTGGCCAGGGGTACCTCAAACACAGCTCCGGCGAACACAAAAATCTTAAATGGCGTCGGCGGCGGGAGGAGCGCCGCAAGCAACATTCCGCCAAAACCATTCTTCTCGACCCAATGCCGGATGGCCCGCGCGCGCGCTCCCGCCTTCTTGCGAAAAAACGCTTCTCCGCCTCTCTTCGCGATGAAATACAGCAGCAGGCAGCCCAGCACCGAGCCAATCATCGCCATTGCCGCGTATAGAGGCATTCGCGCCGGTTTCTGAATGGAAAGTTCGATCAAAAGGAGATCGTTGATCACGGGAAACGTCAAGACGGAAGAGTCCAGAAAAGAGATCAGAAACAGCCCCGGAGCGCCCAACGCCCCCGCAAAGGCCACGATTTTCTGTTTCCAGCCGCTCAGCGGCACCGTCAAAGGGGAATCCTCCGTAGACCGGATGTGCCAGTGTATCAGACGCTTTCGTGGAGCCTAGAGAAGGGTCTCAATCGCGTCCACGATTACGTCGTAAACGCGATGCAGTTCGTCAGGCTCAATCACATACGGCGGCAGGACATAGACGACATTTCCCAGCGGCCGCAGGAGCACGCCACGCTCCAGGAAAAAGCCGTACAGTTTCGGCCGCAGTGAAGAGAGATAACCGGCATCCTCCGCTACCAATTCCATCGCGCCCATCGCCCCGATTTGCCGGACGTCTCCCACCTGGTGCATGCTGCGGAGTTGCGCCAGGCGCTCGGCATTTATTTTCGAGATCATTGCAATGCGGTCAAACACCGGCTCGTCGTCGAAAATCTGCAAACTGGCATTCGCCGCGGCGCAGGCCAGGGCGTTTCCCGTGTACGAATGGCCGTGGTAAAAGGTGTGCATCCGATTCTCGCTGCGAAAGGCTGCTTCCACGCGGTCCGTGCACAGCGTCACCCCCATGGTCATGAATCCACCGGTCAACCCCTTCGAAATGCACATCAGATCAGGCACAACATTGGCCAGGTCGCACGCGAACATTTTCCCCGTGCGCCCGAATCCCGTCAGCACCTCGTCTGCAATTAACAGGACGTCGTGCTTCGTACACAGCGCCCTGACCTTCTGCAGAAATTCCATCGGGTGCACAATCATGCCGCCCGCGCCCTGCAACAGCGGCTCCACGATCATCGCGGCAGTCCGATCGCCTCGCTCGGCCAACAGCCCTTCCAGTTGCTGCACACACTCGATGTGGCAGCTCTCTCGCTTCAATCCAACCGGGCAGCGGTAGCAATACGCCGAATTCACGCGATGCACCGCATAGCGCATCGAGCGGAACGGCTGCGTGAAGGGCGACTCGTCGCTCACGGACATGGCCCCCGCGGTATCGCCGTGGTATCCGTGGGCCAGTGCGACAATTTCGCGATTTTTCCGGCCGCCCTAAATTCTGGAAATGCTGCACCGCCAGTTTCAGCGCCACTTCCACCGCCGTGGAACCGTCGTCGGAGAAAAACATGTGAGTGAGGTCACGTCGGCAGCCACTTGCTCAATCGCGCGGCCAGCTCCTCCGCGGCCTCGTGGGTAAATCCCGCCAGGATGACGTGTTCGAGCTTCCGGGCCTGATCCGCAATGGCAGCAGCGATGCGTGGGTTGGCGTGGCCGTGCAAATTCACCCACCAGGAAGAAATGGCATCAATGATTTTCCGTCCGTCCGCCGCGTGAAGGTACACGCCCTCGGCCTTTCGCACCAGCAACGGCGGGGGATCGAGCGCACCATTCGTAAATGGGTGCCAGATGAGCAACGGAGATTTCATTGAGCAAAAGCGGAGCGGTCGAAGTAGTTCAGAAAGACCTGCATGAGGGCGGTGCGATGGAGGTTGGGAAGTTTGGGAATTTCGCCGATGACCCGGACGTGGCCAAATTTCTCGATGGTTTCGCGGTTCTCGCGGTTCTGGTCGCCGATGAGCACTACGCCGTGCACGGGCAACTCCGCCGCGTGGAGCGCCGCAAGCGTAAGGAGCGTGTGATTGATCGTGCCCAGCCCGCTGCGCGACGCGAGGATCACAGGCAGCTTGAATTTCACCATCAGGTCCAGCATGAACTGCTTTGCGTTGATCGGCACCAGCACGCCGCCGGCGCCTTCCATGATCAGCCAATCATTCACCAGGCTGGCCGGCGGGTTGATTCGGGTTAGATCGATTTCCACGCCCGCCCATCGCGCGGCCAAATCCGGAGAAACCGGCGGCACGAATTTGTAGACTTCTTCCAGCGTCCGGTCCGTCCCGATGCCTGCCAGACGCATGACCGTGGCGCGGTCCGAACCTTCCAGCGTGCCGGTCTGTATCGGTTTCCAATACACGGCGTCGAGAGCAGCGCAGAGCAGCGCCGCCAGCGTGGTCTTCCCCACACCCGTGTCAGTACCGGTAATAAAGAAATGGCGTCTCATGCGTTTCTCGCCGCCAACCGGGAGGAGATTCCGCTCTCTCCAGCCCACAAGGGATTTCACCAGCCGCTCCAATTCTTCCTCCGCGATCCGTATCGTGAGGGAGAGCCGAAGTCGCGCACGGCCTTCCGGCACGGTTGGCGGCCGGATGGCGCGCACCGCAAATCCCTCGCGCTGCAGGTGCGCGGCAGCGTGTAGCGCGTCCTCATTGTCCCCAAAACTACGGGCACAATCTGGCTGGCGCTCTCTGCTGTGTCGAATCCCTCGTGCTTCAATGCAAGAATCAGTCCGCGGGCCCGCTTCAAAAGCGTCTGCCGTTCCGTGTCCATCCCCGAGGCCAGTTTGAGCGCCGTCCCAATCTGTTCCGCGAAATACGGCGGCAAAGCCGTGCTGAAAATAAATGTGCGCGCGTGATTGATCAGATGATCCTTCAGCACTGCCGGCCCGCAGACAAACGCTCCCTGCCGAGGCCAGCGCCTTCCCGCAGGTATGAATCGTGGCCAAAACCTGCGGCAAAATCCCCGCTTGGGCCGCTAGGCCGCGTCCGCCCGTGCCGTGCACTCCGGTTGCGTGGGCCTCATCGACAATCATCGCCGCGCCGAACTTCTCCGCCAGGGCCGCCATCTCCTTCAAGCGGAGCGACATCGCCGTTCATGCTGAATATGCTTTCCGTTACGATGACTCTCCGCCAGGGCGCACCAGCGTCTTGCCGGAGCGAGTCTTCCAGCACGCTGAGGTTGAGGTGAGGATAGATGACTTTCCGTGCTCCCGACAAGCGCATTCCGTCGATAAGACTCGCATGATTCAATACGTCGGAAAACACCACATCGTCCCGGTCCGACCAGAGACGACAGCAATCCCATATTCGCCGCATACCCGCTGCCGAAAAACAGCGCCGCTTCCGTCTCCGCAAACTTCGCAAACACCTCTTCCAGTTTGCGCCAGTCTTCGGTCTGGCCGGAGAGCAGCCGCGACGCCGGTTCCTCCCACTCGCGTCGAGCGCAGCGCCGCGCGGACCACGGCATCGCGCAACGCCGGATGTTCCGCCAACCCGAGGTAATCGTTGGAGCAGAAATTCACGCCGTCGAATCTCGGCAAGGCTGCGGCGCTGGTTTTGCTCCTCGAGCGCGCGCAGTCCTTTTCCCAGCTTTGCCTTCCACGTGGATAGGACGTCACCCGGCATGCGATTCCAGCGGTTTCATCCCCAGGCTGTGCAGCAACTGCTCGTCTTCGTCGGGACCCGGATTTGGCGTGGTCAACAATTTTTCGCCAACAAAAATCGAATTCGCGCCAGCCAGAAAACACAATGTCACGGCTTCCGGCGACAATTGTTTCCGGCCCGCGGCCAACCGCACCCGCGAACCCGGCATGAGGATTCGCGCCGTCGCAATCGCCCGCACCATTTCCAGCGGGTCCAGCGCCGGCATCGACGCCAGCGGCGTTCCTTCCACCCGCACCAGCATGTTGATGGGCACGCTCTCCGGATGAGGCTGTAAGGTGGCCAGTTGGTGCAGCAGCCCCACACGGTCGCTGGCGCTTTCGCCCATGCCCAAAATCCCGCCGCAGCACACCGTGATTCCCGCTTTGCGCACCGCCGCCAGCGTTTTCAATCGCTCCTCATACACGCGCGTGGTGATAATCGACCCGTAAAATTCCGGCGAAGTATCCAGGTTGTGGTTGTACGCGGTCAGCCCCGCTTCCTTCAGCCGCACAGCCTGCTCCTCCGTCAACATCCCCAGCGTGCAGCACACTTCCATCCCGAGCGACGAAACTCCGCGCACCATCTCCAGCACCTTCTCGAACTCCCTGCCCTGCGGGGCCTCGCGCCACGCCGCGCCCATGCAGAAGCGAGTCACGCCCCGTGCCGCTGCCTCGCGCGCCGACGCTCACCACGTGTTCCGGATCGAGAAGCCCTTGCCGTTCCACGTCCGCGTCGTAGTGCGCGCTCTGCGGACAGTACGCGCAATCCTCCGGGCATCCCCCCGTTTTGATCGAAATCAGTTGGCAGGTCTGCACGCGGTCCGGCGCATGAAATTCGCGGTGCAGCGTCTGCGCGCGGAACACCAGCTCCGGAAGCGGCGTCTCATAGATCGCCTGCACGTCGCTCTTTTTCCAGTCGTACGCGTACTGCGTGTTCGACCTTTGTCTGTGCCAACACGTCGGTTTCCCTGTTCATGCTCTCTTTTCACCCGGCCGGCAGTTCGCGGCACACGTTTTGCAAGCTCTTCATACTATCACCGGTGTGGGGATGCCTGAAACGCGGCGGTGCGGTTGCGCGGCACCAACCATTGAATGGGCTACGCGGCTCTCCGACCGGTAATTTTGAGAAGAGAACTTTGGAAGCTGCGTGACAGTTGGCGAAGACTGAAGAGAAACCAAGAGCAGAAGCAGGAGTGCATCTGGCAGGCTGGCCTGGCTTTAGCCCGGCACCTACATAGGCAAAGTCGGGCGCACAGCCTAAAGGCTATGCTGCTTGCCCTAAGAGGCTGGAATGAAAGCTGGCGCTACAGAGGCTAGGAGATGACGGTTAGCTCTTTTGCGCGCGCACCAGCGACAGGAATTCGTCGCGGGTCTGTTTGTTGTGGCGGAAAGAGCCCAGCATCGCGCTGGTGACCGCCTGGCCGTGTTGTTTCTCCACGCCGCGCATTTGCATGCACAGATGGCGCGCTTCGATAATCACGCCAACGCCTTCGGGGCTGATTTTTTCGGAGATGGCATCCGCGATCTGGCTGGTCATGCGCTCCTGGATCTGCAGCCGCCGCGCGAACATGTTCACAAGCCGCGCAATTTTACTGAGCCCGAGCACTTTCGCGCTGGGGAGGTAAGCCACGTGCGCTTTCCCGAAAAAGGGGAGCAGGTGATGCTCGCAAAGGCTGAAAAACTCGATGTCCTTCACCACGACCATTTCGTCGTAGTGCACGCTGAAGGTCGCTCCGTTCAGCACGTTCTCCAGATTCTGGTGGTATCCGCTAGTCAGGAACTTCAGCGCCTTCTCGAATCGCTCCGGAGTCCTCCGCAAGCCTTCGCGGTTCGGGTCTTCGCCCAACAGGGCGATCATCTTGCGCACCAGGTCCGCGATGCTCCCCTTCGGCACTTCCACGTTCGGTTCGTGCAGCATTATTTCAGTCGGCTTCGTCACTGGCATATTCCCCTCTTACTGGACCGCTGCGCGATCCTGTATTTCTTCCCCGGCGAATTCGAACGAGTTATTCGAGGTCTCTTCGACCCGGACCCGCTCCAGCTTCGCTAGCGGGAAGTGCTTCAAACGCTGAAAAATCTCCATGCAGACGTTCTCCGTTGTCGGCACGACAGTCCGAAAGACCTCGACGTCTTCGTTGAGCGATTTGTGATCGAATGCCTCGATCACCTCGCGCTCGACGAAACCATCCAGGTCCGTCAGATTCACGATCATGCCCGTGGCGGGATCCACGGTTCCGGACACGCTGATTTCCACCACGTAATTGTGCCCGTGGCCGTAAGGATTGTTACATTTCCCGTAGACGCGGCAATTCTCTTCCTCGCTCAACCCGTCACTGTGGAGACGGTGTGACGCCGCAAAGCGGTAGCGTCTTCCCAGCGCGGTTTTGAGCCTGCCGCTCATGCGTAGCTCGCTCCGTTGCGGTAACACTCCGCGAACAAATCCGCCGATTCGTACAGCCGCACCTTATGAAGGTGACCCTGCGTGATCTTCGGCTCCAACAAGTTCCAGATAACGCGCGCGACGTTTTCGCAGGTCGGGATCTGGCCTTTCAATTCCGGCACCTCGTAATTCAGGAACCGGTGATCCATGCGATGCGTAATTTCGCGCTCCAAAATCTCCTTGAGCTCCTTCAAATCCAGCACCATGCCCGTCCTGGGATCCGGTTCACCCGCCACCGTGACCTCGAGCGTGTAATTGTGGCCGTGGCCGTGCGGGTTATTGCACTTGCCAAAGACCCGCCGGTTCTCCTCGGCGGTGAACGCCGGGTTGTGGTAGAGGTGCGAGGCGGAAAACTCGAGTCTGCGCGTCAAATAAACCATAGCTTTAGCTAGCTACCCCTTCGATGCACGAGGGGTACCCACTGGATACTCTCTCCCCTTCCATTCCAGCCTACCCTTCCTGTGACCACGGTACGAGGCCCACAACACTCCCGCAAACAACAGTCGGCCAAAAATTCCGTACCAGAGGAGGCGGCCCGCGAAGTGGTTACGCCTCAATTCGGCAACGTAGGCCACGAAGATGCCAATCACCGCAACCGCCAAGACACCCACGGCGGCCAGCACTGATTTCGTAAACACCAATGTTACGGCCGCGGCGATCAGAGTTGCCATCACCGGCACAACTGCCCGCACGATCTCTTCGCCCACCGCTCGCTTCGCTCCCTCCCATCAACAAATAGAGGTTCTTCCTCCACCCTTCCCACATGGCGGCGAAGAAGCGATACATCCGCACGCGCACAATTCCCTTCCCGCTTCCAAACCAGGTGCGGTAGCCCGCGCTTTTTACCCGCTTCGCCAACGCGACATCTTCCAAAACTTCACTGGCGACGCTGGCGTGTCCGCCTATAGCCTCATAGACATCGCGCCGGATCATCAAGAACTGGCCATTCGCGGCGGCAGCCGGATTTTGCGGATCGTTCACTTCCGCGAAAGAAAATTTGTTGGCCAACCGGCAATAGACATAAGGAATCAGCGATTTCTCGTACCAGGTCTCCATCATCTGTTCCGGCGAAAGCGAGACCATCACCGCATTCTGTTCGCGCGCGATGGCCAACACCTTGGCCGCGGAATCGCTGCTGTGCACGGTGTCGGCGTCCGTGAACAGCAGCCAATCGCCTTTGGCCTCGCGCGCACCCAGCCAGACTGCATTGTTTTTTCCCACCCAGCCCGGCGGCAATTCCGTCGTTTCCAGAGGCCGCAGTTGTGGGAACCGCTGCATGCATTCCCGGACGATGGCCGCAGTCTGATCCGTCGATTGGTCGTTGACTACCAGAATTTCAACAATTTCCGGTTGTTGAGCGAGGGATTCCACGCACGCGGCGATGACCGCTTCCTCATTCCGCGCCGGAACGATGGCGGAGAGCCGGATTGGGTTTTCGGGGAAAGCTGTCATGAGCTTCGCGGGTGTGACCAGGCTTTTCGGTGCGGCTGCTATGCGTTAGTATAGCGGGATATGGACACGTTCCTCCGGAAATTCCTGGCGTGGGGCAGCATGGGCTTCGCCTTCTTCGTGCTCGCGTTTTTTACGCTTCCTCATTATCGCCAGGGGGAATCCTCCGTCGCCGGCAAGAAGGCCGAAGACTTTGCGATGGAATTGGACGGCAAGCCCGTTCACCTTTTGGACCTGCGCGGAAAGGTGGTTGTCCTGAATTTCTGGGCTACATGGTGTCCCCCCTGCGTGGAGGAGACTCCCAGTCTCAATCGCTTGCAGAAGTACATCGCGCCGCGCAACGGCGTAGTCGTGGGTGTTGCGGCAGACCAGGACCAGGCGATTTACGAAAAATTCCTTCGCGAGCAGGGAGTGATTTTCCCGACCTACCGCGACCCGGGCACGAGAGACGATCACTCGCCGATAGCCCAAGAATATGGCACGGCCATGTATCCGGAGACTTACATCATCGATCGCAAGGGCGTCATTCTCCGGAAAATTATCGGTACACAGGACTGGAACTCGCCCGAATTGCTCGCTTATTTCGATGCGATCCTGGGACAGACGTAATTAAGTTCGCAGCCGCCCGCACTTCGTTGGAGGCGCTGGCTTTTCCTGCTCGCATCTTGGTCAAGCTTGGGAAGAATTCCACGCAACGCGGCCCCGCTTAGACATTCTTCAACCATTCCGGCGCTGTTGACACTTTCGCCCCCGCTACGGCTAGCTCCGTTAACACTCGCGGGGTATCGCTGGCCTGAACCGCGCGAATCATGTCGGTCAAAACCGTGGTATCGAATCCCGCCTGAATCCCGTCGAGGGCCGTGGCGAGCACGCAATATTCCGTGGCGATGCCGCACACGCCGACGCGTTCAATTTTCAATTCTTTTAGACGCTTCGCCAGTCCGGTCATTTCAAATCCGGAATATCCCGGGCCATCCGCCGCCACTCCTTTGTGGATGATCACGTCCCTCGCCTCGGCTTTTAGGGGCGGCATGATTTGCGCTCCGGGGGTGTTCGCAACGCAGTGGACGGGCCAAGGCCCTCCATTGCTCTGGAACGAATTGTGGTCCGGTGGGTGCCAATCCTGCGTGAAGACAATCACAGCGCCGGTGCGCCGCGCTGTTTCGATGAATTCCCGCAGAGGCATCAGCAACGATAGCGTGTCCTCAGCAGCGAGCGCACCGCCTTCGCAGAAATCTCGCTGCACATCTACGACAATCAGTGCCGTCTTGGACATTCCCTTGCCCTTCCACGCTGGTGATTTTGCGGCAGGCAAAACAGTACCACGTCATCGCGGGCAAGGGGCTATTCGTATCGTAGGGCTTCGACCGGGTCCAGTTTGGCGGCCTGCATCGCGGGGAGCCAGCCGCTGATCACTCCGACGACGATCAAGATCAAAGTAGATAAAAACAGCGTGCTCGTTGACAACGCCAGGTGAATATCGACTTTGCCGCTGTCGTCTTCGTACGCCGGCCCCAGGAACGGAAGCGTGCCGATTACGGAGGTAAGCGCCCAGGAGAGCAACATCCCCGCTGCCCCTGCCGCCAGAGTCAGGACCAGCGCCTCCATCAAAAATTGCCAGCGAATGTGCCATTTCCGCGCACCAAGCGCGCGCCGCAAACCAATCTCCCGAACGCGTTCTTCCACGGACACGAGCATGATGTTCATCACCCCCACGCCGCCGATCCCCAGCGTCATGGCGCCAATCAGGAAGAGCAGGCCTTCGATTCCCAGCGTGATGCCGTCATAAATCGGCTTGAACTCCTGACGGCCGAACATGGTGATGGCCCGCTTGTCGCTCGGGGAAAAATGCTGGCGGTTCGCCACCGCGGTGCGGAACTGCTGCATGGCTTGTGCTTCAAATTGCGGCGCAACGGGCTCGAAGACCATCACGCTCGCATAGCGGGCATCCCAGAGATCCGCGGCAGCGGTGTAAGGAATGAACGCGGACTCGTCGTCACAGTTGAAGTAGCAACTATCGGAGAATTTCATGTCCATTGTGCCGATGACAGTGAATCGCACCCCGTTGATACGCACTGTTTCGCCGACGGCTGGCGTTCCGCTGAAGAGTTTCTTCTTCAACCGCGCTCCCAGGAACACCACGCGGCGCCGTTCCTCGACATCCTCCGGCGAAATCCAGCGCCCGTCGGAAGGCACCTCGTTGCGCATATCGCCGTATTCCGGATAGACGCCCCGGGTCGCCGTATCCGAGAGCCGCTCGTCATGCGAAATCCCCTTCCACTTGACGGTTTCGAGCGTCACGCGCTTGATGAGCGGCGATTGCGCTTTCACCCAATCCGCATCCTCCTGCTCGAAGTGCACTTCTTTTCCGGCCCGTTCTCCGCCCGCTTGTTCGCTGGTCGTTCCCGGCCAGCAGATCACCGCGGCTTTGCCGAAAACTTCGAACGTGTACAGAAGCACGCTGCGGAAACCGGAGCCATAACTCAACAGCAAAGTAACTGCCACGATCCCCCATGAAATTCCGGTCATCGTGAGCAAGCTACGAACGCGGTTGCGCCCCAAAGCTACCCAGGCTTCTTTGAAGACTTCAACCAGCATCACCCACCTGCCTCGAAGCGCAAGGCTTCAATTGGATCCACGGATGCGGCTCGATTTGCGGGATAGAGCGCGGAAAGGACAGCAATCACACCAAGCAGGCTGATCGTGAGGGCGGCGAGTTTCCAACTGGCGTCGAGTCCGTCGAAATAGGGAATTGTAGGAAGGAGGTTGACCAGCCCGCAGAGACCATACGAGATGATTAGCCCCACACCGCCGCTTATGAACACCACGATCACCGTTTCCAGGAAGAATTGGCGGAGAATGGATTGGCGCGTGGCTCCCAGCGCTTTGCGCACGCCAATTTCGCGCGTTCGCTCGCGCACGCTTACCAGCATGACGTTCATGACCCCCAGCCCGCCGAGAAAGATCGTCGCCACGCCAACGGCGCCCATGAACACTTCCATTCCCACAAAAATCATGCGGTTGGCCTGTGCATTCTTGACCGTGTCCCAGATGCTTGCCGCTTCCTCGTCCCGCGGATCGAAATTATGCAACCGTCCCAAGGTGCGGCGAACCTGACGCACGCAATCCGGATGCGTCTCAAGCGACCACGGCGTCACGAGAAGCCGGTCCACGGAGTGCTCCACCGCAGGCGGCTTGTTAGGAAAGTCGCGCTTCATGGAATTAAACGGAATGAAAATTTTCCGGATATCGACGCCGTCGTAGCTGGAATTCTGGTCTTTCGTCTTCATGACGCCGATCACGGTATAGGGAACGCCATTCAGCTCGATGGTCTGCCCCAGGGCTTCGCGTTCCGCGAAAAGTTGCTTCTTTGTGTCGCTGCCGAGGAAGGCCACGCGCCGGCCTTGTTCATTGTCTTCATCGTTGTAAAAGCGTCCCTGCGCAACGTTGATGCTGCGAATTTCCGTGAAGGGAGGGAGAGAGCCGACGGTATCGAGGTCGCCGCTGTTAAAAGCGCTGTGCACCTTCACGTTGTTGCCCAATTCCGGCATCACGTACTTGCACGCCGGCGCTTCCAGGGCCACCTCCTTGTAGTCGTCCTCCATCCAGTGGATGACGCGCCCGGAGCGCGTGCCGCCGGCCTGCATGCTGGTGCGCCCGGCGAAAACGATCATCACGTCTTTGCCGAAAGTTTCCTGTTGTTTCTGAATGCCGCGGCCCAGACCTTCTCCCGCGGCGACCATCAGCGTGATCGAGATGATCCCCCAAGCGATCCCGAACATGGTCAGCAGCGTGCGGCGCTTATGGGCCCAGAGCGTCGCCAGCGTATCCCGCAAGAGATCACGAAAGGTCATAAGGGCACTCGCTACTGAAGCACGACCTGCTGTTTTTCGGTGAGCCCGGAAATAATTTCGGTTTTCACGCCGTTCGAGATGCCCAGCTTGACGGGCACTTTTTTCCGGCCGTTCTCGGCGTGAGGATCGGGCACTTCCGCGGAGGCGTTGCGGTCCTTGTCGTAGATGAGGGAAGCCTCCGGCACCATCAAAATGTTTTTCTTCTCCTCGAGGAGGATTTCGGCGTTGGCGCTCATGTTGGCCTTGAGTTCGAGGGTGGGATTGGAGATCGAAACGCGCACTTCAAACGTGGTGACGTTGTCCTTTTCCTTGCCTAGGGGAGAAATCTTCGTCACCTTGCCCGTGAATTTTTTGTCCTTGAAGGATTCCACGACGATCCGCGCCGCTTGGTTCAGGTACACCTTGCCGATGTCCGCTTCGTCCACCTTGCCCTGCACATACACTTCGCTGATGTCACCCAGCGTCATGATCAGCGTGGCCTGCGAGCCCAGTACCAGGATGGAGCTGACCGCGTCGCCCATGTTAACGTCGCGCGACAGGACAAGGCCATCAATAGGGCTCATGATCGTCGAATTCCTCAAATCCTCTTCCGCGCTTTCCAGGGCCGCTTTCGCTTGCATCACCTGCGCTTCCGCCTTGGCGATTTCCGCGCGAGACACAGCCAGGTTCCGTTGCGCGCTCACCTGCTTGTTCAGCGCCAACTGGTAGTTTTTCTCCGCGTCTTCCACCAGGCTTTTGGACATTACGCCATCCTTGAACATCTGCTCGGCGCGCTCCATGTTCAGCTTCAGGAACGGGACGTCCGGCCCCTCGGCATCCACTTTGTTGCGTTCCAATTGAGCGAGCGAGGAATCGCGAGCAGCCTGTGCCGCCTGGTAATTGGCTTGAGACGCGCGCACGCTGGCTTCCAGTTGCACTTTGTCCAGTTCCGCGAGAATCTGGCCCTGCTTCACGCGGTCGCCATAATCCACATAGAGCTTCTTGACGATGCCGCTGGCCTTCGACTTCACTTCCACTTTCGAAAGTGGCTGAATCTTTCCGGTGGCTACAACCACACGCGCCAAATCGCCGCGTTCCACGCCTGCCAACTTCGATGGATCAATCTCATGATTGGGGCGCAACGCCGCATACACGCCATAGCCGCCTCCAATCACCACCAACGCAACAATTGCCGCAATGATGATTCTCCGGCGGCGCTTCTTGGCCGCTTTACCGTTCGTTAACCCATTCGCGTTGCTGGACATAACCGACCCCCGGGATCTGCACAGATTCGCACACTCAACCTCTGATACGCATCGCCGCAGGACAATGTTCCAGATTCTACCTCTATAGACGGCAATAAGGGTGGTTGGTCAGGCCGTACTTCATCGCGTTGCAAAAGAAGTTGGCCTGTGTCGCGGCCGAGTGGCGAGAACTTGGCTCCAATGGCGTCAGTCCGCAGCAGCCAGTTATCACATAAACCTAATAAATTGTGAGAATTACGCGCCTTCGAAGCGCTGAAGAATCAGGCAGATCACTGGCACCAAGCCGGCCAGAACCTAAAGCCATCCGTGAATTTGCCGATATTGCAAAAGAAGGTGTTATGAAAGGGGGAGCGCTATGGCTTCTTCTATCGAACAGATAAATCCAACAGCAGCGAATACCGATCCGGCCGCAACAACCACAGCAACCCCGGCGACCGCGACCACGAAATCAAAAAACACAGTCCAAGCTCCCATTCCACAGGATACTGTCACGATCTCGGCTCAAGCGAGTGCCATCGCGAACAGCGCCACGGCCCAAACCGCGAGCGCCAAAGCAACACCGGTCGCAGCGGCTGCTCCCAACACCAACGCAGCACGGGCCGCCACCGCTCTCGCGAGCGCCACCAGCTCCCCACTGGCCCTCGAACAGCAAGTGCAGCAGCTATCTTTCCAAGGATTATCCGCGAGTGAGATCGCCGCCAGCCTAAACATACCCGTCAGCGAGGTGCAAATCTACCTGACGGAGACGCAAGCGGCTTCGGCCGCACAGACAGCACCACCGCCGCAAACGGCTGGAATAAACAACTCCGCTTCGGCCGCGACTACCCCGGCAACGCCTAAGATTCAGCTCTACTGAGAATCTTGTAAGAAGGGTCGATTTACTCTGCGGTATGGAGGCAGCGAGCTAGGTCGCCCTGGCCCAGCTCTGGCTTTACAGCCGCGCGTGGCGTAGCCGGAGAGCGTTCGTGATAACGGATACGGAACTAAAACTCATCGCCGCACTGGCAAGCATCGGGCTCAGCAGCCAGCCGAAAATCGGATAGAAAATTCCTGCGGCAATCGGGATTCCCAGTAGGTTGTACACGAAGGCGAACGCCAGATTCTGTTTGATGTTGTCCACCGTAGCGCGGGAAAGTCGTCGCGCCCGCACCAGCCCCCGCAAGTCACCCTTTACCAATGTAATTCCCGCGCTCTCGATGGCCACGTCGGTTCCCGTACCCATGGCGATGCCCATGTGCGCAGCCGCGAGTGCCGGGGCATCATTGATACCGTCCCCTGCCATGGCCACGATGCGTCCTTCGCTCTTCAGTCGAGTGATCACGGCGGCCTTTTGTTCCGGCCGAACTTCCGCCTCGATTTCCGTCAGTTTGAGAGCAGCGGCAACTCTGGTGGCGGATTCGCGGCGGTCTCCGGTGAGCATGACGATCCTCAGACCCTCATTCCGCAACGCGTCAATCGCTTCCGCGGTGGATCCTTTGAGTTCGTCGGCCAGGGCCAAGAGGCCCACCAATTTTTGATTCACCGCGACCCCAACGAAAGTCGCTGAAGCGGCGCGCGAAGTTCCGAAGTTCAGTTGTGGAAGCTGCTCCTGGATTGGGGCCGGCAGAGAGACGCCATTTTCCTTCAAGAATTTCTCGGTACCAATCAAGATATGATCGCCAAGGATTCGACATTCGATCCCACTCCCCGAGATGGCGCGGAAGTCTGTGACCTCCGCCAAGGCGACGCCCTTTTCTTCTGCAGCACGTACAATTGCTCGAGCCAGAGGATGTTCGCTTGGACGCTCCGCGCTTGCAGCGAGCCGCAAAAACCCATCTTGCGTGAGGCCACTTCCCTCCAGAACACTTACGCCCACTAGCCTGGGCTTTCCCTCCGTCAGCGTTCCTGTCTTGTCCACTACCAAGGTATCTACGCGGGCCAGAGTTTCCAGCGCCTCTGCGTTGCGCACCAGAACACCGGCGGCGGCGCCGCGTCCCACTGCCACCATAATCGACATCGGCGTGGCCAGCCCCAGGGCACACGGGCAAGCAATAATCAACACAGAGATCGCCGCCAGTAGCGCGTGGGCGAATCGCGGCTCCGGCCCCCATACCGCCCAACCCACAAACGCCAAAATCGCCGCCATCACCACGGCCGGAACGAAATATCCTGCCACCTTGTCCGCCAGCCGCTGCATCGGCGCGCGGCTGCGTTGCGCTTCGCTTACCACTTTGACGATTTGCGCTAGAAGCGTTTCGCTCCCGACGCGCTCCGCTACCATCACGAAACTTCCGCTGGAATTGAGCGTCCCGCCGGTGACAGAGTCTCCAACGCCCTTTTCCACGGGCAGCGGTTCGCCTGTGATCATCGATTCGTCCACGGCGCTCGCGCCGTCACGCACGCTGCCATCCACCGGCACGTGCTCTCCCGGGCGCACTCGCAGCAAATCACCCTGTTTCACTTGATCCAGCGCGACGTCCGCATCGCCGCTCTCCGAGATGCGATGTGCCAATTGCGGCGCCAGGTGCAACAATTCCCGGATTGCTCCGCTCGTCCGATGGCGCGCACGCAGCTCCAGCACCTGTCCCAGCAGCACCAGTGTCGTGATTACCGCCGCCGCTTCGAAGTAAACTGCCACTCCGCCCTGGGCGTCCCGGAACGACGCCGGAAAAAACTTTGGAAACAGCGTCGCCGCAACGCTATACCCATAGGCAGCGCCCGTGCCCATACCGATCAACGTGAACATGTTCGGACTGCGGTTGACCAGCGAACTCCAAAAGCGCTGGAAAAAGGGCCAGCCGCCCCACACAACCACGGGAGTCGCCAGCAGAAATTCGATGGCGTTTTCCACGGCCGTTTCTATGCGCAGCCCTAGGGCTTCGCCAAACATGGACAGAATCAGAATCGGCAACGAGAGGGCGACGCTCAGCCAGAAGCGCTTCCGCATCGATTCGTATTCGGTGTCAGGCTGGGCATCCGCAATTAAATCCATCGGCTCGAGGGCCATGCCGCACTTCGGGCAGCTCCCGGGCCCGATCTGTACTACGTCAGGATGCATCGGGCAGGTGTAGCGCGCATTTTGTGGGGCGGTTTGCGTCGGAGCGTGAGCTGAGGCTTTGTGCTCCATCGCGGCGAGGCTGGGCGGCGCCAGAAATTTTTGCGGTTCCTTCTGAAACTGCTCGGCGCAGCCCGCCGAGCAGAAATGATATGTTCTCCCCTCGCGTCCCACCACCCCCACAGATCTCCGGGGATCGACCGTCATTCCGCATACTGGATCCTTCTCTGGGGCGCCCGCGCCGGGAACCCCGGGCGATTTGCCTCTTGCTCTTGTCTCAGGCAGAACAGGAAGCATGGAAGGAACTGGCGCGGTGGTTGTGGCGGGCGCGGGAGGAAATTTTTCCGCGTCCTCCTGAAACCGTCTTGCACAACGCTGACCGCAGAAATAGAAAGTCTTGCCGCCGTGCTCCAGCTTGGCCCTAGCAGTCTCTGGATTGACATTCATCCCGCAAACAGGATCGCGTTGCAAAGTCGTTCTCCCTATATTCCGTTGTGCCTCAGCCGCTCGTTCATCGCAGGTGCGAGTAAATCAGCTCCAAGAGTTCGTCGTACATCGCCGCGGTCTCCTTCGGGTTTCCGCTCGCGAGTGCCTTCGCGGCGCAGTGGCGCAGGTGATTTTTCATTAGATTTCGAGCAACTCCCCGCAGCGCCTCCTGCACGGAGGCAATCTGCAAGATGATGTCGGCACAGTAGCGGTCTTCGTCGACCATTTTCTGGAGCCCGCGAATCTGCCCTTCAATACGGCGAAGGCGGTTACGATTGGCTTCCTTCAGCTCCGGAACGACCCCCGTGGCCTTCCGGTTCTGGTCGGGACCGCATCCGCAAGAACTCAACCTGGTGGGTGAGGGATGGTTTTGGCCCGGCATGACATATACCCCCTAGGTCTATACATACCCCAGGGGGCTATCTGGTGTCAAGGCCCTGTGGGCACCCCTTCCGGCTTACAGGTCTTGACGAATATCCTTGGCTGCCTTCCTGGCTTGCAAGCTCGTCATTCGGTGAGCGACGATTTCGGACCGGCGCTGCTTTTGGCTGGACGACTGGAACGCTTCACTGCTGGTATAATCACATCCATGACACTCCTCGAAATCACGTACCAACTGCAGTCGCCGTTGAGCCTCGAGCAGCTCAGCAGGCTGGGCGATTTTGCGAACACCTACGGCCTGCGCAGTTTCCACGTGGACGAGAAGAAAGAACCAGCTCACCTTCGAATACGACGCTTCCCGCCTGCGCGATACACAGGTGGCCCATGTTCTTGGTCAAGCAGGCATCGCGATCACCGGCAGGGTGAACTAACCACCAAGTCGCCACGGTCGCGCAGGGCGAGTGCGTCAGCGCGAAAGCACAACCCGAATAACAGGCGGGACGAGTTGTTCGTCACAGGCCGCAATAGCCTCTTTACTCGATTTGTTGGGAAATTAGGTCAGAAAAAAACTGGGGCTCCCGCTTGGGACCGGGAGCCCCGGAAGGCGCGTTTCAATGCCAGTGTCGTTTTCACACCGGCGCGTGGGGTCATCCATCCTAGCTTCCCTCTCAGAGGCAGGTGGTTGCGAACCTCAGAAATCGCAAGTAAGCCCCTTCCCCCTCACTTGCAATTCACAGAAGCCCGCTGCTGAAACGCGCCCACGATTCCGACAGTTGCACGAGGAGCGCCAGCTTCCAGCCGCCCCGAAACTAAGCCAACTGATTAACAACAAACAGGTTAATGGATCCAACCTGGATTGCTAGCTGGCCCAAATGAGGTCACCCGATTCAATTCGGAACCCCGACCCGCCTTCTTCTCTTTTTACGCAGACTGCTCCGCTTAAGTCCAGTACCCTCAGAACCCAGGTAACAGGAAATTTTGGTATGCCTGCGCTATCGGTTTTTTGTTGTTTCAGCCTGAAACTTGTTCCATGCAAGCCTCTTCATTCCAGCGTCTTCGCCGCCTAGCCCTGTGGCTTGCGCTTGATCTTCTCGTCGCCGGTGGTCTTCTCGTGATCTCTACGTGGGGCGACACCTCGGCCACCCTTCGTAAAGTTCCCACCGACGGCTGCTATTGCGGCTGCGTCCTCTCAAAGACCTCGGCGGGATGCGGCAAAATCTGTGAATTGCCCAAATACGCTTCGCGGCAGTGGGCCGTGACCTGCCACAAGCCCCGAGCCACTGCGCCGGTAGGAACTCCCGATGCGGGGCCACACTTGCAGCATCCCTCGCGTTCGGAACGCGCGAGCAATTAGGAATCGGAAGCCGGTTCGCCAAGAAGTTTCGCGCAAATCTCCGGAATCTCGAAAATCGCGCGGTTATGAAGTGCCCCCGTGTTGGCCCGGAATTCGGCTAGCTTGCCGGCGTCCAGAAGTTGTTTGACACCGGAGACAATCTCCCTAAAATTACTTAACACAATTCCGACCCTCTTCTCCTTAACCCACTCGGTGTTGTACCGCTCTTGAGGAAGAGTCCACGCATTGCATTCCAGAATCACGGGCAGCCTGCGAACCATGGCTTCCGCCACGCTCCCGGGCCCGGGCTTGCCGATCAGAAAATCCGCCGCGCGCATCAACCGGTGCACCTCTTTTGTGAATCCCACGATGTGCAGAGGCATATTCCACGCCCGCGTTCGGAATTTTTCCGCCAGCTTTTCGTTTCTCCCGCAGATGACAATCAACTGTAAAGGTAATTCGGCGGTATGCAGCCGCTCCACAATATCGTACATGACCTTCGAGCCGAATCCGCCGAACAGCAGCATCCCGGTCAGCAAATCCGAGCGCAAATTCAGCTCCCGGCGCAGAGCAACAGGATCCGTATTGTCTGGCTGGTAAAAATCCGGGCGGAGGATCATCCCGGAGGTTGCAAAGATGCGCGACGAGTCCTTGCCCATTTGCCGAGCCTGCTCGACGGCCCGCTCGGTTCCACAGATTACGTGTTGCACGTTCATCGGCTCAATCCAGAAATGCGGCGGAAAATCCGCCAGGTCCGTGATGATCGTGGCAAACGGCCGCTCGGGGTAGCACTTGCTCCACGCCTGCCCAATCTCGCGGTTGAAGTGCGGTATGACGGTTATCAGCAGGTCGGCCGGGTGCTCCCGGAAATAGTTCACCAGAAGGTTCACCAGTGGCCCATGGAGCAAGCGAATCGTCGCCTGCAACACACGCAATAATTGCGTCGTCCCCAAGGTCCAGCCGTTTCTCAGCAGCACGTTGTATTGCTCCTGAATGCGGATGCCGGTCAGTTTGCGCAGGACATCGAGATGATCGGTGAGGTCTTGAAACTGGACCAAATCCACCTCCCAGGGCCGATTCTGCTGCGCGATCACAGTTTGTAGGGCCATCGCGGCGTTGCGGTGCCCCCCTCCGGCATCATGAAATAAGATCCGTATTTTCTTCATCGAGGCATTCTCGCACAGGGTCTCCGGCCCGCGACAAGAGCACCCTACGTGCCATGTGGAAAACTAAAGAAGTCATTTGTGCTCAATGAGTTCCGTAGTCTTTTTCATCTACTATTTGCCCATGCTTCATGGATTGTTCATATCTTACGTCTAATCTTTTCACATGCGCTGCGACCTTCACGTGCATAGCACAGCCTCCGGGATGTGCAACACCCCAGGCCTTACGCATCTCTGCTTGGAGTCCTATAACCAGCCTGAAGACGTCTATGTTCGCTGCAAGCAGCGGGGAATGTCGATGGTGACTGTTACCGACCACGACTCCATCGACGCCGCGGAAGTCCTCCGCAAATACCCGGACTTTTTTCTCAGCGAAGAAGTCACGGTGCGGATGCCCCGCGGCACCGAAACGCACCTGGGCGTGTATGCCATCTCCGAAAAAGATCATGCGGAAATTCAGCGCCGCCGCAACGATTTTATATCGCTCCTGATGTATCTCACCGAGCGTAAGCTGTTCTTCAGCGTCAACCATGTGTTCTCTGGCCTGACCGGCAAACGCGAGGAGGAAGATTTTAACTGGTTCGCTTCCTACGTCCCGGCCTTCGAGGTGCGCAACGGCCAGATGTGGGCAAAAGCAAATCGGAGCGCGGAAATGCTGGCCAGGAAATTCGGCAAGATTGCCGTGGCCGGAAGCGACTCGCACACGCTGTCCGGCGTGGGGCTCACGTTCACAGAGGTTCGGAGGGCGCGCACCGTGGAGGAATATTTCACCGGGCTCCGTGCCGGCCGCGGAACCGTGCATGGGGAGCATGGGACATACGCGAAGCTCACCTTGGATGTTTGGGGGTTTGCCGGTTCCGTGCTCAAGGAAAAACCGTTGGCGGCTGCCCTGCTGCCGCTGACCGTGTTTGTGCCCTTGATTACGGCCTGCCATTGGATTAACGAGATGCGCTTTTGCAAAAAGTGGGCCGCGTCGCTCACTCGGGAAGCCCGGCGGCCGCGCATGCTCTGGGATGTAGATTCCGGATTCGAGGCCAACTGGGCCGGGTAAGAGGCTGCCATGGTCCGCGCAAAAACCGTCTGGGGATACATCGAGAGGCGCGATCAGCGCGTGATGCGGCGAATGAACAGTTGGAAAGCGCCGCGGTGGATTCGGTTTTGGATGATCACGGCCACGCGCATGGGTGACGGCTGGATATGGTATGGTCTGGGCGCGATTCTCCTCGCCGTTGGCGGTTCGCGCGGCTACGCGGCTGTCGAGGCCGCCGGATGCGCCGCCATCTTCGGCATTTTCGTTTTCAAGATCCTGAAAAAACTCAGCCACCGCCCGCGGCCCTGTCAGCTTGAGCCGCACTGCTGGGCCAGGGTGCTGCCGCCGGACCAGTTTTCCTTCCCTTCCGGGCACACCATGACAGCGTTCTCCATCGCCCTCGTGGTGAGTTACTTCTATCCTGTACTGCAGTGGCCGCTCTACTTCCTGGCTCTCAGTATCGGCCTCTCCCGCATCGTGCTGGGCATGCACTTCCTCAGCGACGTGCTGGCTGGCGCTGTTCTCGGCTTGGCGCTCGGCGTCGCCGCCATCGTCACGTTCGCGGCGTACGGCCTCGCTTAATCCCCGGCAAGCACCTCTAGAAAGTCGGCTTCGGATGTTCGGAGAGCGCTTTGCGGAAGGCCGCCAAGTTGCTCGCGTCCACAACGGCCGTGCCGGTATCCACAAAAGTGGGTAACGGCGCGGCCGGCGCCGTGGCCCAATCCTTGAATTCGTGGACCGCGTTGTGATGCAGGTCGTCCAGGAACCGCACTCCGTAGAAGGCCATGACGTACGGTTTCTGCACCACCGTCGCCGTGATCCACTTCCGCTCGATCCCATCCAACGTTTGTGGATCCTTGTCAAACGCCACGATCTTGATCTTCCCGGTCATGTCCATCCGGTGCAATGCATCCGCGGCACCCTCCCCACCGGATGCTTCGAGGCAAATGAAGCCGTCGACCTTTTCCTTCTTTTGCAGCAGCGCGGACACGGCGTCGTATGCCGCGCTCGGATCACCTTTGTCGTCGATGGTTTCCGTGAGCTTGACGCCGGGATATTTCTTCAGCGCTTCGTTCACGCCGCGAACCCGCTCGTCGCTGTTGAGTTGTCCGCCCAGCGCGATCACCACCACCCGGCCCTGCCCGCCGAGCAGTTCCGCCATGCGCTTCCCACTCTCCTGCCCCGCCCGGAAGTTGTCTGTGCCAATAAAAAGCACGCGGTTGGAGTCCGGCGCGTCTGCATCGATGCAGATGACGGGGATGCCTTGCAGGAGGGCACTATTGATCGGATCCTTGAACAACTTCGGATCGGTTACGGAGACCAATATGCCCGAGGGATGCTGCGCCACCGCCTTTTGGAACGCGGCGAGCTCCTCACTCGGAGAAAATGAGGCGGGTCCGACGACGTCCACCTTCACCCCTGCATTTTTCCCGATATCCGTCAGTCCTGCCTCGGCTTCCTTCCAGTACGGCAGGTCGACGTTGGCTGCCACTAGGACGTAGCGCTCATCTTGTTGGTGATACGGCTGCTGACACGCTCCGCAAAAGACCCCCAGCAGGGCCAAGGTCAATCCCGAAATAATTTGGTTGGGTTTCATATTTGGTCTCCTTTTCGAAGGCTCCCCTGTAAATCATTTCCCATGGGACGAGACCTAGTGGGATGCGACAGAAGCCTAGCACAAGCGCGAGGGGAGGGTCATGTGGTGGCGGCCGGATCCCCAGGCTGTGCTTCGCCACGCAGCGTTTGCCCCAGCCGCCAGTTGCATCCCGGAGAAACGCGGAGTATATAGGGCGAGTCGCCTACAACCTGCCAAGAGCTCAGCGTGCCAACGGAAACTCTTCTCGAAATCACAGTCGAATCGCTCGATGCGGCACTTGCCGCCGAACGCGGCGGCGCGGACCGGATCGAACTTTGCGCGGGACTCAACCACGGCGGGCTCACTCCTTCTCTCGCCACGATGCGCAAGTTGCATGAGGAGCTTGAGATTCCCGTCTTTCCCAGCATCCGGCCGCGCCCCGGAGATTTTGTCTACAGCGAAGACGAGGTCGCCGTGATGAAGCGCGACATTGCCCTGGCACGCGATCTGGGCATGGACGGCGTGGTCATCGGCATCCTCCGCGCCGATTGTTCCGTGGACGTCGAACGAACCCGGGAATTGGTGGAGTGGGCGCGGCCGCTGGAAGTCACGTTTCATCGCGCGTTTGACCATACGCCCGATCCCTTGCTCGCTCTCGAAGACGTCATTGACGCTGCCGCCACGCGCATCCTCACCGCAGGTGGCCTCACGGTTGCGCCCGAAGGCGTGGGGCCTCTTCGAAAACTCGTGAGCGCGGCGGGTGATCGCATCGTGATCATGCCGGGAGGCGGTCTTGACGCCACAAACATCGGCAAAATCGCGGCGGAGACCAAGGCAAGGGAATTTCACTCCGGGCTGGGCAGCGTGCTCCCCTACGGCAGCGGCAATCTGATGAAATTCGAAGCAGAAATCCACGACATGAAGCGGAGTATGAAGGCAACCAGCCAAGGCAGAGAGATTGTTTCAGATAGTTAGCCGAAATTTCGCAAAAGCTTTGATTTATCCGCGGTTCAAGTCTAGAGATACGTTGTCATCCCGAGGCCCTGCGCTTTTTGCGGGGCGGAAGGATCTCAGTGTATGAATTTTGCAAATTGTTTCGGACTAGGATGCTGCAGCGATCAGGCCTTCTGGGCTTGGCGCCGCAAAAATGTGGGCACGTCCAGGTCGTCCTTCGCAACTTCTTGCGTCGCTTCGCGCACGTTCTGTGCCACCTGGTGCACGATGTTCGGGGGCGTGACCGGCAGTTCTCCCTGCGTCGGCACGTCGCGCCCGGCTTTCCACGTCTTCGGGAGGAAGGACGCCTTCTGCGGCATCGTCTTCTTCCCCGCTTCCTTGAACCCGGCCGCGATCACGGTGATCTTCACCAAGTCCTTCATGGCCTCATCCATCACCGCGCCGAAAATAATGTTCGCGTTTTCGTGGGCGGCTTTCTGAATGACGCTCGAAGCCTCATGCACCTCGTGCAACGACAGCGAGGAGCTTCCGCAAATATTGATGAGAATCCCTTGCGCGCCTTGGATCGAATTGTCTTCCAGCAGCGGGCTGGAAATCGCCCGGTTCGCCGCGTCGATGGCGCGGTTGGAGCCGCTTGCCACCGCCGTGCCCATCACTGCATATCCCTGCCCGTGCATGATGGCCTTCACGTCCGCAAAATCGCGATTGATGATGCCCGGCACGGTAATTATGTCCGAAATTCCCTGCACCGCCTGGCGCAAAATGTCGTCGGCAATTCGGAAGGCATCGAAGAAACTGGTTCCAGGTTCTACCGTCTCCATCAGCCGCTCGTTCGGGATCACGATGACCGTGTCCACCACGCCGACTAGTTCCTGCAGCGCCTGCTCCGCCTGCAGCATCCGGCGCTTCCCTTCGAACGCGAACGGCTTGGTCACCACCGCCACGCTCAGCGCGCCGAGTTCGCTCGCCAGCGAAGCCACCACGGGCGCCGCGCCGCTGCCTGTGCCGCCGCCGAGCCCGGACGTGATGAAAATCATGTCCGCGCCTTCCAGCGCTTCGATAATTTTTTCCGTGTCCTCGAGCGCTGCCTTCCGCCCGACCTCGGGATTTGCGCCGGCCCCGAGCCCCTTGGTGAGCTTGGCACCCAACTGCAATTTCACTGGCGCCTGGGAGAGTTTCAGCGCCTGCAAATCCGTGTTGGCGGTAATGAACTCCACGCCTTCCAGCTTGGCGCGGATCATGCGGTTCACGGCATTGCATCCGCCGCCACCGACACCAATCACCTTGAGCTTCGCGGGTTGTGTCTCCTCGCTGAAACTCATCCGGATACCTGCGTCTTTCGCTGTCATATATTCCCCCTGTCCGGCTGGCGTAAGTCCTTTATAAATCACGAGTAAATGGGTTTCCACAGCCAGTTTTCCCGGCCTGTGGAAAACAATCTCACGGCTGCCATTCGGCAGCCTTACGGCCTCATTCGGCCCGTCTTCAGCACGCTAAGCACCGGCAAACATCGCCTTCAGCTTCGACACCAGATTCCCCGTTCTTGCCGGCCCTGCCCGCCGGGCCCGCGCTGCATTCAGCACCAGCCCGATCACCGTCGCGTATTCCGGCTGAGCCACCAGGTCGGGCAAATCTAAAATCCCGCGGGGTTCCGCAATCCGTGCCGGCAAAGCAAAGCTGTGCTCCGTCAGTTCTTGCAGTCCAGTCAGCTGCGCGCCGCCGCCAGTCAGAATCAGCCCGGCAGGAATCTGGCTGATCAAGCCGGCGCGGCGCAAGTCGTCCTCCACAAGCGCCAGCAACTCCTGCGCTCGTGGCTCGATGATCTCCGTCAGCATGCGCGCAAAGATGGTTCGCGGCGGACGGTCGCCCACGCTGGCAATTTCGATCGAGTCATCGTCGAGGAGCAGCGCTGCCGCGGCACAACCGTGATGCCGCTTGATCCGTTCCGCTTCGGGGATGGGCGTGCGCAATCCCACCGCCAAATCATTTGTGAAGTGGTCCCCGCCAATCGCTACCGTTCCCGTGTGACGCACCACACCGCCACCGTAAGCGATCCATTCCGTCGTGCCGCCGCCAATGTCCAGCAGGCAGCAACCGAGGTCCCGTTCATCCTGCGTCAGGCACGCCTCCGCGGAGGCCAGCGGCTCCAATACCGTATCGCTGATCAGGATCCCCGCTTTGTTCGCGGCAGTCACCAGGTTCTGCGTGGCCGAGCTGGACGACGTCACGATATGAACATTCGCCTCCAGCCGCTGTCCGACCATGCCGATGGGATCGCGAATCCCGTCCTGCGCATCCACAAGGAATTCATGAGGCAGGACGTGCAGAACTTCGCGGTCCTCCGGCAAAGAGATATTCCGCGCCGTGTCGATGGCGCGCCGCACGTCCTCGCGCTCGATATCCCGCGGCCGCGGCCCCAGGGAGATGCCTCCACGGCTGTTCACTCCGCGCACATGGCTGCCCGCAACTCCAATCACCGCCGATTCCACAGGCACATTGGCCACGCCCTCGGCTTCCTCGACTGCACGCCGGATCGAGCTGACCGTGGAATCCAGATTGACAATCAGGCCCTTGCGCAGCCCTTTCGATTCCGCCGCCCCCAGAGCCAGAAAACGCACCTGCTCGCCATCCATTTCCGCGAGTAGAACGCAGGTCTTGGTGCTGCCGATATCCAGCCCGACCAGATATTTGTCTTTCTTTGTCAATCTCGTTCTCCTGCGCCCTCGCTATTTATGTTTCACTGCCGCCGTGCTGGTGTCTGGATTGACCACCACCTGCCGCGAATACTGAAGATCGATCGAATAAACCGGGCCGGAATTCGCCTGCCACTGAGCAAAGTTTTCCACGAGCATTCGGTACTTGCCGGTGAAATCGCTCTGGCCGAAATGGACGGTCACCGCGCGCGTGTCCGAAAGGCCGCCCAAGCCCGTCAACACCACGCGCAAATCCCGCGGATTGCCCAAATCCAATTCACTTACGAGATCCGAGGATCCCGGCTTCACCAGGTCCACATCCTTCATGAACTCCTGGTACGCCTGCATGCGTTTCTCCCGCTCTTCGCGTGGGTGGTTCTCCGATAACCCGGTCACGATCGGAAAGTGCAAAACTTCGCCTTCCGGACGGTCCAGCAACACGCCATGCGCATCGATTAGCGCGAGCTCCGTGCCGTTCCGGAAAAAAGCGATCGGCGTGCGCTCGGTTAAGAGAACCCTCAGATGATTTGGCAAAATTCGCTGCACGCTGGCATTTTCCACCCAAGGCAATTCCTCAATCTGGACGCGCCGAGCGTCCAAAGGAATTCTCAGCACACTTCTGTTTCGGTCACGCACAAACAATTTCTGCACGTCTTCTCTCGGCACAATATGGTTCCCCGTCACTTCAATCTGGTCCGGCTTCAGCAAGAGCATCTGCGGGGAGAAGAGCAAGTAGCGGGCCGAAAATACGCCAACGGCCGCCAGGCCTGCGCCCACTATGATCCACACAAACACGCGCCGGTAGACCGGCCAAGCCTTTCCGCTTAATTTCTTCCGTCGAATCTCCACGGGCTTTTGCCGGCGCAGGTATCGCGGCTCGTCCTCGGCTAACAGCTCCGGCCGATAAGGTTCCTGCTCCGCCGCGGCGGCAGAAGCGTTCCGCTGCATGGGCTTCACGCGTTCCAAACCACCACCTCGTTTTCGAGAGTCACGCCATAAACTTGCCGCACCCTTTCGCTCACATCGGAGATCAGCGCCAGCATGTCTGCGGCGGACGCCCGGCCCGCGTTCACAAAAAAGTTTGCATGCCGGTCGCTGACGCGCGCACCGCCGACCGAAAGCCCCTTCAGCCCCAATTCGTCGATCATCCGCCCCGCCGATGCTCCCGGCGGATTCTTGAAGATGCAACCGGCACTCTTCTGCCCCAGGGGCTGACTGGCGCGCCGCTTTTCGTTGCAGATACGAATGCCTTGGAGAATTTCCTGGTACGGCTTGGAGGGAAGTTCGAGCTTCACTGCGAGCATCATATCATCGGGTGCAAACGAAGTGTGCCGGTATTCGAAGGAGATTTGCTCACCGCGCAACGTCTCCAGCTTACGGTCCGCCGCGCGGTACAGCTTTACCTCGCGCACATACGACCCGATCTGCGTTCCATACGCCCCGGCATTCATCCGCAATGCTCCTCCCACCGTTCCCGGCACGCCGATCAAGCCTTCCATCCCGCCCAAATTGCTTTTGGCGCAGAGCGTCACCGTCCGTCCCAGGTCCGCCGCCGCATTCACGCTCGCCACATTGCCTTCGATCACCACATCCGGGTTCGGCTGCCCGAGTTGCAGCACCACGAACGGCAGTTCTCCGTCAATCACCAGCAGGTTCGACCCGCCGCCCAGAAATTTATGGGCGGTGCCGTGCGCGTCCAGGGTATCCAGCAGCTCCGGAATGGACTCATGCCGGTTGATTCGCAGCAGATCGGTTGTGCCGCCGATCCCGAGATAGGTCAGTTCCGCAAGCGAAACGCCGCGCCGCAGCTCAACCTCCAGTTCCGGGAGCGCCTCCAGAACTTTGCGGCTCTCAATGCGCATCCCTCACCCCGTCGTTCACTCGGAGCTCCGTGCCCAGGAGTACCATCAGCTCGTTGCTGGCGCGGCTCACGTTCCCCGCTCCGATGGTGAGAATCGCGTCCCCGGGCCTGGCCTCGCGTAGCAGAAATTCAATGGCGTCCTGCATCGAGCGGAAATAACTCACATTCTTGTGCCCGGCCTCGCGGATGCTCTTTGCCAGAGCCTCGCTGGTGATTCCCTGTACCGGTGGTTCGTTAGCCGCGTAAATATCCATCAGCGCCAGCACATCCGCCTGGTTGAACGCCCGCGCAAAATCGTCCCACAGGTGCTGCGTGCGGGAGTAGCGGTGCGGCTGAAACAGCACCAGCAGGCGGTTGAACTTGCACCCCCGCGCCGCTTCCAGTGTTGCGCGAATCTCCGCGGGGTGATGGCCGTAGTCATCGACCACCACGATGTCGTTCACCGAGCCTTTGACGTCAAACCGCCGCCCCACGCCGGCAAATTTCGACAGCCCCTGACGGATCAGGTCCGAAGCCACGTTCAGGTACAGCGCTACGGCAGCTGCGGCGGCCGCGTTTCTTACGTTGTGAATCCCGGGCGGGTGCGGCAATTCGAACATTCCCAGATCGTCGCCTTTGTAGGTCAGGCGGAATTCGCTGCCCATACCCTTCAATTGAATATCGCTGATCACCAGGTCCGCCTGGCTCGACGTGCCGTACGTGATGATGGGGCGCTTCACGTTGGGAATAATCGCTTGCACGTTGGGCTCATCGAGGCACAACACCGCGGCGCCATAAAACGGCACGCGGTTCACGAATTGCAAAAACGCGCTCTGAATATCCTCGAGCGAGGCGTACTGGTCGAGGTGCTCGCGATCGATAGTCGTCACCACCGCCACCACCGGCGCGAACATCAGGAAGCTGCGGTCGCTCTCATCCGCTTCCACGACGAAATACTCGCCCTTGCCCACGCGGGCCGTCGTGCCCGCCTGGTTGACCTTGCCGCCCACCACGAATGTGGGGTCTAGGTGTGCCGCTGCCAGGACAGAAGCCACCATCGAGGTGGTCGTGGTCTTACCATGCGCGCCGGCCACAGCAATTCCGTATTTCAGGCGCATGAGTTCCGCCAACATTTCCGCGCGCGGGATGACCGGGATTTTCCGCTTGTGCGCTTCCCCGACTTCCGGATTGTCGGCTTTCACGGCCGACGAAATCACCACCACGTGCGCGCCCTCCACGTTTTCGGCCTTGTGGCCCTCGAAAATGGTAGCGCCCAGGCCGGCCAGCCGCTCCGTGATCGTCGAGGGCTTGGTGTCCGAACCGGACACAGAGTATCCGAGCGTCAGGAGCACCTCGGCGATGCCGCTCATTCCGATGCCGCCAATTCCCACCATGTGAATCCGTTGAAAATTGCGAAACGATACCATCATGTTCTTCTGGGTTCTTTCCGGCTCGCGCGCCGCTCGGCCTCTTCCACTGAAATAACGACTCTACGTGCGGGGTCCTCCGCCCCCTCTATCAAATCGACAATTTCGCGCACCGCATCAGGGTGGGCAAGGCTGCGCGCCTTCGTCGAAAGAGTTTCGATCTCACTGGGCTGGTCCAGGAGGGAGAAAATTTCCTTGGTCAAGCGCTCGGCGCTGAGTTCCGGCTCCGCGATGAGCCGCCCTGCGCCGGCATTGGTCATCTCCTGCGCATTCCTCAGTTGGTGGCTGTCGGTGGCCTTCCCAAACGGGATGAAAATCGCCGCTCGGCCGGCCGCCGCCACTTCCGCCGCCGTGATGGCTCCCGCGCGACACACGATCATGTCTGCCCAAGCAAAGCGCTCCGCCATGTTAGCGAGAAACGGCGAGACCTCCACTTGCATCTCGTGTCGCGCGTACGCGGCCCTCACGTTATTGTAATCGCGCTCTCCCGTCTGGTGCACGATCTGCATCTCCGTTTTTCTTTTCGCCAGCAATTCTGCCGCTTCCATAAACGTCCGGTTGATCGGCAGAGCCCCCTGGCTCCCGCCCGTCACCAGCAGCCGGAACGGTTTCTTCGGTGTTCGCGGCTGGATGGCAAAAAACTCCGGCCGCACCGGGCATCCCGTAACCACCGCTTTCGCTCCCCAGCCCTTGGCCGAAACCGCATAGCCCGTTGCAATCCGCTGCGCCAGCCGCGCCAGCACTTTATTCGTCAGCCCAGGCTCTGCGTTGGGCTCAAAAATTACGATCGGAATCCGCCGCAACCACGTGGCGAGCAGCATCGGCCCGGCCGCATACCCACCCACGCCAAACGCCACCGCCGGCTTCCGGCGCTTCAGCACTGCGAATGCATCGGCCAGTCCCGTTCCCAGCATCGCCAGATTTCTCACTAGCGTTGTGCCGCCTTTGCCCTTCAACCCCGCCACGCGAATTGTTTCCAGCGGCAACCCCGCCGCCGGCACCAGCTTCATCTCGATCCCGCGTTGTGTGCCCACCAGCACCACTTCTCTCTCCTTGCCCCGCGACAACCACTCCTGCGCAATCGCTATCGCCGGAAACACATGCCCACCGGTGCCGCCTCCTGCGATCAGCAGCTTCACGCTCTGCCCCTCAAGCCTGCAGGCCCGCGTTGTTGCTGCCCTGCTGCGCAACATTCAAGAGCACGCCCGTGGCGAGCAGCATGACCAGCAAACTCGATCCGCCGTAGCTCACAAACGGCAGCGGAATCCCTTTCGTCGGCATCATTCCCAGCACCACTGCGAGATTGATCAGCGACTGGAACAGCACCATCGCCGTCGCGCCCAGCGCCAGCATGCGTCCGAATCCGTCCGGTGCGTTGAACGCGGCGCGCAATCCCCGCCAGGCATACGCGGCGAACAACGCAATCACAATCGCCGCCCCGATGAATCCCAGTTCTTCGCAAATGACCGCGTAAATAAAGTCCGTGTGCGCTTCCGGCAGGTAGAACAGTTTTTGCTTGCTCTCCATCAGCCCGACACCCGTGAACCCGCCGGAGCCGACGGCGATCAAAGACTGCAGCAACTGAAACCCCGCGCCCTGCGCGTCCGATTCCGGGTGCAGGAAAGCCATGAGCCGCGCTTGCCGGTAGGAAACTTGCGTGATCAAGACCAAGAGCACCGGAAGCGCCGCCGCCGCTCCCACCGCCAGCCATTTCCACGACAGCCCCGCGACAAACAAAATCGCCGCCATGATCAGCACGATGTCCACGGAAGTACCCAGGTCCGGTTGCAGCAGGATTAGCCCCACGCACACCAGAATCGGCGCTACCGCCGGCAGGAGCGTCTGCAGCAGGTCTTCCTTGCAGAATTCCAGGCGGGTCGCGCTTCGCCGCCGCAAATCCAGGAACCATGCGAGATACAGAATCACCGCAAGCTTTGTCAGCTCCGAAGGTTGGATCTGCGCCGGCCCCAGCTTGATCCAGCGGTGCGTGGCGTGAGACTTGTCCAGGAAAAATGTGCCGATGAGCATAAACACGACCACGCAGACCACTGTATAGACCACCACCGGCTCTCTCAGCCGGTGATAGTCCAGCTTCATCAACGCGAACATCCCCAGCAGCCCCGCGACCAGCCAGATCGCCTGCCGCAAGAGGAAATGGTAGGAGTGGCCGTACTGCTGTTGGGCGGTGACCGCCGAGGCGCTGAAAATCATCACCGCGCCCAGCAGGCACAGCACCAGCGTTACCCCGAACAGCCAGCGGTCCGTCTCTGAGCGTCTTGCCACGTTGCCTATCCCTTCCCCGAAGAATTCGCCCGCGATTTCTCTTCGAGCCCGCGGACCAGTTCCTTGAACACCCGTCCGCGATGCTCGTAATTTTCAAACTGGTCGAAGCTCGCGCACGCCGGCGCCAGCAACACGACGTCCCCGGCTTTTGCCACATGCGAGGCAATGTCCACGGCGCGCGCGAGAGTCCCCGCGTGCTCCAGCGCCACGCTCCCCGCAATCTGCGTCTCAATCTTTTCGGATGCAGCCCCTACCAGCAGGGCCAGGACGGCTTTCTCGCGCAGTGATTTTTGCAGCAGCGTGTAATCGCTGCCCTTGTCCTTGCCGCCGAGGATCACGAGTATCCTTCCTGGAAATGCATCCAGCGCCTTCAGCGTGGCGTCCACGTTCGTCGCTTTCGAATCGTTGTAGTAGCGCACGCCCGCGATTTCCGCTACAAACTCCAGCCGGTGCTCCACTCCTGTGAAGCTTCGCACCGCTTTTCCGATTGTCGGCGCGTCCACTCTCGCCAAGCGCGCCGCCATTACGCCCGCCAGCACATTCTCGAGGTTGTGCGCACCCGGCAGCGGAATCTCCCCGCACTTCATCACGAACTCCTCTTTTCCGTGATGCACGATCACGATATCTTCCCCGCGCACACACGCTCCCCGCTCCACCCTCTTCTTCCGGCTGAACCGGAAGACTTGCGGCTTCTTCGGCGCCAGTGCCAGTGTTGCCGCATCGTCGGCATTCAAAACCGCCGCGTCCAGCTCCGTCTGCTTTTCGAAAATTCGCGCCTTCGCCCCCGCGTACGCCTCCAGCGTCTTGTGCCGGTCCAAATGATCCGGCGTGAGATTCAGGAGCAGCCCTATGTCCGGGCGGAACTTGTCGATCAATTCCAGCTGAAAACTGCTCAACTCCACGACGGAAACCGTTTGCGCATTCATCGCTTCCACACACGAGATCAACGGCGTGCCCACGTTTCCCGCAAGGATGGCCTTCTTCCCCGCAGTCTTCAATATGTGGTGCACCAGTGTGGTGGTTGTCGTCTTTCCGTTCGACCCCGTGATGCCGATCATTTCACCTTCCAGAAACCGGTAAGCCAGTTCAATCTCGCTCCAGACCGTAATCCCCTTTGCGCGCGCTTTCACAAGCAACGCATCGTCCGCAGGCACGCCCGGGCTCGGCACGATCAGATCCTGCGCCAAGTACGTTTTCTCCACATGCCCGCCGAGTTCCAGGGTCACTCCCGCCTCGCGCAGCTTTGCCGGTGCGTCCCCGAGCTCGCTCTCCGGCCGCGTATCCGTCGCGGTCACGACGGCGTTGTGCTTCGCGCAAAATAGCGCCGTTGCCTCTCCCGTCCGCGCCAACCCCACGGTCAGCACGCGCATTTTTCGCAACTCAATCGATCCCGGCATTTCCGTTTGCCTCCTAAGCATTTGTGCGGCCGCCTTCTGGCGGCCTTTCTATGTTACCGCAATTTCAATGTCGTCAGCGCAAACAGCGCGAACACCAGCGCCACAATCCAAAAGCGCACAATCACCTTGCTCTCGCTCCATCCCAGTAGCTCAAAATGGTGATGGATCGGGGCCATCCGGAAGATCCGCTTGCCGCGCAGCTTGAACGAGCCCACCTGCAGAATCACGGACAACGCTTCCAGCACAAAAATCCCTCCCACAAACACCAGCAGCACTTCCTGCTTGATGATCACCGCCACCGTTCCAAGCGCCCCGCCCAGCGACAGCGACCCCACGTCTCCCATGAATATTTCCGCGGGATGCGCGTTGTACCAGAGGAATCCCAGCGACGCCCCGACGAGCGCCCCGCAAAACACCGTCAATTCCCCCACGCGCGGGATGTACTGAATCTCCAGATAGTTTGCCCAGCGAAAATTGCTGCTCACATAGGTCAGGATGGTCATCGCGCCCGCCGCAATCACCGTGCATCCGATCGCCAATCCGTCCAGTCCGTCCGTCAGGTTCACGGCGTTCGAACTCCCCGTAATCACCAGCGCCACAAAAGCCAAAAACGGCAAGAACGCCAGCGGCCACAAATTCCGCATGGGAAGCAAGCTGTGAATCACCAAGTCCGGCCGGAATCTCTTCAAGAACGGGACAATCAATTGCGTCGAATACGCGCTGTGCGTCACTAGTACCAGCAGCACGATACCCACAATCGAGCTCACCGCCACCTGCAGGGTTAGCTTTGTTATTCCGGTCAATCCCAGATTTTGCCGCTTGGCCACTTTCGCGTAATCATCGATAAACCCGATGGCCGCAAACGCCATCAGTGCGAACAGCGAGAGCAGCACGAATGGATTCGACAGGTCCGCCCACATCAGCACCGGCACCGCGGTCGAAAGCACGATCAGCACGCCGCCCATTGTCGGCGTGCCCGCTTTTTTCTTGTGCTCCTGCGGCCCCTCCTCGCGAATGTACTGTCCGATTTGCAGCTCCCGCAGCTTGCGTATCAGCCACGGCCCGAACACCAATGCCAAGAACATCGCCGTCAAGCTCGCATACACCGTCCGCACGGTGATGTAGCGAAACACGTTCAGCGGACTAAAATATTTCTGCAGCACATGGTAGAGGAGGTAGTAGAGCATTTCAGTGCCCCGCCCCGGCGCTCGAGGGCACATCCACCGGTGCGAATCTCCCCAGCAACACCTCCACAATGCGCTCCATCTTCACGCTCCGCGAGCCCTTCACCAGCAGCAAATCGCCTGGCAACACAAACTCGGCCAGAAACGCCGCGGCTTCCGAAGGCGCCAAGAAAAACCTAGTCCGTTCGCGCGGCACTCCCGCCGCCACGGCGCCTTCCACAATTTGCGCCGCGTCTCCTTGCACGCCGATCACGTAATCGATTTTCCCTGCCTTTGCCGCAAACTCGCCGGCTTCGCGGTGCATGTTCGTCGAACTTGTCCCGAGCTCCCGCATCTCCCCCGCGGCAAGAATCCGCCGCTGGTATCCCGGCGTCGCCGCCAGCAGGCTGATCATCGCGTGCAGCGCCGCCGGACTCGAGTTGTACGAATCGTTGATCAACGCAAGCCCGCTCGTGAAGCGAATCAGCTCCCCGCGCATGGCCGGCGTGCGCAATCCGCGGAACACGCTCTGCGCTTCGGCCACACCGACGTTCCACACACTTGCCGCGGCAATGGCAGCGAGCGCGTTCGACACCACGTGGCGCCCTGGCAGCGGCAACTCCATTCGCGTGCGTTTTCCCCGGTGTACCAGGGTGAACGAGCTTCCCAGCGCGCCGCGGTCTTCGATCGCCTCCGCGAAAAATTCCGCCGGCTTTTCAACGCCGTAGAAAATCACGCGCCCAGGCGCCGCCTCCGCCATCGCCGCCACCCGCGCATCATCGGCATTGAGCACGGCAACCGATGCAGCTCCATGCAGCCCCTCAATCAGTTCGCGCTTCGCCAGCGCAATATCCTCGATCGACGAAAAGTTCAGCAGGTGCGCCGGCGCGACCCGCGTCTCAATTGCCACATCGGGCAGCGCAATCGCCGCTAGCCGCTTCAGTTCCCCAGGAAACGACATGCCCATCTCCAGCACCGCCACGTCGTCGGTCTCTTCCAGGCGAAACAGTGTCAGCGGCAGCCCATACTCGTTATTGAAATTTCCCTCGGACTTCAGGACCCGTAACTTCGCACCAAGCAGTGCCGCCAGGATCTCTTTCGTTGTGGTCTTGCCGACAGACCCGGTGATCCCACAAACTTTCTTGCCCCAATCTTTTCGTACCGCGCGCGCCAGCCGGTGCAGCGCCTCGAGGGTGTCTGAAACAATGATGCAGCGGTCTTGAACCCATCCGGGGTAGCGCGAGAACAGGGGCGCCGCCACCATTGCCGCCAGACCTCCACTCTCCAGAGCTGCGGCCACATGGTCGTGTCCATCGTGAGTCGGACCGTGTATGGCGACGAACAACTCTCCTGCACGTATCGTGCGAGAATCAATCGAGACGCCGGCCAGCCGGGCCAGGGGGTCCAGTGCATGCCCACGCTTGCCCGCCACCGCATCAGCCACTTGTGTAAGCGTCCACCGCATAGTTGCCTCAAAAGGTCGGCTTTCTCCAGGGTTCGGCCGAGGTGTTTGCCTCGTCCGTACAACGGCAAGGCTGTGTCCGTTCTCACCGGTTGAGGGCTCCTCCTTTTTCTGCGAGTCACTTCTCTGCCCGCAAGCCCCGCCTCTCTTGAAGACGAGACAAGAGCGCTACGGGCCAAGCCCTTCGCTGCCGTCCGGCGGCTGCGAATACCCCCGATCACTCAGCGTTTTCCGCGCCTCTTCGCGATCGTCGAGGTGAATCTGGTGATCGGCAAAAATCTGGTAGTCCTCGTGCCCCTTCCCCGCGAGCAGCACGATGTCTCCCGCGCGCGCTTCCTCAATCGCCAGGCGAATCGCTTTCGCGCGGTCCGGCTCGATCATGTATTTCCCGCCGGACTTCTGCATCCCCACCACGATGTCGCTGATAATTTTCAGCGGATCTTCCTGCCGCGGATTGTCGCTCGTCAAAATCGAAAGATCGCTCAGCCGCCCGGAGGTTTCGCCCATGATCGGCCGCTTTGTGCGGTCGCGCGATCCGCCGCAGCCGAACAGCGTGATAATTCGCCCCTTCGCGTTCAGTTCCCGCGCGGTCCGGATCAGGTTCTCGAGCGCGTCATCCGTGTGCGCGTAGTCCACCACCACCAGGAACGGCTGCCCCTGATCGATGCGCTGAAATCTTCCCGCCACGGCTTGGAGGTTTCGTATGCCGGTTTCAATTACGTCCTTCGAAAGTCCCAAGCCAATCCCGGCACCAATCGCGGCAAGGATGTTGTACACATTGATCCGCCCGACCAGCGCCGACTCCACCTGGATCGCCCCGTTCGGCGTCTGCGCGGTGAAGTTCAATCCTTTGAAGCTCAACTGGAATTTCTTGGCCTTCAGGTCCGAGTCGTTCTGCAAACCGTACGTCAGCGCCTTTTTCCCCAATCCCGCCAGCTTCTTGCCCCATTCGTCGTCGGTGTTTATCACCGCCACGTCCGGCGCGCCCGCGCCGGTGCCCTCAAACAGTCGGCGCTTGGCCGCGAAATAATTTTCAAAAGTTTTGTGATAGTCGATGTGGTCGCGGGTCAGGTTGGAGAAAACCGCCGCTGCAAAGTGGCAGCCCCACAAGCGGTCCATGGCCAGCGCGTGCGAACTCGCTTCCAGCGTAGCGTAAGTGCCACCGGCATCGCGAATTTCCGCAAAAAAACTCTGTAGGTCCAGCGATTCAGGAGTCGTGTTCGGCGCCGGGTGTTCGCCGAGGGGCGTACGGTAAGCGATCGTGCCAAACAAACCGGTTTTTGCTCCCGAAGCGCGCAGGATCGAATCGATCAGCGACGTGGTGGTCGTCTTGCCATTGGTTCCGGTCACCCCGACAAGCTTCAGCGCTTTCGCGGGCTGTCCGTAAAAATTCGCCGCCGCAATCGCCAGCGCCTTGCGTCCCTGGTTCACCTGAATCCAGGGACTCTCTCGCGGCCAATCCGTGGGTACCGGATTTTCGCTCAGCACCGCTGCTGCGCCGCGAGCGGCTGCATCCTTGACGTATGAATTCCCGTCGGTAGCCTCTCCCTGGATCGCCACGAACAGCGCTCCCGCGTTCACCTTGCGCGAATCGTTGGCTACCTGGCGGATCGGCAAATCACCCTTGGGCATCCCCGATCGCACCTCTATCCCCTCCAACAAGGCTCGAAGTGACACTCCACCGGTCTGTCCCAACTGGGCCACAGTCTGTTTCCGTTTTGCCTCTCTGAACTGCCCGCCACCCTTCCCCAGTTCCGATGTGCTGCTGAGCTCCATTGGCATCTGTGCTGTAAACCCTTTTCCTATCTGGACTTGCCCGGACGTGCCGGGGTGTCGCCAAATTGCACCGTTATCTTCGTGCCCCGGCGTACTTTCGCACCGGCTGCCGGTGTCTGTTCAAGTGCAACGCGGCTGCCAACCAATACTGGGTCCAGCCCCAGCCGCACGCAGCCGTCAATTACTTCCCTCATCGTCTTTCCAGAGAAATCCGGTACCACAATGTCGCCCCCTTCGTCAGCGGCCATGAGAACTTCCGGCGATCGCGCCAGTCCTGTTTTTGTCACTTCTGGCTTTGTAGCTTCTTCGCTCTCTTCGGGGTGCGCGGAAAAATCGATGGGTGGCAAGTCATCGAGTGACGAATCGTCCGAGTATGATTTCGTCCGGTACGCGGCCTGTACCAATTGCGGACTCAACGGCACGTCGCGGGGCACATCCAGGTACGGCAACAGTTGCTCCGCAATCCTCTTGAACACCGGCGCGGCGACCGAGGCACCGTCGTGCGGGTAACCCGCCGGAGAGTCGATGGACACCAGAATGGTCACCGCCGGATTGTTGATCGGCGCAAAGCCGGTGAACGACGCAATCACATTTGTTCGCGAGTATCTTCCCGTCGCCGGGTCAATCTTCTGCGCCGTGCCTGTTTTTCCGGCCGCCGTCCAGCCGTCCAGCCGCGCAACTTTGCCGGTGCCGTGTAGAATCACGCCCTCCATCAAGCTTCTTAACGTGGCCGCTGTTTCCGGGCGGATCGCGCGCTTCGGTTCCGTGAGCGACGAGGGGCCCTCGAGCGGCAGAATGTGATCGCCGCGCCGCATCTCCTGCACCACATGCGGCTTGTACAGCAATCCTCCGTTTGCCACGGCGGAAACCGCCGTGATCATCTGCAGTGGTGTTACCCCCACTTCCTGCCCCATCGATACCGACGCAATCGAATACGAGCCCCAGTGCTCCAATCGCCTCAATAATCCGCGGCTTTCTCCCGGTAGGTCTATGCCTGTCGGCGATCCGAATCCAAACGCCCGGATGTAGTCGTAAAATTTCGGCGAGCCCAGGCGCAGGGCGACTTTGATCGCCCCCACGTCGCTCGAGTACGCCAAGATATCCGCCACCGTGAGCACGCCATACTTCTTGTGGTCATGGATCAGGTGCCCGGCTACGGTGACTGCGCCATTTTCGCAGTCGAACTCCTCATCCGCGCGGATCAGGTTCTGATCGAACGCCGCCGCCAGCGTCACCAACTTGAATGTGGACCCCGGCTCATAAATTGCGCTGATCGCGCGGTTCATGCGCGTCTCCGCCGGCGCATCTACCGCCGCGTTGGGATTGAATTTCGGCCAGTTCGCCATTGCCAGGATGGCGCCGCTGTTCGGGTCCTGAACAATGACGGTGCCCGCCGGCGCGTGTGTCTTTTCAATCGCGGCGGCCAGTTCTCGCTCGGCGATGTATTGAATTTTTTCGTCCAGGGTAAGCACAACGTTCACGCCCTGGTCGCCCTGCGCTTCGTTGCCGTCAAACTTGCGTTGCAGCGCGTCTGCCATGACCACGATTTTTTCGCCCTTGCTGCGGATCAGGTTGTCGTATTCGTGCTCGATGCCTCCTAGCCCCTTCTCATCTAAATCCACAAATCCAAGGACGTGGGCGCCCAGATCCCGCTTCGGGTAATAGCGCTTGTTCTCTCCCAGCAGATAAATTCCCTTCAGGTTCAGCGAATCGATCGCCTCCGCCTTTGCCGGTGGCAGCTTCCTCATGATCCAGACGAAGGTATTTCCCGAGTCCAGTTTTTCCCGCAGCTCCTCCGCCTGCATGCCCAGCACGCCAGAGAGTAGCCGCGCGGCCAAAGCCTTATCTTTCACTTCGGATGGGCTGGCAAATGCCGATTGCACGGGCACGCTCATCGCCATCGGCTGCATGTTCCGGTCGTAGATGGCGCCGCGCTTGGGGTCGATTTCGAGGGTGCGCCGCTGCTGACGCGCGGCGCGGGAGAGGTATTCGCTGTGCCGGAATAACTGCAGGTAGGCCACTCGTCCAAAAATCGCCGTCATCCAGAAAAGCGCCACGGCGGCAAGAATCAGCAAACGAACGTGGACTTTTTCTTGCTCCATGATTCCTGGCTTCCGGCTCGCGGTCCGTGCGGATCTCAATGCTGATTCAAAACTCGATGTTGTTCGGCGTTCGCGGATCCTCAGGCCAGGCTAAGGCGCGCGGTTTGGCCGCACGTACTGCACCGCGGCAACTTCCGCTCCGTCCACGTTCGCATACTCGCGCACCTGGGTGGCGATGGGCTGCGTCAATCCCAGCCAGCGCCGCGCAAGCAAGTCAATGCGGTGAGGGTCTCGCAGCGTGGCAATCTCCAGCTTGGATTTGCCATTCAGGGCCTGGGCCTGTTGCTGCTTGGCCTTCAAATCTTCCAACTGAAAACTCAGGTCGATACAGCGGAAATGCTGGTAGATGTACAGCAGCAAAAAGAGCGCGACCATCCCGCCGAGCGCGGCCGTCTTGTACCAGGTTCCGCATCTTTACCGGCTCGACGTGCCGCACCAGCCGTGAATTGTCAATTCTCTTCACGGTGTAGAATTCCACCATCGCCGGCCTCTTGCCTTGGCCGTACTTCGCCGATGCCGGTCTTGCCGCCCGCCAGACTAACCGCGGCTTAGCCGGCCTGGAATCTCGACCTTGCCCAGCAATCGGAAGATCTTCGCTCCCCCGTCCGCCCGCTCGCCCAATCCATGAATAAGCTGTCGCCATCTCACACCTTCTCCGCGCACCGGAGTTTCGCGCTTCGCGATCTCGGGTTCGCTGCCTGCTCCTCATCGCTGGGCACGATCACGTGTTTGGTGAGTACCTTCAACGTTCCGGCTTTCGCGCCTTCCTGGAACGCGTGCTTCACTGGGCGGTCTTCCCGCGAGTGGTACGTCAGCACCACCCAACGTCCGCCGGAAATTAAAGTGGCAGGGGTCCGGTAAAGAAACTGCCCGAGTTCCTCCATCTCTCGATTCACCGCTATCCGCAGCGCCAGAAACGTTTTTGTCGCGGGATGCAGTTTCTGCCTTCCCCATTGCTTCCGGGCGCCTGCCACAACCGTTGCCAGGTGCGCGGTATCCCGTATCGGCCGCGCTTTCACGATCGCCCTGGCGATCCTTCTGGAATCGTGCTCTTCCGCCTCTTGGTAGAGCAGGTCGGCTACTTCCTTCTCCGACCACCGATTCACAATCTCTTCTGCCGTCAACGTGTCTTCCGCCGTTTCCCCGCTGCTCATCCGCATATCCAGCGGCCCCGCTTCCCGGAACGAAAATCCCCGCTCCGGACGGTCAAGCTGCATGCTAGAAACTCCCAAGTCGGCCAAGACCCCGTCCACCTTCGCTATCCCCAACCCGTGCACGGCCTCCGCTATCTTCGAGAACGCCGTGTGTACGAAGCTCACTCTGCTCGCAAACTCCTTCAGCCGCTCCTGCGCGATCTGCAGCGCCTGTGCGTCCCGGTCCAGGCTGATCAACCGGCCCGAGGACAAGCGCGCGGCGATGGCCGCCGAATGCCCGCCGGCTCCCAGGGTGGCGTCCACGTAGATTCCGTCGGGCTTTATTTCTAGCCATTCCAGCACCTCATCCAGCATCACCGGCGTGTGTGGTGCGCCCAATTCCTTATGCCTGTCCGGCTTCCTGCCCCGCCCCACAACCGGCCCGCCCCGGCCTAAAACTGAAAACTGGGCCCGGATAACTCTTTAAATCCCCAGATCCCCCAGAACCTTGTCGTCCTCGTCCGTGTACGGATCATTCTTAATCTGATCCAGAGCCCGGGCGTTGTTCATAACTTCCAAGTAGTCCAACCCGCCCAGGACCGCTACTTCACCTTTCGCCTGAGCTGCTTCCCTCAAGATCGATGGCAAAAGTACCCGCCCCTGGCTGTCCATTTCCACCACCTGCCCGAAATAACTCGTCCTCAGTAAGAACTTTCGCTTTGCCTTGTGCGTGCTCGGCAGCTTGGCCAGTTTGCCCTCAATCTCATTCCACACCTTCATCGGGTAGATGCGAGCCGTCTCACCGGTCTGGCTGGTGATGTAGAACTGGCTACCAAATTCTTTTAGTGCTTCGAGAAATGCAGCGGGGATTTTCAGACGGCCCTTCTCGTCGACCTTCGCCGGATAGTTTCCCCGTAGATTCATGGACTCCGTCTCGCTGGTGGAACTGTTTGCCCACTTCGACCACTGCCCTCTAAGTTGTCCTACTTATTGCCCCGGAACACCACTTCGTTCCACTTTTCTCCACAGCGTACGCGGTTTTCAGAACATGTCAAGAGAAATTCGCATTTGATGTGGATAAGTTGTTTAATTTGTCGCGGCGAAAAAACTAAGCTCAGGCCTACGACATCCTGTGGGCCATCGCAAAACTCTTCACAACAGCTTGGGGCCTTGTTTCCGTTCTCTGCCGACCCTTCTGCCGTGCACCGGACCGCCCCTCTTGAGCCCCGCCAACCCTTGGCGTGCTATTTTGTTTGGATCGAGCTGGCTGGGCGCGTTCCAAATTGGGAAGAACTCGTGCTGAAACCTGAACTGACTGATACACCCCGGCTTGCACCCGGGGTTCGGCTGAACGAAAAGAACCAGCAACCTCGGATGCTTCTGGCTCCAGAACGCGAATTTCAATTGCGCGGCCCCAGCCTGGAGATCGTGCAACTCTGCGACGGCAAGCACACCGTCCAGCAGATCGCGGAGAAACTGCACGGACTTTACCCCAAAGCGGAGCCACAGCGCGTAACCGACGATCTCTTGAACTACCTGGCCCTGCTCCACGATCAGCGCGCGATTGAGTTTTGAACTGCGCCCGCCGCCTCCGAAAGGCGTTTCAAAGCCAGCGCTAGGTGAGTGTTGGCGCGGGTTTCCCTGGCTGCACCCTCATCACCACACGCGAGAGAAAGACCAGGCAACCCGCGAGCACCAGGCTGCCAAAGATGAGCAAAGTGTGCGGCGCGCCGATGTGCTTTGCCACCACGCCGGCGAGTAGGGCGCCGATCGGCTGGACACCCATGAACATGGTGGCGTAGACGGCCATGAGGCGGCTGCGCATTTCGTCGGGTACGCGCTGTTGAATGATGGTGTTGGTGGCGGCCATTTGCGAAGTGGCGGCAAATCCCACGACGAACAGTACGATGGCGCACAGCCAGAACGAGGCAGCAAACGAGAAGACCATCAGCCCGAGGGCGCAAGCAGTGCAGGTGGCGCCAATCCATCGCGCCAGGCCCTTGTACTGCGTTCTGGCGGCAAATTGCAGGGCTCCGAGGACGGCGCCGACACCCGCGGAGCTCATGAGCAACCCCAACGTTTTCGCGCCCCCGTGAAGAATGTCGCTGGCGTAAATGGGGAGGAAGACGGAATACTGCAGGCCAAACATACTGAGCACACAGAGAAGCAACAGCGCGGAGCGGATGGGAACATCGTTCATGGCGAAGCGAAACCCTTCGATGAAGCTGCGCACGGGCGATTCGCCGGCTTTTTTTGTCTCGGTCCGCTCGATCCGCATCATCAACAAAGCGATGATCACCGCGAAAAAGCTGATGCCGTTGAGGAAGAAGCACCAGCCTTCTCCGACAAGAACGATGGTGAAGCCGGCAATGGCGGGGCCGACGACGCGCGCGCCATTGAAAATCGAGGAGTTCAAGGCGATGGCGTTGGGCAAGGTCCTCCTTGCCGACCATGTGTACGAAAAACGATTGGCGGATGGGGACGTCGAAGGCATTCACGATGCCGACGAGAAAAGCGATGAAGATGAGCTGCCATTTGTTAATTACGTGCGTGAGGGTCAATGCTGCCAGTACAAAGGCGAGAATCATGGAAAAAGACTGAGTAATGATGACGCCGCGATGCCGGTTATAGCGGTCGCCCACGTAGCCGCCCATCCAGGCCAGAAAGAACATGGGCACTTGATTGGCGAAGCCGAAGACTCCGAGGAGAACGGCGGAACCGGTCAGTTTATAGACGAGCCATTGCTGCGCCGTGGTTTGCATCCACGTGCCGATCAGCGAAATCATTTGCCCGGTGATGAAGAGCTGAAAGTTCCGGTGCTTGAGGGCGCGGAACCGCGTGGGCAGGTCGAGAATCGAGTTCATCCTTGTCCTTGGATGATGGCAAGGGCCAATAGCCACGATGCCGTGAATGCTCGGCGGTTGTCAACGCGCGGTTGACACAAGGAACAGAGTGGAGAGGTAGACTTACAACAGCGCGACGTTATTCGACCGGGGTGTCTGGGGTGCCGATGTGGGTGTGGCTGAGATCCCGCAGCATGGATCTCTCGTCGTCGCTCATGCCACGGGTGAAATTCGGATCATTCAGCCGCTCATTTCGCGCCGATTCCGGCATGTTCTGCAGCACGCCCAGTTTCTGTTTCATCATCTGTTGGCGGTCCCAGGGCATCTGCCGCCACTTGGGCAGGACATCGTTCTTGATGTGGTCCCGTTGCGCAGGAGTCAGGTGCTGCCAGATCTGTTCCTTCTGCTGAAGATCGGAACGCTGTGACGGCGTCATGCGATCCCACTGATTGAATTGCTGCCGGATTCTGTTCTGCTTGTCCGGAGAAAGATTCTGGAATGCCCGGCTGCTCTGCAGGACGCGTTCGCGCTGCTGTGGCGACAGTTCGCGCATGGTATCGACCCAGGGACGCGGGGAGCCTACTCCCAACTGCTGCCTCTGGTTCAAGTTCGCGCCTTGGCCGTTCGGGAGCCGGTTGCCATTGTTGAAATTCGTGCGCGGCCCGATCTGCGATCCCGCCGGACGGTTGTTTCCCCCATTTCCGGAAGCTGGGGGGCGGTTGGGGTACGCCGGAGGCCGGTCGGCTTTGTGGCCCTGATTCTGCGGATGCGGGGGCGCCGAATGAGACTGCGGCGGAGGTGCGGCATGGGGCTTCTGTGCCCAGGCATTTCCGGCCAGAACGGCACAACCGGCCGCCGCCAGAATCGCCACGCCGAGTTGGAGTCTCTTTCGCATCGTTCCGCTTCAGTGCTTCCGTGCTTCCTTGCCTCGTTTTCCGCTCCCTACTTCACATCTGTTGCTGCGAATCCGGAGCCTCGTCGTTCTGCACCGCCGGCGGCAATTCCGTCAACGGCTCAAAGTTGGAGAGCACATCGTGATCTTCCAACACCGGCAAATCCTTCATCATCTGCTCATCGGCCACCATGGGGTTGTTCCACGGCGACTGGGGAGCTTGCTGGCGCTGGTAGAAACCGAGCCAGAGAGCGGCCAATAGGAGTGTGGAGGCCGCAAAGGCCACGCGGGGCGGAATTCTCATCCACGCCCACCAGTTCTGCTTCACCGGTTCGGCGCCCACTAGCGCATGGACACGGGCATCGAACTCGGGCGAAGGTTGGATCACCGGCAGTTCATCCAACAGCCCGGAAACGGCGCGGAACTCTTCCACGCGCAGACGGCAAGGCGCGCAGGCCGCCAGATGCTTTTCGGCATCCAGCCGCTCGTTTTCCTTGAGCCGTCCGTCGACGTATCCGAGGATGCGGCTTGCCATTTTTTCGCAACTCATAACAACCTTCTTTCCCTACCCTAGTGCTTTACTTCTTGAGCCACGAGCGGGGCTAGTTCCACTCGAAGCGACTCATAAGCCCGGAAGAGCAGCGACTTTAGCGCGCTTTCCGAGCAACTGAGAATCTTGGAAATCTCCGCGTAGTCCAGCTCCTGGTATTTGTGGAGCAGGACCGCGGCGCGCTGCTTTGCCGGCAACTTGTCGATGGCGCGGCGGATCATCTTCTTGCGCGACTCCTCGACAAGGTGCTGCTCGATGTTCGGTTGCTTTTCCGGAACATCCAGCGTCCTCTCGTCGCCGTCTTCCGCGTCCATCATGACCGGCGCATCGATGGAAACCTCCAGCTTCTGGTACCGGTTATCGCGCACGGAATTGAGCGCGAGGTTGGTGGCGATCCGGAAGAGCCAGGTGGTGAACTTTGCGCTCGGTACATAATCTTCGCGTGCGCGATAAACGCGCAGGAAAACTTCCTGGGCGAGATCTTCCGCCTGCTCCCGGTTCCGCACCATGCGGAACAGGAAGTTGACGAGTGGGATGCGATAGCGGTGCAGCAGAAGCTCAAAAGAAGCTTCGTCACCAGCTTTCACGTCCAGCATCAGTTGGACGTCGGTCCTGGCCATAGCACCCACACTGTAGCAAACACGTTTGTTCTCAGAAAGTTGCGGTTAGGGGGAGGGAGCGAGGAAGGTACGGGGAGCTGGGAGCACTCTCTTAGACGTGAAATAACACATTTAGAATCAATAGGCTGGCAACGCCGATAAATACGAGGAACGCCATGCGCCAGTTCGGTTCGCGGTTGACCTCCGGGAGTAGGTCGGTGGCCGCAACGTAAACGGTTACGCCACCCGAAAGGGGGAGTGCGTATTTGAGCTGGCCCTGGAGCTGGCTGGTGAGGAGTACGCCCGCGAGAGTGGCTGCGCCGAGAAGCCCGGCAGCACGCACCGCATTATGTTTGCCTTGGCCGCTCGCGAGCACGACGGAAGCAATGGTGAAACCCTCCGGCAATTTGTGAAGAAACACGGCAACGAAAATGACGACCCCGAGCCAGGTGGAAACCAGGAAGCCGGCGGCGATCGCAACGCCGTCGAAGAACGTGTGAATGGTCATGCCGAGCAGCACGGTGCTGCGCGCGTGATGGCCGTGCATCTCCTCGGTGTGCGTTTCCTCGCCGAAATGAAAATGGGGAGCGATGGTGTGCTCGAAAAGGTGAATGAGAAAATAGCCGACGAGCACGAACACCAAGGCATTTTCTCCGGCCAAGTGAATCGACTCAGGGATCACTTCAAGGAAAGCGACGCTCAGCATATAGCCGGCACCGAGAGCGAGAAAATACTGCAGGTACTTGCGCGGCCATTCGCGGCGGATAACGAAGTAGCCGCCGAGAACGTTGCCGGCAGCGGCGACCAATCCCAGCAGGGCCGCGAGCGCGATCCGAAATGAAAGTTCGTGGATCATCGAGAAAGCCGAAGCAAAGAAGTAACGAAGTAATGAGGTAAAGAAATCAATTCATACTTGCACTTTTCACGCCGCGCTCCCATAGCCTCTCTAATCGTCCCGACTTTACCGCTTTACTTCATCACTTCTTGACTTCGTTCCTCGCTTTATCCGCTATGGCGAAAAAGAATAACATCTCCCTCTTGAACGATGTACTCTTTCCCTTCGAGGCGCACCTGGGCTTTTTCCTTGGCGGCAGCGATGCTTCCGGCGGCGAGTAGGTTTTCGCAACTTACCACTTCCGCACGGATAAAACCCTTCTCGATGTCACTGTGAATTTCACCCGCGGCTTTCACCGCGGTCGAGCCTTTGCGGATGGTCCACGCGCGAACCTCGGGCTCGCCGGCGGTGAAAAAGGGGAACAGGCCCATGAGGTCGTAGGTGGCGCGGATCAAACGCTTGAGGCCCGGTTCTTTCAGTCCGTACGAGGCGAGAAGTTCGGCGGCTTCTTTCTCGTCCATTTCGGCGAGTTCGGCCTCGAGGCGTCCACACACGGCAACGACGGCAGTGTTGGGGCGTCCCTGAAGCGCGGCCAGTTTGTGCTTCTCCACGGCCTTGTCCATCTCTGCCGCTTCGTCGTCGCCCAAATTCAAAACATACAGCATGGGCCGCTGAGACAAAAAGAGAAACCCGCCAATGGGTTTGCGCTCTTCGGGAGTGAGCTCGAGTTCGCGGAGCGGCTTTTCCGCTTCAAGATGGGCCTTGCATTTTTCAAGAACGGTTTTTTCGAGTTCGAAGAGAGTATCTTTCTTTTTCTTGAGGTCTTTTTCCAGGCGTTCCAGGCGCTTGGAGATCTGCTCGTGGTCGGAAAGGATGAGCTCGAGGTCCAGGTTAGTCGCGTCACGCAGCGGGTCAACGGTTCCTTCGGAATGAGGCACGCTCGGATCGTCGAAGACGCGGATCACGTGGGCAATGGCGTCAACATCGCGCAGGGTGGCGAGGCTTTCGCGCATGCGCTCCTTCTGCACGCCGGGAAGATCAACGTATTGCACGTTGGCGTAGGTGATCTTCTTGGGGTTATAAAGCTTGGCGAGCTCGATAAGGCGCGGCTCGGGAACCTTGGCCACACCAACGTGGGCGGTCTGGGCGCCCTTGGTGTCAACGTGGGCCTTGGTCAAAATGCGGAACAGTGTGGTCTTGCCAACCTGGGGCAAGCCGATGATGCCAGTTTGCATGGATCTCGAGTTCCCTCTCGCGGTGCTCGGTCAGGTGGCTGTTTTTTGCAGAAGAGGACCGGTGACAGCGCACGAATTTGCGACAATTCAATCCTTCGATTTTAGCACATCGGTTTGCAGAGCCGTTTTCGCCGGCGCGGCGGGCGCTTTTGAGGCTTACCAAAACAATTTGTTTGTATTATGTTTGTCCGCCAGCCATGGCCGTTAATACTCCACCCTCGAACCTGGCATTCGATCTTGCTGAAGCGCTGCGGCACCTCTCCGAGTGCGACGAGCAGCTCAGGCGATTGATCGCGGAGACCACCCCTTTCCAAATCGATGTCGAGGACGCGCAGTCCCCCTATGAGGTTCTTCTTGAGTCCATCGCCTACCAGTCCATTTCCGGCAAAGCAGCGGCCACGATTTTCGGGAGGATCAAGGCGCTGGGGGAAAACGGCCGGCCTCCGGCGCCCGAAAAAATGGTCAAGATTCCGACCGCGAAGTTGCGCAAGGCCGGATTGTCCGGCGCGAAGGCCGCCGCCATGAAAGATCTGGCGAAAAAAGCGATGGCGGGCATCGTGCCGACGCATGACGAAGCTCTGAAGCTGTCCGACGAAGAGTTGGTCGAGCGCCTGGTTTCCGTACGCGGGATCGGAGCCTGGACCGTAGAGATGTTCCTCATTTTCCGGCTGGGCCGGCCGGATGTATTGCCAATACACGATCTGGGCGTAAAGAAAGGCTGGTCGGTGGCGTACGGGAAGAAGCACATGCCAACGCCGAAAGAGCTGTTGAAATTTGGGGAGCGCTGGCGCCCCTATCGCACGGTCGCGAGCTGGTACATGTGGCGGGCGTTCGAGCGTGCAGGGTACGCCTTCACCAACAAAATCCGCCCTCGCAAGCCCCGCCGAAAAAACCAACGAGTGAAACGTAAACCGAAGGGAAAATAATTCGTGGTTTACGGCCTCGCGGCAACCTCTCTTACCAACAGAAACATGCTCGCTAGACCGAGCAGCAGGACCGCGCTTTCGTAGGCGACGGAGATGTGGTGCAGGCGGTTGAATTCAACGCGCCGCGGATCCTTTTCCGGGGTGTTCTGCACGGAGACCATCTGCGTTTTCAAGGTTGCCATGCGGTTGCTGACGGTGAACTGGGATGCCGCGGTCAGGACGACCATAAGCACCACACAAAGGGCTGCGGCGGTGGTAAAACTGGCAAAATCGCGGGTGCGAGCGAGGCGCGCGATCAGGAAGAGGACTCCCAGGAAAATGCCCGCATAGTGCAGACGCGCAAGGGCATAGCCCACCATCATGCCCGCTGCATCGCGGTTCCCGAGGATCGCAAACGCTCCGGGAGCCACGACAAAACTTACGAGCGCATCGCCGCCCAGCCAAAGGCTCAGGCTCAAGAACTCAATCGTGCGAAGGAGCGTCTGCATGCGGCCACTATACAAGACGCCTGCCCCAGCGGCCAAATGGCAACTAAGTCACAAAAGTGGCACGATGATGCCGCGCTTACGTCTCTAACTATGGGAGAATTCAAAGGAGTGGTGGGCGATAAAGGATTTGAACCTTTGACCTCTCGCGTGTGAGGCGAGCGCTCTAACCGCTGAGCTAATCGCCCGTCTTTTAACGGGTGAGGACCATGTGACCGCGTTGAAACGCAGGCGCAGGTCCCATCATCTATTTGTAACAGGAAGAATCAGGGTTTTCAACCGATGCCGACCGTCACCTCTCAAGTGGTTTCACAGCTACAGCGCTCGATTGCCCGCGCCATTTTTGGCAAGGAAGATGTGATTCAACTGGCGCTGATCACCCTCCTGGCGCGTGGCCACTTGCTGATCGAGGACGTTCCGGGCGTCGGGAAAACGACGCTGGCGCAGGCGCTGGCGAAGTCCTTTCACTGCACGTTTCAGCGCATCCAGTTCACCTCCGATCTTCTGCCGAGCGACGTGCTCGGCGTGAGCGTGTACAATCCGGAATCGCGCGAGTTCGAATTCCGCTCCGGCCCGATTTTCGCGAACGTCGTGCTGGCCGACGAAATCAACCGCACCACGCCGCGCACGCAGTCGGCGCTGCTGGAAGCGATGAACGAGGCGCAGGTCACGGTCGATGGCCGCACGCTTCCCTTGCCGCAGCCGTTCTTGGTGATCGCCACACAGAATCCGGTGGAGCATCACGGGACTTACCCGCTGCCCGAATCGCAACTCGACCGTTTCCTGATGCGCATCAAGATGGGGTATCCATCGCACGAAACCGAGCGGCAGATTCTTCGCAGCCGCACGACCGACGACAAGATCGTCGCGCTTGAGCCCATTGCCGACGTGTCCGATGTGCTTGCGATGCAGGATGCGGTGACCCACGTCAAGGTGGACAGCAGCCTGCACGATTACGCGCTGGAGATCGTGAATCGCACGCGCAAATCCGACCAGTTGGCGCTGGGCGTGAGCCCGCGGGGAACTCTAATGCTGCAGCGGGCCGCACAGGCGCGTGCTTTTCTCGAGGGGCGGGATTTTTGCCTGCCCGACGACTTCAAGCAATTGGCGGTTGCCGTCTTCTCTCATCGCGTTGTGACCAGCACGCGCCACGCCTCCCTGCAAAAGAAATCGGAGACCACCGAATCAGTTCTCCGAGAGATTGTCGATTCCGTCCGCGTACCCCTGTGAACCTGCGCGCATCGCTCGCGAACTTCTGGGAGAAGGCCGACCGCCCGGGAGTGCGCGCGTTTTTCCTTTCCATAGCGGCGCTCAGCGTGGCGCTTGTGCTGGCGCTTTACTCTGGCGCGGCGGCGCGGATGGGGAATTTGTGGCTCGCGAGCGCGACGGCCATGTCCGCGCTGCTCGTGGCCGGGTGGGTGGGAGTGACGCTGGTGCCGGTCCTGGCGAAGCGAACGCCACTGCGCTGGATCGGCTATCGCATGGAGTACCGGATCACGCGACAGGGCTGGATTTATATGGGCGGGATTGCCCTGGTGGCGATGGCCGCGATCAACACGGGGAACAATCTTCTGTTCTTGATCCTTGCTTGCCTGATTGCCAGCATTCTCATGTCCGGGATTCTTTCGTCCATCACCCTTATCGGCATAGAGATGCGCCTGCAGCTTCCTGAGCATATCTTTGCGGGACAACCGGTGCGCGGCGCTGTGGAACTCGCCAATGAAAAACAGACGCTGCCTTCCTTTTCTCTGCGCGTGGAGGGTTCCAACAAAAAAGGCTCGGCGGCGATGCTTCTTGCGACGCCGGTTTACTTCCCTTATTTGCCTCGGCACGAATCCGTGAAGCAGTCCGTGCCGCTGCGTTTTGCGCGGCGCGGATTGTACCGGCAAGAGGCCGTCCGGATTGTGACGCGGTTTCCGTTCGGCTTTTTGCAGAAGGCGCGCCGGTTGGACCTTGCATCCGAGGCGCTGGTCTATCCCTCCGTGGAGGCGACGCCGGAATTCCTGGAAGTTCTGCCGGGGATAAATGGCGCGATGGAAAGCCTTGTCAAGGGCCGCGGGCAGGATTTGTACGCGCTGCGAGATTATTTACCATCGGACAGCGCTCGGCATGTGCACTGGAAGGCGTCGGCCCGGCTGGGTTCGCTGATGGTGCGTGAGTTCGCGCGCGAGGACGATTGCCAGGTACTCCTGGTTCTCGATACGCATAGCGAGGCCGCACTCCCGGCGGCCAGTGCCGCCGAAAGAGACCGCTTCGAACGCTCCGTCGAACTGTGCGCGGCCATTGCTTGGAACTTTCATGAGCGCGGGGCGTTGATGGAGTTTCGCTGCGCGTCCGCGGCCGTTCCTCTCGCTCCGGCCACGGAAAACATTTTCGCAGTGTTGCGCCAGCTCGCGCTGGTTCAGGCGCTTCCGCCGGATGCACGCCAGAATCTGCTCTCGGAACTTGCGGCCGAGTCCGAGTCGTTCAAGATCATCGTGACATCGCAGCCGCGGGGGTCCATTCCCGCCGGAGTTTGGAATTCCTCGTACGTGGTGTTCGCCGAAGACCTCGCTTCCTGACAGTTTGAATTGTTGCAGGCGGGCGCGTCCGAAGGAAGGTGGTTCGTGCACTTCTGTGCGAAACTAGCGGCACGTTATGCTGACCGGTCCGGCGCTCTCTCGCTTTCGGAAAAAACTTCTCGCGTGGTTTGCCGAATTTCAGCGCGACCTGCCTTGGCGGCGCACGAAGGATGCCTACCGCATTTGGCTGTCGGAAATCATGCTGCAACAGACGCGCGTGGCGGCGGTGATTCCCTACTACGAGCGATTCCTCGAGCGCTTCCCGGACGTCAAAACTCTTGCGCTGGCTCCAGAACAGGAGGTTCTCCGCCTATGGGCCGGCCTGGGCTACTACTCGCGCGCGAGGAATTTGCAAAAAGCCGCCCGTCAAATCGTGACCGAACATGATTCACATTTCCCCGATGCGCCGGAACAGGCGCTGGCCCTTTCCGGCATCGGCGCGTACACCGCGGCGGCAATCCTCAGCATCGCTTACGGAAAAAAGTTGGCGGTTCTGGATGGCAACGTCGCGCGGGTGATCGCGCGGCTAGGCGCGATTCGCGGCGACCTGCGAAGCGGTGGGCGCTGGCAAAGTTTGCAGAAAACAGCCGATGCCCTGCTCGCTTCGCACGCGCCGGGCGACTGGAACCAAGCCATGATGGAACTCGGCGCCACTCTCTGCACACCTCGCTCGCCGCATTGCCTGCTTTGCCCCGTCGCGGAATTCTGCGAAGCGAGGAAGCTGGGGCTTACGGGCGCGATCCCCGAAAGACGGACTAAGCGCCCAACCGTGACAATCACTCTTGCAGCGCTCGTCCTCGTGGACCCACAAAGCCGCACACTCCTTCTTCCACCGCTTAAATCTGGAGCAAGACCGGCGCTCCCGAACGACGTTGCGGCCCTCCTTTCCGGCATGTGGCACTTCCCCACGATTCAAGTGCAACGCGACGCCGCCCGCGAGCTCCGCGAATTTGCAAAGAGAACAATCTTTTCCAGCCGCAAATTCACCGGGAAACTTCAGGCACTGCCGAGAGTGCGTCACGCAGTAACCTATCGACAAATTACACTTCACCCGTTCCGACTGGATGTCGCGAAGCTCCCACGAATGCCGAATGCCAAATCGTTGCCGCTTTCCGATCTCTCCGCCGTCCCGGTCTCCAATCTGACGCGCAAAGTCGCGCACGCAAGCGTGTAATCTCCCCACGGTTATCGTTTGGACTGTGCCGTCCCTGCTGACGCGAACAAGATGTTATTCTGAAATTCACACCATGGCAGCTTCGCTTGCAACGCCGTCTTCATCCCTTCCCGCGGATCGTTTTTACCGCACGGCGCTATTTTTTCTTGTGCTGACGTCGGTCATGACGCTGGTGGCCACGGGGAAGCTGGACCTGTTAACCACGCTCCTTGCCCCAACGCTGGTCTTATACAAGGGCGTGCGCTGGTGGCAAGGGAAGCCGCCGGAGCTGCGGCAGCCGGTGGCGACGCGCTTGGTGCTGACCTACCTGTTCGCCTTTCCCGTAGATCTTTTTTTCGTTTCGCGGATGCTGGCGGGCGATTCCCCAAATCCCCAGCTATACGCCGCGCTGCTGGCGGCAGTGCATTTTCTTTTATTTGTGACGCTGGTGCGTTTTTACAGCGTGGCCACCGACCGCGACGCCCTGTTCCTCTCCATGCTGGCTTTTACCGGCGTGCTGGCTTCCGCGGTTTTCACGGTGGACACCGCTTTCCTGGCCTTCTTCGTGATTTTTCTGTTGTTCGCGGTGGCCGTGTTCGTGGGCTTGGAAATAAGGCGCGGCGCGGCCGGCGCTGTTTTCCCCGCATTGGATGCGGACGTCCACCGGGAACGGAGATTTGACCGCGCGCTTTCCCTGGCGGCCTTGAGCGTGGCTCTCGGCGCAGTCGCGCTCGGTTCCGTGCTGTTTTTCGTTTTTCCGCGGTTCAGCGCCGGATATTTTGCGCGCACCGGCCTACAGCCTTCGCTGATGAGCGGATTCACGGACGATGTGGAGCTCGGGCAGATCGGCGAAATCAAGAAGAACAGCACGGTGGTGATGCGCGTTCAAACCGGCGCGCCGGTCAATTACCCCATGCTTCGCTGGCGGGGAATCGCGCTGACGAATTTCGACGGCCATCGTTGGTATTCCCGGGAGCCGAGAGGCCAGTTGCGCCAGCCAGAGGGGAATGGTTGGATCACGCTGGCAACGCGCGCGGAAATGGAGGGTCGGCCCGCCGTGCAAGTCCAGTTCGTAACCCTGCTGCAGCCCATTGCGAGCGACACCTTGTTCGGGCCCGCTCGAGTGATGGCCTTGCGGGGCAACTTCTCCGGCGACGCGGGAACCTACTATGGAAATTCGCGGCGCAGCTCTCTTAGCGTCGATTCGACGGGATCCATCTACAACCCGTCCCGGAATTTCTCTCAGATTCGCTACGAAGGGATCTCCATTCTTCCGGTTGCCCGCCCGGCGCAGGCCCGCTTCGCGGGGACGGATTATCCGGATAATATTCGCGAAACGTACCTGCAATTGCCTTCAAGGCTCGACGTCCGCATTCCCGAACTGGCGCGCAAAATATCGGCGCGAGCGGATAATCCCTACGATAAATCGCTGGCCATCGAAAGCTACCTGCGCACAAATTTCGCCTATACATTGAACATTACCGGAAAGCCCGGAGCCGATCCGCTGGCGCACTTTTTGTTCGAGACCAAGGCCGGCCACTGCGAGTATTTTGCCTCGGCGATGGCGGTGATGCTGCGCACGCTTGGGATTCCCTCGCGCGAGGTGAACGGCTTTCTCCCCGGTGAATACAACGACGTCGCCGGAGATTACATCGTGCGGGCCAGTGACGCCCACAGTTGGGTGGAGGCGTACTTTCCCGGCAGCGGGTGGGTTACGTTCGATCCCACGCCCCCGTCCGACGAGCCGGCCACGGGACTTCTTTCGCGGCTGGCGTTGTATGTCGATTGGTTCCAATTGACATGGAACGAATGGGTGATCAATTACGACTTCACGCACCAATTGTCGCTGGCCAAAAACGTCGGACAGATTTCCACGGACTGGAGGGAGGCGTGGCGTAAGAAGTTCCACCGGCTTCAGGATCACGGGATGGAGCGGCTGGCGGATTGGCAGCGCTCGCATGCACTGCTGCGGTTTATCTTTCCGGTTGCGCTGATACTACTGCTCTTCGCGCTCCGGCGGGATTGGCTGCGCTTATTTTACCGGTGGTTGAGCTTAGCATTGCAAGCCAATCTGCCGGCCGCGGAGCGCATTAATCCTCAACTGGCTTCACGGCTGTACGCGGAACTTTTGCGGCTGCTGGAGAAGCGCGGCTTTTCTCGCCGCGACACGCAGACACCGGGCGAGTTCGCCGCCTCCTTCGCCCTGCAAAGCGGACTGGCGCTCACGGTCCAGGAATTCACCGAACTCTACGTGCAGGCGCGCTTTGGAAACCTACCGTGCGACGCGTTCCGACTGCGCGCGCTCCTTGAGCAGGTTCGCTCCGCCCCGCGTCCCAGTTGACTCCCTGCCGAAAAGCGTTGGTTTAATGTCCGATGGGTGCGTCAACCGTCCGAAGCCCTGAAAGTTTGCTTCCAAGCGGATTCCCACCCGTTCTCGGACCTAGCAAACGGCGGAAAGACCACTCGGATCTGTAACTTTAGAACATCGAGGGCGCGCCGACACGAGCATCCAAATCCCAGAGAGTGTTAACAGGGCCGAAATCAGTATTCCCCAAATTCGCGAGACATGCACGACCGGCAAGACCCACCACCAAACAGCCACGATTCTCAGAGCGCGAGAAGTAGCTATGGTCGAAGCTGGATTTTCTGTGCGCTGGGCAAACAACTGCCGCACGTCCGATTGTCGCGCATCGTGTATTTGTCTAAATGCAGCAGGCCAGGCGTTTAGCAAAGGCGATCTACTTGGCTGCCACCTCATTTCTGTCTCGGACACGCCCTGCTCACCTGCCTCTGCATAGGTGCGTTTATAAGACGATACGAGATTTGGCGCACTCAAGAGGAAGCCGAGAAGGGCCAACATCGCCAAGACTTTGCGCCCGCCGTTACCAAACACTCCTGCCAAAGCGACAAGTCCGGGAAGGACAGGCAGCAAGAGACGCGGCCCCCATGACGATCCCCCGTGCCATTCGTACCAAATGGAATGCAGGAGTAAAGACGAAGCCGCTAGAGCAATAATCGTCCACGCTTCAAGCCGCCGAGTTCTTATCTGCCAAAGCGCGGCCACGGCTAGCACTGCGCACGGACAATACCAGATCAGTCCTTCGCCCGGACTAACAAGTAGCCCTGCCAATCCATAGGGTACGTACCCTATGGAAAATGTCCAAGGTTGCCCAAACGTTCGAAAATCTCCAAAACGGTAAAAGTTGTAAAGAAAATACGTCGCCAACCCAATCGCGGTTCCAAACCCGGGTAGCAGGCTCAACCAGAAGCGCTGGGTCTTCCAGAACAAGTACGCGGAAAGAATCGGTCCCAGGATAATGCCAGTAGGTTTTGCAAGCACTGCCAAGGCTGTGACGAGCACGATCACCCATGAGTTGTTCTGCCTGAAAGCCAGCAGAGTGCCAAGTGCCACGAGCAACGCGAGCAGCGGATCGGCATAAAAGTCACGCGTATATACCAGGGCAATTGTGCCGAACCCGTAAGTAATCGCCGCCAGCCATGCGCCGATCTCAAGACTCCCAACCAAGATCGAAATGAGATATACGATTGGGACAGTCAGGGCCGTATACAAGGCCGGCAGAACCGTGACGAAAAGTGATTCGACGTAATGCGCTGGAAGGTGGAACTCGCTCGATGCTTTCACTGCCACGGCTACGACTGGCACGGCAAGAACGGACTGCAGTGGATACCATGACGAATAGGTCTGGCCGCCCTTGCCCACTATGCCCGAGCCAGCAGGTACTGTCACGTTGTGATGATTTACAAGCGAATCCGCGACCGCCAGCATGGAGTAGCCGTCAATCGAGTAAATTCCGGGCGGCAAGAAGGCCAGGTAAATCAGCCATGTCCCGAAGAACATGAGTAGGAAACGCCTTCTCATCTCAGGTTAACCCTGCGTTTTTCCATGATGCAAGATGCGATTGTACAATCCATTGCACTGAATGAGTCTACAAGCTCCGACGCTCCCGGCAAGACCAACTGCTCCATTATTTATTGAGCTGGCCGTGCTTTCTCGCTTTCGTTCCCGAGACCTTTCGTAGCTCATCACAGGCCAGCAATTCGGATGATGGTGCACAGCCGGCGAAAGGCGGCGATTAGGGCCGTCCTGACGCGCATGCTAAAATTGGAGTGTTGCGTCCTGCTGCGTGACGCTCTATGCCAAAGGTTGGATTCATTTCGCTCGGTTGCCCGAAGAACCTCGTTGACAGCGAGGTGATGATGGGCATTCTTGCGCGCGAAGGATACGAATTGACGCCGCGCGCGGATGAAGCCGACATCCTGGTGGTCAATACCTGCAGCTTCATCGAGCCGGCGCAGAAGGAATCCGTGGATGCCATCCTGGAGATGGCGGAGCACAAGAAATTCGGCGCGGCGAAGCGATTGATTGTGGCCGGCTGCCTGGTGGAGCGCTACCGCGACCAGATCCTCGAGCAGGTGCCTGAAGTGGATGCTGTTGTCGGCACGGGAGAAGTGGAGCGCATCCTCGAGGCGGTGGAGGGCGAATTGAAAGTTCTGCCTGCACAGCCGCCCTCGTTTCTTTACCACGATTTGACGCCGCGCATCATTACCACCCCGAAGCACCAGGCGTACATCAAGATCGCCGAGGGCTGCGATCACCCCTGTTCGTTCTGCATCATCCCTCAGTTGCGCGGGGCGTTTCGCAGTCGGCGGTTCGAATCCGTCGTGCGAGAGGCGGAAAATCTTGCCGCGGCGGGAGCGCGGGAGATCACGCTCATCGGGCAGGACACCACTTCGTACGGAGAAGATCTCGGCTTGCGCGATGGGCTGGCGCAGTTGCTCGAGAAGCTCGCGGGGGTCGAGGAGTTGCTTTGGGTGCGGTTTCTGTACGCGTATCCGAACCGCGTGACACAGAAAATGCTGGACACACTCGCGGCCCATCCGCGCCTGGCAAAATACTTTGACATGCCACTGCAGCATGCCAGCCGCAACGTTCTGGCGCGGATGAAGCGCGGCTCCAATGGCGATGCCTTCCTGAAACTGCTGGATCGCATCCGCAGCACGATTCCCGGCGTGGCGCTGCGCACCAGCTTTATCGTTGGATTTCCCGGCGAAACCAAGGACGACTTCGAGGAGCTTTATCAATTCGTGGCCGCCGCGAAAATCGATTGGATGGGCGTGTTCGAATACTCCGACGTGGACAACGCGGCGAGCCATCCCCTCGATGGAAAAGTGGATGCGGACACGATCGAAGAACGGCGCATGCGCCTGATGGCGCTACAGCGCAAGATTTCGCGGGAAAAGTTGCGTGCCTTTAAAGGCCGAACAGAAACCGCGCTCGTCGAAGGGCCTTCGAAGGACAATCCGCTCATTTGGGAAGCGCGGCTGGAGGGCATGGCTCCGGACATCGACGGCAAGCTGTACCTGACAGACATTGAACTGGCAAACGGCGAAGCGGCAGCAGGCGATGCGGTCAAGGTGAAAATCACGAAGACCGACGCATACGACCTGATCGGCCACGTGGTGGAGATTCTTCCCCGTCCAACGCTCCGACCGATGCCGTCGATCCCCGCGATACCACCGGCGGATAAGCTCACGCGCATAGCCACGGGTGCGCCACTGCGCGTCCTCGGCTAGGATCGTGCACTCCGGCCGCTGTGCTCTCTGCCCACTCTGTGGTAAAACACTCTCTTCGCCATGAAGCACAAATGCCCCATCTGCAAGAAGCCGACGGATTCGGAGAAGGACGCGGACTTCCCGTTCTGCTCGGAACGCTGCCGCTTGCTCGACCTGGGCGCGTGGGCGGCGGAGAAATACGTCGTCTCTGACCCGATATTCGACGAAGAAGAGATTTCCGACCCCGAGCCGGGCGCCACACGCGAAGACAGGCGGAAAACCGATGAATCCAATCAATGAGAATTCTGCAGTCGGTGCCGGGAAGAAACCGCGATTCGCCTACGCCATTGCAACAGTGTTCGGGATCGGATACCTGAAGCCGGGCCCGGGTACCTGGGGATCGTTGGCGGGATTGGTCATCGCCTTGATCTCGCATCCGTTCACCTGGTTTCTTATTGTGGGTGAGGGTCTCGGGTTCGGCCTGGGACTCGACGTTCCCCTGCTGTCTGGAACTTTAGGGATGCTGCTTATACTCTCGCCGACCATTGTGGTTTGGGTTGTGCTGGCCTATCTCGGGGTTCGCTGCGGAACGCAGGTGGCGGAATTTGCCAACGTGAAAGATCCGCAGTACGTGGTAATCGATGAAGTCTCTGGCGTGCATCTGGCGCTGATCTTAGGCTTAGCGCCGCTAATGTTTCCGGACATAATCTCGCACTCCTCCTCCGGGGTGGTGTTTGGGCTGTATGCAGGCATGAGCCTGCTCAACTGGAAGTATCTCCTTGCAGGATTTGTGCTTTTCCGGCTTTTTGACATTTTGAAGCCCTTCCCTTGCCGACGTCTGGAAAATCTTCCGGGCGGATGGGGGATCATGGCGGACGACTGGATGGCCGGGGTCTATGCTGCCATTTGCTTGCGTCTCGCGTTACACTTTTATGTATTATGAAATTCGGGTTCGGCACCCCTCCGGAAAAGAACGGCATCCCGCACATTGACCGCGTTGTGCCAGCCGCAGCCATTCCCGGCGGGGAAATCACCATTTACGGGAGTGCGTTTGTGTCGCGGCCGGGCGCGCGGCCGGTGGTGCGTTTTGGGGAGGCCGAGGCAACGGTGGCCTTGGCCAGCAGTAACCGGCTGATTGCCCGGGTACCCGAAAACGTGACGGCCGGCGCCATTCGAGTCGTCAATGCGCAGAAAGAAAGCCAGCCATTTCCCGTTGCGCTGGCGTATCAGATTGCGGACAACCTGCATCCCGTGGCGAATCCCGCGGTGGACGCGCACGGGAATATTTACGTGACGTTCAGCGGGCCGCGCGGGCAGCGCGTGCCGGTCTCGCTCTATAAAATCGGCCCGAACTACGCGGTGAAGCCCTACGTAACGTCGTTGGTCAATCCGACCGGCCTGGCGATTGGGCCCGGGGGCGACCTGTTCGTCTCCTGCCGCCACGACGGCACGATTCACCGCGTGACCCAGCACGGACAGACGGAACAGTGGGTCGAGGGCATGGGTACTGCCACTGGATTGGCATTCGACCGCGCCGGAAATCTCTTTGTCGGAGACCGCAGCGGCACGATTTTCAAAATCAGCCCGGAGCGAGAGATTTTTGTTTTTGCCACGCTGGAACCTTCGATGGCGGCCTACCACCTGGCGTTTCATCCTAGCGGCGAGTTGTACGTGACCGGCCCGACTACATCGAGCTATGACAGGGTGTACCGCATCACGCAAGGCGGCGAAGTCCACGTGTTTTATCGCGGCTTGGGGCGCCCCCAGGGAATGGCCTTCGATAAAGACACCAATCTGTACATCGCAGGGTCGTTTGCCGGACGCCGTGGCATCGTGCGCATCTCCCCGCAAGGCCACGCCGAACATGTTCTAAGCGGGTCCGCGCTCGTCGGCCTGGCGATGCTGCCGAGCGGCCGCGCCATCCTCGCCGCAAACAGCGCCCTCTACACGGTCGATTGGAACATCCGCGGCCTGCCCCTGCTGGGTTAAGGCCCTGTAGCTCACCCCTTCAGGTGTGAGGCTCTCCATGACCGCAGCAACCAAGCCAACGGCGAGCGAGGTTGTGGCGCGGACAAATTGTGCCAACCGTGAGGACACCCTCGGGCCTGAAGGCCTGAGCTACAATACTACCCATGAAAGCGGAAATCATTGCGGTGGGGTCGGAGCTCTTGACGCCGGACCGGATCGATACGAATTCGCTTTTCCTGACCGAGGAGCTGAACAAGCTGGGCATTGAAGTCCTGCGCAAAACTATTGTCGGCGATAACCGGGAATTATTGGCGGAGGCGTTTCGCGACGCGCTGAACCGCGTGCCGGTGGTGATCGCAAGCGGCGGTCTGGGGCCCACCGAAGACGACTTGACCCGAGAAACCGTGGCCGAACTTCTGGGCCGCAGGCTGCAACGGAATGACGAAGTTGTGCGCGCCATCGAAGCGCGCTTTCGCAGTTTTAAGCGCGACATGCCAGCCGTAAATCTTCGCCAGGCCATGGTGCCCGAAGGCGCCGAGGTGCTGGAGAATCCACGCGGCACCGCGCCTGGTTTGTGGCTGGAAGATCAGGGGCGAATGGTCGCGCTTCTTCCCGGTCCGCCGCGGGAATTGAAGCCGCTTTTCCTCGAGCAGGTGCTGCCGCGCTTGCAACGGCGAGTTTCCGGCGTGCGGATGTTCCATCGCGAATTGCGGGTGACCGGGCTCGGCGAATCGCACGTCGAAGAGCGCATCAAGTCGATTTACACCCGCCACAAAGAAGTGCACACGACAATCCTTTCCACTCCGGGCGAAATCCAGATTCATCTGAGGTCCTGGAGCGACGACGCGGCTCAGGCTAACAGCACGCTGGACGAAATCGCGCGCAGTTTCGAACTGGCCCTGGGTGATCGCATCTTCGCGCACTCGGCAATCTCGCTGGAGGAAGTCGTGGCGCAGCTTCTGCTCGATCATCGCGCCACGATCGCCGCGGCCGAGAGCTGCACGGGAGGATTGCTGGCCGAACGGCTCACGCGCATTCCCGGCAGCTCGAACTATTTCCTTGGCGGCGTGGTCTGCTACAGCAACGAGATGAAGACGACGTGGGCCGATGTGCCGCCGGAACTGATCGCCGCAAAAGGGGCGGTGAGCAGCGAAGTGGCGATTGCGCTCGCGGAAGGAATACGCCGGCGTGTGGGGAGCACGTTTGGCGCGGGCATTACCGGAATTGCCGGGCCAGGCGGAGGCAGCGAAGAAAAACCGGTCGGGACGGTGCACATTGCGTTGGCGGGCCCGGGCGGCGTGAAAGAACGGCTGGTGCACTTGCCCGGCGACCGGGAAGGCATTCGATTTTATGCCTCGCAGTTCGCCCTCGATATGGTGCGCATGCATTATCTCTATAACGGGAATCCTCCGCCTCACCGATGAGCTGAAGCTTAGGCTTCAGCCTGAAGGTTTCCTCATCACTGGTACGGTCTGTCCGGAGCGGAATCGCGCACGCCGTCGACATGGTTGCCGAGCTTGTGAAAACCCTCACCCCTTAAGGGGTGAGCTACAGGAGTTCGGAATGGCCATTTGGCGAAAGTGAGGCCGTGTGCGGCTGTTCATTGCCATCGAAATTCCCGGCGAAATTCGCAGCGCGCTCGCGGTGTTTGTGAAGGAGTTGCGCAGGGCGGCGCCGCAGGCGAAATGGGTGCGCACGGAAAATCTCCATGTGACACTAAAATTCCTCGGCGAAACGGAACCCGCAAAGCTGCCGGCGATCCAAAGCGCCCTTGGCTCGATTCGCAGCGCGCAGCCTGTCACGCTGAAGTTCCGCGGGCTCGGCTTTTTCCCGAATGAGAGGCGCCCGCGCGTATTCTGGGCCGGGATGGAAGCGCCCGCGAATCTGAAAGCGCTTGCAGAGGATATCGATCGTAGCATGCACGCACTCGCTTTCCCGCTGGAGGTGCGGCCGTTCACCCCGCACCTGACGCTGGCACGCTTCAATCTCCCGGGCCTTCCGCCAAATCTCGCCTCCGCCGCGGCGCAACATTCCTCCCGCGGCTTTGGCTCGTTTACCACGCGCGAATTCCATCTCATCGAAAGCAAACTCAAATCCACCGGGGCGGAGTACACTACCGTGCAGTCGTTCCCTTTTGTTGCGGAGACGTAGCCCTCGATGGCCGAAACTTCCTTAACAACCCTGCTTCTTGTGCTCGCCGGTTATCTTCTCGGCTCCTTCCCGTTTGGAATCCTACTGTCGAAAATCTTCGGCGGAAAAGACGTGCGGCAACACGGCAGCGGCAACATTGGCGCCACCAATGTGTCTCGCGTGGCGGGACCATCGGCTGGAATCCTTACGCTGGTTCTTGACGCCGCCAAGGGTGGCGCGGCAGTTTGGCTCGCGGCCCGGCTCACCGACTATCGCGCCAGCGCCATGATTTTCGCCGGCGTGGCAGCACTACTCGGCCATTGTTTTCCTGTGTGGCTGCGGTTCAAAGGCGGCAAGGGAGTGGCAACCGCTCTGGGCATCTTCATAGCGCTTTGCCCGCTGGCTGCTCTGGCAGCGTTCATTCTGTTCCTGCTGGTGGTGCTGTTTTGGCGTTATGTCTCGCTGGGATCGCTATCTGCGGCGGCGGCAATGCCCATGCTCATCTATTTTCTTTGGGCGCCCGGGCATGCGCCGCCGCTCGTGATTAACCTGGGCACGCTCTTCGCCTCCGCGCTGATTTTCTACAAGCACGACGCGAACCTGCGGCGATTGGCCGACGGCACTGAGCCCAAATATCCCGTGGGCAAATCGAAAGGCGAAGAGGCATGAGCAGAATCGCCATTCTGGGCGGCGGAAGCTGGGGAACTGGCCTCTCCGTGGTGCTGGGGCACAGCCGGCGCAAGCACGATATCCGCATTTGGATGCGGAATGCTTCAATCGCCCAATCCATCCGGGAAAATATGGAAAATCCGGCGTACCTCCCGGGAGTGCCCATCCCTGCGTGCGTGCAGGCATCCACCGATCTCGGCACGGTGCTTCACGAAGCGCAGATTGTCCTTGGCGTGGTGCCGTCGGCGCACGCACGGAGCGTTTACCTGCAGGCGGTTCCGCATCTCTCGCCGGAAACAGCCATCGTGAGCGCGACCAAGGGACTGGAAACTGCGACGCACTTGCGCATGAGCGAGGTGATTGAACAGGTTTTTTCCCTGAAATTCATTCCGCGGGTCGCGGTGCTTTCCGGGCCTTCCTTCGCCCTTGAGGCGGCGAAGGGGGAGCCCACTGCGGTGGTTCTGGCGTCGAACGATCGCGCGCTGGCCGCGTTTCTTCAGGAGGAATTCGCGAGCTCGAGTTTCCGGCTGTACACCAACGATGATGTGTTAGGTGTAGAGCTGGCAGGAGCAATGAAGAACGTGATGGCGATCGCCGCGGGGGCTTGCCAGGGGTTGGGCCTGGGCGCCAATTCGCTGGCTGCGCTGATCACCCGCGGCTTGGCAGAGATGACGCGATTGATTGTTGCTCTGGGAGGCAAGCCAGAAACGCTGAGTGGCCTGGCTGGACTGGGTGACCTTGTGCTGACATGCAACGGAGTGCTGAGCCGGAATCGACATGTCGGCTTTGAACTGGGCCGCGGGCGCTCGCTCGAAGAGATCCTGCAAGGGATGAACATGGTGGCGGAAGGCCTGGGAACGGCGGAGGCATTGTTGGCATTGGCCCAGGAGCAGCACATCGAATTGCCAATTACCGAGCAGGTGCACAGCATCCTGCATCTGGGCAATGCACCTCGAGACGCGATCCGGGCGATCATGGAGCGGCCGCTGAAGAAGGAGTGATGAGTTTTCAGTCTTAGGTTTTCAGTTTTCAGTCGCTGGTCTCTAGTTTTGGGTCATTAGTTTTCGGTTTTCAGTTCTTTGTCTTTAACCTTTACGTTTTGAGTCTTCACTTTTGGCTCAAATTCTTCGGACCGAGAAGGTAAGTCGGCGGCCATCCGATATGCAGAGACTGCCGGCCATCCGCTGCCCGATATCTGGTATCTGATATCTGATATGCGCCCGGCTCCAACCCAGAAAACAATCCCAACTTCCGAGCCGCAACCGTCCCCGATTCCCCCTAAAATCGACCTGTCCTTTAGTACCTTGGTTAGTACCTTGGTCCCAGTTGCACTTGCGCGTCGCCTGTCCTTTGGGCCAGCCCGGCCAACGCCCATTCGTCCCGTAAAATTGAGGTATTGCAATGGCGGTCTCACTCCCAACCCTGTTGATGCGCCTGCGTTCGGGCCGGGTGCGCATCTTGTGGCTCGTGCTCGGTGCGCTTCTGCTTGTCAGCGCACTCCCTATCGGTTTGTATCACCGGCAAGTGCTGGAGCTCAGCCAAGAAAAACTGGTGGATACGGAGCGCGTGCAGCAGGCGGAGCTGACGCGGTCTCTTGCCCAGGAAGTTCAATCCTTCGAATCCAACCTGACGCAGCAACTGATCAGCCAGAGACAGATCCTGGCGCTGACCGGCCTGATCGACAATGTCACCGACCCGGCGGCGGAACCCAAAGTACGGCGGCTGCTGGATAATTTCGTCGATTCGAACCGAAACACGTTCATCTACCTGACGGCCGTGGGGCGCGACGGCAAGGGCAGCAGCGCTTCCCAGGGGAATTTCCGGGCCGAGCAGGACCCGTTTGTGGAGAAGGCACTGCAGCGCGCGTTTGTCAGCTGCATGCAATCGGTGAAATTTCGCAGCGATCCCCTGGCTCTGGCGCCGGACAACCGCCCGGCGTTCGTGATCGCAGTGCCGCTAAAAGATGATCAGGACAATTTCACGGGGATGCTGGCGGCGGTGGTGTCGCTGGATCCGATACTGCGGCGGCTGCAAGACGCCAGCGTGCGCGGCCGGATCGTTTTTGTGGTGGATCACTTCGGCCACATCGTGGCCTACCCGGACACCAAGCATTTTGTGCCGGGGGAGGACCTGAGCGAGAAATCGCACCTGGTCGCGCAGGTGAAGGCGCTGCCGCGGGAATTGCGGAATACGGAGACGGTGCGCTTCACGGAAAAAGAAAACAAGCGCGACGTAGAAATGGTCGGGACCTACAGCACGTTCCCGGAAGTGAACTGGGCGGTGATTGCCGAGAGAAGCGTGAACCAGGCGCGCGCGGACGCCGGGGTGACGGAATTGAACCGCCAGGCGCTGGCGTTCGTGAGCGTCGTGGTGCTGATCGCGGTGCTGTTCGGGTATTTCTTCGCCGTCGGGATCAGCAAGCCCATCCGCAGCCTGGCCGCATCGACGCGAGCCATCAGCCGCGGCGAATTTCACCAGCGTACGCCCGTGCGCGGAGCCGCGGAAATCAGCGAGCTGGCCGAAAATTTCAATTTGATGGCCAACGACATCGAGGAGTACATCGAGCGCCTAAAGGAGGCGGCGGAGGAAAACCGGGAGCTGTTTATCGGCTCCATCCGAATGCTGGCGGCCGCGATCGACGAAAAGGATCCTTACACCCGTGGTCACTCCGGGCGCGTGGCGAAGTACTCGACCGTGATTGCCCAAGAGATGAAATTGTCCGCCGAGGATCTGGACAAACTGAAAATCTCCGCGCTTCTGCATGACGTCGGGAAGATCGGCGTGGATGATAAAGTCTTGAAGAAGCCCGGCTCCCTGACGCCGGATGAGTTCGAAATCATGAAGACGCACACGACCAGGGGCGCGAACATCATGCGCCCGGTTTCGCAGTTGAAGGAGATGCTGCCGGGCATCGAACTCCATCACGAGCACATGGACGGCCGCGGGTATCCCTACGGCTTGTCCGGGCCGCAGATTCCCACGATGGCGCGGATTATCGCGGTGGCGGATACGCTCGATGCCATGACAACCAACCGTCCGTATCAGACGGCGATGGATTTGGAATACGCGCTGGGCCGCATCAAGGCGCTCACCGGCTCGAAATTCGATCAGGCCGTGGTCAACGCGCTGGAATCCGCGATAAAAGCGGGCAAACTCCGCCTCTCCGCCGTCGAAGTCCACGTCTAACTCTTCCCTGCTCTCCCATCTGTTACAATTTTGTGTTGCGCTTCTGGATGCGCGACCAACTGCATGATTACTCTCTTTGGCAAACCGGAACCGACACTGCTGGAGCGCCTGAAGGAATCCGTCAGCAAGACGAAGAATGCGTTGGCGGACACGCTGGACGACATCACCAAGGGCGGTCGCCAGATCAATCCGTCAGTGTTGAAGGAAGTGGAAAACGCGCTGCTTTCGGCCGACCTGGGAGTGAAGACCACGCGGGAAATTCTCGATTCCGTGAAGGAACAGATTGCGCGAAATGCGCTTTCTGACGGCCAGCAATTGAAGCGGGAGATTAAGGCACATGTCTTCCGGACGTTGAATGTATACGGCAATACGCCCACGCTGGCCGGGTCCGCGAACGGCAACGATCCCCGGGTGATTTTTATTGTGGGAGTGAATGGCGCGGGGAAGACCACCAGCATCGGGAAGCTGGCCAACCGTTTGCGGCAAGAGGGGCGGAGCGTTGTGCTGTGCGCGGCCGATACGTTTCGCGCCGCAGCGATCGAACAACTGGAGATTTGGGCACAGCGAAATGGCGTTGAACTGATTAAGCAGAAATCCGGCGCGGACCCCGCAGCGGTGGTTTTCGATGCCATGGCCGCGGCGAAAGCACGTCACGCGGACGCGGTGATCGTCGACACAGCGGGGCGGTTGCATACCAAATCGAACCTGATGGCGGAACTGGAAAAAATGAAGCGCACGGCCGCGAAGGCGATTCCCGGAGCGCCGCACGACGTGCTCCTGGTGCTGGATGCCACCACGGGACAGAACGGTCTGGCGCAGGCGCGCGAATTCACTTCCACCGTGGGTGTTACGGGTATCATTCTGACGAAGCTCGACGGCACCGCCAAGGGCGGGATTGTGGTGGCCATCTCACGGGAGTTGGGCTTGCCGATTCGCTTTGTAGGGACCGGCGAGCAGATTAACGACCTGGTGCCGTTCGACGCACAGACGTACGCGGATTCGCTCTTCGACTAATACCGTGAACAATCACGATCTGCATTTCATGGAACACGCGCTGGACCTGGCGCGCAAAGGCGTCGGGCTGGCGAGTCCGAATCCTACGGTGGGCTGCGTGCTTGTGAAAGACGGCGTGATTGTGGGCGATGGCTTTCACCAGTACGCCTGGCGCGATCATGCGGAAGTTGTGACGCTGAAACAGGCGGGTGAACGGGCGCGCGGGGCGACGCTATACCTCACGCTGGAGCCGTGCAACCACACTGGGCGGACCGGGCCGTGCACGGAAGCCATCATCACGGCGGGAATTGCGCGCGTGGTGGCGGCGATGGAAGACCCCAATCCGAAGACGCGCGGCAGCGGGTTCACGCGGCTGCGCGGCGCGGGGATCGAAGTGGAAAGCGGAGTGCTTGAAGCAGAAGCGGAAAAATTGAATGAAGCGTTCGCCTGCTGGATTACGACGCACAAGCCGTTTGTTACGTTGAAATCGGCGCTCACGCTGGATGGACAGCTCGCGATTGCGCAAACGCGCGGAAGCAAAAAGCGGGCGTGGATCACCAGCGAAGAGTCGCGCGCCGAAGTGCAGAGGATGCGCCACGCTTCCGACGCGCTTCTCACGGGGATCGGCACTATCCTTGCCGATGACCCGCTTCTGACGGATCGCAGCGGATTGCCGCGCCGCCGGCGCCTTCTGCGCGTTATCCTGGACACAAAGCTCCGGCTTTCGCTCAAGGCCCGCATCGTCGAAACCGCGGAGGATGACCTTCTTGTGTTCACCGCTACTTCGCTGAAGTCACCAAAGGCGCGCAAGCTGCAGAATGCCGGAGTCGAAGTAATTTCCATGAAAGCGCGTGGCGGGAAGATCGATTTGAACGCGGTGCTGAAAGAGTTGGGCAAGCGCGAAATCCTGAGCGTGCTGCTGGAAGCCGGACCGCGGCTCAACGACGCTGCGATCGCCGCCGGCGTCGTGCGCAAACTCGTCCTCTTCTATGCCCCCAAACTCGCGGGGCAGTCCGCCGTCCCATTTGTCCCTGCGGCGGCCAATACATTTCCCCATCTTCAGATTCGCTCCTTTCAGGAGTTCGGTCCCGACTTGTCCATCGAAGCCTACGTGCGTAGATCCTAAACTTCGTCGCGCGCGATAGTCCCTGTCGTCTGATGGATTGAGGATCCTCTCACCCCGCGTCCCGGTGTGCCCTTTTCCTGCACATCCACCAAAGAATTTTCTATTCATCGCGCTCGTTCTTTGCGACCATTCTGCATCGCATTGAATTTCACACACTTTCTCCGGCGGGGGTTCTTCCGGCATGTCTGACGCTCCTCGTTCCTGGCGCCCGGGCTTCTGGAGCCTGATCGCCACGCAATTTCAGGGCGCGTTCAATGACAATGCCCTGAAGTTCCTGGTCCTCTACCTCATCATCGGCACAAACCTGACTCCGGACGAGGAGGAGACCAAGGTTCTGCTTGTCGGTTGCCTGTTCGCGCTGCCCTTCATTCTGTTTTCCATGACCGGCGGCTACCTCGCCGACCGATTCAGCAAGCGCACGGTCACGATCTGGACAAAACTCTTTGAAATTTGCGTGATGCTGTTCGCGATTGCGGGCTTTGCCGTGCATAGCATGCCCATGTCCCTGGCAGCGTTGTTTCTAGCTAGCACGCAGGGCGCGCTCTTCGGTCCTTCGAAATACGGGTTGCTGCCGGAAATCCTCCCGGAAAGCCAATTGTCGTGGGGAAACGGTGTCATCGAGCTGGGCACATTTCTCGCAGCGATCACCGGAACTTTGGCAGGCGCGCGGCTCTCGGAAATGTTCGCGGGGCGCCAGGAATATTCCGGCGTGTTCTTCCTCGCGTGTTCGGTGATTGGGTTGGTGACAAGCTTTGGAATCACCAAAGTTGCCGCCGCCGATCCAACAAAAAAGTTTCAGCCCAATTTTTTGGGTGACCTGTGGACAAATGGAAAGCGCATTGCCGAGGACCGCGTCCTCTGGCTCTCCGTCGTCGGGAATACCTACTTCTTCTTTCTCGCGGCTTTGCTGCAGTTTGACATCGTCTTCTACGGGCGAGACATTCTGCATGTCCACGCCACACAGGGCGGTTATCTGCAGGCCGCCATCGCCATCGGCATCGGCCTGGGCAGCCTCGCCGCCGGCTACCTCTCGGGTGGAAAAATCGAATACGGCCTCATCCCGCTGGGTGCCACCGGCATCACGGTGTTCGGTTTCCTGCTCGCGTTTCCAGGAATATCCTTTCAAACCGTGCTGATTTTCCTCGCCGCGCTGGGATTCTTCGGCGGGTTCTTCATTGTGCCGATCAGCGCCTTGCTGCAGCACCGCCCGGAGGAGCAGCATCGCGGCGGCGTGCTGGCCAGCGCCAATCTCCTGTCCTTCATCGGCATCCTGACCGCTTCGGTGGTTTATTACCTTTGCAAACACTTTCTGCATCTTGGCCCCGCGGGAATTTTCTTCTGGGCCGCGATCGGGACGGTGGGAGCGCTGGCCTACCTGCTCTGGTTGCTCCCGGATTCGTTGCTCCGCTTTTTGCTATGGACCGCCGCGCACACGATTTACCGGCTGGACCTGAAGGGCCAGGGAATGATTCCCGCGCGTGGGGGCGCCCTGCTGACTCCGAATCACACATCCTGGGTGGACGCGGTCCTGCTTATCGCCGCCACCGACCGGCCCATCCGCTTCTTGATGTTCAAGGGCGCATACGACCACCCGCTGATCAAGCCGTTTGCGAAAATGTTGAAGATCATTCCCATCGCCTCGGATCAAGGGCCGCGCGAGATGATTCATTCCCTGCGCGAAGCCTCCGAAGCGCTGCGCAACGGCGAGGTGGTCTGCATTTTTCCGGAGGGCGAGATCACGCGGATCGGGCAGATGCTTCCCTTCCGCCGCGGTTTCGAACGCATCATCAAGGGCATTGATGTTCCCATTATCCCGGTAAACATCGACGGGATCTGGGGCTCCATCTTCAGTTTTTCTGGGGGCCATTTCCTCTGGAAGTGGCCGCGGAGCATCCCGTATCCCGTGCGCATTACGTTCGGCAAGCCGCTGCCTTCGACAGCGACCGCAACCGAAGTAAGACAGGCCGTGCAGGAACTAGGCGTCGACGCTTTCCAGCGGCGCCGGCGCTACATGAGGACGTTAACGCGTTCGTTTATAAAAGCCGCGCGGCGCCATCCGCGGCGTTTCGCAATGGCGGACGGCCGAACTCCGAAAATGACCTTCGGCGAGTCATTTATCAAAGCGGTATTCCTCGCAAGGCGCCTGCGGCCGCTCTGGCGCGATCAGAAAATGGTTGGGATTCTTCTTCCTCCGTCCATTCCCGGCGCGCTCGTGAATTGGGCGGCGCTGCTGCTCGGCAAGGTCCCCATCAATCTCAACTACACCTCCTCGAATGAATCGCTCGCCTCCTGCGCGAAGCAATGCGAACTGAAAACGGTGGTCACCTCGCGGCAATTCCTGGAAAAAGTGCCGGTCCAACCTCCCGGCGAACTGATCTACGCCGAAGACCTGGCGCTGAACTCGGGCTTCGTGGAGAAAATCGCGGCCCTTCTCGCCGCCAAGCTTTTGCCCGCGCGGCTACTTGAAAAGTTCCTGGGCGTCTCCCGGCCCGCCTCACTCGACGACACGGCCACCATCATTTTCTCAAGCGGCTCCACGGGCGAGCCGAAAGGCGTGATGCTCTCGCACTTCAACCTGGCTTCGAACGTCGAGCAGATCGAGCAGGTCTTTCATCTCCATCACGGCGATCGCATCCTGGGCATCCTTCCCTTTTTCCATTCCTTCGGTTTCACCGGGACGCTTTGCCTCCCGCCTCTTGCGGGCATCGGCGTTGTTTTTCATGTGAGTCCGCTGGATGCGCAGGTGATCGGCGCTCTGGTCAGCAAATACACGGTTACGATGCTGCTTTCCACCCCGACCTTTTTGAATTCATACGCCCGGAGGTGTCCCCCCGAAGCATTTGGCAGCTTGCGGATCGTGATGGCCGGCGCGGAAAAACTGCCGGAGCGCATCGCGCAGGCCTTTGAAGATCATTTCGGCATCCGCCCCCTCGAGGGATACGGTTGCACGGAATGTTCGCCGGTTGTGGCCGTGAACACTTATGATTTCCGCGCGGCGTATTTCCGTCAGGTCGGGGCAAAGCGCGGCACCATCGGACATCCGCTGCCCGGCGTCGGCGTGCGCATCCTCGATCCCGAATCCGGCGAATCGCTTCCGGTGGACAAGCCCGGGCTGCTGCTCGTTCGCGGGCCAAACGTCATGGTTGGCTATCTGAACCGCCCGGAAAAAACCGCGGAAGTGTTGCAAGACGGCTGGTACAACACCGGCGACATTGCCACCGTAGATGAAGACGGATTTCTGCGGATCACCGACCGCTTAAGCCGCTTCAGCAAAATCGGCGGAGAGATGGTGCCGCACATTCGGGTGGAAGAGAAGTTGCACGAGTTGCTGCAGGCCGATGGGCAGATCCTGGCGGTGACGGCCATCCCCGATGAGAAAAAAGGCGAGCGCCTGGTGGTGATCCACACGCTGAAGGAAGAGGTGTTGCGGGAATGCCTGGAGAAACTTTCCAAAAGCGATTTGCCGCCGCTTTGGAAGCCGCGACCGGACCAGTTTCTGTTTGTGGAAAAGCTGCCGTACCTGGGCACGGGAAAACTAGACCTGCGCCGCCTACGCGAACTCGCCCTCGCCGGGAACGCGCCCCCGCCACAGTAGCATGGGCTTCAGCCTGTGCTCTTGGGTTACTCTTCCTCGCGTAGTGACTGCCTGCCGAGGCGGTCCGCCAGCAAAAACCCACCCGGCCCGAACGCGGGGCCACGACGCTCGTCCAGCACTCCCCCACGTTTCGCGGTATCCTACTCCTTCGCTTTTCCTTGCTTCACAAATCCAGGCGAGGCTTTCATGTTTACCGGCATCATAGAACATCTGGGCACCATCGATTCGCTGAAACTGCACGCGGACGGAGGACGGCTTACCATCCACGCACCGGCCGTGGCCCCGCATCTAGCGATTGCCAACAGCATCGCCGTGGACGGGTGTTGCCTCACGGTTGTGGCGATCGAGGGCGAGAGATTTTCCGCCGACCTTTCCACGGAGACGATTCGCAAGACGTCCATGGGCGGTTGGAAGCGCGGCACACGCGTGAACCTGGAACAACCCATGACCGCGGGCAAGGAATTTGGTGGACACTTCGTGCTCGGGCATGTGGATACTGTCGGGCGCGTGGCACGGCTCGACGCCGACGGCGAAAACTGGTGGTACGGCATCGAAGTCCCGGAATCGTTCGCGAAGAACATCGTGCCGCAGGGATCGATCGCCATCGATGGGATCAGCCTGACAGTGGCACGCTGGACTGGCCGCGTTGCGGAAACCGCTGTCATCCCGTTCACCTACAAACACACGAACATTCAAAGCAAAAAAATCGGCGACGCGGTGAACCTCGAAGGCGACGTCCTGGGCAAATACGTCGAACGCTATCTGGAGGCACGAAGGGACGCAAAGCCCTCAACCAGCCTCATCATGGAACACCTCGTCAAGCAAGGCTTTTAGCCGGACGAGGGCCTGTTAATCAGATTCTACCAACAAACGAAAAAGCGCATACCAGCAGACTCCGCCAGCCATCATCACCAAAACAGTTGCGATTGTGACACCTTTCTCAAACGAGTAGCTTGGCTTGTAGTTCTTCAACCAACGCATTAGACAAAGGCACGCCGCGCCCGTGAGAATTGAAACGACGAGTGCTATTGGGTCACGTTTCACGGCGAACGAAATCCCGCTTTGCAAGCACACAAACCCTAGAGAACTCGCGAGTAACAGAAGCCGCTCCCGTGCAAGTGCGACCGCCAAAAGCGACAAAAGCCCGCTCTTCACGGCAACAAGATAGTCGCGCTTAGGACCAAGCAGGCCGCTAACAGCTATAACGGAGAATAGGAGAAACGGGGCGAACAGGAACATGTCGCGGTAAAAATTCCTGTTGCGCGAGTCTAGCGCAAAGGCATCCCCGACGATCAGTCGTTTCCAATCGGGCATAGCATCACCCCCTCGCGTGAGGCTCTAGCTTGTGCTCTTTGCTTCGCCACTCTTTTGTCGCGCCCCGCGCCAGTAGAGAATGAGTCCCAGAAAAATTGACGCGAGCGTCCCGCCGACGAGCCTCAATTCGAAACTAGCCTTGTGCAGTGTCTCCCCGGGCGGAATCAGGGAGACAAATATTCCAATCAGCACAACCAAGAACCCGATGCCGCCGGAAAGCCACACTCCGGCCATGCCCCCAGGGATCAACACGGCTTGCTCATTCTCTTTGCGGTCCTTCCTGCGCGACAGTTTGATTGCCGCAGCAAACATGTACAGGAACGGAATAAAGTAAAGGATGATCGCCGCGTCGATCAACATCTGATAGGCGGACTGGACAGTTTCACTCTGGATTTGACTGAGCAGCAAAATGGCGCCGGAAATGCCGGCCTGCACCAGAATCGAAATATACGGCGTCTTCCACTTCGTATGAATTTTCCCGAAAGCCGCGGGAAGATAGCGGTCGATGCCAACAACGAACGGCACGCGCGCGATTCCCGCCACGGTGCTGCCTACTCCGCCCGCGTTGCCAACGGAAACCAACAGTGCCGCCAGAACGCCTAGAAAACCGACCTTCAACGCCACCGATCCAGCGGTAATTGCGTGGAACACGCCGCTCTTCGGGTCCAGATCGGCGGCCGGCACAAGTGCTAAAATCGCAAACGTGCCGGCGATATACATGAATGCGATCATCGCGCCCGCGCCAAAGACGGCCCGCGGCAGCGTGCGGCGTGGGTCGCGCACCTCCTCACTCATCGCGGAAACCAATTCGAGGCCCGTAAAAGCAAACGCGATCTGCGACCAGAAATTCACGGTATCCCAGTTCCACGTGGGCATCATGTTCGCCCAAGTGAAGTGGGTCACCGACCCGTGCTTGAAATAGCCGAGCAGCGCCACGCCCACCAGCATCAGAAGCGGCAAGTACGTGCCGACTCCCCCGGCATTCTGCAGCCACTTTCCGATGTTCAGTCCGATAATGTTCAACCACACGGCAACGAACAAAAGGACGAGCGAGAGCACCAACAAAAACGTGCGGTCCTGCGACAGTGGCCCCCCTTTTTCACCGAGAACATACGCGCTCATCGAGGCACTTGCCAGAAGCAGCCCGGGGAAATAAAACACGGTATAAATCCAGTAGGTCCAGCCAGCCACGAAACCATGAAAATCGCCGAACGCCTCCTTGGCCCAGACGTACAAACCGCCTTCATCCGGGAAGCGCGAAGACAGTTCGTTGATGACAAAAGCGCCGGGGACAAAGAAGAAAAGTGCGGCAATGACCCAGAGGCTGATGGAAGAGGTTCCGTTGTGGCCGGCAGCGGCGATCCAACGGGGTCCGAGCACCGTGGCGATGTTGAACAGCAAAACATCCCAAAACCCCATGGTCTTGCGAAGTTGCGCCTTGGGATCTTTTGGAGCGGCTGACGAAATTGTCACAGGGTCACGTCCAAAGCGGGAATAAGTTCATCCTGCAGCAGGAAGTCGTGGAGAAACGGGTCTTTGGAACTTTCAAATTCGTCCCACGTGCCGAACACTTGCGCCTTGCCGTCTTGCAGAAACACGACCGTGTCCGCGAGACGCTTTGCCAGGTGCGTGTCGTGGGTCACCACGATGGAAGTTTTGTGAAAAGTTTGCTTCAGCCGCAGGATTAAGTCGCCCATGTGCCCGGCCATGATGGGATCGACCATCGTGGTGGGCTCGTCGTAGAGAATTGCTTCGGGATTCTGCGCCAAAGCGCGGGCGATAGCCACGGCGCGCTTCATTCCGGTGGAAAGCTCGCTGGGAATTTTTTCGAGGACATCTTCCACTTCAAGCATTTTCGAGAGCTTCAGCACATAGGCATCAACGTCCTCTTCCGTCAAGCCGGGCTGGCGTTCCAGCGGGAATGCGATGTTTTCCGCCACGGTGAGCGAATCAAACAGCGCACCGGATTGAAACACCATCGTGACCTTGCGGCGGATCTCCTCAAACTGGCGTTCCGTGAAGTCCGTCACGTCCACGCCGTCAATGAAAACGCGGCCGGAATCCGCGTGCAGGAATCCCATGATGTGTTTCAGGGAAACCGACTTCCCGACGCCGCTGCGGCCCATGATCACGCAGGTCTCGCCGCGCTTGACCTTGAAGCTGACGTTGTTGAGTACGTCGCGTTCGTCGAAGCCCTTCGAAACGCCGCGAAACTCGAAATAGTATTCCGCGGCGCTCGGCGCGGTATTCGCGGCTGTCAGACCAGCTTCGTGGATCTCTTCGCTCATCGATTCTCCGCCTCGAGAATGCGGCGTGCTTCGGCAAAGTCCGCCTGCGTATTCATGTTCCAGAAAAGGCGGCCTTCCGTATCAAATCGTTTCCAGGCGGACTCGTCAAGCACTTCCATTGGCAGGCGTTTCATGGCTTCGGTGACCTTGCGCACGCCGGAATCGAAAGCCGATTTAACGCCTGCGGCGGCGCTGGCGCTCCAGCACGCACAGAGAGGCTCAAGGCCGCTGCCGGATTCCGGTACGACGACCTGCGCGTTGCTCGCCGCGGCGCCTTTCCATAGAAACGTCAGGAATTCCCGCGTCAGAAACGGCATGTCGCAGCTCACGATCAACGCCCAAGCCGTGCCGGACTCGAAGTTCTGCATCGCGGACAGGGCAGTGAGGATTCCACCCAATGGTCCTTCCCCCGGCCAGCGATCGGCGAGCACCGGCCATGCGGCGTTTGCATATTTCCCTGCCGGAGCAACAATCGTAACTTCATCGCAAACCTCAGCCAACAACTCCCCAGTGCGTTGCAGCATGGTTTTACCGGCGAGTGTCACGAGGGCTTTGTCCGTCCCGAAGCGCGTGCTGCCGCCGCCGGCCTGCATAAAGCCGCGAGGGATCATGCTTCGTCATCCTCCGGGCGAATTTCCTGGCCAGGGCGGCGGATGCCGAGTTCGCGCAACCGTTCCTGCAAGCTCTGCCGGTGAAGCCCGATGGTCGCCGCGGTCCGCGAAATATTCCAGCGATGCGCCGCGAGCTGGCGACGAAGATAGGCAATCTCAAACTTGCGTTTGGCCTCGCGAAAATCGGAGTCGCTCAGGCCGAGATCCGCGCCGTCCTCGCTGCTCCTGGGCAGCACCGGCGAGCCTTTCACCACTTCTTCGGGCAAATCGCCCACGCCCATTTCCTCGCCACGGCAGAGGACCATGGCCCGCTCGATGGCGTTTTTCAATTCGCGGATATTACCGGGCCAGTCGTAGCGCTCGAGAGTTGTCACCGCTTCCTTGGTCAAGCGCAACGTGCGCCCCAGCCGCGCGCCATGAAGTTGCAGGAATGCCTCTGCAAGTAGGGGAATATCATCCTTATGCGTGCGCAGCGGGGGCAATTCGATGCTCACCACGCGCAGCCGGTAGAAAAGATCCTCGCGGAATTTCCCTTCGCGGATGGCAAATGGAAGATTGCGATGGGTCGCGCTGATTACGCGCACATCCACCGGTATGGTCTGCGTGCCGCCGAGCCGCTCAATGGTGCGATTCTCGAGCGCCCGCAGCACTTTTGATTGCGTCACCGGGTTCATGTCGCCGATTTCGTCAAGGAAAAGCGTACCCCCATGGGCTTGTTCGAAGCGGCCTTTTTTCTGTTGCGCGGCGCCGGTGAACGCACCGCGCTCGTAACCGAACAGCTCGGATTCGATCAAGGTTTCGGGCAGCGCCGCGCAGTTCACGGCCACATAGGCCTTTCCATTCCGCGGCGAACGCGCGTGGATTTCCTGCGCCAGCAAATCCTTGCCCGTGCCGCTTTCGCCAAGAATCAGCACCGTCGAATCCGTCACGGCCACGCGGTCCGCCATTTCAAACGCCCGCCTCATCCCTGCCGAGCGGCCGATCATCTGCCCGAAATTCCCTTCCACTGCCAGCTTGCGCCGCAGCGCGTTGTTTTCTTGCTCGAGTGTCGCAAGTTTCAGGAGGTTCGCTACGCGCGTGCGCAGTTCCTCGAGTTCAAACCCTTTGACCAGATAGTCCGCTGCGCCGAACTGCAATGCCTCTACTGCCGCTTTTGCCGTGTCCAGCGCGGAAACCATCAGCACCGGCAATTCTTGCCCTTCTCCGCGCAGCCACTTCAGAAATGCCAAGCCGTCTTCGCCGTGCATGACCACATCCAGCAGCAGCAAATCCGGCGGATCGGCGGCCAGTGCCGAGCGCGCCGCCGCCGCCGAATCGGCTTCCAGCACGCGATAGCGGCCCTCCAGGGCGCGCCGCAATCCATAGCGTGCGGCGGGCTCATCATCCACGATGAGAATTGTTTTCATGGCTGCCTTTCCTTTGCTGCGAGCGGCAACGTGACGCTGAACCGGCTGCCGCGTTCGCCCCGGATCGGGCTTTCCACTTCCAACTTGCCGCCCATCTCCTCCACGCGCCGCGCGACAATCGCCAGCCCCAGCCCCGTTCCCCGCGCCTTCGTAGTGAAAAACGGCTGGAGTATTTTCTCTTTCAGCGCCGCTGGAACGCCTGCGCCGTCGTCTTCCACGGAGACGCGGCAGTGGCCGTCTTGCGCGGCCAGCGAAAGGCAAACGTGGCCACCGCTGGGAGCGGCTTCGAGCGCGTTGAGTAGCAGGTTGGAAACAATGTCATTTGCAACCTCCGCGCTCGCCGCCACTTCAACGGGTTGCGGTTGCGTCTTTAACTCCAGCATAATTCCGCGCTGCTCTGCTTCGTGGTGGAATACGCCGACTACAGTTTCCGCAACTTGACTCACGTCGCAGTAGCCGCGCGACCCACCGCTGCGCACTCCCGGCCGGCTGAACTGCAGCAATTGATTCAATTTTTCCGAAAGCCGCCGGATCTCGTCCAAAACTATCTGCGTTTCCTGCCGCATCGCCGCGGGCAGATCCGGGTTTTCCATCTGCACCTGCAAGATCGTCTTTATCGAACCCAGCGGATTTTTCAAATTGTGCGAAATGCTGGCCGCCATCTGGCCGAAAAGCGCGAGGCGTTCCCGTTCCGCCAATTCCCTTTCCAGTTGCAGCTTCTCCTCAATTAACCGGCAAAGCTCAAAAGCCTCCGGCAACTGCTCACAAAGAAACTCCAGTGCCGCACACGTTTCCCCCGAAATCATCGCGCCATGAGCGCGTACCCGCAGCGTTCCGAAGTGCTGTCCACCGCGCTTTATTTCGAAAGCTTCGATCGAACTGCCTTTTGCGGCATCGGTAAGTCGGGTTGGGGCGCCTCCAGCGTCGAGTTCGAGCTTTATTTCCGCAAGCTGCAACTGCTCGGCAATCCACCGTTCGCTGAATTCCCTGAGCTTTCCAAGGTCGCCAAGCCGCGCCACCTCGTTGATCGGCCCCAAAAGCCCCTGCGCACGATCCACTTCTTTCTGCGCAGTTTTTCGCAGGAGCTTTCCCATGATCCGCTGCAGCGGCTCAAAGAACACAACTGGCAAGAACAGCAGAAGCGCTGCCGTCGCTTCCGGAGGCAGGTACGGTTCCAACCACAGGCTCGCTCTGCGCACGAAACTCAGGTACAGCAGTGCTACAAACACCAGGAACACCGCATAGATCAAGTTGCGTTGACGCCCAATCTGTAGAAAATTGAACTTTTGGACTTTGCCGATCAGGCTGCCCAGCGGCATAAGAGCAAAAAGCATCACTAGAATCGAGATTGGGACGGCGCTCTCTGCGCCAAAGTACCGAGCCCACCAGAACATCATCAACAGCAGGAAGCTCAACCCAACGAAATCCCGTTTGAGCCCCCTATGGAATGAACGCTGCTCTTCGTCGGGGGCTGCCTTCGTGAAGCGCCACTGCCAATACGTTGCGAGGAGGATCGCGGCCGCCAGCCAGATTTGAAATGGCAACCCCAGTTGCAGAGAAGGACCTTCGAACCGAAAGCCCTCCCTTAACCTCATCGCGGATACAAGTCCCGGTATGAGTAGCAAAGATGGGAGCCAGACGAGCAGCAACCACGCGACTCTCCCTCCTCTCGCCGGGATGAGCTCTCGGATGGAAGCGTATTCAACATGGAGCTGAACTACGAGTGGTGGAATAAACCAAAGACCCACACATAGAAACATCCATGCGAAGCGAAGCAGGCCCGGCGGCGCGGTACCGTAGTGGAGTTCTGCATTCAGCGCCAATAGGCTGCTGCCGAAGAAAAAGGTCAGCGCCAAACAAAGGAAAAAGAAAACGCGCTCGAAGTTGCGTTGACGGCGGTGTCCGAGGATCACCACCATCCAAAAAAAGGGCAGGAGAGTTCCTGCGGTGAGGAGAACGAGTCGGAGATAGAGGAGCCAGCGCATGACTGCGATGCCGCGAGTCTACCGCTGGAGGGAAGGCAGGGCAACGGCCAAGTGGAGGGAAAATCTGGCGGTTGTATCTATTGTAAATAAAAGAGTTAACATAATCCCAGGAAAGTGCGAGAGTTTGGCTTCACATCCAAAAGCCAGAAAAACGCTTGACTGGATGGAAATTCCTGCTATATTAGCACTCGGTAGTGAGGAGTGCTAATCACCCTTTCGGCTCCTCTCCACCACAGTTTCTCAGTCTTACCCTAAGTTCACCTAAATGGAGGTTTTTCCAAGATGGCAGTCAATCTGACACCGCTACACGACCGTGTCATCGTGCGGCGTATTGAAGAGAAAGAAACCCTGAAGGGCGGGATTATCATCCCCGACTCCGCGAAAGAAAAACCGCAAGAGGGCGAAGTCATCGCCGTCGGTGCGGGCAAGCGGGAGAAGGGCGAGCGAGTCCCCCTGGACGTCAACGTAGGCGATCGCGTGCTGTTCGGCAAGTACAGCGGCAGCGAAATCAAGATCGACGGCGAAGAACTCCTCATCCTCCGGGAAGAAGAGATTCTGGCAAGGTTGGGCGGAGCAGCTAAGGCCGCAAAGAAGTAACGATTCCTGATATCTGATATCAGCTATCTGATATCCACTGTCAGGATCCAAGAAGAAATCCGGCTCCCAGGCCGTAGTCAGGTTCGAATGTCAGTTGCAAAATTCTTAGGAGGAATCAAGAAATGGCGAAGCAGATTGTTACCGGGGAAAATTCCCGCCAGGCGATTCTACGTGGCGTGAATGCCCTCGCGGACGCAGTAAAAATCACCCTCGGCCCCAAGGGCCGCAATGCGGTGATTGAAAAGAAGTTCGGCGCGCCGATCATTACCAAGGACGGCGTGACGGTTGCCAAGGAGATCGAGCTGCGCGACCCACTCGAGAACATGGGCGCGCAAATGGTTCGCGAAGTCGCCAGCAAGACCAGCGACGTCGCCGGCGATGGCACCACCACCGCCACCGTCCTGGCCCAGGCCATCTTCCGCGAAGGCGTGAAGACAGTCGCGGCCGGCGCGAGCCCCACAGCTCTCAAGCGCGGCATCGACCGCGCCGTCGAAGTAGCCGTCGAAGAGATCAAGAAGCTCCACAAAGACGTCAAGGGCGACATGATCGCCCAAGTGGGCACCATTTCCGCCAACAACGACAAGCAAATCGGCGGGATCATAGCCGAAGCCATGAAGAAGGTCGGCAAGGACGGCGTGATCACCGTGGAAGAGTCCAAGACCATGGACACTACGCTGGAAGTCGTGGAAGGCATGCAGTTCGACCGCGGCTACCTCTCGCCCTACTTCATCACCGATCCGGAGCGCATGGAATGCGTCCTGGAAAACGTGCTGATCCTCATCCATGAGAAGAAAATCAGCTCGATGAAGGACCTGCTGCCCCTGCTCGAGCAGATTGCCAAGCTCGGCAAGCCCCTTCTGATCATCGCGGAGGAAGTCGAAGGCGAAGCCCTGGCGACCCTCGTGGTGAACAAGCTGCGCGGCACTCTGCAGTGCAGCGCCGTCAAGGCCCCCGGCTTTGGCGACCGCCGCAAGGCCATGCTTGAGGACATTGCCACCCTGACCGGCGGCAAGGCCATCACCGAAGACCTCGGCATCAAGCTTGAAAACGTCAAGATCGAAGACCTCGGCAAGGCCAAGAAGGTCACCATCGACAAGGACAACACCACCATCGTCGAGGGCGGCGGCAAGGCCGGTGAAATCGAAGGCCGCGTGAAGCAGATCCGCCAGCAGATCGAAATCACCACCAGCGACTACGACCGCGAGAAGTTGCAGGAGCGGTTGGCCAAGCTCGTCGGCGGCGTTGCGGTCATTAAGGTTGGCGCTGCGACCGAAACCGAGCTGAAGGAGAAAAAGGCTCGCGTTGAGGACGCCATGCACGCCACCCGTGCAGCCGTTGAGGAAGGCATCGTTCCCGGCGGCGGTTCGGCTCTGTTGCGCTGCTTGAACGCCATTGACAAATTGAAGCTGCATGACGACGAAGCGGTTGGTGTCGGCATCGTCAAGCGCGCTCTCGAAGAGCCCGCTCGCCAAATCGCCCTAAATGCGGGTGCCGAAGGTGCTGTGGTGATCGGCAAGATCCGCGAGTCCAAGGAAGAGAACTACGGGTTCAACGCAGAAACAGGCGAGTACGGTGACATGGTTAAGATGGGCGTCATCGACCCGGCTAAAGTCACCCGTCTGGCGCTCCAGAACGCCGCGTCCATCGCGGGCCTTATGCTCACCACCGAAGCGCTGGTGGCCGAGCTAAAGGAAGACGACAAGAAGGCTGCGGCAGCCGGCGGTCCCGGTGGCCCAGGCGGCATGGGCGGCATGTACTAAGCTTTGTCCCGCTAACCCAGAAACCTCAATCCAACAAAGGGCGGCCGGAAATCGGCCGCCCTTTTTCTCTCTAGAGGTCCGGCATCGTTGGACTCCATCTCGGCAAAACTTGTTGATGCATGGACGCACCTGGGCCAGGGTCTTTGGTATTGTCTAGCCGCCCGTGCCGGGCGCCAATCCTCGGCGCAGGGATCTACCGGGCCATCGCGCAAACATGGAAATAGCCATCACGCCAATCAAAATAGATGATTTCTGCGCTAGCCGTGGGTGCTCTTCTGCTTGCCGCTCGCCAGATGGGCCTTCGAGGCCAACACATCGAGCTTGTGCACTTCCGGGTCTTTGGCGAAGAGATCCTTCGCTTTCGCGAAAAGGGCTTTCGCGATATCGCCGGTGAGATGAGCCTCGCGGCCACTCTCCGCGGCAAACGTGTCAAAGATTGCGAACTTAGATGGCGCAATCTTCACGGCATACCAGGTGAGTGTTCCTTCTTCTTTTTCTGCCAGGGGCTGAGCGGACTTGAGGAATTCTTCTACTTCGCGCTCCTTGCCCAATTTGCTTTCCACCACTGCCCATATCGCGAGTTTTGCCATGATAACTGCCTCCCAAAAGTGAGATGCGCGAGGGTGGCCAAAGGGTTCCCATCAATCCGGAGCAAACCGCCAGGGATTGAGTAGGCACAGCTTCCGGTTATACTAGAGAGAGCCGGAGTCGTCATGAGCACTTTGCCCAATGCCTTCTGCAGCGTCGAAGAAGCGGTCGAGGAGATTCGCCAGGGGCGGATGATCGTCCTGGTGGATGACGAGGACCGCGAAAACGAAGGCGACCTCACGATGTCGGCGGAAAAGATTACGCCGGATGTCATCAATTTCATGGCCAAGTTCGGGCGGGGACTGATTTGCCTGGCCCTGACGGAGCAGCGCTGCGACGAATTGAATCTGCCGTTAATGTCACCCATCAACACTTCGGTCCACGGCACCGCTTTTTGCGAGGCAATCGACGCGAAGCTCGGCGTCACTACCGGAATCAGCGCTTCCGACCGCGCCATCACCATTCTTACCGCCATTGACACGAAGACCCGCCCGCAGGACCTCGCCCGCCCCGGCCACATGTTTCCCCTTCGCGCGCGGAATGGCGGCGTGCTGGTTCGCGCCGGGCAAACAGAAGCTTCTGTGGACCTGGCGCGCATCGCCGGCTTGAATCCCTCCGGCGTCATCTGCGAAATCATGAACGAGGACGGCACGATGGCGCGCGTGCCGCAATTGATCGAATTCTGCCGGGAGCACAATTTGAAGATGCTGACGGTGGCGAACCTGATTAGCTACCGCATGCAGCATGAGCGCTATGTGCGCCGCGTCGCCGAGGCCATCTTGCCCACCCGCTACGGCGACTTCCGCATGATCGCCTATGCCAGCGACGTCGATCACGACCAGCATATCGCGCTGGTTCGCGGCGACCTCGAGGGCGCCACGCCCCCGCTCGTACGGGTCCATTCCCACTGCCTCACGGGCGATGTGTTCGGCTCGGTCGCTTGCGATTGCAGCCAACTGGTGGCCAAGTCGCTCGAACTTATCGCGAAGGAAGATCGCGGCGTGTTTTTGTACCTGCATCACACTGGTCGCGGCTTCAGCATTGACGCGCCGGAAACTCCCGGAACCTTGCCAAAGATTCATTTTCATTCCCGTGGGCAATTGGACCGTGAACCTGCCCGCCAGCGCATGGTGCAACACGAAAGCGGCATCGGCGCGCAAGTCCTGATCGACCTGGGGTTGAAGGACATCCGCGTGGTGACCAACCACCCGAAGAAAGTTGTGGCCCTCGAAGGCTACGGCATCCGCATCGCGGACCAGATCCCACTCGACATCAGCACGCCAAAACTCACCCACCAACGCCTGTAGCGCAGGCCTTCAGACCTGAGGGTTTCCCCAACACCGGCACGGCCTCTCCGGAACGGGATCTTGCTTGCTGTTAGCTTGGCACCGCGGTTACGGAAACCCTCACCCCTGAAGGTGTGAGCTACAGTTCCTCGCGTGAAGATCTCACGGTTTTTCCTCATCGCTATCGGCCGGTGGAGGTGGCTTGGGAGCGGGCGATGCGTTAGTGGAAGAATTCTTCGCTGGCGGGGTTTTCGCGGAACCGGCAGCCACCATCGATAGCTTCTTATTCGGAGCAAGCTTCTCAACCGTCAGGTATTTCCGCATCTTCTCCAGCCTCTTCGGGCCGATGCCCCGGATGGCCTGCAATTCGTCCACGCTCTTAAACGTGCCGAAGGATTTTCGCGCCTGGAGGATTTTAGCCGCCGTCGAGGGGCCGATGCCCGGCACCTGCTGGAGTTCCTCGGCGCTGGCGGTATTCAAGTTGACGGGGTGCAGAGGCGGTTTCTTCTTTGCACGGAGATCCTGCGTCGCCCAGAGCACAAGGATCGTAAAGAGGAAACAAAAGCTTCGCGCCGTCTTGGTTTTGCACCCCGTCACGAAGTGATAATACTAGAATGACGTACCCATTTCAACAACATCTCGGGGGGGTAGAATCGCGGCCAGTCCTACGCTCCGGTCCGTTTGCCCTGATTGTCATAGCTCTCCACCTCGCCGAAGAGCGAAGCCTGCTCTTCAATCTGCGCGCGGTCGCCGACAACCACGATCTGCAGGTTTGCGGAATCGAAATATTTCCGCGCAGTGGCCAGCAGGTCGGCCGACGTCAGCGCCCGGACTTTTTGCCGGTAGGTCTCCAGGTAATCCTCCGGCAGTTCGTGAAGTGCTACCGTCGAGAATTGCGAGAGCAACCCTTCCTGCGTGGCTAGCCCCAAGGAAAAAAGGCCCGTGAGGTAATTCTGCGCGTCTGCCAGTTCGGCCGTGGGCACGGGCAGGGAGCGAAGCTTGTCGAGCTCGTAGAAAATCTCCGTGAGCGAGGCCGCCACAACGTCGTTGCGCACCGCCGCCGAAACCGAAAAGTAGCCGTGCTGCCGCAGAGGCGTCACCCCGCTCCTCGGGCTGTAGGTGTACCCTTTGTCTTCGCGAATGTTCATCACTAACCGCGAATTGAACGCTCCGCCATACAGGCTGTTGGTCAGCCCCAGCCGGATCCAGTCCGGATGCTTGCGCGTGATTGCGTGGCAGCCCGCAAGAATCTGCGTTTGCACCGACCCGGGATTGTGCACCAGGTACACGCGCCGCCCGCGCAACGGCTGCGGGGCCGCCGCCTCTTTGGCCACGGGCTTCCTCCCCGCCCAATTGCCGAAAATCTTCTCAATGATTTTCAGCATGGCCTCCGGATCAAAATCACCCACCAGCACCAGCAGCGCATTTTCCGGAGTGTAAATTTCGCGATAGACGCGTTCCAGATCCTCGCGCTTGTACGCAGCCACCTGCTCCTCGCTCGGCGAAATTCGCGCGTACGGATGCTCCCCAAAAATCACCTTGCGCAGCCGCTCGCCTGCAAGAAACCCCGGCGAAGTGCGCTCCAGTTTTACTTCTTCCAGCTTCTGCCGGCGTTCCCGCTCGAATTCCGCCTCCGGGAAGGACGCCTCGCGCGCCAGCTCATTCACCAATTGCAGCAGCGGCTCCGCAAACTCGCTGAGCCCGGCAAACGAGATCGCGCTGGTGTCCTGCCCGGCCGACGCGCCCAAATCGGCGCCCAAGCGGCGCAAGTCCTCCTCGATTTGTCGGCTGGTGCGCTTCGCCGTGCCCGTGCGCAGGACGGTCGAGGTCATCTCCGCGAGTCCCACCGAGTGATCCGAAACCAGCGATTCACCGGCGCGGAAAAACAGCTCGCCATGAAATTTGGGGATGGAATGTGCCTCGGCCAGAACCACTTGCAATCCATTCGATAGCCGCGCGCTTGTCCGCTTCGGCCAAGTTACCGGTCGTTCCGGCGTCAGCGCAGGAGCTGCCACCGCCATTTGCGGCGCTTGAGTCGCCATCACGCAGCCTCCTTCACATCTTTGTTCACCGGCGTGCGGAAAACGATGGCACGGTTTTCCGGCCTCAGGTATTTCTTGGCTACCGCTTGAATCTCTTCGCGCTTCACCGCCGCGAAGCCGTCCAGAATCGTATTCACCAGTTGCGGCTCATTGTCGAAGAGCGTGAAACACGCCAGCAGATGCATCAGCCCGTACCGCGGCATGCTGCCCCCGTGTCCGCTTTCGAGCGTCGAGTAATAGTCCGACCGCCATTTCACCTTCAACTGCTCCAGTTCTTCCTGTGTAATTCCCTTCTCCTGCACTTCGCGCAGGGCCGCATCGAACGCCGAAAGAGTCTGCTCCGCGGAATACTCCGGCTTCTGTATGATCCGCGTGGTCATCTGCGATGGGCCGTTGTAGCCGAACACGTCGTCCATCCCGCCATCCGCCTCCACAGCGATCTGTTTTTCCAGGACGAGTTCCCGATGGATGCGGCCCGCGCGTCCGCCGTGCAGCGCCTGGTCCAGCAGCACCATGGCATGCCAATCCGGTGTGCGGCGCAGCGGCAGGACGTAAGCGATCGCCATCGCCGGCAGCGTCCCGAATTTTTCTTCCACGTGTCCGCGCCGCTCTTCCGTTTGAGGAGGCTCCGCGGGATCGGCGAACACCGGCGCAGCTCCGGCAGCTATGGGTCCAAAGTGTTTTTCCGCCAGCGCCAGCCCTTCTTTCGGATTCACATCGCCTAGCAACAGAAGCACGGCATTATTGGGCACGTAGTAAGTACGGAAGAATTTCTGCACGTCGGCGAGGCTGGCGGCATCCAAGTCGGCAAAATCTCCGTAGAAATTGTGTGAGTTGGCCCAGTTGCGAAACGCCACCGGCGGCATGTCCAGCCAGGGAAAACCGCCGTAAGGCTGGTTCAACACGTTCACACGCACCTCTTCCTTGACGACGTCGCGCTGATTGACCAGGTTCTCCTCGTCCACCTTGAGCGCGCGCATGCGGTCCGCCTCCAGCCACAATACGCGTTCGAGCGCGTTCGACGGCACGGCCTCGTAATAATTGGTAACGTCGTACATCGTCGTGCCGTTCAGCACGCCGCCGCTCGAGCTGATCAATTTGATATGCTGCATCTTCGGTGCGTTCTCCGAACCCTGAAACATCATGTGTTCGAACAGGTGCGCGAACCCGCTGCGCCCCCGCGGTTCCAGGCGGAAGCCGATCTTGTAGTACACGCCCACGGTCGCGACCGGCGCAATCGTGTCCGGCGCGATGATCACGCGCAAACCATTCTGCAGCGTCGTGCTATGGATTGGAATCTGAAGTCGAGTCACCCGCATCCCCCTTTGACTTTTTCAGCATGTTGCGCGCCTCCTGAGATCTCATCCAACTCCCGGAGCATCGCGGCGGAATCGTGAGAGAGCACTAGAGCTGCGAGCCGGCTCACCGCGCGATACGCCTCCAGGAATTCCGGCTGGACCTGGCGCAACGCCTCTTCGTGCGAGGCCACAACCCCAAAATCTCCGCGCGCAAGCGGCCCGGTCCACGCTTTCTGCGGCCCCAGCTTCTCGTAATTCTCCAGCACCTGCCGCGTCAGCGAAAGCAGCGCGCGTTGCGCTTCGCGCTGTTTCAGCCCCGCGGTCATCAGCAGTCGTACGCCCGCCTCTTCCAGCGCAAGGCATAGGCCTGCGGCAAACGCGCCAGCGGCGTGATACAGCGGCTTCCTTGCGGCGGAAATTCCTACCGGCACACCGCCCAGCGACCGGGCAATCCGCCGCGCCATTCGCACTGCCATCTCATCTCCCTCGATGGCGAACACTCTGCCCGCCAACGGCGGCATGCTCACGCCGTTAAACGTTTGCAGCGGATGCATCGTACCCACCGCTGCGCCACACTTGCGCAGTGGCCCCAGCACGGAAGTGTCTAGCGCGCCACTCGTATGCAGCACAACCTTGCCGGGCAGATCACTTCCAGCTTTTCGGGCCAGTTCTTCGGCAACCCAGGCGATGGCGTCGTCCGGCACGGCAAGTAGCGTGGTGGTCGCGGCCGCAACGGTCGCGGGAATTCCCGCGGCGGGCCGGCCACCCCCGATGAACCGCACCGCTTTCTTTGCGCTCCCCTCTGACCGCGCCGCGACAATCGTAACCTTCCAGCCCGTTTCGTGCAGCCCACGGCCGAGCGCGCGCCCCACTCGTCCGGCCCCGACAATGGCAAGGCTCTTTGGCATCCATGCTAGGATACCCTGAGGCTGGCTTACGACTCCAATCGGCATGCACTTCTTCGGGATACTTTCCTTCGGACTTGTTGCTTTTTTCTGGATGACCTATGGATTGAAGGTTGCCTATGGCGCCGTGCGGCTGCCCTGGCTGCGGCGTTACGCGCTTGCCGGGGATGCGGATTGTCCGAAGATCTCGCTGATTTTCGCGGCTCGCGATGAGCAGGAAAAGCTTCCCGGCGCGCTAGCCACGCTTGTTTCCATCGACTATCCCTGCCTGGAAATTATCGCCGTCAACGACCGTTCGGGCGACGCGACTCCGCGGATCCTCGATGATTTCGCGGCGCAACATTCTCAATTGAAAGTGGTTCACGTGCGCGAACTCCCGAAAGGATGGCTGGGGAAGCCGCACGCGCTGCAGAGGGGCTATGAGGCTTCCAGCGGCGAGTTGCTGGTGTTCACCGATGCGGACGTGAAGTTTGCGCGCGATGCCTTGCGTCGCGTGGTCGCCCTGGTGCGCGAGCACAGGCTCGATCACCTCACATTACTCGTGGACGTCGAATGCAGCGGCTTCTGGGACACCGTGCTCATTTCGTTTTTTGGCATGGGCTTTCAACTCGCCACCGATCCCCACAACGTGAGTAATCCGAATTCACGCTCCTACGTCGGCGTCGGAGCGTTTCAGATGCTGCGCCGCGGGGCTTATGAGGCCTGCGGCACGCACCGCCGGTTAGCGATGGAGGTCGTTGACGACATGAAACTTGGCAAGCTCGTCAAAATGGCTGGTCTTCGTTCCGGCGTCGGCGTGGCACAACATTATGTTTCTGTTGCATGGCACCTGGGCTTGGGCAATCTCGTCCGAGGCACGGAGAAAAATTTCTTTGCCGGTGCTCAGTTTCGCGTTTCGCAGGCGGCGACGCAAATCCTCGGCCTGCTGGCCATGAATGTTCTTCCCTTCGCGGGCCTGCTCTTTGGACACGGCTGGATTCGTGCGCTCGCGGCAATCTCCGTGCTGATCGCGATGTGCTTCCATCTGGGTGTGGATGTCGTGATGCGCGTTTCTCCACTCTATTGCCTCACGCTTCCCCTTGGAGCAACGATCTTCGCCTATATGCTCTTGCGCTCCACGATCGTCACCCTCCGCCAAGGTGGCATCGTCTGGCGCGATACCTTCTATCCCCTCGACGAACTTCGCCGCGGCCTAGTCTAGCCGCTCCCGCGTTCTTCAACCTTCCATGTAGCGCGGGCGTTTACGCCAGCCTCCTGGGTTGTAGTGGCCGAACTTTAGATCGGCCCTCCTGATCTCCGCTGCTGCGGCCACTCACGCGCCAGCCGTCGAACCCTCCGCCGAATCCTTCCCAAACACTCCGGCAAGATCCTGCTGCTTCAGTGCGCGAATGCGATCCCGCAATTGCGCCGCTTTCTCAAACTCAAACTTCTTCGCCGCCTCGCGCATCTGGTTCTCAAGCTGCCCCAGCACTTCCGCAAGCTGCTCCTCGGTCTTAATGGAGGCCGCCGCGGCATCCAGCGCGTCGCCATCCAGCGGCACCGTCACATAATCGGCCTCGACAATGTGCGCCAGCTCCATATCCACACCCTTGATGATGGACTGCGGCGTAATATTGTTTTCTTTGTTGTAATCCATCTGCTTGGCGCGGCGTCGATTGGTTTCTCCGATAGCCTCATTCATCGATCTCGTGCGCACGTCCGCGTACAGAATCGCCCGCCCCTCCACATGCCGCGCGCATCGCCCCATGGTCTGGATCAGCGAAGTGGTGCTGCGCAGGTAACCCTCCTTGTCCGCATCGAGAATCGCGACGAGCGAAACCTCCGGCAAATCCAATCCTTCGCGCAGCAGGTTGATCCCAATCAGCACGTCGAATTCGCCCTTTCGCAAATCGCGCAAAATCTTGATCCGGTCCAGCGTCTCCACTTCCGAATGCAGATACCGGCAGCGCACGCCGATTTCGCTGAAATATTCGCTCAAGTCCTCCGCCATTCGCTTCGTCAGCGTGGTCACCAGCACGCGTTCATTCTTCCCCGCGCGAATGCGAATCTCCTCCAGCAAATCATCCACCTGCCCTTTCACCGGGCGCACTTCCACTTCCGGATCGATCAGGCCCGTAGGACGAATCACCTGCTCCACAATCACGCCGCCGGCCTTCGTCAATTCGTACGGCCCCGGCGTGGCGGAAACATAAACGACCTGGTTCATGCGGTGCTCAAACTCCTCGAACGTCAGCGGCCGGTTATCCAGTGCCGATGGCATGCGGAATCCGTAATCCACCAGCGTTTGTTTGCGCGAGCGGTCGCCGTGGTACATTCCGCGCACTTGCGGAATCGTGGCGTGCGCCTCGTCCACAAACAGCAGGTAGTCCTGCGGCACATAATCCAGCAGTGTGGGCGGCGCCTCTCCCGGCAAACGCCCGCTCAGGTGCCGGGAATAGTTCTCGATGCCGTGGCAATAGCCGATCGTGCGCATCATCTCGATATCAAACATGGTGCGCTGCACAACGCGCTGCGCCTCTACGTATTTCCCCTGCTTCTCCAGTTCCTTTTTCCACCACCCAAGCTCTTCCTGAATACTGACAATCGCGCGGTCCCGCTGATCCTGCGGCATCACGTAATGCGTCTTCGGATAAATCGGCACGCGCGAAAGATCCTCCTGCCCGGAGCGGATTTCCCCCGTCAACGGATCGATCTGCCGGATCGTATCGATCTGGTCGCCCCACATCTCGAAGCGGTAACCCTGATCTTCATACGTGGGATAAATCTCGATGATGTCCCCGCGCACGCGAAATGTGCCGCGCCGCAAGTCCTCGCTGCGTTCGTACTGGATATCCACGAATCGCCGTAGCAGCGCCTCCCGTGAAGTTTGCTGTCCCTTCTCCACCATCACCAGCATTCCGTAATACGCTTCGGGCGAACCGATCCCGTAGATGCAGGACACCGAAGCAACAACCACCACATCGCGCCGCTCGAACAGCGACCGCGTCGCGCTCATCCGCAACTTGTCCAACTCGTCGTTGATGGTTGCTTCCTTATCGATGTAAAGGTCCGCGGAGGGCACGTATGCTTCCGGCTGGTAAAAATCGTAGTAGCTGACGAAATATTCGACCGCGTTCTCCGGGAAAAACCCCTTGAACTCATGATAGAGCTGCGCGGCCAGAGTCTTATTGTGCGCCAGCACGAGCGCCGGCCGATTCGCCCACTCCATCACTTTCGCTATCGTAAATGTCTTGCCCGACCCAGTCACCCCCAGCAAAACCTGGTTCTTATCCCCCGCCTCAATCCCGCGCGTAAGCTGCTCAATCGCCGCAGGCTGATCCCCCCGCGGCTGATAATTGCTCCTCAGCTTGAAATTCATCCCAGCCCCCCTGCGGCCCCGTCAACCCGCGCCGAAACCTGCATTATAGCGCGTCTGACAAACCGCGTTTTCCAACCTGGCCGTGAGTAATGGATCAGTTTCCGGCTAGCCGACCATCCGGCGATTTGCCCCGATCAATCAATACAAGCGCGTTTGGACGTAGCCGCCCGGCGGCGGACGCTTCGCGTGAGGTAGCGGAGTGTTGGTTGCTTGATGGCTTGAGATAAATTTTGGGTCACAAGGAGGTCCCTGTGACCCATCTCAGAAAAATAATGCTGGAAGAACTCCAGCGACGTAATTACGCTCAACATACCACACGTTCCTACATCCGCGCAGTCGAAGATTTTGCTCGACACTTCAACTGCTCCCCTAGATCGCTTAGGCCCTCGACACATTCGCGAATACCAAGCGGAGTTATTTGAGAAGCGCAAGTTGTCAGCGGGTAGCGTCGCGGTCCGTCTGGCAGCCTTAAGGTTCTTTTACTGTAAGACGCTCAAGAGAGCCTGGAGCATCGCCGACACTCCCTACCCGAAAGGGGCGCATCGCCTGCCAACGATCCTCAGCAAGGAAGAAGTTGCTCAACTCATTCAGGCCGCCAGCACTTCCTTCCATCGCACTCTGCTGATGACGCTCTACGCCACCGGAGTACGACGCGCTGAATTGACACACCTGAAAGTCAGCGACATCGATAGCAAACGCATGGTGATTCACATCCAGGGCGGCAAAGGACGCAAAGACCGGGATGTGATGCTCAGCCCAAAACTACTCGAGGCGCTACGTGAGCACTGGCGCGGATTACCGCGCAAGCCCAGCGCCTGGCTGTTTCCTGGCAACCGCTGGCATACCGGTGATACTCCGATCACCACCAAGGTGGTGTGGAACGCTTGCGAGGAAGCCGCCCAGCGAGCGGGCCTCCAGAAAGATATTCACCCTCACACGCTTCGTCACTGTTTTGCGACGCATCTACTCGAGGATGGTGCTGACCTGCGCACCATTCAAATCCTGTTAGGTCATAACGATCTGAAAGAGACGGCCCGCTATCTGCATCTCTCCCAACGTCACCTGCATGCGGCCTCCAGTCCGTTGGATTCGCTGCCGCTCGAAGGCCGTTCGCCGCAGGAAGAGTAGATGGCCCGGCCACCGCTGGAGGTGGCCGACCTGATCCGCGCCGCGGGAGATGCTTTCCTAGAACGAAATCGCCACTGGCTCCGTTGGAAGCACATCAAAGTATTGCTGGCCATTCAGCGATGTCGTACCGCCGCACTCGGCGGTCATCTCGATGAGTGCACCCGCTGCGGGTATCGTGCCACCATCTCGTATAACAGCTGCCGCAATCGCCACTGCCCGAAGTGTCAGATCGCTGCACGGGAACGCTGGATCGCTGCGCGTCGACGAGAATTACTCCCGACCCGCTACCTGCACGTGGTCTTCACACTCCCCAGCCGCTTGGCGCCACTGGTTCTGCAGAACAAGAAGATCCTCTACGATCTTCTGTTCCGCACCAGTGCCGAAACCCTTCTCGAAGTCGCTCGCCATCCGAGACACCTCGGCGCAGAGATTGGCTTCTTCAGCGTGTTACACACGTGGAGTCAGAAGCTCAATATTCATCCGCATGTCCATTGTGTCGTTCCTGCCGGCGGCCTCTCGCCCGATCACACCCGCTGGATTCGTTCACGAGACAACTACTTTCTTCCCAAGAAAGTGCTGCAGAAAGTTTTTCGCGGCAAGTTCGTCGACGCTCTCAAACAAGCTTTCCAGAATGGCCAGCTCCGCTTCGAGGGAGATCTGAAGCTTCTTGCGCAACCCAAAATTTTTGCTGCCTGGCTGCGGCCGCTGTACCGGCAAGACTGGGTGGTGTACTTGAAACGCCCCTTTGGTGGTCCCGACTATGTGCTGCAATACCTGGGCCGCTACACCCATCGCGTGGCCATCTCCAACCATCGCCTGGTCTCCTTCGCCGATGGCCAAGTTACCTTTCGCTGGCGTGATTCTGCTCACCACAACGAACAGAAGTTGCTGCCCCTATCGCTCAATGAATTCTTGTGCCGCTTCTTACTGCATATCCTTCCACAAGGCTTCGTGCGCATCCGCAACTTCGGCTTTTTGGCCAACCGCAAACGCGCCACACTCCTGCCTCTTTGCTTTCAGTTGTTGGGTTCGGCACAACAGCCGCAAGCCGGACAACACGCCTCTTCCGCCGAAGATTGTCCCGCCCTTTGGCGCTGCCCTAAATGCGGTGGACCAATGAAGGTCATCGAAAGGCTCACCGCTGCCGAAATCCAACTTCGTTCTCCACCACCGGTCAGCGTTGCGGCATGAGACTACTCTCTCCAACTCGAAAACTCTGCGTCCTTCCAGGCGCTCCGCATCTCTGTGCCCCGCCGTCAAACCAATCCCTTCTTCTAGCTTCTTCGACCACCGTCCTTGCGATACTTTTTCGCCGTAGCCAAATTTCCGCGCGCACGGTGTCCTGTGTCGTGCCCTGCAGAACAGTCTCGGCACGGCTTAACGCCGCTCCTTCCCACCATTGAATTTGCATAGGGCCCGCGTCCACCGCAACCACGGGCGGCCACGTCCAAACGGCTTTACCGGACGCGCGCAGAACTCCCTGCCTCCGTTCACTCCTCGCCGAGAACGCGCATCCGGTAAAGCACTAGCGTTTCTCGGTACCAATCCACACCTGGGCCGGCAACGTAATCTGGGAGTTGTCGAAGGGCTGTCCTACTTGTAGTGATGGGCTCCGACATGCCAACTTTCGGAAACTAACCGTGCTGGGGCAAGCAGCGAAATGTGTTGCGCAACGACCGGATCACGAGTTCCTGTTTTCTTATTGCTTGTGCAGTTCACGTCATGCGGCGGAGATCTAGGCTCCTCTTGTTTTGACAAGGTTGTGCGCTGTCGCTGCGGATGAGAACAGAGGTATGAGACCTTCGACCAATGTTGGGTGAGTCAGGACCGCATCGCGCAACGCGGTGTAAGGCAGCCCTGCGATCATCGCAATCTGGACGGCGGCCAGAATCTCCCCCGCACCGACACCGAAGGCCGTGAACCCGAGGATGCGATCGCTATTGGCCTCCACGAGGGCCTTCACAAACCCGCGGGTCTCCGAAAGCGTGCGTGCGCGCAGATTGGTTTCCATTGGGACCTTAAACAAGCGATACGCAATCCCTTGAGCCTCCGCTTCTGTTTCACTCAAGCCGATACGAGCAAGTTCGGGGTCGGTAAACAGACAATAGGGGACTTGCCTGCCCGTGGTCACACGGTTGCCGCCGGTTAAATTGGCATGGACTACGCGGAAATCGTCGACGCTGATGTGCGTGAACTGCGGGCTACCGGCGACCTCGCCGATCGCCCACACGCCGGGCGCGGTGGTCTGCAATCGCTCATTGACCTTGATGTATCCCCGGTCGGTGAGCTCAACGCCGGTCAGTTCCAGGCCAAGTCCTTCTGTGTTCGGATTGCGGCCTGTGGCAACCAAGACATGACTACCCTCTAGGACTTTCTCAATTCCATTCTGCTCGACGACGACGCTCACCGAGTCGCCACTTTTGCCCGAAACTTGCTTGATCCGCGCATTCAGGAGAATGTCGATGCCTTCATCTGCGAGCAGGCGGCGAATAGCCTCGCATACGTCCGGGTCCTCTTTGGACATCAGCCGCCCGTTGCGATCAATCACAGTCACTTTGCTGCCGAATCGCCGCATGGCCTGGGAAAGCTCTACTCCTATGTAGCCACCGCCGATAACGAGCAAATGTTCGGGGACTTGGCCCAATTCGAGCGTCTCGATGTGCGTGAGCGGTTGTGCTTCCGCAAGGCCAGGAATTGTCTCCAGCGTGGCACGCGTGCCCGTGCTAACGATCACATTCGCACCCCGCAGCTGACGTGTGGTCCCATCGGCCAGGGTGACTTCCACCGTTCTCGGAGCTAGGAACCGGCCCGCTCCCAATATGAACTCGGCTCCCGTGCTCCTGTAATTCTCCATATACATCTCGTTCAGCCCACGCACCATGCTGCGCTTGCGTTCGCGCACGCCCGCTATGTCGATCGCGAAGCCGTCGAGTGTGATGCCGAATTCCTTGCTTCGGCGAAAGTACGAGGCGACTTTCGCGCTGTGGATTATGTTCTTGCTCGGAAGGCACGCAATATTAGGGCAAGAGCCGCCAATATACTTGCGATCAACGACTGCAACACGCCTGCCTTCGCTCGCAAACGTCCACGCAGCGATGGTCGATCCCGTGCCTCCACCGAGAATCACAAGATCAAATTCTTCCCGCTGCGTCTTCTCGCGTGCCTGGACGGATGAAGTGTTCTTCTTGCTCTTCACGCGGATTTTCCTTTCCGGGCGGCAGATTCACTCTTGGCTTGCATTGATTTCACGAGAGCAGCCGACGATGCTCCTTCCAGCGACAGTCCGTAGCCAACTTCACGAACGATGCGCTCCTTCAAGGGCTGGATGAAGTGTACGCGTGTGTTCCGTCGCGTTACTTCCGGAGCCTTCAAGTACGAGCTCGGCCAATTCCCGTGCCCGGCTGAGTGCCTTGCCGTTCGGCACAACTTCGGCAACCACTCCCCATTCATAAGCGGTACGCGCCGCCAGCGGCTGTGGGTTCAGCAGGAATGCCTCCGCTCGGCCTGCTCCAGCGCGATAACTCCACGTGGTAAAGATTCCGTCACCCGGCGCAACGCCCGCGGAGAAGTGCGCCACATCCTGGAAGGTTGCGCCCTCCGCCGCCACAATTACGCTGGCAAGTAGCGCGTAGTCGGAGTGCACATGGGCGCGCCCTTCGATAGCCGCGATGACCGGCACGCGTATGTTGGCTATATTTTCCAAAACTTGAACGCCTTCATCATGAACTTGGCTCCACACGCTGGGATCGGCGACGTCGCCAAAAGATGACCAAGCGACATCGGTAATGAACTCCCCGCCTGCGCCTGTCAGAATTACGATCTTGTTGGCTCGATCCTGCGCAATGCGGTAGAAGGCATCGACAAACTCCGTGTGAGCTGGCGCCGTCATAATGAACGGCCCGCCGTTGTTGTGGAACTCAGCAACCAGCACACCTTTGCTATCTCGTGTCAGCTTTAGGTTGTGATACACAGCGAAATAGTCAGCTTGAAGTTGCATCGTAATCTCCGTTCTGGTTTTGTAGCCGTACGGTGAATTGCTCTTTCTAGTTTGCTGGGGCCGGAATCAATGTCCGCAAGTGCCTGAGAGTTTCGGCAGGATCTGTACGAATCGTATAATCCGCGTTCACATCCGCCGCGCGGATAATGCTGTCCTTATCGATGATGTAACGGGCAGGCATCGGCAATCGGTATTCCGGTTCGTCATTGAATCTGTCCAGAGTGCTCCCGAACGACTTGTAAAGCTCACGCAAGTAATCCGGCAGTGTGAACACTAGCCTGAACTGCTCTGCCGTCTTGAGGTGAAGATCAGTCAGGATGTCGTAAGTCAGGTTCAGCTTCCTGTGAAGAGCGCGCGTGTACCGTTCGAGCTCAGGAGTGATCACGACGAGCTGTGCTCCCAATGCTTTGACTTCTGAATGAATCCCCTGTAGAGCCTCCAGCTCCATATTGCAGTACGGTCACCAGTGCCCTCGGAAGAAGCTCACCACCAGGGGTCCTTCGCGTAGAAGGTCGGTCGAGGCTACCTGCGCGTGATCCTGATTGAATAAGCTGAAGGCCGGCGCACGGTCCCCGACTCTCAGGGCTGTTTTCTCGATGCCCGAAGCCTTGAGTTCGGCCGTCGCGCGATGCATCTTTTCGATTGCCTCGTGCGGCACGTTGTACGGTGGAGCTCCGGATTCAAATGCCTTCTTAAACTCGTCCAGCCGTTCCTGAAGAGTTGCCATTGTCACCGCCTCCTTCTCCGCCAGTCGGCTCATATTCACCGTTGTTCTTGATCCGACTCCCCGTACCCCCGAACGTCCAACCCTATGAATCGCGCCTCCCGCGCATGGAAATCTCGACTTATGCTCCTTATGCTAAACAGTGTTTAGACAGCGCGTCAACATTCAATATTCAGTTTTGCATCTCGAACGAATCGTACGCAAACCGGAAGCAATTCAGACGGGCGGCCGGCGATCAGTACCGGAAAGTCTTGGTGCAAGTCGGCTCATGGGAAGTGATTGCGATTACACATCGTTATTCGGGAGCAATCGCAGAATACTCTCCGATGTTCGAAGTTCGACCACATTACCCCGGGATGACGCCGTTCTTGCTAACCACGGAGATCCCGTGGATGGGGGGCCCATGGTCGATCTACCGCTGACAGCCAACAATCAACTTCGGGCTCCGTTGCTATCAAAGCACCTCAGCCGGGGCGAGCGTGGGCTAGGCCCCAACCGCGGCCATTTTGCGAAGACGATCATTCGCGAAATACTGGGCATGTCCTTCCTCTACAGCCTGCAGAACCAGGCCGGCCACGAATTCGGGCTTGTCACCATCGGCGTAATGGGCCGCGGGTCCGCCACCGGCTGGATTGCCCATCCTGTTCTTGCCGAAGTTCGTCGCTGTGATGAAAGGGTAGATTTCGCTGACGACGATGCGGTCCTTTTCCAACTCGGCGCGGGCCGTGAGACTAAAGCCAAGAAGCGCACGCTTCGACGACGAGTAAACACTGTATTGCGGAACAGCCATGAAAGCAGTTCCCGAATTGATGTTTACAATGCTTCCGCCGCCTTGCGCCCGCATCACCGGAATCACCGCCTGCATCGCGACGATTGGTCCCAACACATTGAGATGGAAGATTTCGTCAAAAGCCGCGGGTTCGATCTCCTCTACTGCGGCCGCATAGCTGCGGCCCGCATTGTTTACAAGACCGTCGATGCGGCCGTAATGCTGGTGCACCGCGCCTACGGCTTCCCGCACTCGATCAAACTGCGTCATGTCTACCGTGTACGGCAAGCTGCCTGGAAGCTTCTGCGCCAATTCTTTCAGCGCATCGGTACTGCGAGCGAGAAGCGCGACTTTCGCGCCGCGGTCGGACAGAGCCATCGCCGTCGCCAGCCCTATCCCCGACGAAGCGCCGGTCACAATGAATACGCGATCTTTGATTTCCATCGTTTGATCCTCCCAATTCCAACGCTTAGGTGCGTCGCGCCGCGGACGCAGTAACTGTATCAGCTTCGTGATAGTTCATTTGTTCAAGATCGGCAATCAATCCAGGACCCGTGGGGTGCCACCCCAGCTGTGCCTGTGTTTTGGCGCCTGAAGCCGCCAACTCGAGCCCCACGAATGCACCCAGCCAGCCGAAATGCACCGGGGCCTCCTCAGGCGACTTGCTGACCACGGGAACCTTCAGTCGACGGCCGATTGCTTCGGCGATGTCTCGAGTTGGCACGCCCTCCTCCGCCACGGCATGATATCTGCCCCTCACGGAACCGTTCTCAAGCACCAGCCGGTAGAGACGCGCGGCATCAGTCCGATGTACCGCCGCCCATCGATTCATGCCATCGCCGAAGTACGCCGAGACGCCCTTCTCGCGAGCCACGGCAATGGCGTAGGTGACGAGTCCCTGCTTCTCCGGATCGTGAACCTGGGGAAGTCGAACCACCGACACCCGCACGCCACGCGTCTCGAGCGAAGCGGCCGTCGCTTCCGAAGCGCGAGGATACGAATCGGACACGGGAGCAGGCGGATCGTCCTCGGTCGCCAACCGACCGTTCGCCACAAGCGCAAGCCCGGAGGTGAGAATCAATGTCCGCTGAGAACCGACGAGGGCGGCGCCAAGCGCCTCAATCGCACGTCTGTCGATCTCACAGTTCTCTTTGAATTTCGAGAAGTCGTGGATGAACGCGGTGTGAATCACGCCGTCAGCGGCGGCCGCTCCCCTTCGCAAGCTCTCCAGGTCTTCGACATCCCCGCGATGCACCTGGGCACCAGCGGCGATCAGAGACTTGGCCCCCGCGTCCGAACGAGCGAGTCCGAGCACTTGATACCCCGCGCCGATCAACTCCTTTACGACGGCCGAACCGACAAATCCCGTAGCTCCTGTCACAAATATCTTCATTGTTCGTTCCTCCTGTTCCTTAGTGATCCTTAAAACTTCTCTCCAACCATTTCTTCACTCTTCATCCAAAGCGCCTCGGCCTTGGCCGGGTCCAGCGCGTAGGCTCGCACACCCCCGCTGACGTTCACGTCGTCCGGCACGAGTTGGGCGACGCGACAATCTTCGCAATACTGACCGCCGATCTCCTGAGCGGAAGCGACCACACCGGCCCACACCGAAGTTGCGGCGCCTTCCGAAATCGTCTTCCACCGGAAAGGCCCTTTGCCCGCCGCCGTAAGCCGCTGATTGATCTGTTCAATCAGATTTTGAAGCCTTTCCTGCTCCATGTAGCAGGCCAGCTCCGTCTGAATCGCTCCCGGATGCACGGCCGCAGCCCGCACGCCGCGTCCGCGGTGCCGCTTATCGAAGGCAACGGCAAAGAGAATGTTCGCCGTCTTCGACCGCCCATACGCGACCATCGGATCGTAAGTTGTCCGCTCAAAATTTGGATCTTCGAGCTCTACATTGGAATAGCGATGGCCCGCGGAAGACAGATTGATTAGCCGGCCGCCTGCGCGGATCAGCGGCGCCATGCGGTTCACCAGGACGAAGTGCCCCAGGTGGTTGGTGCCGAACTGAATTTCAAAGCCATCGAGGGTCTGGCTGAACGGCGTGGCCATCACGCCGGCATTGGCGATTACCACATCGAAGGGTTCGCACTTTGAAAGCAGGGCATCCGCGCAAGCGCGCACGCTCTTCAGGCTGGCCAGGTCCAGTTGAATCAACTCGAGACTGCCACCTTTGGCCGCCGCGTCTTTGCGTACCTGTGCGGTCGCCGCTTCGGCCTTTCTCAAATCGCGCGCGGCACCCACCACGTCTGCGCCATGCGCTGCCAGCGCTCGTGCCGTCTCAATGCCCAGACCCGCCGAAACGCCGGTCACGAGGATTCGTTTGCCCTGCAGATTCACGCCGGACAGAACCTCGTCCGTTGTCGAAGTCGCTCCGAACACATCCACCATATTCATATTCTTTCTCCTTCGGCCGGCTCGCCCGGATTGCGCCCGGTGATCGGGTATTGACAAGCCGTCGCAGTTCGAATAAAACGGAGAGTGTCTCCGCAATGTATAAGATACACGGAGACTGTCTCCGGTTACAAGTTTTTTGCCATGCCCCAAAAACATCCAAAACCTGGCCAGCGAAAGCCCCGCGCGGATGCGCAGCGGAATCGCGAACGGATTCTCGAAGTGGCGAAGGAAGCGTTTGCCCGGCACGGCGCAAACACCAGTCTTGACGACATCGCCAAGCAGGTAGGCGTTGGACCTGGAACCTTGTATCGCCACTTCCCAACGCGCGAGGAGCTTCTGCAGGCGGTTTATCAGACCGAGTTGGAAAAGCTGGCCGCAGCCGAACAGAAACTCGCGCAGACGATGGCTCCGGCTGACGCACTGCGAGCTTGGCTATTGTTATTCGTTGATGCCATCGCAACGAAGCAGCTCATCGCGCCCGCGCTCAATACGCTGCTCGGTGATCCCAAGAAGGTGTTCGAAGCCTCTTACGCGAAGATGCATCAGGCGATTCGCGCACTGGTGAAGCGCGGCGTCGAGAGCGGCGAGATACGCAACGACCTCGATCCGGTTGACTTACTTCGCGCTCTGATCGGCGTCTCCAATGTCGCCTCCGCGCCCGATTGGCAGCCAAGCGCCAGAAGATTGGTGGATATCCTCATCGTCGGCTCGCGTCCCGTCAAATAGCCCGGAATCAGGCTCTCGGATTGTCGGCAAACCCAAACTAATGGCTTAAGGCCTGCCGGCATCTACCTCCCAACGCACCTTCAGGACAAGCGGGCAACAATGCGGAAGTTGCCAGAAACGTTAGTGCAAACGGGTTTTGGGAAGTAGCTAAGCTACCTTTGGGACGAGTGGACGCGTGGGCCGACACACCAAATTCCCGGCTCCCAGCCCAGATGGCCGGGAACGGATACGCTCAGAAAAATGCCATTTCAGTGCGAGGGGGACGAACCCGCAGGCACGAACACCGTCTCAAAATGGCTGCTCACGTTGATTTGGTATTGCACCTGGTTGCTGCCATCCACTTTTGCGATGGTGACATCGAGGAACTGCCGCACATCCTCGGTGGCGCGCAGCAGCAGCCTGGTCTTCAGCGAAATGTACGACACGGTTTCGTTCGTGCCCTTGGCCACCCCGGAGGTTCTCAGTCCGTGCAGATCATAATCCTCCGGCGTGGTGTCCTCCGGATTCGATCTCTGCTTCAGCGTGGCTGTAGTGAGAAAAATGGCGCACTGCTCGTCCGGCAGGACCGGGCACTTATCGTTTTGAACGTAGGTCGTGTCGCGTTCCCACACCAGGCTGGCAATCGGCGTCGGAGTCTTCTCCACTTCCACGGATTTCCATTTCTCCCCAGGTTTCACACCTGACGCGGGAAGCGTCCAGCCAAACGCAAACTGCGAAACCCAGAATTGCCAAGCCAATCGCTGTTCCGCATCGAGGTCCGCTAATCCATCGGCGCGCGTCACGCCGCCATCGCCGCCGATGGTGAAGTTTACCTTCAACGGATTCGGGGCGGGTTTGCCCGCCGCTGCCGGCTCGGCCGGATCGAGTTCCGTCTCCGCGGCCAGCATCGGGCGCTTGTCCACCAGCCGGATTTCCTGAATGGAAAGCCGCAAACCGGTGGAAAGGTCCTTGTGCAATTCGGGCGGTTCCATCATCGTGGCGATGGTGCTCTTTGTTTTGGCGTTCCGGACAAGCCGCGCATGGCTCTCGTAGCGCAGAACTTCGCCATTCTGCAATTGCGGGAGCAATTTGACGCGGTCGTCGCCTCCCGCAGCGGCCGCGCCCAACAGAACGATTCCCGCCGCCGGGACCAGCCACAGCGTCAACAATCTCCTGCGCCTCCTGCGGAATCCGTACCGGCTCATTTTTGCGCCGCGCCCAGCTTGCGGTCAAAGAAATCGCTTCCGGCCTGAAAAGCCTGCACCCAGTGCCGATACAGTAGAAAATCATGCACATCATCCGGGAATATCAGTTGTTCGACCGGCACGCCTCGCGCCCGCAGCCGCGCCACCAAATCCACCGTCTGCGAGAACATCACGTTGCGATCGTCGTCCCCATGGATAAAAAGCACCGGCGATTTCCACGTATCCACCGCGCTTACCGGAGAAGAATCATGCGCCAGCTTGATCAGCTCCGGCGGGATATTTTTCCCTTCCCAATTATCGGCCGGCCAATCGTGGACGCCGTGCTGATCCACGCCGGCCGCAAACAGATCCGAATTGCGCCCAAGGCCCAGCGCCGTCAAATAACCCCCATAACTGCCGCCCCAAAGCCCAATGCGCTTGCCGTCGACGTCGCCGCGGCTCTGTAGATACTTTCCCGCCGCCACCACGTCCTGATATTCGGATGCGCCCCGCCCCGCCCGCCCCGGAGCCTCCCGAAACGCGCGCCCATAACCAATCCCGCTCCTATAATTGATAGCCAGCACAACATAACCGCGATTCGCCAAATACTGATTCATTGCGTAGCAGTTCCAGTAGTAATACATGTAATGCCATCCAAGCAGCATCTGCCGCATCGAACCGCCATGCAGAAAGATCAGCGCCGAACGCTTTTCTCCGGCTTTCAGATTCTTCGGCAAAAATAATTGCCCGTGAATCTCCAACCCAGCGCCCGATTTGAAAACAACCTGCTGCGGCACCACAAGTTCAGCGCCAGGAAAATCCTTTGGCCGGGTTTCCGGAGCAAGGGCGTTGACCAGGCCGGTCAATTTGCCATTCGGAAGATTTCCTACATAGGGCCTGCCCGGTTCTTTTGCGCTGGAACCTACGTAAGCAAACGTCTTCCCGTCGCTAAGAGCCACGGCCGCCCATTCGATTCCATCTTCCTGCTGGCTGCTCGTCAGTTGTTCAAGCCCGCCAACAGCCGCGTTCACCTTCCACAAATGCCGCCGGTCCACATCGCCACAATTCGAATTGAACAGCACCGTCTTCCTATCCGGCGAAAATGACCACTGCTCCACTTCGCAATCTCCCGGCGTCAGGAGCTTCGGCTCACCTCCGTTCGCGGGAATGGCGTACAAGTGCTGCCAGCCATCCGCCTCGCTCGCAAACACAAGTCGATCCTCCCCCGCCCAGTGAAGAACCCCGCCGCCAGTGTCCTCCGCCATGTACGGATACGAATCCTGTAAGCCCGAGCCACTCTGCCAAACCTCGCGCGCGCTCCCGCTCTCCGCGTCGCCGACCCAAATCGCCCACGGATGTGCCCGATCCGGCTGCACAAAATAACCCTCCGGCGTATCGCGCGGAACCGCCGGCCGTCGTACAAAGGCAATGCGCTTCCCGTCAAGAGACCACGAGGCGTCGCCGTCCGAATCCACGGATGGCGCCAGAAACTTCACGCTTTGCGCCGCCGCATCGTAAATTCCAATGAAACTGTGATCGCCTCGATCGGACACAAATAACAGACGCATGCCATCCGCCGACCATTCCACCGGAACATTCTTTCCGCGCACGACAATCTGCCGCGGCTTTTCCTCCGCCTTCAACGAGGAAACCCACATCTCTCCGCCGCGTCGGTAAGCAACGGGCCCTTGCTTTGAAACAACCGGTGATGTTCCCGCGTCGATTTTCATGGGGTTTCCGCCGCTCCACGAAACTATCCACACAATCTGCTCCACTCCCGCTGGATTGCTGGTCGGATTCGCGTAGTCACCCGCGGAGTCCTTCCCTTCCCCGCGAACAAACACGATGGCATTGCCGTCCGCGGAGAATCGCAAATCCGAAAGCTCGCCCCCATCGTCCTCCTGATAATTGGTCAACTGCCGCGCGGCATACGCGGGCCCCTCGGCAATCCATATGTTGCGCTTGCCCTGCTGATTCACGGTCCACGCGATTCGGTCCCCGCTCTTTGCCGCCACCAGATTCGAGACGAACGGCGCGCTCAGAACCTGATCCAGCCTGAACGGCTCCTGCGCCGGCGTCCCCGCCACGCACAAAACGACAACAACCGCCACGCAAGAAAGCATCCGATTCATTCGCATTTCCTTCGAGATAGACGTTTGAAATTCATTTCCGTTAAGGCTGTTTCCCCGCGGCGCTGACGGGTTGCAGCGCCACCGTCGGCGTCTCAAGCGGCCCGCTCACGTGCAATTCTCGCGGAACTGACATTGTATGCGCTCCACGCTTTCCCTGCGCCCCGGGCGCAAACGTAAAATTGCCATCCAAACCGAAGCCGATAATCCCATCCAATTGTGTTCTCTCGTGCGAAGCCTCCAACTGAATTTCGTCGAAACGGATTCTTCGCTCGCCTATTTCGAATTTCCCTTCGCCGCTCGACCAGCGTGATGCGCCCGTTCGGAGTGTCCCCAATTCCGCGCTCGATTCCACGTCCCAGCCGCGAAACTCAATCTTGTCCAGCTTTATTTCCCCGACTCCGGCAAGTTGCTTCAACAATTCCTCCCGGCCAACGCCGCTCATGGTCAGATGAATCTTTCCAGAGGCAATGCCGCTCCATCGCTCGGCCCAGCGCGGCGGCCAGGGCAATTGCGCCAAGTTCACGCGTTCCACCTCCGCGTTCACCTCATATTTAGGCAGCGGAGAAAACAGCGCTTCCATTCCTCCATGCACGCTCCCGCCCGCCCACTCTGCGTCGGCATCCGGAATTTCCAGATGCAGGCCGTGGAACACCAGCTTTGCGTGCGCCTTGGCCAGCTTGATCTTTTCGATGCCCAGCGTGTCCGCGGTCACCTCCCCTTCCGCGGAGATGCGCCGCAACAACTCGCTGCCCGGTGCGGCCGCATTAGCCTCCCCGAGCAGCGAAGACAGCAATCGCTGCAGCCAGTTCGGCCGCGCCCGAGGACCGAACCAGCGGTCCAATTCCGTTGCGTCCAGGTGATCGGCGTGCAACTGAAAACGCCACTTGCTTTCCTCGCCGGCGGTTCCTTCGCCGATTTCCGAAATTGTGCCGGACCAGGCCGCCCCAAACGCACCCACTTTCCCAATGGTTGCACTGCGAAGCCCGTCTCTCCATTCCAGCTTCGTCTCTTCCACCTTCAAAGGCTCATTCAGACCGGCCACCTGCAACTGCGACTTCGTCAACTCTATCGAACCGCTGCGGTGCGCGTCCTTCCAACCATTTCCCCAATTCCACGCAACGGTTCCGGAAGCACCGCCCGTGTATTCCCATCCCTTGTTTACAGGATGCCCGAAAGCCGCGCTCAGCTTGAAAAGTTGCGCAGCATCCGCCAACCGCAAACTCATTCGCAACCCGCCCTCATGCATTGCGGAATCGTGAACCAATGACGCCTCCATGGAATTCTCCGCCGCTGGGTTGCCACGCGGTTTCGCCGCGCCTTTTTCGTTCTTCTCGTTGATCCCTGGTAAAGGCGCTTGCGACATAAATTTCAGCCGGAAGCCGTCGAGCGTAATCTTCCCGCTTTTCACCGCTCCGCGAAACGGATCCATGCGCGCTACGGTCTGCTCCGGCAGGCTCAGCTTGCCCGATGTGCTTTCGATTGCGCCTTTTTCCCATCGCAACGGCCAGCCCCCGGCGGTTACGCTTCCCGTTACAAGATCGTCCACGGCAACTTCTGGAGCAACGCCTGGCTGGAACGCGCGGTACCATGCCAGCAAATCCTGTCCCTGCACGGCCACGCTATCAAACTGTGCGCTCCAGTTGGCCCGGCCGGCGGTCTGCAACACCGCCGATCCGCGCAAATTTGAAAGCGGCAATTCGATGCGCAACTCCTCCGCCCGCGCCTCGTCGGCGGCAAGATCCCACTGCCCCTTCACGTTCACGTTAATGCGCGGGTTGTCGCTGCGTTCGGTCAAATCCCAGCGGTGGATTTGCGCCGCGCGCGCCTGTAAAGCAAATCGCCACGCGTTGGAAGCTGCGTCCGCACCCGGTGTATCCGTTCCCACGCTGGCGTTTCCGTCCAGCGCAAACTCGCCTCGCACTCCGGAATCATTTCCCGTGACCAGCCGGAAAAGGTCCGCTAGCGAAAATTTTCCCCAATGCAGCCGGATCTGCGCAGGTTGCATCCGGGCCGAAGTGCCCGCCACGTCTCCTACCACCTGCAGCGTGCCCGTCGATTGCAACGCCACGCCGCTTCGCCATGGCTGGGCTTCCAGCCGCAATTGCCAACGCCCCGGCGAAACCTGCTCCACGCTCCCGGAAACATTGATAAACGCAAACGGCCGTTTTTCGTCTCCTTGCTTGAAATTGATGCGCCCGTCATCGATATCGATTTTTTGAAGGCGATGCGTTGTTTCCGCGAGCGGCTGCGGCGCGGGCAAAATGGAAGTACGGACGGACATCGCGTGCGCCGGAGGCAGCCAGCCTTCCAGGTTCCAGCGGCCCTCGATGTTGCGAACTAGGATTAGGCTGGGGCGAGTAAGCGACATCGTGCCAAACTCGAAATGTCCCCGCAGCAGCCCCATCCAGCGAAAACTGGCGGTCATGTGCTCCGCGCGCAAGAAATATTCGTGCCCGAACGCGGGATCTTCTCCGATGGTGACGGCGTCCACGCGCAATTCCGGGATCGGGAGGATCCCCACGGAGAATCTGCCCACCTCCACGGGACGGCCAAACGCGCTCTCTAAGTGCCGAATCAAGTAACCTCGAACGCGGTGGGTGCGGACCACAAACGAAACGCCCACCTGCACGCCAACGAGCAGCGCCACCACCAGGAGTGCGATGCCGCCGTATTTTCGAAGACGAATCATGCCGATGGGAATTTCCCGAGACCCGTTCTGGAAAGTGCACTGCTGCTCCGCTACCTGCAGGTCAGTGCACGGTGTGCAGCATTCGGCTCCATCGCGTTCGCGCCGGAAGATGTATCAGGGTATCGAAGATGCCCACAATCCTCTGTGCAAACGTACTGCTTCCATAATCCGCGCTGTTGGCGTCAATCGACCAGTAAATGAGAAACGGCCGCCCCATGATGGCATCTCGATCCACAAAGCCCCAATAGCGGCTGTCCAGGCTGTGATCGCGATTGTCGCCCATGGCGAAGTACTTTCCGGGCGGCACCACCAGCTCGTTGCCTTGGACGTGTTTCTTGATTTCGTGCGCCCACTCCGGCTGTAGCGACGACAAGTACATCTGATTGCCCACCGGCGGGAAGCTGTAATTGAGGGGATCGTATCCGGAAGCGGGATCGTGCACCACGTACGGTTCGCTCAGAGGGCTGCCATCCACGTACACCTGCTGGTCCACGATTTTCAGGCGGTCTCCGGGCAAACCGATCACGCGCTTCACAAAGTGCGGATGGTCCTGATAAGGAAATTTGAAGACAATGATGTCCCCGCGCTGCAGTTGCCGGTATGGCAGAAGTTTGTCGTACCACGCTCCGCGGCCGCCGAAAATAAATTTGTTCACCAGCAGGTGATCGCCCACCAGCAGCGTGTGCTCCATGGATTGTGAGGGAATTTTGAACGCCTGCACCACGAAACTGGTTCCGAACAGCGCGAGGATTACCGTGACCAGAAGCGATTCCAGATACTCCGAAAGCGTGGTCTGATTTACGTGCGTGTGTTCCTCATGCTCGTCCGCTCTCCCCGTTTGCGCCGGGGCTTCCTGGCCGGACCGCTCCGTTGGCTCCACGGCCTCCGGTGTTAGCGTCTCATCCGGCATTCGGTCGGACCTCTTCTCCGGCTTTCAATTCCGCCTGCCGCAGCTTGTCCAGTGCGCTGCGCGCCGCCTTCTGTTCGGCTTCTTTCTTCGTGCTTCCCTCCGCGCTGGACATGCACTCTCCCTTTATCCACACCTCCACCAGAAACGTCTTCTGATGATCCGGACCGCTTTCCCCTGCCAGGCGATACTCTGCGAGTTGGCCGCCTTTTCCTTGCAGGAATTCCTGCAATGCGCTCTTGCGGTCCGATTCGGAGATCCGTTCTCCATCTTCACTCACCAGTAGAAAAACCGTTCTCTTCAGCAGTTCGCGCGCCGGCGCCAACCCGCCATCCAGGTAAATCGCCGCCACCACCGCTTCAAAGGCATCGGCGAGCAGCGCGGGCTTTTCCCGGCCTCCGGTTTTTTCCTCGCCGCGGCCAAGCCGCAAGCGCTCGCCCAAGTTCAGGTTCCGCGACGCCATTTCCAGGGAATGCGCATTCACGATCCGCGCGCGGCTCTTGGACAGTTGCCCCTCCGACCATTCCGGGAAATGGGTCAGCAGGAATTCGCTGGTAAGCAGTTCCAGAACCGCATCCCCCAGAAATTCCAGCCGCTCGTTGTCCTGCACGGAGGATCCCGCAAAAGAAATCTCTTCGCCTCGCGCTGCACGCAGTTCCGGCACCGCCGAGCTGTGCGTCAGCGCACGGTCCAGCAGGCTCGGGTCGCGAAATTCGTAGCCCAGCCGCTCCATCAATCGTTCATCGTCACCGCGGGCCATGTCTTCCTCTCCTGCCGTGCTGCGGCAGGGCCGGCTTTATTTCGGCGCGCTCAGTTGCGTTGCCGCAAGCTTTTTCGCCTCATCCAAGTTTTGCGCGCAGCTCGTCTGCATTCCGCCGGGCATGGCCGCGCACTTGGTGAACGCCGTCACGGCGTCCTCAAAGTGCGACGCCTTTTCATTGGAAAGACCCAGCAAGTAGTAATTCACCGGATCCGGTTGCGGGTCCAGCTTCACGGATTGCTCGAAATCCGGAATCGCGTCCGTAAACTTGCTCCTCCGGTAGGCCACCACTCCGAGTCCGCTATACGCCATCGCCGCCATTTGATTCTTCGCTTTTGTGAACATCTCGTCGCTGATGTTTTCGGGCTTCGCAAGGGTCGGTAACAGGTCTAGAGCCTTCTGGCAATACTGCTCCGCCTTTGCCAGGCGCTTCTGGGGCTCAGGCGTGCTGGCATTCATCGCGCGTGGCAAGCTCGAACCCAAGATGGCCAGGGTTTGCGCGTCGTTCGGCGTCAGTGCGAGTTCCTTATCCCCTGCTTCCTCCATCTTATCGATTTGGCCTTTGCCGAGATACGACTTCACCTGCCAGTTATAGACCTCCGACCTGTAGCGGCTCTGCGGGTATTTCTGCAGGAAGGCCTCCCCCATTTGGTCCTTCTTCGTGGGGTCATCGAGCTTCGCCTCGCGGAAGGCCTTGATGGCGGCGTCTTCTTCGGCGCTGACCGGAGGAGGCGCGGAGTCCAACGTCAGGGGCGTGGCTTGCGGAGCGTTGGAATTGTCGGTTGGCGTCGAAGCCGGTGGGGGCGGCGTTGGCGCTGGCTTTGCCTGACCGAATGCCGCTGTTGCTCCCAGCAATGAGGCCACAACAAATAACGCCATCCTCATCTGTTTGCTGCTTGCCTTCATAACGCGTTCTCCTTTTCTTTCCCTTCTCTTCTCAGGGCCGCTCGGACGGCTTTCTCAAATCCAGGTCGCCCAATCCTTTTTGTGCCGCCTGCTGCGCTTGGGCGGGCGCTCCCTGAACGGAGAGCACGGCCTTGTATTCCGTCTTCGCCTGCTCGAACTGTCCTTCGTCTTCAAGAATTCTCGCCAGGTACACGTGCGACCACGCCATGACCATCGGATCCTGGGACGCGGCATGCTCTCCCGACGTCAACCGCCCGAATACCTCCTTCGCCGTCACCGCATCATGGTCCAGCACCGCCACCATCCCCAGGCCATACCAGGCCCGCGGCTGGTTCGGATACTTTGCCAACACACTCTTGAAGGAAGCTTCCGCCGCCCGCGGATTCTTCTCCGCGATTCGTTTCTCCCCTTCGGTGAGCTCCGCGATCGCTTCCTGATCGCCAGGCAGGGTGGAGATACGCGTCCGTCTCCGGGCCAGGTCTTCACTGCTCAAACCCCTGGCCTGGGACGCGGCTTGCGGCGCGGCAAAATGGATCGCGGCGACTCGCGGTTGTTCCGTCTTTATGTTGATTCCACGAACTAGATCCGGAAAGTAATTGTGGAAAGATGGTTCCGCGCTCTCGTATCCCGCCAGTCCAAGAAACAACGGGCGGACGAGGACGTAGCCATCCTCATCGTTGCTCTGCAACGTGGCGTCTCGTTCGCTAGGTGACAATCTCTTCAATCTTATTTCCACCGCCCTGACCAAACATTCCCCGAACCACGACGGAAAATCGTCCTGCAGCGCAGGCGCCAGCCGCGGCGCCTTCGCCCCGATCTCATACAACGGCCGCTTGACTGCAATAACATGCGAATACTGCTGGGGCAAAGGATCGAGGAGAAAGTGCAGGTAGGCATGCCTCACCACGTCCGTCGGTATGGCATCGCTTCCGCTCAGCACAATCGCGTAGTGATCCCCAAAGTTTCGGACGTTGGTGATCCGCCCCACCAGCGGTTCGACGACGATCTTGAAGGTCGCGGGCTTCGCCGGATCCACCACTTCCCGCACGTACGTGCTGGCCAAGAACAGGACCTGCGAGACCGGATCATGCAGTCTCGCAATTTCCCGGTTGTAGTTTGGCTGGACCGCTCTCCACAGGGCGCCGATGTTCTGCTCGGTGTAATAGTTGGAAAGGATATCGCTGAACCCCTCGAGGTCCAGCACTTCCGGGGGAAGTTCGTCTCGCCGAAGGATCGGCTGAAATTTCGGAGCGGGGCCGGACACCAGCCCGAACCACACGAAGCGCGACAGCATCGCACCCGGATCTCGGAACTGATGGTCGTGGTAAAATTCCTTCAACGCGTCCACCGCCGGTCCCTTCTGCTGCCTCAGCCGCTCCCGCAACTGTGACCGGAAGGCGCTCCAATTGTCCGGGCTCACGTCGCTCTCATACCCGGCCGCATACAGCGCGCACATGGTCGTAAACATGGCCTCGCTTCCGTCGATCGTTGCGGCGGTTGCCGGCGCGATCTGCGGTCTTGGCAATTGCATCGGCGCTTCGGCGCGCGCAAAACTGGCGCAGACGGCCAGCGTAAGCAGAATCACACAAATCTTCTCGCTCATTTTTGTGGGCATCGGTTATCGGTTTGGCGCGACCGTTCCCTGCAACTGCTTGCACGCCCTGGCAGGCTCATGAGGCTTGGATGGCGGTATCTCCCAAGGATACGGACATTCAGGAATCACGCTGCCGCGGTCTTTAGTCAATGTACAGGCGCTCTTTCTATGAGTCAAGGAACCGCGTCTGCGGGAGGGGAGTTCCGGAACGCACCGCCCTGCTATAAATGGATGAGCCCATGCTGACCATCCGTTGTCCCAGGCTCCTAGCAATCGCCTTCTTTTGGCATCCCGGACTTGCCCGCCCGCATCATTTTGTAAGGAATAAGAAGTCCGCCAGTCGAGGACAACCCCGAATGAAGCGAACGCAGAGCTTCTCGTTTCTCCTGCTTTTATCCATTTTCATTTCGCAGGCATTGCCCGACCGTCTAGCGGCTCAGGCTGGCAATTCTGCCGACGCGCCAGCTGCCAAAGGATCTTCCGCTCCCACTCTCTCGGCAAAACAGCTCCTTTCCAAGAGTTTCTCTCTCGAAGGCGATAAGGTGTGGACCGACACAGGCATCTCCCTTGCGCCCGGCCAAAAAATCGCCGTCACCGCTGAAGGCACGCTCCGCTACTCCGACGCCAAGACCGATAACGGCCCCGAGGGGTTGACGCGCGGTTTTAAGGATCTGATCCGCATCCTGCCGTTCAACGATGCAGGCCGGGGCGCGCTCATCGGGAAAATTGGAGACCCGGATGTAGCGGAACCGTTCTTAATCGGAGCGAACAAGGAAGTGGTCGCGCCGGTCAGCGGAAAGCTCTCTCTAGGGATCAATCAGTCCACCAGCGACACCGGCGAAGGTTCCTACACCGTGAAAGTCACGGTCTTCGCGGCCGGCGAGAATGCGCCGAAGGAAGTGGCGCGCCAGGTTTCCTCTATGCGCGGTATCGACAACGGTTTATTCGCCAAAATTCCACGCCGCGTTTCCGACAAGCAGGGCAATCCCGGAGACATGGTTAACTTTCTCATTCTCGGAAGCGAAGACGAGATGAAAAAAGTGTTCACCTCAGCCGGCTGGGTCAAGGTCGACGCGGACGTCAAAGCCACCATCTTGGAAGGAGCACTGGCCAGCTTCTCCAAAGAGTCCTATCTCACCATGCCCATGAGCCAGCTTTACCTCTTCGACCGGCCCCAGGATTTCGGCTGGGCGCACGCGGAACCGATCAGCGTGGTTGCATCGCGAAATCACCTGCGCCTCTGGAAGGCCCCCTTCAGCGTCAACGGCCAAACGCTCTGGATCGGCGCCGCCACTCACGATACGGGCTTTGAAAAGGACCGCCGCAACAACAGCCTGACACACAAGATCGATCCCAACATCGACCTGGAACGCGATTACGTTGAAAAAACTCTTTCCAGCACCGGCCTCGTCGCCGAGGTCACCCACTTTTTCCCCAAGGACCCGCTTCAGGAAGCGAAGACAGCCACCGGCGGCTCCTTCCATTCCAACGGCCAAGTTCTAGTCTTCGAACTCGCAAACTCCGCCAAGCCTTCTCTATGATGCCGAACTCTTCCGCTTCGCCTCTCGCAGTGATTTCCGGCCAATCAAAGCGGTCTTGCCATAGTGCTCGCCTTCCAGGATGCGCACTTCACGCCAACCCGTGCTGCCGTTCAGCGCCAGCAATCGCACGCTCATCCCCGCTTCCAGCAGCAACAACCGCTTCTCCGTAATCATCATGGACACGCCAACGTCGTCATTCAACCCGGTCAGCCGCCGCCACTCCTCGAACGCTTTCCCATCGACGGGCGCAAGAACGCACGCGCTGCCTTCCGTTGACACTAAGCTGAACACTTTTCCTTCTAGCCTATTCCCCGCGGTCTTGACTGCGGGCTTTTCCTCGACCGCCTCGACGCTTGGCAAAAACCGGTAACCGCGCCGCGGCAGCGTCTCCACGAATTTGGACTTGTTCGCGCGGTCTCCCAGCGCCAGCCGCAATTTCTTGATCGCCGTGTTCAGGCTGTGCTCGAAATCCACGAACGTATCCGCCGGCCAGATTCGTTGCCGCAATTCTTCGCGCGTCACGATCTGGCGCGGTTTTTCCAGCAGCGCCAGCAGCACCTGCACCGGCTGCGGCTGCAATTTGACCTTCTTCCCGCGCCGGTACACTTCACCCGCGCGCGGATCGACGGCAAATTCTCCAAACCGAAATGTTCCGTTTTCGTTTCCCGGCGAACTCATGTTCCGTCCCAGAAGCTGCCGGAAATATACCAAAATTTGCCGCGTTTCCGTACCTGCCAGCATCTCGCTCCTGCTCATCGTCAATCGATGTTCACCACCAGTCCACCAATCGTTCACCCCGTGTGCATTGCCGTTTTTTTCGCGTTCGGGCAAAGTGCCCAGTGTCACTCGATAATCAGGATTGCCAAGGGTGGTGCAGCCCAAGGCAATTAGCGACGGCTGGGAGGGCTCATGTCAAAAATAGATACAATATTTGGCGCAGCCCCCCCATCTCTGCCGGGTCCAGGCAACATCAACAGGCGGAATGCCCACGGCTTGACGACCTCCGATTACCGCCGCCTCCTTTCGGAACCGCGCATCCGCCCGCCTTCGCAACGCGCGTTTCTGCGCAAGCTTTTGAATCGTGCCCTCTTCAATGGCGCGCACACAGAGTTCCCCGTAACAAACCGCGCTGTACCATACCCCGTAAGCCCCTCATGAATGGCCCCACCCCCGATGGCGGCGTGTTATCCCTGGCGCCACCCTCGGAACCCTGAACCAGACGAAGCCCGGGTTTACCCCCGGGCTTCGCTCTTTCTGGAGGGAGTTTCCAGTCGCAAAGGGAAGCTCACAGTTCAAAGTTGAAAGTTCAAAGTTCAACGCTCGGTCCCAGTTTGGAGTTGCAATGTTTGTAAATTTGATACTCCCTACCCCCGGGTTGGGTCTGTAAGAGTGGCAGCGAAAGGAGTTAGGGAAAGTGGCGAGTGGCTGGTGGCGAGTGGCGAGAAAGAGATACGCCTCCCCCCTCCCCCTGTTTTTTCGGTACGGGGTGGAAAGTGATAGAGGGGGAAGGGGATAGAGTGAAGACGGTTCGGTACGAGAATCGGTACGCGTCCGGAAATGGAAGAAAACCGGGGAGTTAAAGGAAGGACGGAAACGGTACAGGAAGCGGTACGGTGAAAAAGGTATGAATGAGGGTATGGGACGCAGTGTGGTGGCACAAAGGCAGCGTCCCCGAAACATAACGATCCAGGATAGCACGTTATTTATCACATGTCAAATAGTATTTAGTAGGTACTAGTTTCGTGACTGGTACTCGAGTTGAAGAGGATATCCGATACCAGATATCAGATATCAGGGGGCGCGTGAGCCTGATCTGTTTAGAGAAGTTAGGGCCGCGGCGCTCGTCGCCCTTATGTTTGCCCCGCTACCTTCGCGGATTTCCGATGAGCTTCTTGTGACCACTCCAAAGCTTTGTTGGCATGTTCCATTGCTTGCTTGGAATGCTCGTGTCCGGTCTGGTGATCGCCTTTCGCGTGGCTTGCGGCCGCCGCACGGTGCGCGTGCGCGGCGAGTTCGTGGAATTCGGCAGCTCTTTGATGCGAGTCATTCGGCATAGTGTTTCCCTTCCTCGATTTACACTCTAACTTAATATCCTTCCATTTTCTAAATCGCTCAATTATGGACTCTGCGACGGACGACTCTGAGCTGGGAGTGGGCTAAGGTTTTCGCGCTGTGATGTTCGCGCGGATGACGCCCAAATAGTCGCGGGCAGCTTCGAGGGCTTGCTCGGCTTCGTGGTGAGAAACCAATCCAGTGTCGTCATAGAGAGCCATATTGCGTTTCCGCCGGAGACGGTCGAAGACCGTCATCAAGCCGGCATGTTTCTTGTCCAGGCGTGCCCGCACGAATTCGATGATCGCAATGTGATGCCCGGGCTGACTCCTGGCACGGAAACCGTGGCTGAACATGAAGCCCAGGGAAGCCTTCAACATTGCTTCATAGGCTTGCTGAAGACAGGCTTCTTCGTCAAAAGCCAGGATTTTGTGGGCCGAGGCGAGCTTCTTATCGGCGCTTGCGAGGAAGCGATCAATTTGCGCCCAGTCAACGTTGTGCGGCTTGAGCTTTTTCATGCGGACCCACGAGCGAAACGCGCTTATTGTGCCAGACGTTTTCGAGGAAAGCATCTTTCCGAGCGCGGCGCGAGTCGAATTCTTTCCGCGTTAGAACCGTATAGTTGACTTCACGCCCAAGTTGCCGCTCCAGTTTTTGCATGGCTTCGGCCAAAACTTCGCCCTTCGGATTGCCGATCACGAGGACATCAATGTCACTGGCGGCGTCCTGCTGGTTTCGTGCAAACGAGCCGTATAAATAGGCCTCGCCTATGCCCTCAATTTTCTTGAGGGCTTGTGAAATCAGCGGTACCGCGCCAATGGTTTTCGCAACAATGCTGCGTACCTCGTCAAACAGGGGATACTCGCGGTTGAGCTGAAAATACTTCTGGCGGCCACTCACTTCCGACCGAAATAAGCCCTTCCCGCTCCAGACGCCCCAACTCTTTCGACAGGTTAGACGGATCGATGCCGAGCCGCTCCGCCAAATCCCGCAGATGGTGACGGGCCGTCGGGTTCGTGAAGAAATAAGCCAGCAGTCGCCGGCGCGCCTTGGAACGCAAGTCCAACATATGGTCAAATCATACCACATATGTGGTAGAGCTGAACCATAATAGAGACGCGACTCACGACTGTCTTCGAGGGAAACCCAAGAGCCCACTCTCCTAACCCGAGGGTGGGGCACCCGGCATCCCATCCATCCCGGAATTGCGATATTATTATACATTGGGTACAGTATTAATAAGTTAGCAATACGTCTGTCTAGCAGACGACATAACA
>CAVTFW010000013.1:0-350512 GCA_963734105.1 Candidatus Acidiferrales bacterium | reverse complement strand
CAATGTATTGCTAGCACGCCGATATCGCCCGCGCGCCCCACATGTGTGCCGCCGCATAGTTCCTTGGAATAGAAGCCCCGCGGCGAACGCGGATCGGGGATCGTGACGACGCGTACGTTGCTCTCCGGATATTTGTCGCCGAAGAAGGCCAGCGCGCCGGAATTGAGCGCTTCTTCCAGGGACATAACGCCTGTCTCGATCTGTGTATTCAGGCGAACTTCTTCATTCACTTGCTGCTCGATGTCGCGCAACTCTTCCTGGCCCACGGGCGCGAAATGGGAGAAGTCAAAGCGCAGGCGTTCCGGGGCGTTGAGCGAGCCGGCCTGCTTGACGTGCGTGCCCAAAATGTTGCGCAGCGCCGCATGGACCAGGTGCGTTCCGGTGTGGTTGCGCATGATGCGCGCGTGGCGTTCGGCGTCGGCAACGACCGTCACGCGATCGCCGACGCGAAGCGTTTCCTTGGCCGTCACGCGGTGAGCCACAAGCCCTGTCACGGGATAAAACGCGCCGGTAACCGTGGCAAGTTCGGTCGAGCCAGAGCCATCGTAAAACGCGCCGGTATCGGCTATCTGCCCACCAGATTCGGCGTAGATCGCGGTGCGGTCGAGCACCACTTCGCCGGATTCGCCTGCCTTCAGTTCGCTGACCGGTCCCGATTTCGTGAGGATAGCCTCGATGCGCGCATCTTTCGCAGTGGTACCGCGATAGAAATCCGGTTCGGTGCGATAAGTCTCCGCCAGCTTGGCGTACGCAGGATTCGCCGCCTCTTTGTGAATGCCTTTCCACGAAGCCCGCGCGCGCGTGCGCTGTTCGTGCATCGCCTTCTCAAATTCGTCCCAGTCAACTTCAATTCCTGCATCGTGGCGCGCGTCCTCGATGAAAGTCGCGCGGCAGACCATATGTGTCGTAGAAGCGAAAGGCCTTATCAGCCAGGGTATTTAACGGTTATGCTCTGTCCCTTCTGCTCCCTTCTCAGGCGAAGAAGATCGGCGCGCTCGTCTTACGGACATTTCGAGTTCTTGCCAGGTCGGTTCCGGGGCCCGGGTTTGCGACCGTCGATCGAAGCAAGTATTCATCATCTTCAAACTGCCCGATCCCTTTATCCAGTGTGCGGGCAAACCGTTCTTCTCCTCGCGGAACGAATCGCACGCAATCTGCTCTGCGCGTTCGCAGTAGTTCCGGGTAGGCTGCCCTCATCTGCATCGCGCAACTGTGAACACCAGTTCGATACAGAATGGCTCTGGTCATGGCCCCAGCAATTGGCCATGATAAATCGCCGCGCCGCATTATCTTTCGCAAAACGTAGCCGCGACCCTCGTTCGACGGGCACCACACCATCGCCGATAAGAAAAGTTGTGGCTCGAGCGTGGTCCGCGATTACTCGCAGTGATGCGGCGCCTCCACGCCCTTCCTCAATCGCTTCTTCCATTTTCTAGATCCACGCCACAAAGTTCGGCGGCACGGTTTAGCAACGGGACGAACAGATCCGTGTCGTAGTTTGAAATCACGTCTTGCAGCACCGCCGCGACGCGTTCCAATCCCATCCCAGTATCCACGCACGGCTTCGGCAGCGGTGTCAACTTTCCGCTAGCATCGCGGTTGAATTGCATGAACACCAGGTTCCAGATTTCGACGTAGCGCCCGCAATCGCAGGGGAACTTGCAATCCGCGTGGCCCTGCTCGGAAGCCACCGCTCCCATGTCGTAATGAATCTCGCTGCACGGCCCGCACGGCCCGGTGTCGCCCATGGCCCAAAAATTGTCTTTCAGGCCGGGAATCGCGAAGATGCGATCCGCCGGGACATTCTGCCCGAGCCAGAAGCCGTTCGCCTCCTCGTCAACGCCCAACGTTGTTCCCGGGCGCTACTTCCGCTCCCCCGAAGATCGTCACGTACAGCTTGTCCTTCGGGATCGCGAACCACTCCGGCGACGTGATCAGCTCCCACGCATAGGCGATCGCATCTTTCTTAAAGTAATCGCCGAAGGAAAAATTCCCCAGCATCTCGAAAAAGGTATGGTGCCGCTTGGTGAAGCCGACGTTCTCCAGGTCGTTGTGCTTGCCGCCGGCGCGCACGCACTTTCTGCGCCGTCGTGGCGCGCGTGTACTCGCGCTTCTCCAGGCCCAGGAACACGTCCTTGAACTGATTCATCCCGGCATTGGTGAACAGCAGCGTGGGGTCGCCATGAGGCACAAGCGAAGAGCTGCGCACGCGGCGATGCCCCTTGCTTTCGAAAAATTGCAGGAATTTCTCGCGGATTTCATTGCCGCTCAGTTTTTTGATGGCATTCGCCGTCACGTCAGCCTCATCCGTCGCGTGGGTGAAACAGTTGATTATCGCAGAGCCGTCAATGGCGCGGCAATCGCCTCGCGCGTGCTACTCGGGATTTCTCACAAGGTGCGAATTATCCGTGTTCAAGTTTAGCAATCCATTGTCATCCTGAGGAGCGCGTCGTTTGCGCTCCGAAGGACCTCAACTTCTACAGCCTGCGTGATTCTAAAGTTGAGATCCTTCGGTCCCGCAAAAAGCGCGGGGCCTCAGGATGACAAGGTGTGGTTGAGTTTGAGTGGCGGACAAAACTACCTCTTGTGAGAAATTTGTACTACTCGGGCTCGACATCGACTTCGGGCACTTCCTCGTGGGTAATGCGATGCAATTCCCGGCGAATCAGATCGGCAGGAAAGCCCGCGCCGATTAACGAACGATAGAGCGAGGCCAGCTTCTTTTCATCGATCTCGCCGCGGTACAGCCGCAGCTTGCGCTCGATGCGCTGGCGGACGATTGCGGCTGGATCGGTGCCTTCGGCGGCATCTTTTAGCGCGGTCTCGATGTGCCGGTCGGGAACCCCGCGCGCGCGAAGTTCGCGTGCAATGCGGAATTGTCCCTGCTTCCTCGCTTCCGTGCGATGCCGGGTAAACTGGCGTGCATACCGCGCATCGTCGATCAGTTTCTCGCGTTTCAAGCGCTCCAGGACCGATGCGACTACCTTTCCATCCTCGCAACGCCGCGCGAGCGCTTTCTTCATGTCGGAAACGGAATGCGCGCGCCGCACCAGGATCTTGATGGCCGCGTCATACAACTGCGCTTCTGTATCGAGTTGCCGTGGCTTGCCGAACATTCTGGAAGAATAGAAGAAGAAGCCGCAGGTGGCTAGTGGGGAAGTCCCAGAGAGAGCGGTTCCCTGCGCCCAGCGATGAGCTGTTCTGCTTTTGGAGTGCGGCGGCTTGCCGCCGCTTTTGAGGTGTAAACACTTCCTCCTGAACAATAGTGTTGGGCGGAATTGCCACCCCGTAAAAGCGGCGGCAAGCCGCCGCACTCCACATCACTCGCCGACCGGCTTCACGCCGGGGATGCGGCTCTTTCAAGAGGTAGATGCGATCAAATTTGGCGTGAACTGCGTGCCGTGAACTGGCCGTTATTTCCGCGAGAAGCGATCGAAATCGGCCATCTGCGTGGCCATTTCCTCGCGCGCCGCGTCGGACGCGGAACGAATCCCTTGAATGCGGAGCTTGAACTCGTCCGGGTTGGAGGCGCGGATCAGCGCTTCGTCGAGGGTGATCAATTCCTTCGAGTACAGATCGAAGAGCGACTGGTCGAACGTCTGCATGCCGTACTGCGACGTGCCGGCGGCGATGGCGTCGTGGATCAAGCGCGTCTTGTCCGGATTGATGATGCAATCCCGGATGTAGGCCGTGGCGATCATGACCTCGACGGCGGGCACGCGGCCCTTGTCGTCGGCGCGGCGGACGAGGCGTTGCGAAACAACGGCCTTTAACGTGGCGGCCATTTGCAGGCGAACCTGTTTCTGCTCCGGCGGCGGGAAGACAGCGATAATACGCTGAATGGTTTCCGTGGCGTCCAGGGTGTGCAAAGTGGAGAAGACCAAGTGGCCGGTTTCCGCGGCGAGCAGAGCGGTCGAGATGGTTTCCAAGTCGCGCATTTCGCCGACCAGAATCACGTCCGGGTCCTGACGCAGGCCGGCGCGCAAGGCGGTGGAAAAGTTTGCGGTGTCGACTTCGACTTCGCGCTGATTGATGAAGCTGCGCTTGTCGCGGTGCAGGAACTCGATGGGGTCCTCGATGGTGATAATGTGGTCGGAGCGATTCGCGTTGATGCGGTCAATCATGGAGGCCAGAGTGGTGGACTTACCGGAACCCGTTGTGCCGGTGACCAGGACCAACCCGCGCTGCTCCTCGCAAATCTTGGCAATAACCGGCGGTAGGTTGAGCTCTTCCACCGTGCGAATTTTGGTGGGAATGACGCGGAGAACCATGCCGACGTTGCCGCGCTGCTGGAAGACGTTCACACGAAATCGCCCGAGACCCGCGACGCCATAGGCCATGTCCAATTCGGCGGTCTCCTTGAATTTTTGCTTCTGCCGGTTGGTCATCATGCTGAAGGCCATGGACAGCATCTCTTCGGGCGTGACGCGGGGGACGTCCGCGATCGGGTTAAGAACGCCATCCACGCGCAGATAGGGATGATTGCCAACCTTCAGGTGCAAGTCGGAAGACTTGTTCTCAACCGCGCGCCGGAGCAAATCGTCAATGCTTAAAGCCATGGGAAGACACCCCGCAAGAATGCGAATCCTTCCTGAAACTAGCATCCCCGGCGGAGAGGCAACAATAAAGTCGGAAAAGGCCGTAGCGGTGTAGTTACCTAGCCGAGCGGGACAGGGTTTTTGGAGTGCGGCGGCTTGCCGCCGCTTTTACGAACTCGGCAATTCCGCCCACAGGATTGTTCAGGAGGGAGTGTTTACATTGCAAAAGCGGCGGCCCTTCGGTGCTCAGGGTGAACAAGCCGCCGCACTCCAAACTAACCTTCAGACTTGCGCAGGAAGAGCGATTCGTACAGCAGCCCAGCCAGAAACCCACCGCCGAGTGGACCTACCCAGTAGATGCCCCAATTCAGCCAATGACCGGAGGCCACCGCAGGGCCGAACGCACGGGCCGGATTGAGCGCCCCACCCGTGAAAGGGCCGGCAACCAGAATGCCAAGAGTAATGGTGAGACCGATGCCGAATCCCGCGATGGAGCGGAAGGTGCCGCGTTCATCCACGGCAGTGGCAAACACAACCAGGACCAGGAAGAACGTCGTGACCGCTTCCAGGGCCATGGCGGACCACTTGGGGAAGTCACGCATCAGTTCCGGGGTGCCAAGGAAGACGTTTGTAGCGATTTCCTCGGGAATGATGAACTTCAAGAGGTATGCGGCGGCAGTGGCGCCCGCAAGCTGCGCGGCCCAGTAGGCCAGAGAATCCAGCGTTGAGAGACGCTTGGTCACCCAGAAGCCGATGCTAATCGCGGGATTGAAATGGCCTCCGGAGATGTGCCCCAGGGCGGAAACCATGATGGCAAACGCGAGCCCGTTGGCTAGGGCAATGGCTAACAATCCCAGTCCGCCGGTGCTGCGCAGGTGAAAATCGACGCATACCGCACCCGCTCCAAAAAAAATGAGCGCAAAAGTGCCGAGAAATTCCGCTACGAGCTTTTGGCTAAGGTTGTACATTCGTGGGCCTCCCGGGCGGTGCCGCGTGTACAACGCGATGGAAATGATTCTAGCCGGAAAGCGAAATGCGCGCTAGGAACCAGATAACGCGGGCTGCGGGAGGGTATTCAAATAGCAGCGGGCTAGTCAAAAGGAGGGGGGCAGCACTGTGCTGCACCCCTTTCAGGAATAAGGAAAATTCTCGCGTTCTGCTCTTATCGTGAAGCGGCCACGGGCGCATTGACCGGCGTGAGCCAATTGTGGCGGTCGGCCTTCTTGCCGCTGGTCACCGCGAAGAACTCTTCCTGGATGCGGCGCGTGACCGGCCCGGCCATTCCTTTGCCAACCGTGATTTTGTCAACCGAGCGGATGGGCGTGACCTCCACGGCTGTGCCCCCGAAGAAAACCTCATCGGCGAGATACAGCATCTCGCGCGGGATGACCGATTCCTTTACCGGAATATCCAGGTCTCCGGCAATCTTCACGATGGAGTCCCGTGTGATGCCGGGAAGGATGCTCGCGGACAGTGGCGGCGTGATGAGCGTGCCGTCGTGGACGAGGAAGATGTTCATGCCGGAGCCTTCGCTGACATGACCATCGCCGTCAAGCGCGATACCCTCGGCAAACCCATTCAGCGCGGCTTCCATGCGGATGAGCTGGGAGTTCATATAATTGGCCGCGGCCTTGGACATCGCCGGCAAAGTGTTCGGCGCGATGCGCGTCCAGGAACTGACGCACACATCCACGCCTTTCGACAGCGCTTCCGGGCCGAGATAGGCGCCCCACTGCCAGCAGGCCATATAAATCTCGATCGGCGAGCTCAACGGGTTCACGCCCACTTCGCCGTAGCCGCGCAGGGCGATAGGCTTGACGTAACACGCGCCCATCTTATTGATACGCACAAGCTCGCAGGCCACATTGCAGAATTCATCCAGCGTGTGCGGAAACTCCATGCGGTAGATTTTGCCGGAATTGATCAGCCGCTGCATGTGCTCGCGCAGCCGGAAAATGGCCGGCCCCTGCGGCGTGTCGTAGCAGCGAATGCCCTCAAACACGGCAGAGCCATATCCCACGGCGTGGGTAAGGACGTGGAGCTTTGCGTCATCCCAGAGGATCCATCTTCCGTTGTGCCAAATTTTATCGGTCTTCTGCACTGGCATGGTCTTGCCTCCTCGCTAACTCCGAAGGGACCCGCTCGCAATTTCAGAATAAGGCAGGCGAACGGGAGCGTCAATGAAATCAACGAATCTTAACTATGCGATTTTCGGCCATATTGGCGGTATATCTTCTGAAAATTGGACCAATTTGGAGCGGTTACGGTTGCTTCTCGGCGGGAGGCGCGTTCTCCGTCGGTCGATCCGACATCATTGCGGCAGCCGTGGCGAGCAGTTTGCCGTTGTGATTCTCCCAGACACCCAGGAGGAGGAAGGGAAGGATCGTGGCGACGGCCCAGAGCTTGGCGTTGCGCGGAAGCTTGGCTTCCGGTTCCCAGCGGAATAGTTGCGCAGAAATGAAAAAGGCCAAAGCCGCCCACGCTCCAAGCGACAAAACCACCATGCCGAGACTTTGCAGTTGAGCGTTCGCAAGGATCGCGCGCTGCAGGCCGTAGATGAAATAGGTTGCAGGCAAGAAGAGGCCCACGCGCTGCACCATGCGCGGAAGCACGGCCAACGGAACTGTCGCTCCGGACAGAAAAATCAAGGCGAACCAGAGAAGCTGATTGATAATTTGCGTTTCCTGCATGGTGTTGGTCACGCTGGCCACAATCAACCCCATGGCTCCAAACGAGGTGATGCCAAGAATCACCAGGGCAAAGACGCTGAATAGATTGCCAAACTCGGTGACGTGATAAATGAACCGGGCTAGCAGGAGTTCGAGAAAAACCGTCGGCAGAATCAAAGCGTAGTTCGCGAGGATACTGGAAGCAATCATGCTGGACGGAGCAATAGGGGCGAGCCGAAATCGACGCAAGATCCCCTGTTCGCGCCAAGTGACCAGTTGCATGCTCAATCCCCAAAATGTTCCCATGACCGTAAACGACAGAATCGGGCCCATCAGATAAGCCACTGCATCCGGCTTGCCCTTGGCAAAGACACTGCCATAAAGAAAGAAAATCGCCAGGGGCATGATCAGGCTGAAAAATAGAAACGCTTTATTTCGAAGCGTGATGCGAATGCGCACGGCGGCAAGCGTGAGAATGGTTCTCAATCGCGCAATCTCCTTCCGGTGAGCTCGATGAAGACATCTTCGAGAGAGGGCGTGGCAATTTCCAGGCTGACCAGTTCGTTGTTCTCCGCCTCAAGGTGCTTTACCAGCGCAACGATGGCCGGGGCCGTGCGCTGGCAGTGCAGCACATAAGCGCCATCCACCTCGCGAGCATCCACGACCCCGTCCAGACTCTTCAGGGCGCCGTTGGAAGCGGGCTTGCTGAGCCGCACCTCGACACGCGTTGTGTTTGCCGACGTTTGCTTCAGTTCGCGCGGTGTGCTTGAAGCGATCAGCTTGCCGTGGTCCACGATGGCCACGCGGTCGCAGAGGCGCTCGGCTTCCTCGATGTAGTGAGTCGTTAGCACGATGGTTTTCTTTTCCGCTTTCAATTCCTCGATGATGGCGTAGATTTCCCGCCGTACCTGCGGATCCAGTCCTGCCGTGGGCTCGTCCAGAAAGAGCACGCTCGGATCATTGACCAGAGCCAAGGCAAGAGCCAGCCGCTGCTTCTGTCCGCCGGAAAGCTGGTCGTAAAACGAATTGCGTTTTTCGCCAAGCCCAAAGCGCTCCAGGAGCTCCTGCGGGTTGCGCTTGCGTTTGTAAAAGCCCGCGAAAAGCCGGATGGCTTCGCCGACCCGCAACTTGGGCGGGAGGGAAGTATCCTGCAGCGTCGCGCCAATCACATTCTTAAGTTCGTTCGGGCTCTTCTGCGGGTCCAGACCGCAGACGGAAACGCGGCCGCCATCGGGCACGCGCAAGCCCTCAATCACTTCAATGGTGCTGGTTTTGCCGGCGCCGTTAGGGCCGAGCAGGCCAAAGACCTCGCCCGCCTCGACAGAGAAGCTCACGCCGCGAACGGCGTGCACATCTCCGTAGCGCTTCTCCAGGTTCTCCACCAGCAAAATAGGATTGGGCATGATTGGTCGGCGAACGTCTATGGTAACGCAACCGGCGGAATCTCTCGAACTGTTAAGGGCTTCCCTTGGTTTTACGCATTGGCCGGGCTTTCTGTTTCGCCCGCACCTTCGTTATTGAGGCGACCGGCCACAAGTGGCGCTTTAAGTCCACGCGGGTTTCCAGAAGCTGGATGCCCTCGCTCTGCAACAATTTTCGTTGAAGGGAAGCGTACGGTTCGCGGATGAGGAGTTTGCCACGGTCTCCGACTACGCGGTGCCAGGGAATGCCTTTTCCGGAGGGCGTTGCTGCCATCGCTCTGCCCGCGGTTCTCGCCCCACCGCGCAAGCGCAGAGCCCTGGCTAACGCCCCATAGGTAATAACCCGGCCACGGGGAATTTGTTTCACCAATCGATAAACTGGATCCCAGGACATCGGCGAACCTCCTGACCGCAAATAGCATCCATCCTATATGAGGACTCCTCCAGCGCGACAAGCGACTCTTCCCCCGCCGCAGGGTTTAACTCTTTACAAGAAGAAGACAGAGCGGAAGGAGCGTCAGGCCGTCAAAATGAATCAAACCAACTGACAACTGGACATGCAAGCGGAAAATCCAATTCGTTGCAGCGAAAAAATGATGAGCGAAATGTTTACTGATTGGTGTCCCCTGGCCTTGACGCCCGTAGTGGAATACTCTTACACTACAACCAAGGCGCAACTCTCCTCTGCCGCCCCGCGAATTCGCCCAGGAGACGCGATGGCTTTTATTCGCCGCAAAGGGAATTCCTACTACCTGGTGCACAACGTGCGCCGCGGCGGAAAAGTGCGGCAATTGCATTTGGCCCGGCTCGGCGAGCGCGCTCGCATCACGGACGAAATCGTCCGCAAGGTTACCAGGAAGCATCCTTTCGTTGAGCTCAATTGGCGCGCCCTCCGCGAACAATCGAACAATCACATCGATCTCGCGGATCCCGAATCACCGGCCGTCCACAAGCTTGTCCAGTCTCTCCGAACCCTCAACATGGATCTGGCGGACCTGTTTCCACCGGTCTTCCGTCTTTCTGAATCGCCCGCGGTTGCGCACGAACTGCTGGTGCAACTGCGGTTGCTGAATTCCACCATCCAGGTGAAGCTCGATCAGTTCAGACAAAGAGATGACCTGAAGAGGATCACACGGAGCGGCGGGCGTTTTGGAAATGCGCATCCCGCATTGCGGGGTCGCTAGGAGGCGGTCATGGCCACGGGCGATCTATCCCTGAATCCGAATATTCGCAGCGCGGAGACAATTGAGTTCCAGAAAGCGCTGCGCGCGAAGATCGTCGGGCAGGATGAAGGCGTGCAGGCGCTTGTGGAATTGTTCCAGGTCTTTACGGCGGGGCTTAACTCTCCGGGGCGTCCCGTGGGCAACCTGCTCTTCCTTGGACCCACAGGCTCGGGAAAGACGCGCCTGGTGGAAGCCGCCGCGGAAATTCTGTTTGCCAGCCCGCGCGGCATCATCAAAATCGACTGCGCCGAATTTCAACACTCTCATGAAATCGCCAAACTGATCGGTTCTCCCCCGGGCTATCTGGGCCACCGGGAGACCCATCCGCTGATTACGCAGGAAGCTTTGGCGGCGTATCACACCGATAAGTTAAAGCTTTCCTTCCTGTTGTTCGATGAAATTGAAAAAGCCAGCGACGCTCTGTGGCAATTGCTCCTGGGCATGCTCGATAAGGCGACTCTCACTCTAGGAGATAACCGGCGGGTTGACCTGTCCCAGACCGTCATCTTCATGACCTCCAACCTGGGCGCCACGGACATCACCGACCTGATGGCCGGCGGCTACGGCTTCATCAAGGCGGAGGACAAGCCCAAGGAAGATCTCGATCGAAAAGTCGAACGCACGGCGGTCGAGGCAGCACGCCGCAAGTTTTCGCCGGAATTCATGAACCGCATCGACAAACTGGTGGTCTTCCATCCCCTGGATCGCGGAGAGTTGGAAGCGGTCCTGGAAATCGAGCTGGGGATGGTACAGAAACGCGTGCTGGATACCGCCACCGGCAAATTCCTGTTCCGTGTAACGGACGCGGGTTGCGACTTTCTGCTCCGCGAGGGCACTGACCAGCGCTACGGCGCACGGCACCTCAAACGCGCGATCGAGCGTTACCTGGTGTACCCCCTGGCAAACCTCCTGGCCACCCAGCAGGTTCGAATGGGCGATTTGGTGCGCGTCGATTGGGATGGGATTCACACCGAGCTGACATTTGTCCGGGAACGCGAAGGAGCCCTCATCAACACGGAAGGTCCAGAGGAAGAGGCCGCGGCAGCAACTCCTGACGTTGACGGGCTCGCTAAGGACGCCCCGGTCGAGGCAGTTGCGGAGGAAGCTGCCCGCCCGTCGGCCCAGCCGTCGGCGACTCCGGCGGCTGCGCGGCAATCCTTGCAAGGGCGCAAGAAAGATAGCCGATAAGACACAACAAAACTGGAAGGTTAGTGGAGCTCTTGGGAAAAGAAGCGCCCCTTTTTGTCAGGTGACCGTGGACACAAACTGGTTATACGCTCTCACTTTGACCGCATTTGGAACACTGTCTCACACCGTGAGACAGTTTCCATAATTGCAACCGCCGTATGTTGTTGAGCGTAGAGCCCTTTTTCAAACCCAGAAATACCTTCCCAATTGGCATCCCTCATGCATCATTCTTCCGCGTCCGCGTCCTTAAGACGTTGAAAGCGTGCATGGCCCCGAAGCGAACGGAAGATTTAAAGGAAAGGGCCGACACGGCCGAGGTAAGGGTTATGAAAGCAGCGGTTCGACAAGAACTGGACCCCACCATTCGCAGCAACGATACTCGCGACTTCCATCAGGCTCTGCGCGCCAAGATCGTTGGACAGGAAGAGGGTGTGCAAGCCCTCGTGGACCTCTACCAGGTATTCTGCGCAGGCCTTAACTCACCGGGGCGCCCGGTGGGAAACCTGCTGTTTCTCGGGCCGACGGGCTCCGGCAAGACTCGCATTGTCGAGGCTGCGGCGGAGATTTTGTTTGGCGACCCCCGCATGGTAATCAAAGTGGACTGCGCGGAATTTCAGCACTCCCATGAAATCGCAAAATTGATCGGTTCACCACCGGGGTATCTTGGGCATCGCGAAACACATCCTTTGATCACCCAAGAGGAATTAGCCAAAAGCCACTCGGACAAGCTAAAGCTGTCCTTCCTGCTTTTTGACGAAATCGAGAAAGCCAGCGACGCTCTTTGGCAACTGCTCCTCGGCATATTGGACAAGGCCACTCTCACCCTTGGGGATAACCGCCGCGTGGACCTTTCCCAGACTGTGATTTTCCTGACCTCCAACCTCGGCGGCGGGGAGATCACCGAACTGATGGCCGGCGGCTACGGCTTTATCAAGTCCGACGACAAGCCCAAGAACAATCTTGACGATAAAGTGCAACGCACCGCCGTCGAAGCCGCGCGGCGCAAGTTCTCCCCCGAGTTCATGAATCGCCTGGACAAGATTGTGGTTTTCCACCCTCTCCACCGTACGCAGTTGGAACAGGTGCTGGACATCGAGTTGTCCATGGTTCAGCAGCGTGTTTTGGAAACAGCGAAAGGGCAGTTCCTCTTCCGCGTGACCGAGGGCGGCCGCAATTTCCTCCTGACGGAAGGTACCGACCAGCGTTACGGCGCGCGGCATTTGAAACGCGCGATCGAGCGCCATGTGGTCTATCCGATGGCCAACCTCTTGGCAACGGAACAGGTCCATGGGGGCGACCTCATCTGCATCGATTGGGACCAAGCGGAAAACAAGCTCAATTTCGTGCGGGAGAGCGAAAACCTGGTCATGCCCGCGCGGCGTCCCGAGCCTGCTGTGCCCGCCCGACCTGCGCAAGCCCGCGCCGGCCGCCCGGTGGACGCTCCCGGAGCGCAAGTTCCACCGGAACCGACTCCGCGATTGGCCCGTTAATCCTCTTTTGCTTCTGCTCTCGAAAGCCCGGGTGGAATACTGCCCGGGCTTTTTCTGTTGCCCGGCCCATCTATAATTAGAAAATGTCAGTCTGGAGTTACTCGGAGCCGAAGGGAGAAATCACCGGCGCCAAGTTTTCGTTCTGAATTGCTTCGGCTCGCTTCAATGCGGCGCTGATGTTCTCACAGATGTTTTCCGCGCTGATGTGGCGATCAAACCCGGCCTCATGCATGAGCGCCGCCGGCTGGGGTCTGGCGCCGCATACCAACATGGACCGCCCACTTTTCTGCAATCGGTCCGCGAGCTCCTCGAGGGCCGCGATGCCGGTAGCGTCGATAGCCGTCATATTGCGAAGGCGCAGAATCACAATGGGCGGCAATGACGCAAGGTCTTGCGTGACGGTAGAGATCTTGTCGGTCACGCCAAAAAGAAAAGGGCCATGAATGCGATAGACGGCGATGTAATCTGGAATGTCCTTGTCCTGCAAAATGTGCACTCGGCCGTCTTCAATATAGTCTTCCGTGACCCGGGTCACCGTGGTTGTCTGGGAAATCTGGCGGATGAAGGTGAACGCGGCAAGGATCATGCCCACTTCCACGGCCAGCGTCAGGTCCGCAAAAACCGTCAGGCTGAGGGTGAGGATCCATACGATGATGTCGGGCTTGCTCAGCTTCAGGATTTCCGGAATTTCCCCCCAATCGCCCATGTTGTAAGCGACCGTAAAGAGAATTCCCGCGAGGGCGGCCAGCGGGAGATTCTTTACCAATGGAGCGGCGAAGAGAATAACGGCCAGAAGCGTGAGGGCGTGAATCATCCCGGCTACGGGCGTTTTCGCTCCGGCACGGACGTTTGTCGCGGTGCGTGCGATGGCGCCGGTTGCGGGCAGTCCGCCAAAAAGCGGCGAAAAAATGTTGGCGATGCCCTGCGCGACCAGTTCGACGTTGGGATTGTGCCTGTCATGGCTCATGCGATCGGAGACCACCGCGGAAAACAGCGATTCGATCGCACCCAGCATCGCGACGGTGATTGCCGGCGAGAGCAGGTGGAGCAGCAAGCTCGGTTTAAGCTGCGGAATTGCAATGTGCGGCAGGCCGCTGGGAATGCCGCCAAAGCGGGTGCCGATGGTCTCGACGGGAATATGGAACAAGGTGACGGCAGCCGTCGCGCCGAAACAAACCAGAATTGCCCCGGGAATTCGTTTGAAGAAACGCAGGCAGACAACCATGACCAACAGAGAAGCGGCGCCCACCGCGGAGGCGGCCCAGCTCAGCGTATAGAAATTCTCCGCGATCGCTCCCATGCGGTGAAAGAAATCTCCGGGAACGTGTTCCATCCGCAATCCAAAGAAGTCGCGAATCTGCGTGCTGGCGATCAGTATGGCGATTCCGTTTGTGAAACCCACCACCACGGGCCGCGGGAAGTATTTGACCATGGCTCCAAGGCCGGTCACTCCCATCAGGACCAGCAGAAAGCCCGCGAGCATCGTGCAGGTAAACAGGCCATCGATGCCGTAGCGCGAAATGATCCCCAGCACGACAACGACGAACGCGCCCGTCGGGCCCCCAATCTGTGTTTTCGAACCGCCTAGCGCGGAGATCAGGAAGCCCGTGACAATCGCGCAATAGATTCCCGCTTGCGGGGACACCCCGGAGGCGATCGCAAACGCCATCGCCAGCGGCAGCGCCACCAGCCCGACCGTGACCCCCGCGATCAGGTCTGCAGTAAATTTATGGAAGGAATAGTCGCGAAGTAAAATGACCGACTTGGGTAACCACGCCTCGTACTCGAAACTCATCTTCTTCCAGCCTGCTCTCGTCTCTATCCACTTTTAGTCTAGCAGGCGATACGTACAAACCTGCTGATTTGACGGAGAGATTGCCCGAAAGCACAGCAGGTTGTTCCGACGGTAAGAGGGCTCAGCGGGGCTGCGCTAATCGGCGGCTTCACTGCGCTTCACGGTTGGATTCCAGCGAAGGATCGGCTTGCGTGCGGCGCCAACTTCATCCAGCCTGCGCACGCGCGTCGTATGCGGCGCCGTCTTGACGAGTTCGGGGTTGGTCTCCGCTTCGCGGGCGATCGATTTCATGGCGTCAATGAAAAGGTCGCACTTTCCTCGCGGTCCTCGGATTCCGTCGGCTCGATCATCAATGCGCCCGGAACGATCAAGGGGAAAGCGGTTGTGTACGGGTGAAATCCGTAGTCGATCAGCCGCTTGGCGATGTCCATCGTGTTCACCCCATTTTTCTTCTGAATGGCGTCGCTGAACACAACCTCATGCATCGAGGGGCGCGTGTACGGCAGGTCGTAATCGCCTTCCAGATGCTTGCGAATGTAATTTGCATTGAGGACGGCGTCTTCGGTGGCCTGGCGCACTCCCGGTCCGTAAGCAAGAATGTACGCTAACGCGCGCACTAGAACGCCAAAATTGCCGGAGAACGCTTTAGCCCGGCCGATGCTTTCTTTGCGGTTGACGTCGAGCGCGAACTTTCCGCCTTCCTTTTCTACCAGCACAGGAACCGGCCGGAAGGGTTCCAGGATTTTCTTCATGGCCACGGGGCCTGCGCCGGGCCCTCCGCCGCCATGGGGCGTGGAAAATGTCTTGTGCAGGTTCAGATGCATCACGTCCACGCCCAGTTCGCCGGGGCGCGTCACGCCCGTAAGCGCGTTCATGTTCGCGCCGTCCATGTACAGCAACGCTCCCTTTGCGTGAAGGATCTCGGCAATTTCCGGCACTCGCTGCTCAAAAATTCCCAGCGTGGACGGATTTGTGAGCATCAGCGCGGCCACATCTCCGCTAACCTGCTCCCGCAGTTGCGCCATGTCCACCTGCCCGTCGGCGTCGGACTTGATGTTCTCGACCTCATAGCCCGCAATCACCGCGGTTGCCGGGTTCGTGCCGTGCGCGGAATCCGGAATCAGCACTTTCTTGCGCGGATTGCCCTGCTTTTCGTGATAAGCGCGGATCAGCAAGAGTCCCGTCAGTTCACCCTGCGCGCCCGCGGCTGGTTGCAACGTGATCGCGTCCATGCCCGTAATTTCCAACAGGCACTTCTCCAGTAGCGCCAGGATTTTCAGGCAGCCTTGCGAAAGTTCCTGCGGCTGGTAGGGGTGCTCCGTGGCCAAGCCGGCGAGACGCGCCACATATTCATTGACGCGCGGATTGTATTTCATCGTGCAGGAGCCCAGAGGATACATCCCCAGATCGATCGCGTAATTCCACGTGGACAGGCGCGTGAAGTGGCGAATCACTTCAATTTCGCTCACCTCGGGAAATCCTTCGATGCCCTCGCGCCGGTGGAATGCTCCCAGCGTCGCTTCCGCATCCACTTTTGGAGTATCGAGCGGCGGGAGGTCGAACGCCCGTTTGCCGGGCGAGGACTTTTCGAAGATCAGCCCCGCGTTCTGGTTCGTATGCCGTGTAGCTTTTTTGATCATGTCGCTTATCGTTCGATTTCCCTAGCTTCCTTCATAGTCTTTGTCCCACGCGCAAATTGTCCCGCGTTAGAGAGGTTGTTCGAGGGCGTGTTTCACCGCCGCCGCGAACCGCTCAATCTCCGCGCGCGAAGTCGTTTCCGTCACGCAAACGAGCGCGTGCTTGCTCAACTCCGGATACGCCGAACCCAGCACAAACGGCCCTACAATCTTCGATTTCAGCAACTCCGCGTTGACCATTTTCACGGATCGCGGAAGTTCCACCGTGAACTCGTTGAAAAATGGCGCCGCAAAGGTGCGCTTCACGCCGGGGATTCTTTCCAATTCCTTAAGCGCAAAGTGTGCCTTGGACAAATTCTGCTCTGCCATTTCGCGGATGCCTGCTTTTCCGAGGAGAGTGAGATGGACGGTCACGGCCAGCGCACAGAGCGCCTGATTGGTGCAGATATTCGAGGTGGCCTTTTCCCGGCGGATATGCTGTTCGCGCGTGGCAAGCGTCAGCACGAATCCGCGGCGGCCTTCCTGATCCGTCGTCTGACCGGCGAGCCGCCCGGGCATCTGGCGGACAAACTTCTCGCGTGTGGCCACCACGCCGGCAAAGGGACCGCCGTAGCTAGGGGCCAGCCCAAGGCTCTGCCCCTCCATCGCCACAATGTCCGCTTCCGAGGGCGGCTTTACCAAGCCAAGCGATAGCCCTTCCGCCACAGCGACGACCAAGAGCGCCCCGGACGCATGTGCCGCTTCCGCCAGTGGCCCCAGGTTTTCGAGAGCCCCAAAGAAGTTCGGAGATTGCACAACCAGCGCGCACACGTCATCGCGCAGTGCGGCCTTCACTCCGTTCGTATCCACAGTGCCCGCGGCGCTGTACGAAATCTCTTCCACTTTGAGTCCGGAATTCCTCGCGTACGTGCGCAGGACCTCGCGATATTCCGGGTGTACGGACCGCGCGACCAGCACGCGCCTTCGCCCGGTCAGCCGCTCGGCCATTAACACCGCTTCGGTCGTCGCCGTCGAACCGTCATACATCGAAGCGTTGGCGACTTCTTGGCCCGTCAACTGGCACATCAATGTCTGAAATTCAAAAATCGCCTGCAGCGTCCCTTGTGAAATCTCCGCCTGGTACGGTGTGTAGGAAGTCAGGAATTCGCCGCGCTGCAGAATCGTGTCGGTCACAACGGACCGCAAATGATTGTAAACTCCGGCGCCCAGAAAGCTCGTGTACCCCACGGAATTTTCCGCCGCCCGCGCCTGGAAATATTGAATGACTTCCGTCTCGGACAGCGGCCCGGGCAGATCGAGCGGCTTTTTCAGCCGATATGCTTCTGGAATGGAAGAGAACAGATCCTCGATCGACTTCACGCCGATGGCCGCCAGCATCTCCTGGCGCTCGGCTGGACTCTTCGGGAGATAGCGCATCAGGCCGACGCTTCCTTTTTCTTCTCCTCGATGTACGCTTCATAAGCGGCCGCGTCCATCAGGGAATCGACCTCGGCGGGATTGGCGAGCTTCGCTTTGACGAGCCAGCCGGCGCCGTGCGGATCGCTATTGATGGTTTCCGGCTTGTTCTGCAGTGCCGCATTCGCCTCGACGACCTCGCCGCTCGCCGGAGCGTAGATCTCGCTGACGGCCTTCACCGATTCCACGGAGCCGAACGTTTTTCCGGCGGCAAGTTTTGCGCCAACCGCGGGAAGTTCGACGAAGACCACGTCGCCCAGTTCGTTCTGCGCGTAATCGGTAATGCCGATTGTCGCAACCCCGCTCTTCACGTCGATCCACTCATGTTCCTTGCTGTAGCGATACTGCGTTGGATATGCCATTGGACCACTCCTTCGAAATGTTTCCGTCTGTCTTCGTGCTATACGGCGATTGCTTTTTTCGGACGCTTATAAAACGGTGTTGCCACAACCTGGGCGCGGCACTTCTGCGAACGAATCTGCACGTAAACCGAACCGCCCAGAGCGGCCATCGAAGGCGGCACATAGGCCAGCGCAATGTTCTTGCACAACGTCGGTGAAGGCGATCCGCTGGTCACTATCCCAATGGTTTCTCCCGCCTCGTTCAGGCATGCATAACCATCGCGCGCGATTCCCCGGTCGATCATTTCCAGGCCGACTAGGGTTCGCTGCAGACCGGAGGCACGGGACTTTTCCAGCCCCGCGCGTCCCAAAAACTCGCCTTTATCCATCTTACAGTAACGTTCGAGTCCCGATTCCCAAACGTTGATCTTGTCGCTGATCTCGTGTTCATACAGCGCCATTTTCGATTCCAGTCTCAGCGTATTCCGCGCTCCAAGTCCGCAGGGCAAAACGCCAAACTCCTTGCCGGCTTCGATCACCGCGTTCCAAACGCGTTCGCTCGTCGCCACGTCCGCCGGCACGTAAATTTCAAATCCATCCTCGCCCGTGTACCCGGTTCTGGCGATAAGCGTGTTCTTCAGCCCACAAACCGTTCCGTGCGTGAACCAGTAGCCCTTGATCGGCTTCAGGTCCGCGTCGGTCAGTTTTTGGAGCACTTCTACGGCGCGTGGACCTTGAATGGCCAACTGGGTGTAAGCGTCGCTCAGGTCCGTCACCACGCAGTCAAACGCGCGCGTGTTTTCCTTTACCCAGGAGACGTCTTTCTCCCGCGTGCCGGCGTTGATCACCAGCAGATAGTCATGCTCTCCGAGCCTGTGGACGATAACGTCATCCACAAACGTGCCTTCGGGATAGAGCATCGCGGAGTACTGCGCCTGGCCGATTGCCAGCCGCGATGCGTCGTTCATCGTCAGGTATTGCACCGCTTGCAGCGCGCCGCCGGGCTTCTTCGCGGCATGAATCCGGATGTCGCCCATGTGGCTTACGTCAAACACACCGACTCCGCCGCGCACTGCCTTGTGCTCCGCGACCAGCCCGCCGCTCGAGGGATACTCCACCGGCATCTCCCACCCGCCGAAATTCACCATTTTGGCGCCAAGACGGCGGTGCAACGCGTGAAGAGGCGTCTTGCGAAGAGCTGAATTGGCAGGAGAGTTTACGGATTCCATTCCGATTGCTCGGGCAAAATTGGATGGTAGCATGCGAAGCAGGTGCCGTCAAAAGTGGCGCCCGCCTGACTCGCCGTGGCGGGTAGGGAAGCGCCCCAGGCGCTTCCACTTGCTGGTGGCCGAATGCTCAGGTAGAGTTTGTTCCGGAGGCCGCATGGCAGCTCGTCAGCAGATTCTCTGCACTCAGTGCGATAAGACCGAGGAACAGTGCACCTGCACGAAGTATTGCACCATCTGCAAAGGGCAGGACAACATCCGGCTCTGTGTCGATGGCTTATATTACTGCCCCGACTGCCGCGAAGCGTGCGAGGTCGCGCTCGCCAACGACGGATAGCCGTGTCCAGCCTGCCATATCAGGTTTCTCTTTGGATGGATCCTGACGACCGACTCGTTGCGGCCGTTGGCGGCGTAGCGCGCTATCTGGCGGACGCGGCGGGTTTAGGCAACGAAATGATCCTGCAATTCCAGGCTTCCGTCGTCTCCGCTTGCAAGCACTGCTTCCGTTGTCACACCTCGGACGAACCCTGCGGAATTACGCTTCGCCGATCACTGGATCGTCTCGAAGTGGAAGTCGCCCTGCCGGGAACGGAACCGCCGCCCAACGATAAATCCTTATGGAAGGGAATTGATGAAGTTTATTGTGAGTCGCGGGAACACACAGGGATTTTGCGTTTGACAAAGTTCGTTTCCCCAAATCCTCCCGCGGATTAAACGGGAGGATAGGGCTCGCGCTCGACGCCCGAGAAAATCATTGCATTTTGAAGGCAAACGTATTTCGCCGAATCAGGCCGCTCATCTGATCGTCGCTCACGGATAAGCGAATCACTATCCGGTCGCCAGACGGGGTTACGTTCGTCTGATCCAGCAACTGGCCCAAATCCGGGTTGTCCTTCGCGGCTTGATACTTCTTGTAGAGCAGCCCCGCGGCAACCAGTTGGCTCAACGTGTTGGCGTCTTGCGTGGAACCGCAAACCACTTGCATTTTCGAATCCACACCGCTACTGGCCGTCGCCGTGATGATCATTGCTTGCATCCTTTGAATGAGCGCAGCGGCATCCGGAAACTGCTGCACTTCCGGAGCGAGTTGCCCCATCGCCAGCCGCGTGTATCCGGGATCCAGGACTGCCCAAACCACTCCCGAACCGTTCGCCTCATTGATCAGGTTGTACATCGGTTCGTTCCGCAGCAGTCCGTCCTCGCGGCCAAAGCGGATCTCGATCAGCTTTTCCAGCAGGGCCTTATGTCCGAACACTGCCTTGTTCGAGTCCAGAAAAAAGAAAAAGAGGTCTTCGGGGCCGGAGCCTGAACCGAACGCGAACAGCGTGTAGTTTTCAATCTTCACTGTGGGCAGCTTTTGTTGCTTGAAATACGCCTCCGTCGAATCCGGGCTGTAATTCCCCATGGCGATTCCCACGGTCATCTCGCTCGTGGGAATGTCCGTGCTCGCGCCCTTATCATTTTTTGCCATTCCCTCGGGCACCAGGCCCCAAACCAGTTCATCGACCTGGCTGTTTGGGTCCACTCCCGCCGAAGCCAGGAACTTTTCGAACTGCCGGAAGCGTTCCGGCAGGATTTGCTCTTGCAGAGCAGGAAACCATTTCATGGTTCGCGCCTTCTTCAGGTCCACGTAGCCCAATTCCCCGGTTTCCTTCGGGAACAGCGCGATCGTATCCGCGCCAATTCCGCTTGCCCTGGCTGGCTTGGCCATGGCGGAAAGCATCGTCAGCAACGCGCAAGCCGCCAGAATCCGCATCGAGTTCTTCCTCATCTTCATCTCTTGCTCCTTTTGACTGGCTGGGGAAGGAATCTTTATTTTACGACATCGCCATTTCGTTATCCGAGTTGATTGCGCAATTTGCCAACCTTCTCCTTCATCTTTTCCACGTAAGCGGCATCCTTCAGCCCTTCCAGGTTGATCTCCACGTTGGCCAAGGCGCCTTTCGTACCCGCTATAGCCATTAGACGCGCTACCTGCAAATCTGATTTCATGGATGCGGCCGCGATGGTTTCCAGTTGCAGAAGGCGATTGTTCAAGTGCGCCGCCTTTTCCGCGACCTGCAGCGGCACTTCCGCGGCGCCCTTGGTTGCTGTTTGGATGGCCAATTCACGCTGGGCTGTTTCCTCGCTATTCCCCTGGGGGAGTTTGTATGCGGCCATGACGGCATCATACGAAGCAGCATCCTGGTCAATCGCTTGTGTAAGTTCGTCCGCTGTTTTTCGCAATTCGTCGAGCTGTTCGGAGAGCTGATCGATGTGTGTTGCCTGCGATTTCTTCTTTCGAGAGAGTCCCGCGACCATCTGCCCCAGCGCCGCGGCCATCGCCGCCGCGTAGGCAGAAACGCTTCCCCCTCCCGGCGTCGCCGATGGTTCCGCAACGGCGTCCAGAAATGGCCGAGCCAGGTTCGCGAGTTTCCCGTCTTTGGCCTGGACTGGCGCTCCGGTCAAGGCTTCGGCGAGCTTATTCTCAAACACCTGCGAGGGGGAGAAGTTTTCCAGTTGCAGGAAGTAATCCGCCGCCATTTCGATGGCTTTCTTGGGAATCAAGCCGACGATCTCGCTCCCCACCGGCACGACGCCGTGGCGTTCCGCTTCGCGTTTCACCATTTCGTATACGCGGTGCATGGGCGTCTGCTCGAAATCCGTGAGGTTGATAGACACCTGGGCCAGGTTCCGCGCCTTCAATTCCACGCCCATGGACTTCACGTAGCGCAATCCTCCACTCGAGAAACGAATGGCCTTGGCGATCTTGTTCGCGATGCTCACGTCCGGCGTGTTCAGGTTCACGTTGTAGGCGATCAAAAATTTTCGCGCCCCGACCACCGTCACGCCTGCCGTCGGATGAAGCTTTGGCTCTCCCACGTCTGGTTGCCGCTCGTGGTTCCTTTTCATCTCCACCCGCAGTCCCTCGAACTGTCCGCGGCGAACATTCTCCAAGTTGACGCGGTCGGGGCGCGTGGCGGCCGCCTCATAGAAGAAGATCGGGATGCGATACCTTTGCCAGATATCGTTTCCGACGCGACGTGCCAGGGCCACGCAATCCTCGATGGTCACGCCCTCGATGGGAATAAACGGCACGACGTCGGTGGCCCCCACGCGTGGGTGCGCGCCGCTGTGCGCGGTCATGTCAATCAAATCCAGCGCCTTTCCAGCACCCAGGATCGCGGCTTCACCGACAGCGTCGGGATCGCCGGCAAGGGTGATCACGCACCGATTGTGATCGGCGTCCATCTCGCGATCGAGCACGTACACGCCCGGCACACTGCTCATGGCGTGCACGATTGCGTCGACCTTTGCTGGATCTCGCCCCTCGGAAAAATTAGGTACACACTCAATCAGTCGTTTCATGGGTCGGTTCCGTCAGTCTGTTCTGGGGGATTGGCAAGGCTGCCCCCGGTTGGCACTGCAAGTTGTTGCATCAATCTCGCATGTAGATAATCTCGCCGCTTTTGACCGTCATCCAGCAGCGTTGCATCCCGAAATAATAGGGAATTTCCCGGTAATCCTCCACCTCGAAGACCGCCAGGTCGGCCTGCTTGCCGGTTTCCAGCGAACCTATCCTTTTCTCCCGTCGCAGAGCGAATGCGGCGTTGAGGGTGGCCGCGGCAATCGCCTCCGCGGGTGTCATCCGCAACTGGGTGCAGGCAAGCGAGAGAATCATGGGCATGCTCACCGTCGGGCTCGTTCCCGGGTTGTAATCCGTTGCCAGCGCAACCACGGCTCCCGCCTCAATCAGCTTTCGGGCCGGGGCGTACTGTTTCCACCCCAAATGAAAATCGCATCCGGGGAGGAGTGTGGCCACCGTCCGCGATTTAGCCAGCGCGCGTATGTCCGCAGCGTTCACGTGTTCCAGGTGATCGCAGCTTGCCGCGCCAAGTTCCACGGCCAGTTGCGTCGCGCCCGTGCGAGAGAGTTGTTCGGCATGCACTCGCGGCTGCAGTCCCAGCTGCTTGCCTTCGTTCAAGATGCGGCGAGATTGCTCCCGCGTGAACGCCCCACGGTCGCAGAAGACGTCGCAGAATTCCGCCAGACCCTCGTTCACCACCTCAGGCAACATCTGTTCCAGCAGCAGCGCGATGTAACGCTCCGGGCCTGCGGGCTTTCCACGAAATTCCGCTGGTACGGTGTGCGCACCCAGAAACGTGGACACGATCTCCAGCGGCTGTTCGCCGTTCAATTCCCGCTGAAGGCGGAGGATTCTTAGTTCGCTCGCCAGATTGAGGCCGTATCCGCTCTTGGCTTCTACGGTAGTCGTGCCGAACGATGCGAATTCTTCCAGTGCAGCACGCGCTCTCGCTTTGAGGGCTTCGGAACTTGCCGCCCTGAGTTTCTTGACGGAATTGAGAATCCCGCCGCCTTTTCGGGCAATCTCCTCGTAGCTGGCACCCTGAATTTTTAGTTCGTATTCTGCCGCCCGGCTCGCGGCGTGTATCAGGTGAGTGTGCGAATCGACGAAACCAGGAAGCACCACGCGCCCGCCCACGTCCACTTTCTCCGCCCCTCGCGCTTCCTTTCGAGCTTCGACCTGCGCGCGCGTTCCGACGGCCGCGATCCGGCCTTCCCGGAGCAGGACTGCGCCGTCTTTCACAATGCCAAGTTTTGAGAGGGAATTGCCTCGCCGCGGAGCGCCTCCCCGGAGGGTCAGGAGTTGCGAAGCACCTGTGATGAGCAAGCTCTGCGTCAAAGCGTCGTTATCGCGTCTCCGGCCGGGCGCAACTTCCCTCACGCGCCAACGGCCATTCCTTGATAAGCGGGCACGAACACTTCTCTCACGAACGTTTCGAAGTTTGTAGGTGTGGTATTCTCTGCCGACCTCTGCTCGGTCGCAGCTACAATTCCGCCGTTGATCCCCTGAAACATATCGATCATGTATGCGGCCGTTTTAGGCGGCGTTCCCATCTGCACCAGAACCTGTTGCACCTGATCGTAGGGGAACTGCGCGTAGCGGAGGTCCGGATTGCTTAGCGCTCTACCGATGATCGCCGTTACCTCGTTCATGCTCAGGTCTCGCTCGCCGAGCAATTCTTTTGTCTGCTTTCCATTGAAATCTAGCTTCAACAGGCGTTCCGCGGCGTGAATGCCAATGTCCCGTGTGGCAATCATGGGTATCTTCAAATCGCTTCTTACAGCGCCGCCCAAAAGCCCCATCATCTGGATCATGCCGATCGCCGCCAGGTGATTTTCAAAAAAGTAAGCGGGGCGCAGATGAAGCACGTTCAACTTATCCACGGCGTTTAACTTCAGTTCCGCGAAATGCAGGCCAAGAATTGGGCCCGTGCCCGCTGGAGCGTGTGCGCCATAACTGCTCAAATGGACGGCATACTGCAGTCCTGCATTCTTCACCGCGCTGGAGATTGCATCGCTAGCGCGTTCCTGGTCGGCGCGATAATCCGGGGCAGTCATCCCGGGCGGAATCATCAAGAACGCCGCGCGCACATCCTGGAATGCCCGGGTAAGCGCCTCCGCGTCGGTCACGTCGCCGATGAAAGCCTCGGCGCCTTTCTGCACCAGCGGCTGAAGTCGAGCCGTACTCCTCCCGACAGCTCGCACCTTTTCGCCGTTTTCGAGCAAGGTCTTCGTAAGGACAGACCCGATATGACCTGTCGCGCCCAATACTGTGTACATCGTTTACTCCCTCGACGAGTTTCTCTTTCCCGTTACTGTGGATGCTCGGCGCGCGGTCGAATCCCGCCACGTGCACCCGTGGCAGAAATCGAATCCGAACTCCTCAGAGCATCGGGATCTTCACGCCGGTCTTCTTCGCAAACTCGATGGCTTCAGCATACCCTGCATCGACATGGCGAGCCACGCCCAATCCGGGGTCGTTCGTCAACACTCGTTGGATGCGCTTGGCCATCTCTTTGGTTCCATCGGCGCAGGTCACCTGCCCGGCATGTTGCGAGTAGCCTATACCAACTCCTCCCCCATTGTGGATGGAGACCCAGGAAGCCCCGCTTGCCGTGTTCACCAGGGCATTCAGGAGCGCCCAATCGGCGATCGCGTCAGACCCATCCTTCATGGCTTCTGTCTCGCGATAGGGGGAAGCGACCGAGCCGCAATCCAAGTGGTCGCGCCCGATCACAATCGGAGCCTTCAATTCGCCCTTCGCCACCAAGTCGTTGAGCGCCAGGCCGAACTTGTCGCGTTCCCCATAGCCCAGCCAGCAAATCCGCGACGGCAAGCCCTGGAATTTCACCTTTTTTTGCGCCAGCGTAATCCAGCGCTTCAGGTGCTGACTCTCCGGGAACATCTCCAGCACCAGCCGGTCGGTTCGAGCGATGTCCGAAGGCTCGCCGGAAAGCGCCGCCCAGCGAAAAGGTCCCTTTCCCTCGCAAAAAAGTGGCCGGATGTATGCAGGCACAAAACCCGGGTAATCATAAGCGTTCTTCACGCCTGCCTCAAACGCAAACGTTCGGATGTTGTTGCCGTAATCGAATGTCACGGCCCCGAGTTTCTGCAAGTCCAGCATGCCTTGGACGTGCTCCCCCATGGCCGCGACCGAGCGCTTCCGGTACTCCTGCGGGTTCTTCTTCCGCAGTTCCAGCGCCTCGTCTAACGTCATCCCATTTGGCACGTATCCGCCGATGGGATCGTGTGCGCTTGTCTGGTCGGTCAGCACATCCGGCACGACACCGCGTTTCGCCAGCTCCGGAATCAGGTCTGCGCAGTTCCCAACCAGCCCCACAGAGGCTGCTTCACGTTTGCGGACCGCGTTCTTCAGGATCCTCAGCGCCTCATCCAACGAGGTCACCAGCACATCGCAATAGCCCGTCTTCACGCGCCGCTTGATCCGCTCCGGGTCCACGTCGATCCCCAGGAACGCGGCGCCATTCATGGTTGCCGCGAGCGGCTGTGCTCCACCCATCCCGCCCAACCCGCCAGTCACCACGAGCTTTCCGCTCAAATCGCCGCCAAAATGTATCTTGGCGGCGGACGCAAAGGTCTCGTACGTTCCCTGCAAAATCCCTTGTGTGCCGATGTAAATCCAGCTTCCGGCGGTCATCTGGCCGTACATCATCAATCCGGCGCGATCGAGCTCGTTAAACTTCTCCCAATTGTTCCAGTGCCCCACAAGGTTTGAATTGCACAAAAGCACGCGTGGGGCATATTCGTGAGTGCGAAGAACCGCTACGGGCTTTCCGGATTGCACCAGCAACGTCTCGTCGCCCTCCAAGGCTCGCAGCGATTTCACAATGGCGTGAAAGCAATCCCAGTTTCGCGCGGCTTTTCCCGTCCCGCCGTAGACGACCAGTTCTCCCGGGTTCTCCGCCACTTCCGGGTCCAGGTTGTTCAGCAACATGCGCAGCGCAGCTTCCTGTTGCCAGCCTTTGCAGGATAGCTCCGTCCCACGCGGCGCTCGAAACGGCCCGCGGCTCGTCGCCGGATCATTCACCATGGGTATGGTCGCGGTCATGTCCTTCCTTCTCATCCCCCATTTTAGCGCAGCTTCCATCGTCCGGGAAAACGCGGGGAAGTACGACGGGAGACTCCGCAGATGATAAACTATCTGGGGGCGCGTTTGGAGAGCTATGCTCAGGAAATACTATCCCTGGATCATCTTCCTCGGCTTTTTTCTCCTGCTCGTTTTCAGTGCTTCCACTTATGCAAAAGCCATTGACTGGATGCTCTGGCCAGTGCGTTTTGGAGTTTTGGTTGGCTTTTCAATTTTGGTCGTCTGGTCTTGGTGGAGGCACCGCCGCGATGAGAGCGCAAGAGAAAAGGGCGCTCCCATGGATTCGGTCGATCAATTCCTCTCGTCCGCGCGCCGCTGGTACCACGGCGATCAGAAAAAATAGAACCAACGCGTCAACCGGGCGTTGCGCCCCCATTCCTTCTAAGGTACATTCAAAAATCCCATGACCTATCCCGCTCTCCCCTCCCGGTTCCTCCAAGCTGTCGACGAGTTCCCCTCTCCTCGCGCGCAAATGTTTCGCCTCGCCGACCGCTGGGAAGCCATCTCCTCCCAGGAATTTCTTCGCCGCGTAGCCGGCCTAGCGAATTCGCTGGTCGAATTGGGCGTAAAATCCGGCGACCGAGTAGGCCTGCTTGCCCCCAATTGCCCGGAGTGGCATACCGCTGACTTCGCCATCAGCGGCTCCGGCGGGATCACCGTTCCCATCTACTTCAACGAATCCCCCGACCGCATGACCTATATCCTGAATCATTGCGGCGCGGAGGTTGTATTCATCGCCGGAATCCGCCAACTTGAGAAATTCCTTCAAGTCCGTCATGAGCTCGAGCATGTCCAACAGGTGATTGTCGCTGGCGCGGGCGACGCTTTACCCTCGGATTTCCTGCGCTACGAAACTCTCCTCGCTACCGCCGGGGCCCGGGAAATCGCCTCCTACCGCAATCGCGCGGCACAGGTTTTGCCCAGCCAACTTGCCTCCATCATCTATACCTCCGGAACCACGGGTGAACCCAAGGGCGTCATGCTCACCCACGCCAATTTCAGTTCCAATGTCACCGATACCTGCCGGGATTTCATCATCAAGCGGGAAACCGATCTGGCCGTCTCTTTTCTTCCTCTCGCCCACGTTTATGGCCGCATGCTGGACTATCTTTACATTTTCCAGGGTTGCCCCGTGGGCTATGTCGATGTCGTTGAGAACGTTTCCCAAGCTTTGCTCGAACTCCATCCTACCGTTCTCGCAGCTGTGCCCCGCTTTTTCGAGAAAATATACGCCCGCCTGATGGAGCAGGGAAGCAGACTCACCGGCGTGAAACGCAAAATCTTTGATTTTGCTTTGCAGATCGCGGCAGAGTCCGCCCCCTGGCGTTGCGGCACTGGGTCCGCCAGCTTAGCCTTGAAAGTGAAGTGGGCGCTAGCCGATCGCTTGGTCTATTCGAAAATCCGCGCCGGTACCGGCGGCCATTTGCGCGTCGTGATGTCTGGAGGCGCCCCTCTCTCCAAATCACTGGGCGAATTTTTCTGGGCCATCGGCATTCCCCTTTACCAGGGCTACGGCCTCACGGAGACCTCGCCCGTCCTGACCTCCAACTATCCGGAGAACCGCGCAGGCAGTTCCGGCCGGCCCATCGCCAACGTGCAAATTCGCATCGCCAAAGATGGCGAAATTTTGGCCAAGGGCCCTTGCGTCATGCAGGGGTATTACAAATCGCCGGAATCGACACGGGAAGTTCTTTCCGAAGACGGCTGGTTCAGGACCGGCGACGTCGGCTATCTTGATAAGGACAACTATCTCTTCATCACCGATCGCAAAAAAGATCTGCTGAAAACCGCCGCAGGCAAGTTCGTCGCACCGCAGCCGATCGAGAATCTGCTGAAGACCAGCCCTTATATTCTGAATGCCATGGTCGTGGGGGATCAGCGCAAATTTGTCGTCGCTCTCATCGCCATCAATCCCATCACGATCGCCGCGAAGCTGGCGGAAGAAGGCTTGCGATTTTCCTCGAACTCGGAGATGGCCGCTCACCCCCGCACCTACGCGCTGATTGAAAATGAGGTCAGCCAGCTTACCGTGCATCTCGCCCAGTACGAATCCATTAAGCGCTTCGCGCTTCTTCCGGACGATTTCACGTTTGATAGTGGTGCTCTCACCTTCACCATGAAACTCAAGCGCCGCGTCGTTGAAACCCAGTATCACGACCTTATCGACAAGCTCTACGCCGACGTCGCCGAACCGCGCCCCCTCGTGCGCGACTGACAACCCCCTCCCAGCCCGCTATTTCCTCGCGGCTCTTTATTTCCTGTAGTGGCCGATCTTCAGATCGGCCCTCCTGTAGCACAGGGCGAGTCCTCGAGTTCTGCGGCCTTTCTCCCGGCCTTCTTAGACTAGTTTTTTCTTTACAGGGACGCGGCTTCAACCTCTTAAGGGAGCACTGCCACCGGCCTGCCGTAGCCACAAAAAACCGTATCCACTTTTGTGCTCTAAACATCCAACTCAACAGCAAGCCGCTCTTTTCCGGAGGTCAATCATGCCAAAAGCCGCTACTGCCACTTCCACCGTTCGCACGTATCCCACCAGCGTCGGAGTCCCGGAACATAACCGCCAAGCAATCATCGCACTCTTGAATGCGCGCCTCGCGGACAGCACGGACTTGCGCACCCAGGTGAAGTGGGCCCACTGGAACGTCAAGGGCCTGCACTTCATTCAACTCCATGAACTCTTCGATTCCGTCGCATCTCATCTTGAGGATCAAACGGACGCCATCGCGGAGCGTACTACCACTCTCGGCGGCGTGGCCAACGGCACCGTTCGCGAAGCCGCCGCCAAGTCTGGCCTGAAAGAAGCCGACCTGACTGCCTCGGACGGCCCCTCCATGCTGAAATTCCTGGTCCACAACGTCGCTCATCACGCCAACGCGTTGCGCACTGCCGTGCAGGAATCTGACGACCTCGGCGACCCCATCACCTCCGACCTCTTCACCACGCTCACCCGCGAGCTCGACAAGGACCTCTGGTTCCTTGAAGCTCACCTCACCCAGTCCTAAGCCCCTATCCACTGAAATCAGGCAGCGCGTATTTCCGCGCCGCCTTCTCTTTTTTTCGCAGTCCGACGTCCATCTGTTCCCCCTCGCCGCAAGGGGGGCGATGTACTCTGAACTCCCATACCGCCGTTTCTGGCAGCAACCGGCACTTCTCCGGTTGGCACTAACGGTGTTTGTTCGCACCAGTTCACAGAAAACTATGCTGCTCCAGTTATCGGCGGCTGGCTGGAGGTACGATGCCGTTCATCCGAAGGTATTCCACCATCTGGCCGTAGTGATCGTACGAGTGGGCCACCGCGTCTACCGCCAAATGAAGCCGGTTCCTGTGCTGTGAGTCGGCGGAGTTGACCGCAGGCTCCAGCATGTTCGCTTCACTTATGGTACCAACAGCCCGATGTAGAGCTGCGAAGGAGCCTCTGACGTAGTCCATGATCTGGGCCTTGTTTTTGATCGAATCGGGTGCAATCTCATCATGTTCGCCATGAATTGGTTTTTCACCCAGTATTCGTGCTGCTAACTGGTAGTTGGCTGCGGATAAGTGCTTCACCTGCTCGGCAAACGTGCGCGCGCGCGTGAATTCGCCCGCGGTTGGCGCGAAGGAATATTTCTCCTCCGGCATGGCCTCGGCGGCGGAGACGACTTCTTTTTCGGTGTTGCTAATCCAGAAATCGAGCGTCTGACTGACGGTGGGCTTGGTTTGCGCGGGGGCCACCGGGGTGATGACAACAAGAAGCAAGCCAAACATAATGCTACACGGAACTTTCATAATCGCTCCTTCAAAGCCAAATTTCGGACCTTCGAACTGACACACGGGCAACTACACCCTTAGTTCAATGCGCGGAGCAGACTCGGTTTTCAGGAGACTGGTGGGCCGCGGTCAGCCTCAGGCGAGCCGATCGAGGAAACTACGATCAGTGAGTTGAACGGCGTTGAGATGCCACTGGCCGTACAGGGAGGTCGAGAGATCTCAAACACGTGGAACGCCACGAGCTGAAACTGCATGAAGCTGCGCATCCCGCACTGGCCACGCGGCGATTTCAGGAGAAGGTCGCACGCAAGGCGCAGGGCCGACGCGCTGCCTGGTTTTATCGGGGAACAAGTCTTCCGAGTGCACGGGCGACGATGGTAGGTCCGGGGCTGGCTGCACCATCCGGCTATACAGGCTGACGTCGACGTGGTTAGCACCAAGATCAGCAATACGGAAGTGATCGTAGTGCGGCGCATGGGATAGCTGCTTGGACGTGACAGCGGCTGAAAGGTTTTCCCCTTTAATGGAAGGCTTTCATTACTGTTGGATCTGCGCCGAAGTAAGCTCTTTGCAACCGGTTCGCGAAGTTCCGGTATTGTTCCGAAATGTCAGTGCATTCGCAAGTTATCCACATGCCTGGTAAACGGAGCTTATTCCGGGTCAGAAGCCCAGTTGTGGGAAGTTGTTGCGTGCCTAGTTCTCTTCGCTTGGCCCCGTTGCCGCGCAATCGAAAACTAACCCGCTCTTCATCAGCATCGCCCTTTGTTCTCGCGCTCTCCGAGGATTACAATCTTCGTGGAGAGCCTCTCATGTCAGACCAACTGGTCATCGCGGGCCGCGCTTTCAACTCTCGGCTAATTGTTGGAACGGGGAAGTACCGCAGTTTTCCGGAAATGGCCCGCGCTCACGCAGCTTCGGGCGCCGATATGGTCACCCTCGCCGTTCGCCGCGTCAACCTCACGGACAAGTCGAAAGAGTCGCTTCTCGACTACATCGATCGGGAGAAAATCTTTATTCTGCCCAACACCGCTGCTTGCTACACCGCCGAGGAAGCCATTCGCACGGCACGTCTTGCCCGCGAGGTGGGCCTCTCCAACTGGATCAAGCTCGAAGTCATCGGGGATCAGCAGACCCTGCTTCCGGACACCGAACAACTGGTCGAAGCCACCAAAGTCCTTGTGAAGGAAGGTTTCGTCGTGTTGCCGTACACAAACGACGATCTGATTGCCGCCCGCAAGTTGATTGATGCCGGTGCCGCCGCTGTTATGCCCCTCGCCGCTCCGATCGGCTCCGGCCTCGGCATTCAGAATCCCGCCAGTCTCCGCATCCTCCGCGAACGCATCACCGAAGTTCCCATGATCGTGGATGCCGGCGTAGGCACCGCTTCCGATGCTGCCGTTGCCATGGAACTGGGCGCCGACGGCGTCCTGATGAACACGGCCATCGCCGAGGCAGTTGATGCGGTTCTAATGGCAGAAGCAATGCGCGATGCGGTAATCGCTGGCCGCAAGGCCTTCCTGGCAGGCCGCATGCCCAAGCGGCTCTTCGCCTCTGCCTCCTCCCCGCTTTCAGGTGTTGTCAGATAGCCGGGCCTTAGGACCTTCACCAGCCAGCTGGCACCTGTGCTCCATCACAGGCCCTTTCGTTTTTGCGGTTTGACGTTCCTCTTGAGGCTCTCAATCGCTTCAACATCTCCTAATTCCGCTATAAGATAAAAAGCGTGCTCCAGCCCGCGAAACTTTTCCCGCAGCACGATCTCGTCCCCGCGCCGCTCGATCTCCACTTCTTTGGTCCTCACACGGAATTCCTTAGGCAGCCGCACCGCCTGGCTGTTCCCAGATTTGAATACCTTTGCTGTTGCCATATGAATCTCCAATTTCATCCCACAGACATAGCCTGTCTACACTCCGCGCGTGCGTTAATCGGTCTCTCCTCAACGAGTTTGCTCACATCATCTTCCCGTGGTGCCGCCCGGCCGGCTCAAAGAGCGAAAGCAGATTTGTCATGCTGAACAACTCGCGAATCTGCTGGCTCGCGTTCACAATCTCCAACCAGCACCCGCGAGTCCGCGCCGACACGTACAGGCCCACGACCGTCCCAAGTCCGGAACTGTCCACCTGCGATACGTCCTTCAGATCGATCACGATGCGTTTGTGGCCGGGAATTTTTTCTCTCACCGCTTCTTTCAGGACCAGTGTGTTTTCAAACGTTAGCTTGCCGTGGCACTCGGCCACCAGGGCATCCTCGCGGTCGTAGCAGTGCACGCGGAAGCCTCGCGTCGTGCTGCCCGGTCGATCCACCATCTTCAAGCCTCCCCCGCTTCACCCGGCTACCAGGGCCCCTCTCCTCTTCTACCGCACTTGGCGGAGAATTGCCACACATGCGCGTTTTCATGCTTAAACAGCGGTAAACTATAGCTGTGCAACGCAAAATCTTCTGGATGACGTTTGGCGCGGTAGGTCTTCTCGCCGACCTTCTTCTGCCATTTTGGTGGGCGATTGCCGCTACCATCCCGATCCTGATCTTTAGTTGGTGGTTTGCTTACCGCAGCGAGTGGTTCAGCTAGAAACTCAGCCCTATCCCGGAAGTCAATTTGCCAACCATGCGCTCTCTCAAAGCGTCCGGAACAAGAAATGCCATATCGCATCCACTGCAGCATGCACCAGAGCCGACGCGAAGATGGAACCGGTCTTACGCCACGTCCAACCGTAAAATAAACCCGCCAGCGTTGCCAGAATCACATACCGCCAATTGGGAAATCCCATATTCGTGATGTGTGCAAAGCCGAACAGCACAGACGCGGTCCACCATCCCGCCAGATCGCTTTTTGAGGCGCGGGCCAGGAAGTTCTGCAGCAATCCCCGGAACAACAACTCTTCCGGCCAAGCCGTGAACATCAGGATTGCCAGTGAGAGTCCTACATATTTGCTCCACGTGCTCCAATGTGGCGCAAAGGTAATGAAATGGAGAGCTGTTCCCAAGGGGATGGCGATGCACGCAAACGCCAGCAAACTTCCAATAACATACAGGCTCCAGCGCTTCCCCCATCCGATCGAATAGCCGATCCCCTTCGCACGCCGCACCAGCAAAAAAGACGCCAGCGCCGCAGTCACCGCAACGAGCACGGTCAGCACATGGTTCAATTTTCCGTCAGGGTACGGCCATAGCCACAGCCTGGGGCCAAACTTCACGAACACCCATATTCCAAGGATGCTTGCAAAATCCTGCCACGCCACCGCTGCCGCTCCACCGGCAGACATGGCCAGTCCCAGCGGCACAAAAATCAATCCGGCCATGACCGCGACCTTGGCAAAAAGAATCGTGCCCGTTCCCAGCAGGTAGAGTAGATAGAACAGGAAAACACCAACGCTGAGGAACATCCCTCCGCCAGAGCCAAACTTGGCCGCGATTCCGTCCGCAACGCCGCGCGCCGCCAGCAGAAGCGTCGCAAGCAGAAGGAACGAGAAAGTCGTCAACGTCGCCGCGAACTCCCGCCCGCCATATCCTTGCCACGAGGCAAAAATCGCCCCACCCAAGCAGAAGGCAGCCCAGATTCCCAATATCGCCCACGTTCCCAGCTGTCTCATCCCCGCGTTCGCCCCATTGCGTTCCTCCCCTTAACAATCTTCACACAACCCGTATGAAGTTGTAGGAAATAGGGCGAGTGAATCGCTAGACTGGTTGAAGAGCCTCACGCCGTGAAACGCCTCGCCTACATCGACTGGATGCGCGGTCTAGCGTGCCTGCTGATGTTTCAGACGCATTGCTACGACTCCTGGCTCCGCCCGGAATTGCACGATACCCGGCTCTACAAATTGTCGCAACTCGGAGGCACGCTTCCGGCGCCACTTTTCATCTTTATCGCGGGCGTCTCGTTCGCCCTGGTCACGGAAAAGCTGCGCGAGAAGGGAATTGCTCGCAATGCCATTGCCCGGCAAACGATTCTGCGTGGAGCAGAAATCTTCGGGCTGGGAATTCTATTCCGCATCCAGGAATATGTGCTGGGATACAAGTGGGTGCCATGGACAGACATGCTGCGCGTGGACGTGCTTAATATCCTGGGAATCTCCATGATGCTCATGGGCGTTTTCTGTTGGTTTACGTCCGCTCCTACCGTCTCTGTTGCGCGATGGCGCAGCACGTTCGGCGCCCTCTTCGCCGCCGTGGTGATCGGCATGCTAACGCCGCCACTCTGGACTACTTGGCGGCCCAGCTTCCTGCCTTGGCCGGTGGAGACCTACATCAACGGCACGCACACCTACAATCAGCCGCAACACTGGCTCTTCCCGCTCTTTCCCTGGTCCGCGTTTGCGTTTGCTGGGTTGGCAGTTGGATTCCTGGTGTTCAGCGACTTTGCCAAACGGCGGGAGAGCCTGCTTTTTGCATTACTGGGCATCGCTGGAGTTGTGGCAATTGCTCTGTCGATGCTGTTTGATGCGTCGCCGGTGCGGCTCTATGCGGTTTATGATTACTGGCACTCGAATCCAGATTTTCTGCTGGCAAGGTGCGGCGTGCTGCTGATCATTCTGTCGCTAACGTATGCGTGGTGCCGATGGGGATTCGCGCAAAGAGGATTCAGCCCAGTGATACAGCTGGGGCAGACGTCGCTGCTGGTGTATTGGGTGCACATTGAATTTGTGTACGGGCGAGTCTCGATCCTGCCGAAGCGCGGGTGCTCGATTCCGGAGGCGACGTTTGGATTGTGCGTAATTTTTCTGGCGATGCTGGGGCTGTCGGTTCTGCGGACGCGTTACAAAAAAGGAAGCCTCAGGGCTTTGCGGCCGGGGGCTCCGGCGGCGCAGGCGCCGGCAGCTTGATGATGACTTCGCCGGGTTGCGCGAGGCCCAATTCTTCACGGGCGATTTTGCGGATGGTTTGCGGGTCGGTGTGCAGGTCCGTAATTTCCTGCTGCAGCGCGGCATTTTCCTTGTTCAGCCGATCGAGTTCCGCGTTCACCTTTTGAATCTCCTGCTGCTTGTGACGCATGGCCAGGAAGCCGTGCGTGCCAAAGACGTCGTGGACCAGCAAAAAGACGAAGAAGACGACCAGCAGGTGCCGTCCGTATTGCTGCAGCAGTTTCCACGATTGTTCTTCCCAATTGATCTTCATTCGCCCTTCAGGATCCACTCGGAAGCCTGGCGCGTGAGTTTCTCCGTTGCCGCCGCGCTTTCCGCTTCCACATAAAGCCGGACGATGGGTTCGGTGCCGCTCAATCGCACCAGCATCCAGGAGCCGTCCTCGAATACGAATTTTGCTCCATCGGTGCGATCCACGGATACAACTTTCCTGCCGAGGAGTGTCGAAGCGTCCACGGCCACTTTGCGAATGGTGTTTGCCTTCTGTTCGTCGCTGAGGTGGAGATTTTCGCGGACGGGGTGGAATTCGCGGCCCAGCTTTTTGAACATTGCGCGGATTTGTTCCCCAATCGAAGCGCCGCGGGCGGCGGTCATTTCGGCGACGAGGAGGCCGGCGAGGATGCCGTCCTTTTCCGGGACGTGGCCGCGAATGGTCAGGCCGGCGCTTTCTTCGCCGCCGAGGGCGATCTTGTCCTCGCGGATGAGCTGGCCGATGTATTTGAAGCCGACGGGCGTCTGAAATGTAGTTTGGCCGTGGGATTTGGCAACGGCGTCGACCATCTGCGTGGAGGCGACGCTGCGCGCGGCGGGCATTTTCCAGCCGCGCGTTTCGACCAGGTAGTCGTAAACCAGAGCAAGGATCAGGTTGGGCTGAATCCAGGTTGCGTCCGCGTCCACCATGCCGAAGCGGTCGGCGTCGCCGTCGGTGGCGAGGCCGACTTTTGCGCCGAACTCTTTGACGGCTTTGCCGAGTGTGACGAGGTTTTCTTCGCTCACGTCCGGGCCGCTGCCTTCAAACAGGCAGTCCCGCTCGGTGCGGATGGCTTTGACGGCAATACCGTGATCGGCGAGAGCCTTGTCCAGATAGCCCGCGCCGCAGCCGTGCAGGGCGTCGGTGACAATTTTCAGCTTGGCGCGCTTAATGACGTCGAAGCGAACCAGTTCGTTCAAGCGCTTGAGGTAGTTGGCGCGGAGATTCACCGTTTCGCCCTGGCCGTCCTTGCCGTGGCCCTTCTTGCCGTGGCTCTCCTTAGGGTGTGATGAGTGCGGCGCGGAGCCGGCAAGCGGAAACGGAGCATCCTTGCCGAGCAGTCTTATTACGCGCGCTTCAATGTCCTTGGTGACTTCCGGGAGCGCCGGTCCGGCATCTGCGCCAGAAAACTTCAGTCCGTGATACTGCGCGGGATTGTGCGAAGCCGTGAAGTTGATCGCGCCATCGAGCTTCCGGCGCTGAATCTCGTAAGCCACCGCCGGAGTAGGCGTGAACGTGTCGCAAAGAAGCGTCTTGATGCCGTGCTCCTGCAACACTTCCACGGCTAGCGCGGAAAACTCCTCCGAGTAGAACCGCGTGTCATAGCCGACGAGGACGGTGGGATGAGCCGTCTTGCTCTTGAGGTGCTCGGAGATGGCATGGACGGCAAGCCGCACCGTCGCAAATGTGAAATCATCAGCGATCAACCCGCGCCAACCGCTAGTCCCAAACTTAATAGGAGAGGTAGTCATAGTGAGGCGTATCTTATCGCGCCCTGTAGCGCAGGGCGAGTCCCCGAGTCCTGCGGCTATTCTCTTGGGTCCACTCTTCTCCCGGCCTTTGTAGCGGCAACCTTCAGGTGGCCATCTTGGGTTCGCTCCTTTCTTAGCCCTCGTAGCGGCCGCCTCCCGAGGCGGGCCGCTCTTGGGTTCGGTTGCCCCTGTAGCTCAGGCCTTCCAGGCCTGAGGCTTTTCTCTTGGGTTCGCTTGTTTCCGCTCTTATAGCGGCCGCCTTCCGAGGCGGGTCGCTCTTGGGCTCGCCTTCTGTGCATTCCGGTGTTCTTCACCGGGAACGTCGGCTCTTGGGTTCTCCTGCCGTTTGTAGCATAGACTTCAGTCTGTGCTCCTGCGCTTTTCCTCTCCTTTGGGGGGTCGGAGCTTCAGCCCAGCACTGAGCCTCGAAGTGTCCGACACAAACGCACCATCTTCTCCTCGGCTTCAGCCGCTGAGGAATCCGACCTCCCACGGCGTCGCCGCTGCTCAAAACCCATACCCTTCCACATCGAGGGTTCAGTACCACCCAAATTCTTTCCGGAAGTTAAGGGTTCGCCACCCGTCTGGATCGGTAGCGGGGCGGAGTCGGCTACGCCCCAGCCTTGAGGAGAGCCGTTTTCGCTTCCTGAACTTGGCGAGGGCGGTCTTAATCCGCCGAAAGCACTTCGGGCAGCCGGCTCTCCGCCGAATGGTGCCTGCCTCGGGTAGCTTTCTGAGTCTTTCGATTTCGGCGCATGCTGTGCGTAGGTCGTCAAAGGCGGCGGAGAGCTTGGAGGCTCCCTCCAGACTTATCCGGCCGGGTGCCCCACCCTCGGGTTAGGAGGGTGGGTCTTGGGGTTCTCCTCCTCCCTCCCACCACCACCCCGGCGGGTGGCGCACCCTTAAGCCCCCAAAACTTCCGGGGTGGCCTACCCTCACCCTCTGCAGGTTTTGAAAAGGACGGGAGGCGAAGCCATGGTGATGGATCTGCAATTCACCGGAGAAGGACATCAATTTGGAAAGTCATCGAGAAGTCAGAAGAGACCAGGACGAGGTGGCATTTGCAACGTAGACGCGCGCTGCCCGATTAAAGTTGTACCACCGACAGCCCCGGCACTTGTTTGAAGTCGCGAAGGTTTAAAGCAGCTACCGCAAAACCGATATGCAGAGCGGTCGCGCCGATCAAAAGGTCCTCAAAGGGAAACTGAATACCGTTCGCTTCCTGCTGGCCTTCGACGCGCCCGGCGAGTCGCGCGATCTCGAGTGTGACGGGATATACGGGCACGTCGCTCGACAGGCGGTCGATAAACTCCATCCGACGCTGCTGCTGTTCCTGGGTCCTGGCGCGATAGCCTCCGTGGACTAGTTCGGCGATGCTCACGACCGACACGCCGATGTCTATTTCACCCTGGGCAGATTTCAACTCTTCCAGGATTTGCAAGCTAGAATGCCCTCTGCGTTCGGCAGCGATGATAACGCTGGAGTCGAGAATTATTCCCACGTCGAAGGGTTCCACGGCCTACGATGGCTAAGGATCTCTTCCATGTCTTCCGCGAACTCTGGATCGAGGACCGGGGCTTTGCCGGTCTCTTGCTCGTGCGCTTTCGCTAGGGCAATGCATTCGGAAATGCTGCGGCGCACCGGCTCGGCAGCGTGAAGGACGGCAACGGGCCGCTCGCCATTTTCGATGACAATTTCCGCGCCCGCGCGCACTCGTGCGAGAAGTCCCGCGAAATCGTTCGCGGCCTCTGCTTCCGATATGCGAATCACGTACCTAGCCACGTTCTGATTATACACCGGGCGATAAGTTGGCGGAGCCCGGCCTCCCGACCTGAATCATTTCTATCCTCGCGACGCCACCTTCGCTTCTGGCCTACAGGTTCCGAACCGCTTCGCCGGGCCGCCGCCCGACCAAGCGGAACTCGACCGCCGCAATCGACGTTTCGACCGTGTTCACGGTCACCGGCGCAACGGAGGCGGAAACGGATGGGGCTGGCGATGAGAAAGAAAGCCCAAGATGCTGGCCTGAAGGCACGACGCTACAGCTATGAGGCAAGATCGGAGGAACTAGGCCGCTGGCTTCTCGCGGTCGAGGACGACGATGAGGAAAGTGGCGATGGGTCCGATGAACAGAGAGATTACAAACCAAAGGATGCCGCTGCGATTCTTGGTTTGGGCAAGGCCGGCGTTGATCAGGGACAAGGTGCCCCAGCCGACGAAATAGCCGGGATCGCTTAGGGGGTGCATCATCCGCGGATGCTAACCCGGGTGGCACGGGTTGGTCAATGCGGGAGTGTTCGCGGCAGGGCGTGTACAATCGAGGGCGGAGAAATGATGAATGGGCCGGGAGACGAAATTTCGGGTGGTGCTGGTGACTTGCGCGACGCTGGAAGAGGCTCGGAAGATTGCGCGCGGGGTCGTGGAGAAACGCCTGGCGGCGTGCGTGAATATCGTGACGCATGCGGTGGAATCGTTTTATAGGTGGGAAGGGAAGCTGGAGAACAGCAGCGAGTATTTGTTGATTATGAAGACCAGCGAGGGACGGTTGGCGGAGCTGCAGAAGGAAGTGGTGGGGCTGCATTCGTATGATACGCCGGAGTTTGTGGTGTTGCCGATTGTGGCGGGGTCGGAGGAGTATCTGGGTTGGTTGGGGGAGAGTCTCGAGGGGAAATGAGGGAAGGAAGAAAGAGTTCACACTGAGTTCGCAGAGGAAAGAGCGCAGAGGACGCAGAGAAGATTGGAAGACCCAAGAGCAACCCAAGATGGCGGGGTAAACCCGCCGATACACAAGAGGCGCGGCGGCCGGGCTGGGGCACGATATATCGTGCCCCTACGGGCTAGATGTACAGGAGGGCTTGGTCGATGTCGGAGATGATGTCTTCGACGTCTTCGATGCCGACGGAGAGGCGGACGAGGCTGTCGGTGATGCCGATGCGGTCGCGAACTTCCTTGGGCATGGAGGCGTGGGTCATCTGGGCGGGAAGAGAGATGAGGGTTTCGACGCCGCCGAGACTTTCCGCCAGGGAACAGATTTTGACCTGGTTGAGAAAGCGGCGCGCGGCCTCCTCGGTGCCGAGATCGAAGGCGAGCATGGCGCCGGGTCCCTTCTGCTGGCGTCGCGCAAGATCGTGCTGAGGGTGAGAGGGAAGGCCGGGATAGAAAACCTTGCGGATTTTAGGATGGGCATCGAGATGGCGTGAGACGGCCAGGCCGTTGGCGTTGTGCTGGAGCATGCGGACGGCGAGGGTTTTAATGCCGCGCGAGGTGAGAAAGCAGTCCATCGGGGCGAGGCCGGCGCCTGCGGAACGCTGGATGAAATAGATTTTCTCGGCGTCTTCGGGGCGGGTGAGGATCACGCCGCCGCCGGTGGCGTCGCTGTGGCCATTGAGATATTTGGTGAGAGAGTGGACAACGATGTGCGCGCCAAGTTCGATGGGGCGTTGAAGATAGGGAGTGAGGAAAGTGTTGTCCACGACGAGGGTAGCGTGGCGCTCGCTGGCAAGCTTGGACATGGCGGAAATGTCCGTGACGCGCAAGGTGGGGTTGGTGGGAGTCTCGATATAAAGCATTTTCGTGTTGGGGCGGAAGGCGCCGAGAACGAGGGCGGCGTCGGCGGTGTCCACGAAAGAGAATTCGAGGCCGAAGTGGACGAGGAGTTGGGTGGTCAGGCGGTAAACGCCGCCGTAAACAGCATCGGAGAGGATGACGTGGTCGCCGGGACGAAGTAGGCGAAAGACGGAATCGATGGCCGCCATGCCGGAGGTGAAGACGTAGGCGGAGAGGCCGCCCTCGAGCTTGGCGAGCGTGCGTTCGAGAGCCTTGCGGTTGGGATGATTGGTGCGGGCGTAGTCGTAGCCGCCCTTGGTTTTCCCGAGTTCCTCGTAGACGTAAGTGGAAGTTTGATAGATGGGCGCGACGATCGCGCCGGTGGAGGGATCGGGTTCCTGGCCGACGTGAATCGCATTTGTGGCAAATCCCATTCGTTTCTCTCCTTGATCGCGTTCACTTGAACGAGCGGAAGGCCAAGGGGGCCGTCCGAACCCAGTTGGATCCAGCCGTAAGAGCGAGCGGGCGGAAGGGAAGGCCCAGCCGAAGCGAGCGAAGTGAGAGTGACGGGCAACACTGCCACGGGCTCGCGAACTCTTCAGGCATAAAAACTTACAAGAGGCGGAGCAGCGAGTCAAATGCGGGCGGCCTTGACGTTTGCAGGAGTTACGGGGAGGATGATGAGAGCCGACCATGAAAACAAAATGCTGGCAGGTGGGGACGATGGTGCTGCTGGGAGTGCTAGCCGTGCCGGCGGCTGGATGGACACAGCAGAATCCGGCGCCACTTTCGAAGAAGGAGCAGGCGCCGGCGCCCCAGAACCGAATCACGATTGAAGTGACAGGGGGGGCAGCGAATAAGCCGGTGGAAAATGCCAGCGTGTACGTGAAAACGATCGAGCAGCACCTGATTAAGGATAAGAAATTTGAAGTGAACGTGAAAACGAACCAGCAGGGAGAGGCGCACGTGCCGGACGCGCCGCTGGGGAAAGTCCTGGTGCAGGTGGTTGCGGACGGTTGGAAAACGTACGGGCAATGGTACGAGATCACGGACCCGAAGCAAGTGATCAAGATACATTTGGAGCGGCCGCCGAAGTGGTATTAGAAATGCGTGGATGAGAGATGGACGCGAGGAAAGCAAGTAACTCATTGTTTTGTGCAGATACGCGGACCGTTTAGCGAACATCATCGAGAAAAGAACGAGAGACGGAGCGGAGAGCGGGGGGAATGCACAAAAATAGTGCAAACCGCGTCATCGCGTTGAAATTTGCGGAGTTAGCGTGAGATTTTCCGTTCTTTCCACAGGGTTTTCCACTTCTGTGTTGAAAACTTAACGTGCGTGAAATATTTTTCGTTGCGAAAGAGGCCAGGCCGTGCGAGGCGCCGCGCACGATTCCGTCGAGGCAATTTTTGACCGGGCGAATTCGCGGATGCTAGAGTGAGAAAGACGGAATGAATCCATGACCGAAAGTACGGGCGGACCTTTTTCCCTAGTGCAGATGTTCTGGGGTAACCTGGCGGCGAGGCCGCTGCGGTGCGTGCTGAGCATGTTGGCGATTGCGATTCAGGTGGTGTTGGTGCTGCTGATCGTGGGGCTGACGTCCGGCGTGCTTGCGGAATGGGGGAAGCGGGTGGAGGGCGTGGGTGCGGACATCCTCGTGCAGCCGCCGAACTCCTCTATTTTCTTTGCGTTTTCGAGCGCGGTGATGCAGGAGTCGCTGGGAGAACAGATCGAGAAATTGCCGGGAGTGGACGAAGTGGCGCCGACGCTGATCCTGAGCGATCCGAAGACAATGACAAACGTTTTCGGGATCGACTACAAGCGCTTCAACGCGCTGAGTCAGGGATTTATTTTCCGGGCCGGGCGGCCGTTCGAGGCGCCGGATGAGGCCCTGGCGGATGACATTGTGGCGCAGACAAGGCACCTGAAGGTGGGAGATACGGTAACGCTGGTGAATCATCCGTTCCGGATCAGCGGGATCGTGGCGCACGGGAAAGGCGCACGGTTTTTTATTCCGCTGAAGACGGGGCAGGACGTGGCGGGAGCGGAGAAGCATGTGTCCATGTTTTTCGTGAGAAGCAAGGGAGACACGGAAGGAACGCGCGCGGAAATTCTGCAATTGAATCCGCAGAACCGCGTGCGGTCGATGGCCGAGTACGTGACGCTGATGAGTTCGTCCAACCTGCCGGAGTTGAAACCGTTCATTCGAACGATGGTGGGGCTGGGAATCGTGATCAGCTTCCTGGTGGTGCTGATGAACATGCACACGATGGTGATGGAGCGGACGCGGGAGATCGGAATTTTGAAGGCGCTGGGATTCACGCGATTGGACGTGGTGAAAATGCTGCTGGGGGAGACCGCGGTCCTGAGCGTCGTGGGGAGCCTGGCGGGAATCGGGATAACGTTCCTGACGCAGGCGATCCTGAAGGAAACGAGTCCTTCGCTGACGATTCTGCTGACTCCCGGATGGGTAGTCGGGTCGATCGGCCTGGCGCTGCTGGGGGCGGCGCTGGGGGCGACAGTGCCGGCGGTCAGAGCGTCGAGCTACGACCCGGTGGAAGCGCTGGCTTACGAGTAAGGCATACCACGGGTTCCCACCTTTTTTTCCTCAGATGCGCCGTTGCGAAACCGGAACGAAACTGATATTAGAGAAGCAGAATTCTGACAGCCACGCCCGCCGACCTTTGGGTGTGAAAGAGACCAAGGAGAGTTCTATGAGGTGGATGAGATGGGCAGTGTTGCTGTTGATGCTGGGATTTGCGTCCTCAGCACAAGCGCAGATGGGCATGGACCTGTTCAAGAAGCCATCTTTCACGAAGGTATTCCATCCGGTGGTAGGGAAGGGAGCGCAGTATGAAACGGCAGGGACAGGCGGATCCCAATCAACTTCTCGAACGATGGAGCTGGGGATTGTGGGGAAAGAAAGCGTGGACGGGAAGGACGGCTACTGGATGCAGTTCGTGGTAAATACGGACAAAGGACAAACCATGGTCGGCAAGGCGCTCATGACGAGCGGGGATTTTCAAATACACCGAATGATCTTTCAGCCGGCCGGGCAAGGCGCAATGGAGATGCCGGTAAACCCCAGCGCAGCGCACAAAGGGAGCATAGAAGAAGCGATGGAAAATTGGCAATCTGTGGGAACGGAAACGATCACGGTGCCGGCTGGGACGTTCAGTTGCGAGCACTGGAAAAATGAAAAAAACGGCGCGGAGGTATGGTCGAGCGATAAGGTCAGTCCTTTCGGAATGGTGAAACAGACCGGGAAAGATAGTTCGATGGTATTGTTGAAAATCCTGAGCGATGTTCCGGACCGGATTACCGGGCCAGTGCAGAAGTTCGATCCGCAGATGATGATGCAACAGATGCAGCAGCAACAGCAGAGGCAGCAGCCGAAACCGTAGGAGATTCCCGACGGCGCACAAGCCAGAAGGGAACTCCATCGCGGGCGGGAACGCAGGGGCGTCCCGCCCGTGTCTTTTTATCGGGTGGGGCAAGGAAGGGGGAGCTGGAAGTGGCAAAGGACGGCGGGAAGCTAGGGTGAAAGGGTGAAAGAGTGGAAGAGGAGAGAAACCCAAGAGCACGGCCAGGAATGGCCGTGCCACGAGTAGACGGAGTGGAGAGGGCACGGGAGGCGAGAGTGAAAGAGTGAAAGAGTGAAAGAGAAGAGGGACGCAAAAGCACAGGCAGGGGTGGCTGCGCTATAGGGAGCAATTGTAAGGATCAAAAGGGAGATGAGTACGGAAAAATATCTGCAGGCGAAAATCGTGGGCCGGCGCGAGGTGGCGGAAGACCTGTTCGTGCTGCACGTGGAGGCAGGCGGAGCACTTTCGTATCTGGCGGGGCAGTACGCGACCCTGGGAGTGGAGATCGATGGGAAGCGGATCGAGCGGCCTTATTCGATTTGTTCCTCGCCGTATGAGAGCAACCTGGAGTTTTTCGTCGAGCGGGTGCCGAACGGGGAACTTACGCCTTTGCTGTACTCGATGGATAAGGGCGCGCCGCTGTTATTGCGCCGGTTCGCCAAGGGGAGGTTCACGCTCGATCTGAGGAGTGGGAGGAAGAACCATCTGCTGCTGGCGACCGTGACGGGAGTTGCGCCCTACGTGAGCTTTGTCCGGACGGTGTATGCGGACTGGAAGAAAGGCGGCGGGATGATGCCAGGGGAACACCGCTTGTTTTGCATACAGGGGGCGAGCCGCAGCCGGGAGTTCGGATACCGCGATGAAATGGAACGGGTTGCAGGGGAGGCGCCGTGGCTGAAGTTTTTGCCGACGGTGAGCCGCCCGTGGGAAGACGAGGGCTGGAGCGGGGAAAAGGGCCGGGTGGATGATTTGATCCGGAAGTATGCGCACGGTTGGGGCTTGAAGCCGGAGGAGACAACGGCTTACCTGTGCGGGCATCCGACCATGCTGGAAACTGGGCGGGGCATTTTGTTACGGGCGGGATGGAAGAAGGATGCCATCCAGGATGAGGCGTACTTTCCCGTGGGGAACTAGACGGCGCGGGGTGAGGTGCGAAGAAGGCCCTCAGCGGAAGTGAAAAAAGCAAGATCAAGAGAACCCAGGAAATTCAGGATCAAGAAATCGATGGTGCGGGGTCAGTTTGGGAAAGAAGCGCCGCATTGGCATGGGTTTGTTTCCGAGTGCGCCTTCACGCGGACGCGATCTTAGCGGAATGCCAGATAATCGAGGCAAAGGTGATCTGCGTTTGACGTAAGAGGGCGATTGGTTTATGGTCTTGCCACCGCCCAGAGTTGATATCGGAACTTGCCCATGCCACATTTGACCATTTCTCAGAAGCCATCCTTCCCTGCGCCTCTCGATGAGGCATGCGAGCTGCGCCACTTTCCCCCTTTAGGTTCGGCAATAAAGGTTCTGATGATTTGGCCGAGGTTTCCGGCTTCTTTTTGGGGCTTTCAAGGCATGATCACGCTACTTCACGAGAAGACAGCGATGCCTCCACTCGGACTGATTACCGTGGCGGCTTTGTCTCCTAAGGATTGGAGCATACGACTCATCGATCGCGCCTTTGACGAACTCCGCGATGAAGACATTTTGTGGGCCGACCTGGTGATGATCAGCGGGATGCATGTCCAGAAGAGCGATATGATCGACACCCTCGCCCGTGCCCGGAGCCTCGGGAGACGCACAATGGTCGGGGGACCGTATGCCAGCAGCGAGCCGCAGGTCCTGCTCGCTCTTGCCGATCATGTGGTTGTCGGCGAGCCCGACGAGGCGTTCGACAGAATTGCGAATGATTTGGAGACTGGTCTTGCCCGGCGGCTCTACGCGATCCATGAAAAACCTGATGTGAGCAAGACCCCGCTTCCCCGCTTTGACCTGCTAAAGCTGGAAAATTACGTTCTCATGTCCGTGCAGTTTTCCCGCGGCTGTCCGTTCCAATGCGAATTCTGCGACATCATCACGCTGTATGGGAGAAAGCCACGAACGAAGCGTCCCAGCCAACTCCTGGCGGAGCTGCAGGCATTGGTGGACCTCGGTTGGCGCAAGCCGGTCTTTGTCGTGGACGATAATTTCATCGGAAACCATAAACTCGCTCTGGAACTGTCGCAGGAGATGGAAGCGTGGCAGAAGTCTCGCGGTTATCCGTTACTGTTTTTCACCGAGGCATCGATCGATCTCGCCGAGAGGCCAGCGTTGATCGAAGCGATGGTGAAGGCAAACTTTTTCTTTGTGTTCATCGGGATCGAAAGCCCATCGAAAGAATCGTTGCTGGAAACCAAGAAATTTCAAAATCTAAGGCAGGACCCGCTGGAGAGCATTCACTTCATTCAAAGCAAGGGGCTGTGGGTATGCGGAGGATTCATCCTGGGTTTCGATTCCGATCCCGAGGACATCTTCGAACAGCAGAGAAGTTTTATCGAACGCGCTGCCATTCCATGGGCAATGGCTGGATTTTTGCAGGCGCCTCCCACGACTCCGCTTTACGACCGAATGCGGAAGCAAGGTAGATTGCTGGAAGCAAGCACTACCAGCAACTTCGATCCACCGAATTTCAAAACTATCCTGCCACTCCCTGTTCTGCTGCGTGGTTTTCGCGAAACACTCGGGTCGTTATACTCGCCGCAGGCATTTTATAATCGGGCCTATCGTTCGCTTATTTATTGGAAGGTTGCCAAGCAGCAGAGGGCCACAAAATATCCGTTTCTCTCCAAAGATGGGCAAGGCGTCTCCACGATTGTTGGAACTGCGATTCGATCCATCTTGCACCAGGGCATCCTTTCCTCCTACCGCAGGGCGTACTGGACGTTTCTGATGCGCCTGCTCGGACGGTGGTCGTTCAATCCACCGAAGCTGACCTTGGGATTTACGATCCTGCTTTCGGGACACCATTTCATCCGCTATGCAAAGAACGTGGTAGCGCAAGTGGAAGCGGAACTTGCCAAACCGAGAGTCGAGGAAGCAACCGCGCCTGCCCCTGTTTCGTTGTAACCCTGGAAGAGGACCGACGTTCTTGCCGCAGCATCCGCAATCCTGGGATAGATGTTAGGAAAAAGAGTCGCAGGACCTCGTCCGTTAAACTACCTGTTCAGAAGGGCAGAATGAAGTCAGTCAACCCCTGCCAAGAGCGAGGAGTTCGCCGAACACCCAGCCGAGGGCGGGCGATACAAAGGCTTGGTTAGACGCCGGGGGCGACGTCTTCGAGGCGATCGGCGACGTCGGAAATGGTTTGGACGGGCACTGTGACGTGGATGTTTTCGGTGTCGTTCACGGCGTCAATGGAGAGCTTTCCCTCACGCATGGTGATGCGCACGTGGTCGGGGGAGTCGCGGACATCAACCAATTCGGCGTTGGGATATTTCTTGAGCTCTTTGGAGATCTCTCGAAGCAGCGGCAGAAAGGGCCGCACCTGGGCCGCAACCTGCTGCAGATTCCTGTGGGGCGCCAGGTGGAGTCCGACGGTGACGGTGGTGGCGGGCACCCAGATGTGGACGTGGGAGCCGCCGGAGCAGTTCTGGTCCACATCGACGTGAATGACGCCTTCGTGAAAGACGTAGGCACCGGCAAGAGCTAAAGTGGCACCGACGCAGAGTGCGGTCTTGGCAAGAATCAGCATGAGCGTATCTCCTGAAATCCCAGAAAGTTAATCCGCGATATTTTTGGAGTCGATCCAGATGTGGACGGTGTTTTCCTCGTCCTTAACGCTGACGAGTTCAGTGTCGCCATTGGCGGAAAGTGCGTGGAGGGCCGCAACAACATCAAGCTCATCCTTTCCGGCGGAAAAGAGCGCGTCGACGACCTTCATGGGAACTTTAATCTCAACTTTAGATTCCCTGACGGGGGAGGATTTGGCCGGGGCATCCTTGCCATTGGCGTCCTTCGCGAGCTTCGCGGCGGGTTTATTCTCCGTGACATGAACGTAGATGTAGCCGGCACTCTTGGCGATGCGGACGTTGTCTTCATTGCCCTGGACGGTTACGTATTCGCCGTCCTTGGCGGTGCGCACGGCATCCAGCATGGCGTGAAGGTCGATGTCGTCGAGGTGGGCATTCTCAATGCGAATCTTTCCGCCCCGGAGATTTTCATGCCTGATGGCGGGAAGAACCTTCTCTGCCATCTCGACCGGGACATTGACGCGGACCGTCTCGCCACTGGTGTCCTTGCTCTCGACGCGGACATGAATCCACTGGTCGGATTTGGCTGCAGTCTGCGCGGGAGTGGAGAGAGGGAGGAAGGCGTATGCGGAGAACAGCAGGGAAGCGGTAAAGCCTAGGAAACCCCGAGAACAAGGATTCATGGTGTAACTCCTTTGGTGATAGGTACGGAGTGGGGGCAGGAAAAGTTCCAAGGGCAAAGAAATTGGTTGGGGAGGCGGGACCGGAGGGGTAGGAGAGGAGAGCCCTCCTTGCGTCAGTCTCTGCGAGAGATGAGGTGGCTGGTGGGGGACCCCTTGGCACAACCAAGCCGATTTGTGCTGAAGCTGAGGCCGTAAAAGCGGCGGCAAGCCGCCGCACTCCAAAAAAGGGGGCTGCAAAGGCTCACCGAACCGCGGACGGTTCCGGGGCTATTTTACTTCCCTGACCGTACCGATTTTGACGGTGCTGCCGTAGCGTTTGTAATTGGAGTAGCGGATGGTCATGCGGATGTGGACGTCACCGCTGCGGAAATGGAGATAATCATCGGCGCGAGTGTAAACAGGGAACCAGAAGCCCTGCTCGATGTTTTCGCGGTAGGTGCGGAAGCGCGGGAAAACGTTTTCGTTGTTTTTACTAATGATGTCGGGCACGGCTTTGCCGTCGGTCATGACGATTTGGAGATCCTTGCTGTCTACCCAAACGCGGCCTTGGAAATAGCGCTGTTTCTTTTCGATGACTTTGGGGGCGACGTCGAAAACGTAGCAGGAGAGCTCATCGACCTGCTGGCGGCCGACGTAGGTTACATTGTATTTGGGAAGCTCCGTGGTGTTGAGGACAAAAGGCTGGACGTTGCGAACGTCGTCGAGATCCTGTTCGCTGAGCATGATGCGCTCGAGGGTGTTTTGAGGAGCAAAGGTAACCTTCTCAAAACGTTTGCCGTCTGGAGTAAAGATGATGTCGCTGGTCATACGGTATTCGCCGTCGGGCCGATTGTCCTCATCGATGGTTTGGATGGCGAAATCCTGGGTATACGTGTAGTTATCGCGCTCGATCTTGAACTCGGCTTCGCGCTCGGCGAAACGCTTGATGATCTGGTCCGCGGGGATGGATGGAGGTTCGTTGGTGATGGGATTGTCGCCGGGAGAGTGAATGCGCTGGGGAGCGGGAGCGGTGTGATACGTCTGATTCTGCGGCGGCGGAGGAGCCTGGGTGCGGGAAGCGGGAGGAGTGGAGAGTGGGCCCGGGTCCTGGGCAGAGGCGAGCGAAACGAGGGCGCCGGCAAGCAGAAAGGCAAGGCATAGGCGAGCGAAACCGTTGACTAAATTAGTTGACGATGTCACGGCAATTCATCTCCGTAATCGTGGTCGGGCTTCAGACATATAGAGTCTAGCGCAAAGCGTAGGGTTGCACGAAGTAGAAAGAGATGGAAAGCGGCGAATGCATAGTAGAATCCTGGCGCGATTCTGAACTTGAACGAGGAGCGCTTGTGGGGAAAATCAGGCGAGGTGTGATTGCGCTGGTTTTATCGGGGATGGCGGGAACCTTTGCGCTGGGCAGAGGGCAGGAGGTGATTTCCGCGCAGGTGGATAGCGCTGTGGAAGGGCAGAGAAAGGCGCAGAAGATACCGGGAGTGAGCCTGGCGGTCTGCCGCGACGGAAAGATCGTGAAGGCGAGCGGATATGGGCTGGCAAACGTGGAGCTAGATGTGGCGACGACGCCAGAGACAATTTTTCAGACGGGGTCGGTGGGGAAACAGTTCACCTCGATGGCGGTGATGATGCTGGTGGAGGAAGGGAAGATCGGGCTGGAGGACAAGATCGCGAAATACATTCCGGAGGCGCCGGCGGCGTGGAAGGACGTTACGGTGAGACACCTGCTGACGCATACTTCCGGGATTGCGGACTATGGCGGCGAAGAAGACACCATGGGCAAGGGGGTGATCAATTTCAGAAAAGATTATACGGAGGATGAATTGGTTACAGGCATTCGCGAAGATGCCGATGGATTTTGCGCCGGGAGTGAAATGGAGCTACAGCAACACGGGATATGTGTTGCTGGGAGTGATCATCCACCGGGCGACGGGGAAATTTTACGGAGATTTTCTGCAGGAACGGATTTTCGAGCCGCTGGGAATGACCTCGACGCGAATTATCAGCGAGGCGGACATCGTGCCGCACCGGAGCAGCGGGTACCGGCTGGTGAAGGGCGAGCTGAAGAATCAAGAGTGGGTGTCGCCCACGCTGAATACCACGGCGGATGGAGCGCTGTACACGAATGTGCTGGACCTGGCGAAGTGGGACGCGGCGCTATACACGACGAAATTGGTGAAGCAATCGAGTCTCGATGAGATTTGGACGCCGGTGAAGCTGAACAACGGGAAAACGTATCCGTACGGATTTGGCTGGGCCCTGGGAGGCAGGGAGGGCCATCGCGTGGTGATGCACGACGGTGCATGGCAGGGTTTTACGATGAGCATCGCCAGGTTCGTCGATGATCGCCTGACGGTGATCGTGATGACCAATCTGGATGAAAACAACTCGGACCCGGCGAAGATCGTGAAGGAAGTGGCGAAGATTTATTTGCAATGAGCGGAGGTCAGGCGGGGCGCCACTTGAGGAAGACCGCAGCAAGCGGAGGCAGAGTCAGGGAGAGGGAGCAGGTGCGGCCCATCCAGGTGTGCTCGACGGCGTTCATCCCGCCAAGATTACCGACGTTCGAACCTCCATAGATGAGGGCGTCGGTGTTCAGGACTTCCTCGTAATGGCCGGGGCGCGGAACGCCAATGCGATAGCCGTAGCGGACGACGGGAGTGGCATTGAGGACGACGATGATCATGTCGTCGGGGTTCTTGCCGCGGCGGATAAAGGAAAAGACGCTGTTGTCGGAGTCGTTGGCGTCCAGCCATTCGAAACCCTCCCAATCGAAATCCACCTGATGAAGAGCGGGCTCCAAAGCGAGAAGCTTGTTCGAGATCCTGGATGAGGCGCTGGACGCCCCGATGGGAATCGTGTTCCAGGAGATGCCAATCGAGGCTGTGCGCTTCGCTCCATTCGCGACGCTGAGCGAATTCCTGGCCCATGAAGATGAGTTTCTTGCCGGGATGTGCGAACTGGTAGGCGAAGAGAAGGCGGAGGTTTGCAAATTGCTGCCACATGTCGCCGGGCATTTTGTGGAGGAGGGAGTTCTTGCCGTGGACAACCTCGTCGTGGGAGAAGGGGAGCATGAAGTTTTCGGTGAAGGCGTAGAGGAGAGAGAAGGTGAGCTTGTTGTGCTCGTAACGGCGGAAGATGGAGTCCTTTGAGAAATAGTGGAGGGTGTCGTTCATCCAGCCCATGTTCCACTTGAGGCTGAATCCCAGGCCGCCGAGATACGTAGGACGGGAAACGCTGGGCCAGGCGGTGGATTCTTCCGCGACTGTGAGGATGCCTGGGAAGCGCTGATGAGCAACTTCGTTTAGGCGCTTAAAGAAATCGATAGCGGAAAGATTTTCGCGGCCGCCATATTTGTTGGGGATCCACTCACCGGGCTTGCGGGAGTAGTCGAGGTAGAGCATGGAAGCGACGGCGTCCACGCGAAGGCCGTCGATGTGGTATTTGTCCAGCCAGAAAAGGGCGTTGGAGATGAGGTAGTTCTGGACTTCGTTGCGGCCGTAGTTGTAAACGAGCGTGCCCCAGTCCGGATGGGAGCCCTGGCGGGGATCCTCATGCTCGTAAAGATGCGTGCCGTCGAAGTAAGCGAGGCCGTGTGTGTCACGAGGGAAGTGCGCCGGAGTCCAATCGAGAAGGACGCCGATGCCGGCCTGGTGAGCGCGGTCGACAAATTCCATGAAATCGGTGGGGGTGCCGAAACGGCTGGTGGCGGCAAAGTAGCCGAGGGTCTGGTAGCCCCAAGAGCCGTCGTAAGGATGCTCCATGATGGGGAGCAGTTCGATGTGTGTGTAGCCAAGGTCCTTGACGTAGGGAATGAGTTGGTCTGCAAGCTCGCGATAGCTGAGCCAGCGGTTATTTTCTTCGGGAATGCGCCGCCAAGAGCCGAGGTGGACTTCATAAGCGCTGATCGGAGAGACGAGCCAGTTCTTGTGGGCGCGCCGGCTCATCCACTCGGAGTCGCTCCAGCGGTGCTTATCAATGCGGGAGACAACAGAGCCGGTGTTGGGGCGCAACTCGGAGGAGAATGCATAAGGATCGGCCTTGAGAGGGAGCACCACGTCGCTTTGCCCGACGATTTCGAATTTGTAGATGGCGCCTTCGCCGAGTTCGGGAAGGAAGAGTTCCCAGACGCCGGATGAGCCGCGAAAACGCATCGGATGGACCCGGCCATCCCAGCGATTGAAGTCGCCGACGATGCTGACGCGGCGGGCGTTGGGCGCCCAGACGGCGAAGTGCACGCCGGCGACGCCATCGACCGTCTTCGGATGAGCGCCGAGCTTTTCGTAGGCGTCGTAGTGGCGGCCTTCACCCATGAGGTAGAGATCGAATTCGGTGAGGAGAAAAGGGAAGGCGTAAGTGTCGTGGCCCTCTTGGACCTCGCCGTACTCCGTGCGGAATCGGATGCGGTAGCTGGAAGGCGCGGGGGCAAGTTCGCTGGTGCCTGGCAGGATGGCTTCGAAGAAACCCTCGGCGCGCAGCTTGCGCATGGGAATGGGCGTGGAAACTCCCTCATGGGGCAACGTTTCGCTGGGCAAGCCGCGCGGGAGAAGCTGCGCTTCGGATGCGTGTGGCTGGAAGAAACGCACGGCCCAGCGGCGGCCCTCCGGAGAGCTCAAAGGGTGGGGACCGAGAATGCCGAAAGGATCGGCGTTGCGCGCGATGAGGAGAGACTCCAGGGGAGCGCGAAGCTGCTCCGCGGCTGAGAGTTTTGACGCCGGAGGAATTGGATCGGGCACGGAAGCATTCTATCGGAAGAACGGGGGCAGGACCAATGGGGTGGAGGCGGGTGAGTTCCGCAAGCGGGGAGAAAAGGCATTTCTCTTGACATCCCCGTTTATGGAGCGCGCGCTAACTGGAGAAGTGGATTACCGGTCCAGGAACACGACTTGCACATGCAAACAAATCGGGAGCTAGTCCGCGACCGCAATTTCTCGCACCGAACGACGTATACTTGCGACACGCTGACTTCGCCTGTGGGGCTACGAACATGCGAGACGAAGAGTGGGTCAAGAAACTTGACGACGGGAGGAAGGTGAAATTCACTTACCAAGAGCTGCCGGAAGATGGGGCATTTATCACCGCGCAGATTGAGCGGAATGAGGTCGTCTATTCAGTCGTGTTGACCAAAGCTAAAAACCCGCTGAGTCGTGAACATGTTGAAGGTCATTTCAAGGGTGAGCTTGCAAAGAGGTAGTCCAACTCATTTTGGAACACTAAGCGCGAATCCGCCGCCTTAAACTTCACGGTCCGCTAATCCTGTGGTAGTTGGTTTCTAAGGAGGGCGCGAGAAGCCTATTGCTCTGTTTCCCTCTGGCGTCTGATTTGACTGGTACATTCTGCAACCTGGTCGTCAATGAGCTTGATTTCCAGGGCCAAGTGAATATCTAGAGGACTCTTCAAAAATCGCTCGAACAGCACTTTTCTCTTGGTTTTCAATCCATCGCGTTTCGTCCGCGCATCGATTGCTATATTTGGCACGCAGATTAACTCCTCTAGGTTCACTTCCTGTCGACGGCTTCAATGGCGGCAAACTTCCGCCCTGGGTGTGGCTCTGAGCGCTGAGCACCTGAATGCAGCTCACATCGCTTCCCGACAGCGACACCGCACGTAGGGCAGGGGACGGCGGATATTTGTTTAGGCGTTAGTGCGCTCTTCTTCACTCTGACATTATGCGATTATACGCAAGGGCGAATCTGTGCAGTTTTAGACACTGCCTGGCCTTCGTCGCATAAATGCCGATACCAGACTTGTCCGGTGACGCGACGGCCCAGGGGCCTCCCTCGTGAGAGCTTAGAGGGTGGGCACCGAGAATGCCGAAAGGATCGGCGTTGCGCCCAATGAGGAGAGACTCCAGGGGAGCGCCAGCTGCTCCGCGGCTGAGAGTTTTGGGGAGGGAGAGTTTCGCGGGGGTATCCGATATCAGGAGTCTTGAAGAGGGAACCAACGACCGAGAGGAGCGGAGCGGGTCGTGAGCCAGTTTGAGCCGCGGTTGTGCCGCGGTCTACCGGTAGTGCTCAAGGTAATACAGCGCTCCAAAAGCGAGAACCAAGGCTGCGCCTGGAAACACCAATGGGCGCACGCTTCGCAAAGGCTGCTTCCAGTCCGCCGTTGCGAGGAAAAGAAAGACAGCCGGTACCAGCGCCAGAATTGAAAGCTGAAAGATATGTGCCGCCGTGCCTTCGTCCGGCTGAGGGGGCTGAGTGTACCCGCTGAGTACCGCAAGCAGGGCTATAAGAGACAGGATGATTAGGACCTTGCCGCTAACGCGGTTGATTTGCTGCCCAGGCATGGCGTCCCTTCCTTTCCAGTTGGTTGTCACCCATTCGAATTCGTTGGCGCACCCCACAATGCGCCGCTGGTAATGCCAGAATACACTCAGGCTTCCTTCTGTCAAGTACTTTTTGACACAAAGTACATTCGCAATCTTTTGCCCGGACGATCAACGCAGCGACCGGACATTTCCAGTTGCCCGCCAGGTCAGGACTTGGTGGGCATTTTTGGCCGCCTTGGTGCGAAGTGGTCATGATCTTCTCGATATGAATCGTTTTCTTCACGGAATCGAATCTGCCCGCTAGCAGTACGTGCGCAGCAGGGAAGTTGCCGACAGCTCCAGGGTTTTCGACTATCCAGATTCCTTGCGAGCGTCACGAGGCCGCAAACGAGCAAGGAAACAAAAACAATCCGCCTCCCGATCCTCCTTTCCTCCTCCCGGTTGCGAAAGGCTTACCAGAAGTGCTGGGATCCAGAAACGTTCACCATGAATGCGGGTGGTCGTTAACCTCGTTCTTCCAAGAGAAGCTTTGAATGGCGCCCGAGGATCACAGTAACGGGAAACCGACATAGTGGGGAGATTTAGCGGCGCTTGCGGGTGAGGTGCTCTCGGGATAGAGTGCACAGACGATCGGCTATTGGGAAAGCTGCGAAAGGCTTGGACATTTTGAAGGGAGAGTAACCCGGTGGGACGCAATTCTTGGGCGAGGAGGGCGATACTCGTGTACGTGGCGAGCATGGTGGGAGCAGGAATGGTAGAGGCACAGGACCGATCACAGGCGCGGTCGATGGTGATTTCGCAGAACGGGATTGTGGCGGCGGAATCGCCGCTGGCGGCACAAGCGGGAGTGCGGGTTCTGGAATCGGGCGGGAACGCGGTGGACGCCGCAATTGCCACGAACGCGATGATGGGCGTGGTGTCGCCGATGATGAACGGCATTGGCGGAGACTTGTTCGCGATTGTGTATGACGCGACAGGCCGACAAGCTGTATGGACTGAACGCCAGCGGATGGGCGCCGAAGGGATCTGACGATTGAGGCGCTGCACAAACAGGGATTGCGGGAGATGCCGCAAACGGGAGCGAACACGGTTACCGTGCCGGGAACGGTGGAGGGCTGGCAAAAGCTGGCGGACAAATTCGGGCGGAAAAAACTCAGGGAGGATTTGGCGGCGGCGATTCAGACGGCAAGGGTGGGTATCCGGTGACGGAGTGGGTGGCGATGTACTGGGCCGCGGGGACCGATTACCTGCGAGGAGACGCTGAGGCAGCTAAGATGTACCTGCCGAACGATCATGCCCCCAAGGCCGGTGAATGTTCCGAAATCCAGATTTGGCATGGTCGCTGGAACAGGTTGCCGCGCATGGACGCGACGGATATTACAAAGGAGAGCTGGCCAATCGCGTACTGGAAGCGATCAAGCGGCACGGGGGAGCGATGACGGCGCCGGACCTGGCGGAATTCTCGGCGGAGTGGGTGGAACCGCTGTCCACGACGTACCGGGATTGGACGGTGTACGAGTTGCCGCCGAACGGGCAGGGGCTGGCGGCGCTGGTGATGCTGAACATCATGGCGACTTTTCCGCTGGGGCAGAAGGAATTGGGATTCGGCTCGGGCAAGGCGCTGCACGCGATGATCGAGGCAAAAAAACTGGCGTACGCGGACCTTGTGAAATATATCGGCGAGCCGCGCGGACAGACGCTGCCAGTGAAGACACTGTTGTCCAAGGAGCGCGCGGCGGAGCGGGCGAAATTGATCGATCCGGACCATGCGAATTGCGAAGTGGGGGCGGGATCGCTGCCGGGGGCCGGGGACACGACGTATCTGACCGTGGTGGACCGCGAGGGGAATATGGTTTCGCTTATCCAGAGTAACTACGACGCATTTGGCTCCGGGATCGTGGCTCCGGGGACGGGTTTTGCACTACAGAACCGTGGGGCGCTGTTCAGCCTGGACCCTGCTTCGCCGAACGCGCTGGCGGGGAGGAAACGGCCATTGCACACGATTATTCCGGCGTTCGCGCAGAAGGGAGACACGCGCATCGCGTTCGGCATCATGGGTGGCTGGAACCAGTCGCAGGCACACGCCCAATTCATCGCGAACGTGGCGGACTTCAAGATGAATATCCAGGCGGCGCTGGAGGCGGCGCGGTTCACGAAACGCACCTTCGATGGTTGTGACGTTCAAATGGAGAATCGGATCCCGCAGAAGGTACGGGATGAATTGAGCGCCAAAGGGCACAAGATTCAGGTAATGGGGACATTTTCCTCCGCGATGGGAGGGGGCCAGGCGGTGCTGCGAGATTTTGCGGCCGGAGTGAACTACGGAGCTTCGGACCCGCGCAAAGATGGGGCGGCGACCGCGGAATTACCTGTTGACAAGAGTACTGAATATTAACTACAATCGAGTACCTGCTTTCGTAGTACGCCCTGCGTGGTACGGCAAAAGAATTCCGCAGAGAGAGAAACGAGGGAACACGCGTTCCCATTTTTTGGAATTGGGCGGAGCTCGCATTTGCATAAGCGCATTGCTATCAGCGAGTTGTAATGGCACTGGGGTGGCGGTTGAGTTGCACATTATGACGAGTGCAAGGGGTGCGCAGCAACCTCGAAAGGGACCAATGGTGCCAGAGGAACGCAAGGAAAGGTCATGGAGTCTGGAAAATACGGCACGTCTGGCAGCCGTGGGATTGTGCCTGATGCTATGGGCGGGAAAGGCCGCGGGGCAGACGATGGAGCTCGCGGGCGAATACGTGTGCGTGGAAGCGCATGTGGCCGGGAAAACGGTGCCGTGCAAAGCCGCGCCGTTGAGTTTGAAGAGCGACGGCCGATTTGAACTGCAAGGGCGGGAAGGCCAATACCTGGTGAGCGGGAGCTGGGTGGTGCTGGACGGGGCGGTATTGAAGTCGCGAGCAAAGATCGAAGCGGGGCACAAGATAGTCTTCCGGTTTTACAACAAGCGGGGCTTGTGCGAAATGATTTATGAGCGGCGAGTGGCGGAGCTGGGGAAGTCGAAGTTGGGGTGAGAGCTGGGTTGGAGAACCTCCGTAGTCTGTGTGTCAGGGTTGATCCTCGACATCAGAAATCAGAAATCAGACGGAGAAACCCTCTTCAAGCCGGCGAGGTTGCTGTTTCCTGGTTCCTGATATCTGGTCACTGATATCTGCTATCCGCGACAGAGAAGTTCGATTGTTTGCCCTCACTGCCACGCGATCACTTCTTTTCCATTAGATCTTCAAACAATCGCAGGGTGTCCGGGGCGTGGCCGCCGTATAATGCCGCTTTCCGAATTATGCCGAATTGAGTCTCTCGCCTGTTCGCTTTCCGTTAGATTAGCGGCTTTTGCACCGCCGCGAATACTTGAATGAGTCGGCATAATCCCGCTCACTTCTCTGGACGGTCCCTCGGACCGGAAGGAGAAGATTCACATGCAAAGTCATTCGGATAGGAACCCGTCTGTCCCGCTAAAACAGGCGGACGGCCCACTAGATTCATACATCCCCGACTTCACTGATTCGCTTGCCAACCGAGGATATTCCAAAGAGTGTATCGCCTACAAATTCCGCCTTATGCGAGCGTTCGACCAGTGGATGCGGCATCGCCAAATAAAAATGGAAGGCTTCACCGAAAAACGCATCCAGGAATTCATTCGCCACCGAGCAAAGCGATACAGCAAGCAGCGAGGAGATGCAGCCACATTGCGGTCTTTGCTGAAACATCTGCGGGAAGCGAACGTGGTTTCCTTTGTTCAACCGAAGATGAGCGCCATTGACCATCTGCAGCTCAGGTTCGCGCAATACCTGACGGAGCAGCGAGGTCTTCGACCGAAATCCGTGCGGCAATATCTCTTCCACACACGACGGTTCGTTCTTGAATGCTTTGCAGATGGCCCACTCTCTTTGAGCGAACTGAACGCCCAGGACATTGTTCGATGCATACTTCGTCAGGCCAGGACCATAAGTCCGCATGCCGCTCGCTGTATGGCCAAAGCGCTCCGCAGCCTGCTCCGGTTTCTGCAGCAGAGTGGAGAAATAGCCACCGATCTAGCAGCGCGCGTTCCATCAGTGGCTAACTGGAATCTTTCTGGGCTACCCAAATATTTGTTGCCGCAGCAGGTCAAGCTGGTCTTGAGGAAGAGCAGTCAAGATGACCCTATTGTCCGACGAGATCGGGTGATTCTCCTCCTGCTGGCTCGACTCGGGCTGCGCGCGACGGAAATCGTGGATATGAGACTGGACGACATCGACTGGGAGACGGGTGAACTAACCGTCCGGGGAAAAGGGGGACGGCTGGACAAATTGCCCCTTCCGAAGGATGTCGGCCACGCTCTCGCACATTATTTGAAGCAACTCAGGCCTCCGTGCACCTGCCGGAAAGTCTTCATTCGATCAGCGGCTCCCCACGAGGGTCTCGCCGACTCCGCAGCCGTCGACATAGTGGTGCAACGTGCTCTTCGACGCGCTGGAATTAGCCCACCCAACCGAGGAGCGCACCTGTTTCGTCATTCGCTCGCTACCCAGATGCTCCGCAACGGAGCGTCGATGTCCGAGATCGCGAAGGTTTTGCGTCATCAGTCCGAAAGCAGCACCGCCATCTACGCCAAAGTTGATTTGTCGGCGCTGCGCTCCATTGCGCAACCCTGGCCCGGAGGTGCGGCATGAGCGAGCTAAGAAAATCTCTCCGCTCCTACCTCGCTCTGCGGCGAGCGCTGGGCTTTAAGCTCGAGTCGCAGGGGCGGCTCTTGCATAGGTTTGTCGATTTCGCCGAAGAGCAAGGTGCGTCGTCTATCACGCGTGATTTGGCCCTTCGGTTCGCTTTGGCATCTCCCCATGGGCAGCCAGCTCTTTGCGCGAAACGGTTGCAAATCGTCCGCACGTTTGCCGAGCATCAAGCGGGCATGGACCCTCGAACAGAGGTTCCGCCGCACGGATTGCTGCCTGATGGTTATGTAAGAAGGTCGCCCTATGTGTACAGCGACGGTGACATCCGAAAGCTGATCAGGGCAGCCCTGCGACTCCATTCACGCCGGGGCTTGCGGCCGGCGACATTCGCTACATTGCTCCGACTACTTGTGGTCACCGGCATGCGGATCGGTGAATGCCTCGCACTGGATTGCGAGGATGTGGATCTCATCAACGGTATCATTCATGTTCGGGGCGCGAAATTCGGAAAGTCCCGGTTGGTTCCTCTGCATCCGTCGACTCGTAATGCGCTGAAGCACTATGCCGCATTACGCCACCAACTCTTTCCTCAGCGCAAAGACAGCCGCTTCTTTGTTTTGGAGCTCGGCACAGGATTGAGTCTGTCGCAAGTGCAACATACTTTCTGCAAGCTGGTTCGGCGGGTCGGATTGCGAAGCCCGGTTGGGCAGCGCGGTCCACGAATCCATGATTTTCGGCACGGATTCGCCATTCGGACCCTTGAACGCCTCTACCGTGCCGGTAAGGATGTTGAGCGGCATCTGCCTGTGCTCGCCACCTATCTTGGCCACGTCGACGCGGTCAGCACCTATTGGTATCTCACAGCGACCCCAAAACTCTTGCGCTTGGCGTCGCGGCGTCTAGGTCGAAAGAGATAAGGAGGTTGGGCCATGAACACCTGCCTCCAGTTCTCAGAACTCCTGCAAGCCTTCTTCAGCGATCGTTTAATACATCAAATGCAAGCAAGTCCCAATACCATCGCGAGCTATCGCGACACTTTTCGCCTGCTCTTGCAGTTTGCACAACAACAGACTGGCAAGCCGCCCACGAAGCTGACCATGGAAGTTCTGGAACCCGCCTTCCTCGGGGCCTTTCTGAATCATCTGGAAAGAGATCGGGGCGTATGCGCACGGAGCCGGAACGTTCGGTTGGCCGCGATTCACTCCTTCTTCCAGTTCGTAGCTTTCACCGAACCGTGCCACGGTGCCTTGGCCCAGCGTGTGCTGGCTATACCCAACAAACGCTTTGACCGAAGGCCCATCGAGTACCTGACCCGGCCCGAGATAGAGGCGTTGCTCTCTGCTCCAGATCGAGCTAGGTGGGGAGGCCGCAGGGATTACACCTTACTCCTCGTCGCCTCCCAGACTGGACTCCGCATATCGGAACTCATTGGTCTTCGTTGCGATGACGTTGCCCTGGGAGCCGGAGGTTCAGTACGGTGTCGGGGTAAAGGACGCAAGGAGCGCTCCACGCCGCTGCATAGAGATGTAGTGGTAGCTCTACGGGGTTGGTTGCGAGAACGTCTCGGCAACCCCGCTGACCCTTTGTTTCCCAGCGCGCGGGGCGGGCCACTCAGCCGTGATGGCGCCGAGCGTGTCCTCGCCAAGCATGTCAGCAACGCAGGAAAACAGTGCCCTACACTCGCTAAGAAACGCATTTCGATGCATGTGCTTCGGCACTCCGTCGCTATGGATCTCCTCCAGCAGGGTGTGGACCGCTCAGTGATCGCTCTTTGGCTTGGCCACGAATCAATCGAAAGCACCGAGGTGTACCTCCATGCCAGCATGGCGATGAAGGAGAAGGCACTTGCCAAGGCGACTTCCAGCAAAACGCGAAATGGCCGTTACCGACCCACTGACCGCTTACTCGCTTTTTTGAAGAGCCTCTGATCCCGCGGATAAGGCCGGTTTGCGCGGCAAGTGCCGGGATTAGAAACGCGCGAGAGCAAGAAGATGGGTCGCCTTCTAGTCCGATCAGGCGACCCATCAGGAGCTAGTCTGTCGCTTTGTGGGGGGTTAACCTTGGCTAAATGCAACGACCCAAACTTTGTGATGTGTCACTGGGCCTTATCTGCCTCTTACTGACCTTTGCTGAAATCGCACGTGCCCAATCGGCGGATCGCATCATGACGTTTCATTCCGAAATCACGGTTGCGAGAGGCCGCACTCTGACAGTGAGCGAGAAATTTGAAATCGTGAATGATACTGGTTTATTCGATGACGGATTCCATCGGCGGCTATGGATTAAAGCCGCTGGACCTCAACGCGCAAAAGCAGGTGGGTTTCAGTCTATAAGCGCGAAGGTTGATGCCTCTGATGGAATAGTCCAGACGTCCGAGGACAAAAACGTTTTCGACATCCACGTTTCGCCCCAGTCTGGTCGCTGGTCGCGCGGCAAACATTCCATCGAGCTGCGTTACACGGCCAAGCATCAGTTCCTGATCTACGATGATTTCGAGGACCTGAATCAGGACATCTCGGGAGAATGGCCAGTTCCAATTGACAATGCTGATGTCGAGTTGATTTTCCCTGAAGGTTGGCCCAACGATACGAGCATAAGCGCTGATACGGGCACAGAATCTAATTTTCACTTTGATTGTGTCCGTACCAATCTGCCGTCCGGCGCAAGGTTTGAGACGACTCATCCCATTGAGCCGGGAAATCGACTGTTCATCTCGGCTCGATTTTCTCAGCGAGGCTACTTTGTCTCGAACTTCAAAGAAGACGGATTTCGAGCCATTGTGGAGAATCACCCCCGCCTATTTCCGTGGTTAGTGTTCCTTTCCGGCCTCATCGTTTTCACAACGGCTGGATTTGCTGTTGCGCGACCTGCACTCAAAGTACTTGGAACGTATCAGGGTGTTCCGACGGATCAGCGAATCGCAGTGACCGTGGCTGTTGTTGCGACCGTCCTGTCAACCGCGTCACTGTTTGTGTTTCGCGAACCTTACACAGCAATGCCCGGGTTCCTTTTGGGAGCCATCACCTCAATCGGTATTTCCGGCAGTCCCCACGGCGGAGAGCCATTCTCCCTGGTCATTGTAGGCGCGGCGAGCAATCTGGTTTTCTATTACCTCGTCGCACTTGGCCTCCGACGGATTTGGCCATGGAAGAATCTGGCGACTGAGGAGAGATAGCTGGCGTCTTTTTCTTCATGCATCTCACAAGAAAAGCTCCGGTTCGCCGTGTTATGAGGAGTTGGTCATGGGAGCAACCCACGTGGGATTATGCCGACTTGATTAAGCATCGCTGGGCCTCGACAATCAGCTATTGAGAGAAAACGGGGTTGGCGACGAGACTCAACTCGGCATAATTCGGAAGGCGGCATTATACGCGTTATGCCGACGTCGGCATAACTGGTAGTGGTTGTTGGCGAAGGCGAAGACGCGGATTTTGCGCTTGAGGAAATTGCGGCAGGCATCGACCCATTCTTGTAAATCACCGGTGCGGTCCACGATTGTCTTATCCCACGATTTGGTGAGTTCCTCGATGCCTTTGCGGTCGCCGAGCCAGCGAATGTAAGTGAAATCCATGGTGATCGGATCGGCTTTAGCGAGCCATTCGCGCGGGCGTGGCATCCAGGGATGATCGACGAGCGCAAGAGCGACGTTGTGTTTGCGGAGAAGGTCGTAGAGCGCGGGACCAAGCCAATATTTGTTGCGGATTTCCAGGGCGAACCTCGGTTCGGCGGGGAGTTTCTCGAGGAACGGTTTCAGGCGCGCGAGGAATTCGGCCGGGCTGGGGAAGGCCTTCTTGTTGAAGTACGGAAATTGCAGAAGGATGACGGCGAGTTTTTCGCCGAGCGGCTCGGTGGCGCGAAGGAATTCGGCGAGGACGGGACCTGCATCGACGAGAACGCGTTCGTGCGTGATTTCCTGGGGCGTCTTCAGGGCGAAGAGGAAATTGGCCGGGGTTTTGGCGTACCAGCCCTTGACGGTGGAAATGGCAGGGATGCGATAAAAAGTGGCGTCGACTTCGAGGGTGTCAAACTTCGTGGCGTAGTAGGAAAGGTAGTCGCGCGCCTGCATGTCCTTCGGATAAAAAGTTTTCTCCCAGCCCTCGGCGGTGAAGGAGGAAGTGCCGAGGCGAAGCAGGGGTGAGGGGGGTTGGTCCGGCATCGGGGAATGATAATGCAACCGAGGGCGGTTTGCGACCCGGGAGACGGTAAGTCTTTATGGACGTAGCAGGGCTGTTAGGAGAGCAGTTTTTGTACCCACGAAGACTGAGAAAGCGTCATAATAAACGCGGTTCGCCCAGTCCAGAAAATCAGGGAGTTCGGCCAAACGTATTTAAGCTTCCAGGAGGAAGAATGAAAAGACGTTTTGAATTGCCATTGGGACTCTTTTTGGCGTTCGCCATACCGGTCATGGCGCAGCATCCGGCTGAGGAGCACGGGCAGGCAGGGCGTCCGGCCGAAGCGAGGCCGGTCAATACGCCCAGGGCCAACCAGGGAAAGATTCCGCCGGCCCCACCAAAGCGCGACACCCATGCCAAGCCCGAGCCAGAGCGGCACGTAAACGGCAAGGTCAATGGTAGCCAGCATGTGACCAATGATCATTGGTTCGGTCACGACGCGCCGAATGACAAGCGCTTCCACCTCGATCATCCGTTCGAGCACGGCCACTTCGAGCATTTTGGTCCCAGCTACCGCTATAACGTCGAGCGCTTTGACATTGACCACCACCGGTTTTGGTTTCCCGGAGGATTCGGGTTCGAAGTGGCAGCCTGGGATTGGTCCGTTTGCTCGGATTGGTGTTGGAACTGCGGAGATGACTTTGTGGTTTACGAGGACACCGACCACGCGGGTTGGTACTTGCTCTACAACGTCCACACCGGCGCGTACGTCCACGTACAGTACATTGGAACTTAACGCAGGAGGGCGATTCGACGGAGATGCCGATGAAGTTCCAGCGAATCAGCCGGGCGCGCGGGTGTCCCGTGTGCAAGTACGCGGACGTGTACCGCGTAAAGCGCGCGGGATTCCTCGTGAAGGTGGCGTGCCGGATATTGAACTTGCGGCCGCACTGGTGCCCTGAATGCGACACGTTCTTTCTAGGCCCGAAACAATTGAAGTCGTCGCGAACCAAAGAAGAGCGCGAATCGTCGGGGCGCAAAGAAGAAAAGGGCGCCTACCAGCCGCGAGCAGATAGCCGCCCACACTTACGATAGAAGTTACGAACGCGGGGAGCCCGCGCTTAAATTCTCAAACGGCACGTTGAGGATGGGGTAGTGTATCCAGTCCTTGTAGTCGAAGTGCCACCATTCGTCTTCGTTTACAGTGAAGCCTTCGGATTCCATGGCGCGGCGGAGAAGATCGCGATGCCAGCGCTGCAGGGAAGTGCCGCCCGGAAAAGTCGGGAAGGATCGCGCAGACATTTCGTCGTAAAGTCCGGGCATTTCGATGGGCTGATCGGTAGCGAGATCGTAGAGGGTGAGATCGACGGCACAACCGCGATTGTGCCTGGAGCCTTTACTCGGGTCGGCGACGAAGATATGGCCTTCAGGTGGCGTAGCGTCCCAGAAAATCTTGGTGACATACCAGGGACGGTAGGCGTCGTGAATGAGGATGCCGAAGCCGAGCGGTTGGAGTTTGTGAAGAACGCGGATGAGAGCTTCAGCGGCGGGACGTTGCATGAAGGCGCGGGCCTGGATGTAGACGGGGGTCGACAGGAAATTATTGGAATGCGCGTAACGGATGTCGAGATGGAATACGGGATCGAGGGTGACGAGTTCGACGAGATCGGGTGCGCGGAAGGGGCCGGGCTCTTGCGGAGGCTTGGCGGCAAGCGCAGCATTGCGTAGTTCGTCGAGGGGGCGCGTGGGTGTGACGTGATAGAAATGAGCCGGGTCGGAGCCGGCGTCCGTGCGTGGCAAATACCGGGGATGCGTAAAGGTGTAAGCGTGTGGCGGCTTGGTGCCAGCGTCAGCAGGGGGCGAGTGCTTAGGGGCAATACTCAACATCGTCACATTGCCATCCGAGCCTTGTTGCACGTTTGCCCGCAAAAGCAGACCGTTTTTGTTGGGAACCAGAAATCCTGAGTGCTCGTAGTCTTGGACAGGAACCTCGCCGTCGTGCCCGTGCCAAATGAGTTCTCCCTCGCGTTCGAGTACGATCACTGTGGCTTCGCCCTTCCCATAAATGCCGACGAGTTGCTTCCATTCCGTGGAGACGTCGGGAGGTTTGGGGCCGGGAAGCAGGGGATTGTTGGCAGGAGCCGCGGGTTGCGCGTATGCGGCTGCGGCGGCGAGAAGAGCGCAAAGACAGAAGAGCAGAAGCCGGGACGACGAAATGCGCGATTTGTTCACGGGCGAAATGATAGCGGAGTACGAGAAGAATTCAAATCCGGGCTATTGGGAGCATCCGAGTGAGGCAAGTGCCGCACCTACGGCGCTAAATCAGAGTGCGGGTTATTTTTTGGCAGAGGCGGCGGATTCGGCTACGCCCGGGGCGACGATAGGGTTCAGGAAGGGCATCATGGCGCGGAGCTTGGGGCCGAGCTGCTCGATGATGTGCTGCTGTTCGGCTTTGCGCTTGGCGAGAAAATTGGGGCAGCCTTTTTCGTTTTCTTCAATCCAGGCTTTGGCAAAGCTACCATCGCTTGATTTCGGCAAGGAGTTTTTTCATGGCTTCGCGGGTTTGCTGCGTGACGATGCGAGGCCCGGCGTGGTAATCGCCGTGTTCAGCGGTGTCGCTGACCGAATAGCGCATGTAGCTGAGACCGCCGCGATAGATGAGATCGACGATGAGCTTGAGCTCGTGGAGGCATTCGAAATAGGCGACCTCGGGCTGATAGCCTGCGTTGACGAGGGTTTCGAAGCCGGCTTTGATGAGTTCGCTGACGCCGCCGCAGAGTACGGCTTGTTCGCCAAAGAGATCGGTCTCGGTCTCCTCGGTGAAGGTGGTTTCGAGAACGCCAGCGCGGGTGGTGCCAAGTCCCTTGGCATAGGCGAGAGCGAAAGCTTTGGCCTTGCCGGAAGCGTCCTGGTGAACGGCGAGAAGCGCGGGCGTGCCGCCACCTTCAGTGAAGACTTCGCGGACGCGATGGCCTGGGGCCTTTGGAGCGATCATACTGACGTCGATATTCTTAGGCGGCTGAATCGCGCCGAAACGAATGTTGAAGCCGTGAGCGAACATGAGCGTCTTGCCGGGAGTGAGGTGCGGCTCGATCGCTTCCTTGTAGAGCTTGGGCTGGCGCGTGTCCGGGGCCAGGATCATGATGACGTCGGCCCAGGCGGCGGCTTCGGCAGGGGTCTTTACCACGAGGCCCTCCTTCTCCGCCTTGGCGCGGGAAGCGCTGCCTTCGGGAAGACCGACAACGACGGAAACGCCGGAATCGCGAAGATTCAGGGAGTGAGCGTGGCCCTGGGAGCCGTAGCCGATGATGGCGACCTTCTTTGCCTGGACTAAAGTGAGGTCCGCGTCTTTATCGTAGTAGAGATTTGCCATTGCGTTGGTTGTTCCTTTCGTGGGCCGCGATGCGGCTGAAAAACTGATGTTGCTCGATTTAGAATTGGTTGCTAACTGGGGTCCAGCGGTGCAGGACCCCTACTTCGGAAATCTTCTTATTTCGAAGCCGGGGTAGGGTCTTTGGAGCCGCTGGTGGTTGACATGGGCGGGCGAAGCACGTCATTACCACGCGTCATGGCAATGCGCCCGGTGCGGCCCATCTCCAGCACGCCAAAGGGGCGCAGGACTTCCAGCAGGCCATCGATCTTGTCCGTGGTATCGGAAACCTCGACGATGACGGACTCCGGTGAAACGTCCACGACGCGCCCGCGGAAGGCCTTGACCAATTCCATAAGATGCGGGCGATTCAGGTGGTCCGCCGCAACTTTGATTAGGGCGAGGTCGCGTTCGAGCATGGAACGCTCGGAAATGTTTTCCGCCACGAGTACATCCACGAGCTTCTCGAGGCTGGCTTCCAGGCGGCGAGCGCCGGGTTCATCGGTGTGCGCGCAGATGGTCATGCGCGCGACTTCCTCGATTCTCCGTGGGGCCGACCGTGAGGGAGTCGATGTTGATGGCCAGGCGGCGGGTGAGCGAGGCGACTCGGTTCAAGACGCCGGGTTTGTTTTCGACATAGGCGACGATGGTCTGCATAAGCTCCTCGGTTTCTGCATCTAGGGTACTGCATAATTCCATCCGCCGGCGAGGCTGCTAGCGCAATCCCCTGGAAGGCTTCTCAGGAGCGATTCAATGCGTGGCCTCCTAAAGAAAACCCAAGAGCACAGCGCGGAATCGCTGTGCCACCCTGGCCGGTCTAAAGACCGGCCACTTCAGGGCCAAAACTGGGCACCCGCTGCAAGACACATGGCTAGGGCTCCGCGGCGGTTTCTACCAGTGGGTTGTTGGGACGCCGGATCATTTCGTGGAGCGAGGCGCCCGCGGGGACCATCGGGTAAACCGAGTCTTCCTGCTCGACGCGGAAGTCGAGGAGGACGGCCTGATCGGAGTCTCGCGCGGACTCAATCGCGGGAACCACTTCCTTGCGCGTGGTGACGCGCTCGCCGCGAATGCCAAAGGCATTGGCGAGGGCCGCAAAGTCCGGAGCAACGAGCGGCGTGGCCACGTAGCGCTTGTCGTAGAAGAATTCCTGCCACTGACGGACCATGCCGAGAAAACCGTTGTTGATGATGGCGATGTTGATGTTGATTTTTTCCTGGACGATGGTAGCCAGTTCACACATGGTCATTTGGAAGCCGCCGTCGCCGGCAACGACCCAGACTTCCGCATCGGGGCGGGCGAATTTCGCGCCGATAGCCGCGGGGAGAGCGAAGCCCATGGTGCCGAGGCCCCCGGAAGTGATGAGGGTGCGGGGCCGGTCGTGGTGGTAATACTGCGCTTCCCACATCTGGTGCTGGCCGACGTCGGTGACGACGATGGCGCCGCCCTTGGTGACTTTCCAGAGATCGTTGATGACGTGAGCAGCGTAGAGGTGGCCGCTGTCCGGGAGGGCTTGGATGTCGCGGACGGCGGAATCGCCGCGGAGTTCCCGGATGTGAGCGAGCCATTGGCCATGGTCGCGCGAGTGGATGTGGGGGAGAAGGGCGCCCAGTGTTTCGCCGGCGTCGCCGATGATGGCGGCATCGACCTTAACGTTCTTGTTGATTTCGGCGCGATCGACTTCGATGTGAATCTTGTGGGCGTTGCGGGCATAGGTGCGAAGATCGCCGGTGACGCGGTCGTCGAAACGCATTCCCACCGCAATGAGCAGGTCGGCTTCCTGAATTGCATTATTGACCCAAGCTTCTCCGTGCATGCCCATCATGCCGAGGTTCATCGGGTCGGAGGCAGGGAAGCAGCCAATGCCGAGGAGGGTCATGGCGACGGGAATGTTGCTGGTGCGCACAAACTTGTCAAAGATGCTCATGGCACCGGAAAGCATGATGCCGCGGCCGGCGAGGATGACGGGCCGCTTGGAAGAGTTCAGAAGTTCGACGGCACGGTCAAACTCCTCCTGGTTATGATTGTCACGGATGCGCTTGGTGGGAAGATCTGGCTTGCAGGCCTCCCAGTCGAATTCGGCCGTGGCTTGTTGTGCGTCCTTGGTGATGTCCACGAGGACGGGTCCCGGGCGGCCGGAATTGGCGATGATGAAGGCCTCGCGAACGGTGCGGGCAACGTCTTCCGCCCTGGAGATCACCACATTGTGCTTGGTGATGGGCATGGTGATGCCGGTGATGTCCACCTCCTGGAAGGCATCGGAACCGAGCAGTTTGCTGCTGACTTGCCCGGTAATGCAGACCACGGGGGAAGAATCGAGCATGGCAGTGGCGATGCCGGTGACCATGTTGGTTGCGCCGGGACCGGAGGTTGCCATGGCCACACCGACGCCGCCGGTGGCACGCGCGTAACCATCGGCCATGTGCGTGGCGCCCTGTTCGTGGCGGACGAGGATGTGATGGAGCTTGGATTTTCCAAGCGCGTCGTAAACCGGGAGAATCGCGCCGCCCGGATAACCGAAGATGTGGCGGACGCCGAGGCGCTCCAGCGTTTCGCAGAGGATTTGCGCACCAGTGAGCTTCATAGAGTTCTCCCAGTCGAGACCGGCGCAGAGCCGGAAGAAAAACTTGCGGGCACGCTCGTGATGGCGCCGAGCGAGGAAGAAGAGACCAGTAACGCGTACTTGGCCATGACACCGTGAGTGAAGCGCGGCCTCGGCGCTTTCCAGGCAGCGAGGCGCTTCTGGAGTTCGGCGTCGGTGACCTCCACGCTGAGAGTGCGCTTGGACAAATCGAAAACGATCGTGTCGCCGTCGCGGATGGCGGCAATCGGGCCGCCTACTGCGGCCTCCGGTGCGACGTGACCGGCCATGAGGCCATGCGTGGCGCCAGAGAACCGGCCATCGGTGAGCAGGGCGACAGAGTCTCCCAGGCCAGCGCCGACAAGCGCCGCGGTTACGGCAAGCATTTCGCGCATGCCCGGGCCGCCGCGTGGACCTTCATAGCGGATCACGACAACGTCGCCGGCTTTGATTCCGGCATTTTCCACGCCGGCGAAGGCCGCTTCTTCGGTATCGAAAACGCGAGCTGGGCCGCGGAAATTCAGCACATTGTGGCCTGCAACTTTCACGACGCAGCCTTCCGGGGCGAGATTGCCCTTCAGGATGACCAAGCCGCCGCTCGGCTTGAGCGGATTGGTTTTGGTGCGGACAACTTCCTGGCCCGGCGTTTCCTTTGCGGCGGAAGCCTCTTCGGCGAGAGTGCGGCCGGTGACGGTGATGCAGTCGCCGCGGAGAAGTCCCGCTTCAAGCATGCGCTTTGCGAGGAGCGAAGTGCCGCCTGCTGCGTAAAGGTCGGTGGCGACAAAGCGTCCTCCCGGTTTGAGATCGGCGAGGATCGGGGTACGCGAACTGATGCGGTCAAAATCGTCGATGGAAAGGGAGATGCCGGCTTCGCGGGCGATAGCCAGGAGGTGAAGAACGGCGTTGGTGGAACCGCCCGTGGCGGCAACACCGGCGATGGCGTTTTCGATTGCGGATTTGGTGATGATTTTGGAAGGCAGAAGGTTTTTCTTCAACAGATCGAGCGTGAGTTTGCCGGCGAGTTCGCCAGCGTGAGCCTTTCCTTCGTTGGTGGCGGGGACGCTGGAGATGCCCATGGGGGCGATGCCGAGGAATTCGCAGACCAGCGCCATGGTATTGGCGGTGAATTGTCCGCCGCAGGCGCCCGCGCCGGGACAGGCGGCGCACTCGAGTTCCTTGAGTTGCGCGTCGTTCATTTTGCCGCGAGCGTGAGCGCCGACGGCTTCGAAGACGTCCTGAATGGTGACCGAGTGACCTTCGTATTGGCCGGGAGCAATGGAACCGCCGTAAAGGACCAGGCCGGGAATGTTGAGGCGGGCGAGAGCCATGACGCCGCCGGGAATAGTCTTGTCGCACCCGACGAGGACGATCAGGCCGTCGAAGAGATTGCCGCGAGCGACCAGTTCAATGGAATCGGCAATGACTTCGCGGCTGATCAGGGAAGCGCGCATGCCTTCGGTGCCCATGGTGATGCCGTCGGAGATGGAGACGGTGTTGAATTCCAGAGAAGTGCCGCCGGCGGCGCGAATGCCATCCCGAACGTGCACGGCGAGTTCGCGGAGATGATAGTTGCAGGGGCCGATCTCGATCCAGGTATTGGCGATGCCGATGAGCGGCTTATTGAAGTCGTCGTCCTTGAGTCCGGCGGCGCGGAGCATGGCGCGGGCGGGAGCACGGTGCGCCCCGTCGGTGAGGGCGGAACTGCGAGGCTTCATCGGACTGTCGGTCACAAAAAGATTCCTCCAGGAATCGATCGCGCTGCTCTAAAGACGCGGGGCCATCGCCCCGTGGGGAGGATGGCCCCGAAGAATTCAAATTCCGGTAAAACCAGAGTGCCATCCGCCACTTGCCCTGCGCGGCGCGCGGAGGGCCAAGTTCAAAGCCATCGAGAGCGTGCAGGCCGGGGGCGAAGCCAATCGGCCCACACCAGTGGCTCTCCTGACGACAGCGAACAAGGCCGACGACAGCGAACAAGGCCGACGCCAGCGAGACTACTAGCATGGGGCCGGAGGGGGAATCAGTCAAATTAATAGAAGTGCATGGGAAAATAAGATTCAGTTATGTGCTGGAAACAGGGTTGGCCGGCTGGAAGCGGCAGCAAAGCTGGCGAGGGAGCAGTTTCAGCTTGGCTTCGATTGTCCGCGCCGGATGATTTCGCATTAAACTGAATCGAAAGGCATCCCGCGACGGAAGGAGGGCATCCATTGACAGATATGGCGACGAAAAGTGCGGCAGTCGGCTTTGAGATTGCCGGCGACAGGGCTTACCAGGAGTTCGTCAATCCGCAGTGGGTGGCGTTGCTCAACCTGTTGGACATGAATGTGGAGTATGAGCGCTGCTCTGGGTGCGATCTGTTTACGAAGGACGGCCGCCGCATCCTGGATTTTCTCTCCGGCTACTGTGTCCACAATGCGGGCCATAACCACCCCTCCATTTTGAACGCCGTGAAGGACGAGCTGGACAAGAGCGGCCCAACAATGCTGCAGAGCCACGTTCCAGCCCTTGCAGGGCAATTGGCCGAGCGCTTGTGCCGGCTGGCAGGTGGGGCATTAAAGAAAGTTTATTTCGGCAGCAGTGGGAGCGAAGGGGTTGAGGCGGCCATCAAGTTTGCGCGTGCGACCACGGGCCGGCCGCGAATCGTCTATGCAAACAATAGCTTTCACGGCTTGACCGCAGGAGCGCTTTCGTTGATGAGCGACGCATTCTGGCGGGAAGGATTCGGGCCGCTGCTGCAGGACACGACGGGAGTGCCTTTCGGGGATATTGCGGCGTTGGAGAAAGCGCTGGCGAGCCGCGGTTGCGCGGCGTTCATCGTGGAACCGGTGCAGGCGGAAGCAGGAATTCGGATGCCCCCCAAGGCCTATTTGCAGGCGGCGGAGCAGCTATGCCGGGCGCACGGGACCCTCTACGTCCTGGATGAAGTGCAAACGGGAATGTATCGCACGGGCACATTTCTTGCGTCTCATCAGTATGAGGTGCTGCCGGACATGGTGGTGCTGGCGAAAGCTTTGAGTGGGGGGTTAATGCCGGTCAGCGCGGTGCTGATGACGGACAAGATCTACCGCTCGGTGTATTCCTCGCTGAAGCGCGCCATCGTTCACACTTCCACATTCAGCGAAAACAGCCTTTCGATGAGAGCGGGACTGGCCACGCTGGACGTGTTGGAGCGGGAGCAACTGGGGCCGCGGGCCATGCGACTGGGCGAAATGTTCCGAGGTAAGCTGCGGCAGGCGCTGGAACCGTTTGAGATTGTGAGGGAAGTTCGCGGAATGGGACTCCTTAGCGGCATAGAATTTAGAGCCCCGCAAAAATTGGGCCTGCGCGCGCTGTACGAGGCTTTCCACGGGATTCATCCGGCAATGTTCGGGCAGGTGCTGGTGATGCGGATGTTCCGCGAAAAAAACATCCTGACGCAGATTTGCGGGAACAATTTCATGGTGTTGAAGGCGGCGCCGCCCTTGGTGGTGAGAGAAGAACAACTGGATGAATTTGTGGGAGCGATTCGAAGCGTGGTGGAACTTGCGGATACTTCGGCAGCGTTCTGGACCGAAGCGCTGGGATTGGCAAAACGAGCAGTGAATATCTGAAATTAAAGCTTGCGGCAGCGAGTACGGGAAAGGTGGAACCGGTGGTCTTGCCAATGGGGGGCACGGACGTTTTTGTCATTGGAGGAGGGCCTGCAGGGCTGGCGGCGGCGATCGCAGCGAGGCGAAAAGGATTTTCGGTGACCGTTGCGGATGGCGCAGAGCCGCCAATCGATAAGGCGTGCGGAGAAGGGATGATGCCGGAGACGCAGGCGGCACTGCGGAAGCTGGGCGTCGAATTGCCGGCAGGTGCGGGTTATCGTTTTTGTGGAATCCGATTCGTACAGGACAGCATGCGAGTGTCAGCCGATTTTCCGGAGGGCCGGGGAATTGGGATTCGCAGAACTCTGCTTCACCAACTCTTGATTCAGGAAGCGGGAAAATGCGGAGTGCAGCTTCTCTGGAAAACACCCGTAGCCAGGATTGCGGCAGACGGGGTGGAGTTGGCCGGCGGCCGAATGCGCTCGCGGTGGATCATTGGAGCGGACGGCGGCGGTTCGCGGGTGCGACGGTGGCTCGGATTGAATATCAGGGAAAGATACAGTCATCGCATGGCTAGCCGGCGGCACTATCGCATGCGCCCCTGGACGGAATACATGGAAATTTACTGGGGTCCACGCGCGCAGGCTTATGTGACGCCGATTTCCCGCGAAGAAGTTTGCATTGTTGTGTTGGGCGAGACAGCAGAGGACGCGGACTTTGAGCGGGCGCTGGACACGTTGCCGCAACTCCGGGAGCGGCTGGCGGGAGGCGGAGTTGTGCAGCCGCGAGCGTGGCGCAATTACGGCGATGCACTCCCTGGCCCGAGTGTGTCGCGGAAATGTGGCGTTGGTGGGCGACGCTTCGGGAGGCGTAGACGCGATTACCGGCGAAGGATTGCGAATTGCATTTCTTCAGGCGTTCGCGCTCGCGGAGGCAATGGAGTCCGGCGATCTTCGTATGTATGAGCGCGCGCACAGGCGGTTGGCGCGGCGGCCGATCCGGATGGGCGAGTTGATGCTCCTGTTGGGGCGCAATGCCGGGATTCGCTCTCGTGCGATGCAAATGCTGAAGCGAAATCCGGAATTGTTCGCGCGATTGCTTGCGATTCACGTGGGCCAGGCCAGGCCAGGCGATGTTGTACTGGCGGGAGTCGCAACTCGGCTGGCATTTCCTGGCTGCCTGAGAGAGAAACGGCACGAATGCGCTTGAATGGCTGGAGATCGGTGGTGGGCCCGGCTTCGGGAATTTTTGGAATTGCAGTCCTGCTGTCGGCAAGCGCGGCGCCGCCCGGCCCAGGCGGCGCAAACACCGCGCGCAGAAATTGAACTGGAGGTGGATCCCGCGCAGAGCAAGGTCCACTACACGCGTGGACAGCACGCTGCACACGGTGCACGGCACATTTTCCTTGAAGAGTGGGGCAGTGCAGTTCGATCCGGAAAGCGGCAAGGCGGGCGGGGAGATCCTCGTGTCTATGCCACCAGCGGCGAATCCGGGAAATAGTTCGCGGGATGAGCGGATGCACAGGGAGATCCTGGAGACCTCCAAATATCCGGATGCGATTTTCCGGCCGGAGCAGATCGAAGGCACAGTGGCGCGCTCCGGTAACTCGGAAGTGAAGCTGCACGGCGTGATTCTGCTGCACGGGCAGGAGCACGAAGTTGTTGCGGCAGTCCACGCGGAACTGGCAAGCGACCGCTGGAAGGGAACCGCGAAATTCGACGTGCCGTACATCCAGTGGGGGATCAAGGATCCGAGCAATTGGATACTCAAGGTGAAGCCGGTGGTGCACGTCGAGCTGGAGATGGCGGGGCCCGATAAAAGGCGCAAAGTGAACTACGTGGTGCGGCCCATGAGCGTCGTTTTTGAAAGCAATCGCCTCGCCCGGAAGCGGTTTTCGTTTGCATATCGGTTGCGCTTCCCCCAAAATTAATCATTTGGGATACAGTCTCCGCAGTGAACGGCTGTGCCCTGTGAAGTTCCACCAATCGAAAAGCTGAGGAGTTTCATGGAAAAGCCAAACAATATTGCTCCGCCAAGGGGAAAACTCGGAGTGCTGTTGCCGGGGATGGGTGCTGTTGCAACCACGTTCATGGCGGGCGTCGAACTTGTGCGCCAGAAGAAGGCCGTGCCGGTCGGGTCGCTGACGCAGATGGCCACAATTCGCCTGGGAAAGAGAACGGACGGACGTTCGCCAAAGATCAAGGATCTTGTGAAGCTCGCCAAGCTGGACGATTTGGTCTTCGGGGGCTGGGATATTTTTCCGGACAGCTGCCTACGACGCGGCGGCGAAGGCGGGAGTGCTCGATCCGCACCACCTGGCGGAGGTGAAGTCGTTTCTGTCGAAGATCAAGCCGATGCCGGCGGCGTTTGACCGCGAATACGTGAAGATGCTCGACGGCAAGCACGTCAAGAAGGGCAAAGACGAAGTACGACATCGCGCTGCAGATCAAAGACGACATCGCCAAATTCAAGAAGAAGCACGGCTGTTCGCGGCTGGTGATGTTGTGGTGTGGGTCTACGGAAGTCTTTCAGAAGCCGCATGACGTGCACAGTACCGCCGAAAAGTTTGAAGAGGCGATGAAGAAGCAATCATCCGGCGATCGCGCCCTCGATGTTGTACGCCTGGGCGGCGATCACCAGCGGCGTGCCCTTCGGCAATGGTGCGCCGAACCTAACGGTGGACATTCCGGCGATGCAGGAGCTCGCGCAGAAGCACAAGCGTGGCCATTGGCGGCAAGGACTTCAAGACGGGCCAGACACTGCTCAAGACCGTGCTCGCGCCCGCGTTCAAGGCGCGCATGCTCGGGTCTGAACGGCTGGTTCTCCACGAACATTCTGGGGAATCGCGACGGGGAAGTGCTGGAGGATCCCGGATCGTTCAAGACCAAGGAAGAGTCGAAGCTGGGCGCGCTGGAATTTATTCTTGCAACCGCACTTGTATCCGGAGCTGTACAAGACGATCCATCACAAGGTGCGCATCAACTACTATCCGCCGCGCGGAGATAATAAGGAGGGCTGGGACAATATCGACATCTTCGGATGGCTGGGCTACCCGATGCAGATCAAGGTCGATTTCCTGTGCCGCGATTCGATCCTGGCGGCGCCGATTGTGCTGGACCTGGTGCTGTTCCTGGATCTGGCGCAACGGGCGGGAATGCGCGGCATTCAGGAGTGGCTGAGCTTCTACTTCAAATCGCCGATGACGGCTCCGCAACTTTATCCGGAGCACGATCTGTTCATCCAGCTGATGAAGCTGAAGAACACGCTGCGCTGGATGCAGGGAGAAGATCTGATTACGCACCTGGGGCAGGAATATTACGACTACGAAGGCGAATCTGGTTCGTGGAATCGAGCATTTTGGTCAGCTAGGGCGCTCGAAGCAAATCTCGGCGCCTTTTTTGTCGTTCCAGATCTGCCGGTGCAGGCTACAAGCGTTCCGGTGTTTCCCACTTGCCGGAGGAGGCGGAGCGGAAGAGAGCTTCGATGACGGCCGTGTTGCAGATGGAATCTTCGAGCGGATTCGGGACTTCCGTGTTGTCGCGAATGGCCGCAGAGAACAGATCCGCCTGAATGGTGAACTGATTGCAAATGGGAAAGGTCTCGACGACCGCGCTGGCGCCCGCGTAGAGATCCTTGCCATCGTCGATCAAGATGCGCGTCGGCTTGTCCGTGGGGGCGTTGAAGGGAATCTCGACGTCAATACGGCCTGCGTCGCCGAAAGAACTGCATTTTCTGGTAGTAGACCATCTGCGTGGAGACGGTGAAAACGGACTGGCCGGTAGGGAATTCGAGAATCGCGGAGGTAAGGCGATCGGTCTTGAAGTTGGGGTCGCGTTCGATGCAACCGACACCCGGACTGGTCTCCTCGCCAAAGACGAAACGCGAAGTCTTGATGGGATAGCAACCGATGTCCATGAGCGCGCCGCCGGCGTAGTCCGCGACGTTGCGCGTATTTTCCGGGATCGACATTGAAATAACTGAAATAAGCCAAGAGCAGAGCGCAATTTGCCGATGCGGCCCGTGCGACAAGTTCGGCGGTGCGCAACCATTGGGGATGCGTGCGGACCATGAAGGCTTCGCCAATTTTGACATGGAATTCGTCGCGCGCTTTGAGCAAGCGGCGAGCTTCGGCAACCGTGCGGCTCAACGGCTTTTCGCAACAGAACGTGCTTGCCACGGCTGGCGGCGCGGATTGACCACTCCACGTGCAGATGGTTCGGCAGTGGATTGTAGATCGCCTCGATCTCGGGGTCGGCGAGACAGTTCCTCGTAGGAGCCATAACCTTTGGGAATGGAGAATTTGGCGGCAACGGCTTTTGCGTTGTCGAGCGAGCGGGAGGCAATTGCGGCAATCTCCGCGCGTTCGCAATTGCAGCATTGCGGGAAGCACGCGGCGCTGCGCGATGGAAGCGGTGCTGAGAATGCCCCATTTGACTTTTTTGGTCATAAATCTCTTCGCCTCAGTATCTCAAAAAGTTTGAGCGTCCCAGTAGCAGCAACCGTGAACTCAAGAGCGGTCCGCCTGCGAAGGCGTACTCTACATGGAAACAAATTACCGCGAAGCTTGCCCGAGAGGCTAATCGACCGAGTCAAACGACCTGGTCACTGCTTTTTTCTACTTGCGGCAAAAGTTGTCACGCTGATCCTCTTCCATCCGCGGCCCCCAGTTTTGATCCACGGCTCAATTCTGGCGCAAATCGGAAGCAGGAGGATGACGCGGGCCACATTATACAGACGAACTGCGGTTTACTGGAAACGCGCGAGCCTTGTCGCAAAAACAAAAGGCCGGACCCCTGTGTCCGGCTTGCGAATCGTCAAATGGTTGCGGGGATCAAATTCGAACCGACGACCTTCGGGTTATGAGCACGTGCCAAAACAAGTGGCCCGTTGATTCGGTGCGATTTAACTGGAGTGTTGAGACTTCGCGTTCTTTTCCAAATTTTTCTCGACAGTCTAGCAAACCGATCGGTCTCTCGCGTGTTCACACCGGAGAAGAGCTAGCATCTTGCAAGCGCCGCTCATCCTTGGGTGCGATGTAGGCGGTCGACAGCTCGGCGTGAACAACGACACCGAGTTGGATCGGAACAGAAATTTCCACCTCCGTCCCGGCACCTGGCCTGCTCCATATCCGGAGAAGCGCTCCTAAACTTTCAGCCCGCTCCCGCATCCCCAAAAGCCCCCAGTGCGAATCCCGCCCCGACTGTATTATCTGCGGGTCGATCCCGCAGCCATTGTCACGGACGGCCACGCGCAATCGGCGGGGTGAGTACTCAAGCTCGACTTCAATGGCTGACGCGCCGGAATGCCGCAACGCGTTGAGCACTGCTTCCCTCACGATCAGGTACATTTGCTCCTGGATTGCCGGTTCTAACGTCTTCGGCTGCCCCTCGACCAAGATTCGAAACTGAGCACTTCCGGGCGAGAGTTCCTCCCAGAGGCCGTACAGCGCCTCTTCAATGCCCAGCGCCGCGTTCGCGGATGAGCGGAGTTCATGTAGGGCAACGCGACCTTCCTCTATGGCACGCTGCATCAGCCGTAGAACACGGTTGAGCGAGGGTTTTATGGGCGAATCTGTGGGCGTTTGTTCTACCGCGCCGTGGAGCAGCATGGATGCACCCAGAAAGCCTTGGAGCACGGTGTCGTGCAACTCGCGCGCGATCCGCCCCCGCTCTTTGCGGCGTTCTTCTAGACGGAGTTTCAAATCCAACCCTGCTTGTTGCTGTTCGGGGCGAGGGAAGTGTCCTTGTATTCGCCCGGCGGGCCGCGCGATCATATCGCTCCCGAGTGGCGCTTCACCAAACACTGCATTCGGAAAGGGCTTAAGATTAGGCTTCATGGTTTATATCACTCCCTGTTTCTATCCACTCGCGAATATATGATGGACAATTCTTCAACTTGATTCCCCGAGCTTTACAGGTTGAAAGAAACCTTACGGCTTCCCGGTCCACGAGCCTCACTTCTTCCAGGTCAAGCGTGATGCCTGCGATTTCTGCTTCGGCCTCGAAGAGCGTCTGCAACTCAGAGACATGCTTTTCCTCGATGCGGCCGCTGAGAGAGAAGATCGCGAACCCTTTGTCGTCAGATCTGCGAATCCTCAACATCTCGTCTCTACTGTGAGCATTAGTAGGGCCAATCGGAAAGTGCTGAAAAGTATAGAGTTAGATGGAAAAGAGAGTCACGATTGTCGGGACTTCACGAGATTCGTGATTCATGGACAGGGATCGCGGAAGCGGCCTACACAGTCTTGAAACGGTGTTTATTGATCTTGAGGGCCCTGATCTTTGAGTCGAGTGTGGAAGGAGGAATGCCAAGTCTAGAGGCTGCCCCTGATGGCCCTGACACCCGGCCGCGAGCGTCCGCTAGGGCGGCCTCGATGGTTTTCTTCTCCTGGGACGCCGGCATTCTGAGGAGTGTTTGACCGGCTTGGTCTATGGTGTCGAGTTTTCGAGAGAGCCAACTTTCATCGACCGTGAAGTTCTCCGTTTCACAGACAATGACGGACCGCTCAATCACGTTTTGAAGCTCGCGAATGTTACCAGGCCAGGCGTAAGCCTTGAGCCGGTCGAGCGTCGCCCGATTGATGCCCCGTATCTTCTTTCCCGCCTTAGTGGCATAGCGATCGATGAAATACTCGACCAGGAGCGCGATGTCTTCTCTTCTTTCCCTCAGCGGCGGTATCTCAACTGGAAAAACGTTGAGCCGATAATACAGGTCGCTGCGAAACGTGCCGGCCTCGATAGAGGCCTGCAAGTCACGATTGGTGGCGGCGATCACGCGAACGTTCGCACGAAGCACTTTGGTGCCCCCCACGCGTTCAAACTCGCGCTCCTGCAGGACACGCAGAAGAGCGAGCTGGGTGTCCAAGGGAAGATCTCCGATTTCATCGAGGAATATAGTGCCTCCTTCGGCCAACTCGAAACGCCCGAGGCGGCGTTGTATCGCGCCGGTGAACGCCCCTTTCTCATGACCGAACAATTCCGAGGCGATCAGCGAAGGCGGGATTGCGGCACAATTAACACTCACGAACGCCCGTGTGGCTCGGTGCGACCGTTTGTGAATCGCGCGAGCAATCAGTTCCTTGCCCGTCCCTGTCTCGCCCGTGACCAGGACAGTAGAATCCGTCGGAGCGACTTTCGTCACATTTGCAAGGACGGCTTGCAAAGCGGGCGACTCTCCCACGATCTCCTCGAACATCGAAGAGCGATCTATCTCTTCGCGTAGTGCGATGTTTTCATGGTAGAGCTGGTCTTTTAATGTCTCGATTTGTCCAAAAGCAGTTTCCAGGGCCGCTCTCGCCTCGTGCTGCTCGGTCACGTCCATGGTGGTGCCGACGACTTCAGCGGGTTCGCCTGACTCATTCATCACGAGGTGAGCGACAGAGTGGAGATGCTTTATTGTTCCGTCCGGAAGAACGATTCGATAATCAACCCCAGAATCTACCCACCCCATCTGTGTGGATTCTGCCTTCTCCCTCTGCTCGATAAGTGGTCGATCTTCGGGGTGAACCCTGTCAAGAAAATGGGGCAAAGTGGGCTTCGTTTTCGCGGGATCATAACCAAGAATGCGAAACATCTCTTGCGACCAGAAGGTATCACGGGTGCGCACATTCCAAGCCCAACTGCCCGTACGGGTCAACCTCTGTGCTTCAGCTAAGTAACCATCGCTCCGCCGCAAGGCCTCATCCGCGCGCTTGCGCTCGGTGATGTCACGGATGGCTCCTGAAACCAGCATGCCTTCTTCCGTCTCCAGCGGGCTCAGGCTGATCTCCACCGGAAATTCATGACCGTCCTTGTGCAAACCGTACAGTTCCAGACCCGCCCCCATGGGACGTACTCGAGGCTCGGCAATAAACCCTCCTCGGTGGCCCGCGTGCTGACCCCGGAAGCGTTCCGGCACAAGTACCTCAATTTCTCGTTCCAACAGCTCCTCTCGGTGGTAGCCGAACAATCGCTCTACCTGGGCATTGACCAATACAATCTTGCCCTTTCCATTCACTACCACCATTGCGTCTGGAGCCGACTCCAGCAACCCTCGGAACTTCGCTTCGGCCCGCTTGCGCACGGTGATGTCCGTCGAACTCCCCACGAATTGCACCAAAATCCCGGATGCGTCCAAGACGGGGTGGCCGATGGTGTGGATGTACTTGATCATGCCGCTCGGAAGAAGGATTCGGAATTCCACGTCGTAATCCGACTTCTCATCGATTGCTCGCTCGATTACCCCTTGCCACTTGGCTCGATCCTCCGGATGAACACGCTGCAGCCGTTTCTCCCAGCCCGGCATGCCTTCTGCTGGATCGAAACCATATATCCGATACCATTCCTCGGACAGATGTAAGGCGTCCCTTCCCGCTACCCGCCAGACCCAACTCCCCGTATGCGTGAGCCTCTGCGCTTCCGCCAGATGACCCTCGCTGCGCCGTAACGCATCTTCCGCCCGCTTGCTCTCGGTGATGTCCGTCACCGCTCCAACGAAGAGCAAAGAGCCCGGTTCGTCCCCTCTCGTGGGATGAGCAATGACTCGGACCCATTTTACCGGCCCATCGGGCATCATCAGGCGATGCTCGAAATCAAAGCCGCACCGCTCCGTTGCCGCGTGCTCGATGGTTTGCCGGACGAACAGCCGATCTGCGGGGTGACTTCGCTCAATCGCCAGGTCCACGGTAAGCTTCGTCGAAGGATCGAATCCAAAAATTCGAAAGGTTTCATCGGACCAGAAGAGTCCTCCGTCCGAAACGTTCCAGCCAAAACTGCCGGTGCGGCTTAGGCGCTGCGCCTCCGCTAGGTAAGTCTCGCTACGGCGCAGCGCCTCTTCGGCCCGCTTTCGTTCGGCTCTTTCCGTGTCTTCGCGCAGCGCGCGGAGCACCGACGGCACAAGTCTCGATAGCCGCGTCTTCAGAATATAATCCGTTGCGCCAATTTTGAGCGCTTCAATCGCCACTTCCTCGCCGAGCGTTCCGGAAACAAAGATAAACGGCACCTCCGGGCAGGTTTTCATCGCAAGCTTCAATGCGGAAATACCGTCGAACGAGGGGAGGCTGTAGTCCGCCAGAATCAGATCAATTCCGGCTTGCTCAAGGGATGCCGAGAACGCAGCCTGAGTATCGACCCGCGTTACTTCGCAGGCGATCTCTTCTGCGGCCAACAGTTCCTGAATCAGGTCCGTGTCCTTGGGATCGTCTTCGAGCGACAGAATCCGCAAAGGGTTCCGCATGCTCACTTCCTCACGCTACCGGGCGGCGCCTGATTGATGACTGCCCAGAACACGCCGAGTTCCCGTATGGCATTGACAAACTCGTGAAAATCCACTGGCTTCACCACGTAGGCGTTCACCCCCAGTTTGTAGCTCGCCACCATATCCTTTTCCTCGTGGGATGAAGTGAGAACCACGACGGGGATTATTTTAAGCCTCTCGTCGGTCTTCACCTGTCGCAAAACTTCCAATCCGTCTACTTTCGGCAGTTTTAAATCCAGCAAAATGACAGCGGGGTTGTCGCTCGGTCGATTCGTGAACTTCCCCCGCGAATACAGGTAGTCGAGGGCTTCTTCACCGTCGCGGGTGACCACGACCTCGTTGGCAAGGTTGTATTCCTCCAGAGCGGTCAAGGTAAGTTCCACATCTTTGGGGTCGTCCTCCACCATCAAAATACGTCCCAGCATGTCCATGGCAACCTCTCCCCGTTCTAGAATTTAGGAACCGAAAAATAAAATGTCGCGCCTTCATCGACTGCGCCCTCGCCCCATGCCTTCCCTCCATGACGGTGGATGATGCGCTGAACCGTGGCCAGTCCTATCCCCGTGCCTTCGAACGCGTCGGCGTGATGCAGCCGCTGAAAGACGCCGAACAGCTTCTGTACGTACTTCATATCGAAGCCCGCTCCGTTATCCCTGACGAACACCACTATCTCATCTTTGTTTCCATCGGCGCACCCGATCTCGATCTTGGCGTGTGGCTGTCCGCGTGTGAACTTCACCGCGTTGGAAAGAAGGTTGACAAGAACGACCCTCAGCATGGAACGGTCTCCGTGGCACACCGGAAGTGTATCGATCTTCCATAGAATATCGCGGCCTTTAGTCTCTTGCTGTAGCTCGCTGTGCACCTCCTTCACCAGTTGGTCCAGCTTCACGATGGTCATTTGCGTCTCCGCCCGTCCTATCCTCGAAAACGTCAGCAGGTCGTCAATCAGGTTGCCCATGCGTTTTGCGCGACTCCAGGATCATGTTCATGTACCGGTTGCTCTTTTCGTCAAGGATGGTTGACGCCTTTTTCTGAAGAAGTTCCGCGTATCCGGCCATATGGCGGAGAGGCGCGCGCAGGTCGTGGGAAACGGAATACGCAAAAGCCTCCAGTTCCTTGTTGGTGACCTCGAGTTCCGCAGACCGCCCCGCCAGTTCTTCGTTGAGAGCGCGAATTTCCTCTTCCCGCTGCTTGCGCAGCGTCACGTCATTGCTCGTTTCCATGATGGCGACAGGCCGTTCCCGATCGTCGCGCCGCAACGACCATCGGCTCGCTACGACCAGCTCGCTCCCGTCGGCTTTTGTGCGTTTGAGTTCCCCTTCCCAGCGCCCCGTCTGCAGCAACTCCGCGCGGATGTCGTCGAGCGGCGCCGGGAAAATGGTCCGTAGAAGTTCGTCGGAGTGCTTCCCAATCGCTTCCCGCGGAGACCATCCGTACAACTCCCGTGCGCCGTGATTCCAATACGTGATGACGAAATCCATATCACGGACCAGAATCGTGTCATGTGTCAGATCGAGAAGGCTGGCCTGCTCTGTGCGCTCCTTAACTTCGGCCTGGAGGTGATCGCGGGCTTGAAATAGATCCCGCTCGACGCGGCGCCGAACGGCACTGAACCACCCGACCATCGATGCGAAACCTACAAAAACGATAAGGTAAGGGATTTCCGACCGGCTGACGTAAAAGGAGTAACGCGGCTCCATGAAGAAATAATCGAAGGCAGCGATCGACAGCACAACCGCGAAGGCGGCAGGCCCCGACCCTCCATACCAGGCAGTGAGTGCGACGGCAAACAGGAAAAGTGGAAGCGCCACCTCGCGGAATTCATATCGCTGCGTCAGAAGCGCCATGCCCAGGGCAACCGCGATGGAGATAGCTGCCAGACCGTAGCGTAGGATGACTGACCGGGCTTTCTGCATATAGAAATTTGACCGCGCCATGGCCCGCCTCAGTTCGACGCGTGATGGCATTTCCTTTGCACCTGCGAATGCCCCGAAGTTTACCCCTCGATGAGAGCCTGAACAATACCATGAGGTGGTGCGCTTTCTTAAGAGTGGGACACTCAAGGAGTTGTTCGCCCAGGAAAAAGCCGAATTAATTCTCGATTTTAAATAGCTGATTCTCGCCGGACAGACAAACGCATGGTTACTCGGGGCGGAACTACCTGGTCGCGAAATCAACGAGCGCAGCTATGGTGCTCATATCAATACGATCGCGCTCTTGATTCAACTGCGGCTACATGGGTACAGGTGATTTCCCCTGCCTGGAGAGAAAGGGAGTGCAAAAACTACCGTATTGGGGTCCACTAGGTCGACGCATTCATTCGGAGCCAGGAGAAGCGAGAATCCAATGAACACGATGGAGTTCACTGCGTGGCTGTTGCTGGGGTCCCTGCTGGCCGGCTTCCTCGGGGCACTGACGGGACTCGGAGGCGGAGTGGTCCTCGTGCCCCTGCTCACGCTCGTCTTCGGCGTGGATATCCGCTATGCCATCGGCGCAGCGTTGGTATCTGTAATCGCGACCTCAAGCGGGGCCGCCGCCGCTTACGTCACGGAAGGCTATTCCAACATCCGCGTCGGCATGTTTCTGGAAGTGGCAACGACGGTAGGCGCGCTCACAGGAGCAGCTATTGCGCTGTATCTTCGAGTTTCTGTGATCGCAATCATTTTCGGGCTGGTGCTCCTGTATTCGGCTTACGCCACGGTTCGCCCGAGTTCTCATGAGATCGAGAATTCCGGCCCCGACCGCGTTGCCGTATGGCTGAAGATGGACAGCACTTACCCAACGGCGAACGGATTCCAGAGCTACCATGTACGAGGCGTGCCGCTAGGGTTCGGGTTGATGTTCGTCGCAGGGGTGCTTTCGGGCCTGCTGGGAATCGGTTCCGGTGCGGTGAAGGTTTTGGCGATGGACAAAGCGATGAAATTGCCCTTCAAAGTTTCGACGACGACTTCGAACTTCATGATTGGCGTAACCGCCGCCGCGAGCGCGGGCGTGTATTTGTGCCGCGGGTACATTGACCCGGGTCTTGCCATGCCCGTATTACTCGGGGTCCTGGCCGGCTCGCTTATTGGGGCCCGGGTGCTGGCGCGTGTGCAAGTGCGTCTCTTGCGCATTGTCTTCAGCGTGGTGATTGTATTTCTGGCGATTGAGATGATCTACAACGCGTTCACAGGGAGGCTGTGAAATGGATTCTTCTCCCTTGCCCATCCGCACGCCCGGAGCTGACGAACGCATGGACGAATTGATGGGGGTGCTGTTGCGTACCGGTGTGGTCTTGGCCGCCGTTATTGTTGTTATTGGTGGGGCGGTATTTCTCACGCGCCACGCGGTTCCGGTGACGAACTACCATGTGTTTCAAGGAGAGCCATCAGAGCTGCGGAATGTGCCGGGGATTTTCCGTGAAGCACTTGCACTTCGTGGCCGAGGGCTAATTCAACTTGGCCTCTTGGTTCTCATCGCGACGCCGATCGCACGCGTGGCGTTCTCTTTCTTCGCGTTCCTCTACGAACGGGACTGGACGTACGTCGCAGTCACGCTGTTTGTGCTGGCGGTGCTCTTATACGGACTCTTGAGTGGGTGCACATAGGAAGCCTAGCGCGATTTCATAGAGCACTTGGCGCAGAATGGCAGCCTGATGGGCACCCGGGGTTGACCGACGTAGGACTGTAGATACGAACGGTAAGGGAACAACGGGTTAGATCGCACTTCGCGGGTGCGAACAAAGGAAAACATTCCATGAAAAAAGTCGCCGAATATGTTCCAGGATACTCGCACGGAACGGCTGAAGTTGCTAGATCGCTTGTCTCGAAGCGGGAATTGAATGATTTGAAAGCCAGCGCGGGATGTACGAGGGAAGACCAGCGCTTCCTACAGCTCGCGGGTGAGGTGCTCGCGGACCAGGCTAGACAATTCGTCAAACATTGGCGCAAAGGCATGAAGCCGCTAATGGTGCTTGCGGTCGCTCTTTTTCTTTTGTTCCCGGCTTGGATCCACGCACAGCCCGCAAAGCCACCTTTGGAAGTGGTGGTGCTTGGTTCTGGCGGGCCACGTGCGTTCGGGAGAGCCGGGTCAAGCTACATCGTGGTTGTCGAAGGGACGCCGCGGATTTTGGTGGATGCCGGCCCGGGAGCGTTTTTACGGATTGGAGAATTGGACCTGGACTTAGAAAAAGTAGATACGGTTTTGTTGACGCACCTGCATATCGACCACAGCGGGGACTTGGCGGCCTTCTTCAATGCGCGAGCGCTTACCAGTGACGGGCCAATCGTGTACCGGATTTTTGGTCCGGATGGAGAAGGGCTATTCCCCAAAACGTCGCGATTTGTGGATTTGCTGGTGGGAGATGGCGGCGCTTTCGCGTATCAAAAGACGTTTGGCGCGCGGGAATCCTTTGCTGTTCGCGATCTGGCAATTCGGTTGGATTCCGTGAGAACCAAGATTGTGGATGAGAACGGCTTGGTGGTGGAAGAAATTGCGACGCATCACGGCGACTGTCCGTCGGTGGCATACCGGATTTCTTATAAGGGAGTGGTGGTCGTTTTCTCTGGAGACATGGATGCATCAGCGCTGTCGAATTTGGTGCAATTGGCGAAGAATGCGGATTTGCTGATTTTCAACTGTGCCGTGCTTGACCCGCCGGATTCGCCATCGCAGTTGTACGATCTGCATACGCCGCCGAAGAAGATTGGCGAAGCCGCGCGAGAGAGTGGAGTGAAGCGTTTGTTGTTGAGCCATCTTGCGCCCGACGTCGAAGGGCAGGAGGACGCGGTACGGAAGTCGATTCGCGCGTCCTTTGCAGGGCCAGTTGAGTTCGCGAGCGATAAGCTGCGCGTGCCTGTCGGGAAGTGAGCGAAAGATTCGAGCAGGAGGGGTTGCACACCAGCTTTGTTCTGTCAGGATCGGAAGCAGGTAGGAGGCGGGGGGACAGATGGAACGTTACCCACCTTTAGGTCATGGCGCCAAAACAAAAGGCCGGGCGCCTGTGCCCGGCTTGTGATGCTTCAATTGGTTGCGGGGGTCAGATTTGAACTGACGACCTTCGGGTTTTGAGCTTGAGGGTCACACTCTAAGTCCCATTGATTTGATTGCCCTTATAGCATTGGGCCCCCCGAAAAACCGACAAATTGGCAGAGTTTTGGACCCCAGTTGGACCCTGAAACAAACGGTAAACTGAAAAGCCCCGGGCTCGGCCAGCTTACCGTCCCGTCGGGCGTTTTCCCAGTTGCAACGGTCTAGGGAATCATTGCGCTTTGTATTGCTGCGATGGAAAAAGGTCTTGGAGACCTTGTGAAGATCAGTCGGGCGCTAGCGCACTTGAGATTGCTGGGGTCTGCACCTGAGCTCAGAACGCAAGCGTTTCCATGAGTGGCGACATCGAAGACCAATGAAAGGCCTCGACAACCACCCTCACTCGGTTTGCTAGACTCTGGCGGTTCCGCCCGTTCCGGCTTAAAGTAGTGTGTCCTGGCCCTAGGTTGGCGCTTATGAAAGCGGCCAACAATGTAAGTACGCAGGCTTCCCGCGGACGCGGCCAGAAGCGCCGTCAAGCTTCTCACCAGCCCCGCCCAAGTGCGGGCTTTATCTGAACCAAAAATGGAGTGGCGGAATCTAACGGCGCAGGAAAGGACAATTCATGGAGAGAGCAGTACAGTCCGCCGCAGAACTTTCGTCGCTGGGCGCACCAGCGAATGACAAGTCAGGGCTGTTTTCGACTGAGGCTGTCCTCAACCTGCAAAAATTGATTTTTGCTGGCTCACCGCTGTCCGAGGTTCTAACGAACGTTGCTCAGTTGGTTGAATCGCAAGCCGAAGGCATGTTTTGCACGATCTGGCTTCCCGATGAGAACGGAAAGCAGCTCCATTGTGCGGCGGCGCCCAGTCTTCCTGGATTCAGAGACAAAGTAGGGACAATGGCTGTTGGTCCGAAAGGAGCATCTTGCGGCACAGCGATTCATCGGAGGGAGTCGGTGTACGTGACCGACATCCTGACCGACCCCATTTGGGACGACTATCGTGACCGCCTGTTGCCTTATGGAATTCGTTCCGTTTGGTCCCGCCCATTGTTCACCTGCGAAGGGAAAGCCCTCGGCACTTTTTCGATCAATTATCGTGAACCACGCAACCCCTGTGCCAACGACCTGCAGTTGATCGAGAACGCTAGCCACATCACCGGAATCGCAATTGAGCGCCATATGAAGGAACAGGCGTTGCAGCATGAGCGTGATCGGCTGCGGCTGCTTCTGGAGATCACCAGCAGCCTCACCTCCAGACTGGACCTCCGGCAAGTGGTCGAGGCGCTCTCGACGAATTTATTCAGGGTAATGCAATGTGACGTGTCCGCATTGCTGCTGCCCGACTCCGAGAGCGGCGCGCTACGCGTCACAATTTTGCACAATCCCGACTCAAGAGGACCGTTTCGCGAGGGATCATTAGTACCGATAAAAGGTTCGATCTCAGGTCAGGTTATGCGGAAGGCCAAGACCGTTCGGATCGACAGCTTCGAGCAGGTCCGCGAGGATCCTGAAATCTATGGGCGACCTGACGGCCAGCTTCTTTATAAGCGAGTTGTCGAGGAGGGACTCAAGACGGGGTGCTATCTCCCGCTCAAAGCCCGAGATCGCGTGGTTGGCGTTCTGATGCTCTGTAGGCGTTCGGACAATGCTTTTGAGAAAGACGATGTCAACTTGCTCGAGCAGGTAGCCAGTCAGGTGGCGATCGCGGTTGAGAACACACTGGAGTACGAAAAGGCGACAAAGGACCGAGATAAAGAAACAAAACAGAGGCGCTATCTCGAAGAAGAAATTCGCGCCGACCTTGGGGAAATCGTCGGAGAGAGTCCGGAGCTGAAGACTACGTTGAGCCTGGTCTCTGTCGTGGCCCCCACGGATTCCAGCGTGCTGATCCTGGGAGAGACGGGGACCGGAAAAGAACTCGTTGCGCGTGCGATACATAAGCTGGGCAGTCGCAGCGAGAAGGGATTCGTGAAACTGAACTGTGCCGCAATCCCTCTGGGGCTCCTCGAAAGTGAGCTGTTTGGCCACGAAAAAGGAGCATTTACCGGAGCGATCGCCCAAAAAACGGGGCGGTTCGAGCTCGCCGACAAAGGCACGCTTTTTCTCGATGAAGTTGGCGATATTCCTTTGGAGCTTCAGGCAAAACTGTTGCGGGTTTTACAGGAACAGGAATTCGAGAGGCTTGGCAACAACCGTACGCATAAAGTTGACGTGCGGCTTATCGCCGCCACGCATCGGGATTTGCCCGCGATGGTAAAACAAGGAACATTTCGCGAGGACCTTTATTATCGTTTGAAAGTGTTTCCTATCCAGGTTCCGGCGCTGCGGCAACGCACAGAGGATATTCCCCGATTGGTGCGGCACTTCACAGCACTCTACGCGCAACGCATGAACAAACGAATTGACGTAATTCCTGCGGATACGATGGATGCCTTGACGCGATACCCATGGCCCGGAAACATTCGCGAATTGCAGAACTTTATTGAACGCGCCGTGATTCTGTCCCCAGAGTCCACACTACGTGCGCCAACTTCCGAGCTAGAGCCGTTCCAGCCTTACAAAGTGTCCAATACCCTTATGAATGGTCTCGCCGAGGTCGAGCGGGATCATATCCTTCGTGCTCTGGAAGTGAGCAACTGGGTGATCAGTGGCGCGGCCGCGCGCTTGGGGATGAAGCGAACGTCGTTGGCTTACAGGATTAAGAAGCTTGGTATTCGCCGGTTTGCTGAAGTCCCGCAGAAACGCAGTTTCGCCGGTGCGGCTGGCGACGACTGAGTTTGCAGGCCGCTATAGCAAACTACCTGCCAGCGTTAGCAGTGAATCCGACGGGAATCCGTCGGCGGCGGAAATCCGTCAGCGATTTGTCAGAGACGCTCTGAGATTTACCGAGCTCCTCGCTCACCAACTTCAATCGCCAGAGTAATTTGCACCGAATCTTCTTCCTTCAAGAGAACTTTCCCCCTTTGGTATCCCACCTGCCCTACAGAAAACAAATAAGGGAGGAACTTTATGAATGATGCGACGTCACGAACAGCCACCAAACGCCCGGCGCCAAGCCAGGCCGATGTGCGATTTAGCCTGCCTCCTACTTCTATTCATAAGGTCGAAGCCGACGGCGTGCAGGTGTTTTATCGCGCGGCAGGTGAAGCAAATGCGCCCGTAGTTCTATTGCTGCACGGATTCCCAAGCTCGTCGTTCATGTTCCGCGAACTCATTCCGCGCCTGGCTAGCGACTACCGAGTGATTGCGCCAGACCTCCCAGGTTTCGGATTCACAGAAGTGCCGCCTGAGCGAAAATATCCGTACTCCTTCGATCGATTGGCGTTCACGATCGACGCTTTCGCGCAGGCACTCGAGATCGATCGCTACGCAATCTACGTGTTTGATTATGGCGCGCCAACCGGCTTCCGGCTGGCGATGGCCCATCCAGAACGAGTCACAGCGATTGTTTCGCAGAATGGGAACGCTTACGAAGAAGGGCTTGGCGAAGCTTGGGGCCCGATCCGAAAGTACTGGGCATCACCCACGGCACAAAATCGGGACATACTTCGCCAAAGTGTTTTGACTGCGGGCGGAACGCGCTGGCAGTACACCGACGGCGTAGCAAATCCGGAGATTGTTCCGCCTGAGTCGTACACATTAGATACGGCTCTGCTCGAACGACCTGGGAACAAAGAAATCCAGCTCGACTTATTTCTGGATTACGCCTCGAACGTAAAGCTCTATCCGAAATTCCAGGAATATTTTCGTAAGTCCAAACCACCCCTGCTCGCGATCTGGGGCAAGAATGATCCTTTCTTCGTTCCCGCAGGAGCGGAAGCCTTTCGGAAGGACTTACCAGGCGCGCAGATTCGGTTCCTTGACACCGGACATTTCGCAATCGAGACCCACGTCGTAGAAATTGCTTCCGCCATGAAGGACTTCCTCGAGATGAATGGCATCAGGCGCTAGAGCGGAGTAACCGGCGTTCTTCGATGAATCTCTGTCTTCATAGCTCGACGCGTATTTGGCCCGGATTGTGAAAACGGTGCTTGTTGTCTGCTCATTTTACAAGCAAGAGGTAAATTGGAACGAGGAGGAAGGTATGGAACGTCGTGGCTTTCTGGGAGCGCTTACAGCCGCATCGCTAGGCGTTGTCCTCGAAAGCTCTTTGACGGGACTTGCGCGAGCGCAAAACGCCGCCGCAAGCTTGCCTGACCGCGCTACCAAGAAAAGCGAATTTCCAGAGAACTCGACAATCGTTTTGGTACATGCGGCATGGGCTGACGGCTATTGTTGGGGCAACATTGTTCTCCCTCTCGATCGACGCGGCCTCCAAGTGATCTGCGCGCCGATCCCGCTCACGTCCTTAACCAACGACGCGGCCGCTTTGAGTTTGGCGCTGGAACGGACCAGCGGCCCAGTAGTTCTGGTGGGACATGCCTACTCTGGCGCCGTCATCGCCGCGGTGAAGGAAGAGCGTGTCAAGTCGCTAGTCTACGTTGCGGCGCTGGCGCCGGACGAAGGCGAGACGGTCGCGAAGGTCTTCTATCGCGATACACCGAGCCCGGAAGCACCGAAGATGGTTCCGGATTCCCATGGCCTTGTATGGATGCCCGAGGACGCCTTTCGCCGGGCGCTCGCACAAAAGGCGTCCCCCGTTCAGGCAAAGATCGCGGCCTCCGTGCAACGGCCGATTTCGGTTCAGTGCATTCAAGAACCAGCGCCCACGCCACTATGGAAATCAAAACCGTCATGGTACTTGGTCGCCGAAGAAGATCGCATGATTAATCCGAAGACGCAGCACTTCATGGCCGATCGGATGGCTGCAGCGGCGAGGCCACATCCTGTGGACCATACACCCATGTACTCGGCGCCGGGGGTGGTGGTCGACGTGATTTTGGAGGCGGCGCGAAAGACTCTTTCGCAATAACCCCCTCGCCTGCGAACCGAATTTCTGATCGAAGGCTCGTGTCGAGAATCTGTCGTCCTGGACGGGGAATTTAGCTCCCTGCGTTGGAGAGATGAATGGAAATCGCAACCGGGAGTCGGAGCGAGGAGGAAATGTTGGAACGCCGCAGCTTTCTTGGTGCTCTCGCGGGTGCATCTCTAGGTGTCCTTTCGGAAGGCATTTTCACTGATTTTGCGAATGCACAAGACACAGCGCAAGCAGGCGCGAGTTCGACTTCCCAAATTTCGTTTGAGACTTCTCAGACCGAGGTTTCGGGCAACACCATATTCCTGCGTCGCTATGGACAGGGACCGGCCATTCTGCTGGTGCATGGCTTTCCCCGCACCAGCCTGATGTGGCGATTCCTCGCGCCGAAGTTCGCTGAGAGCCACACCGTGATCTGCGCGGATTTGCGGGCCTACGGACGCAGCGGGATACCCTCTTCAACGGACGACCACTTTCCCTATTCAAAGCGTGCAATGGCGAAGGAACTAGTGGAAGTAATGGATAAGCTCGGTTTTCGGACCTTCACGCTAGTCGGCCACGACCGGGGCGGACGCGTCTCCTACCGGTTGGCTTTGGATCATCCTGAGAAGGTGGAGCGTCTCGCCGTTTTCGATGTGATTCCGATTCTCGAAGCGTGGAGCCGGTCCGACGCGCGTTTCGCGCAAACCTACTGGCCGTGGATTCTGCTTTCTCAGAAAGAGCCGCTGCCCGAGAGCTATCTACTCGGCGCCCCGAAGGCGGTCTTTGATGACCCCTTCGGACACGGTTCCTTCGGAACAGAGATTCTCGACGAATATGTCTCGACTTACCGCGATCCGGCCCGGGTTCATGGAGTCTGCGAGGAGTATCGCGCCGCGGCAACGATTGATGTCGAACACGATCGCGCCGACAAGGAAGCATCCAAGCGAATCGAGTGCCCAATGCTGCATCTCTGGGCCGAGGGTGGTCCGCTCGACACTTTCTATGCAAAAGACGGTGGTCCGCTCGGCATTTGGCGGCAATGGGCGCCACGGGCGCAAGGACAGCCAATGAAGGGTGGCCACTTTTTCCCGGAAGAAAACCCTGACCAAACCGCGGTTCTCGTTAAACAGTTTCTTTCTGTGTAGCCATCTATGGGAGAAGGTCGAGAAAAAGAAGTGTTTGGTGCTGTCCATGTGGAGGGCGCCTAGTCACCAGATACTTGAACTCAAGGAGATGCGGAAATGAAAAAGTGGTTAAAAGTTGCAATTCCTGTCGCCGCGGTCGCGCTCTTGGTTGCCTGGTATGCATTTCGCCCGGAGCGGCTCGTGGTCAATCGAAGTGTCAACGAAGCACTGCCGAACGCACCAAGCGCCTCGTCGCCGCAGCCTCTGGAATCTGGGCGGTTCTACACCATTTTGCACCCGACCGAAGGTACCGCGACCATCTATCAGATGAGCGATGGGACGCATGTTCTTCGCTTTACGGGCTTCAGCACGTCAAACGGCCCTGATGTCCACGTCTACATGGTTGCCGCCGACGACGCCAAGGACGTAGCGACCGTGCAAAAGGCCGGTTTCGTGGACCTGGGAGTGATCAAAGGCAACATCGGCGACCAAAACTACACGCTCGCCAGCGACTTGGATCTGGCGAAATACCGCGCAGTGTCCATATGGTGCAAACGATTCAGCGTGAATTTCGGAGCCGCGGCGCTCAGACCGGCAGAAGCATCGCAAAATCACTAGGACACGGTTTCGTAATTCCTGGAGGGGCGCACGCGGAGACACGCGCTAGAATTTCAGCGGATTGAAATTTGTTGTTTTGTCAAAGTAGTCGATGTTTTCGATTTTTTTGAGCCACAAGGATACTTTGAGCGTTACAGGCAGCAAGATAAGCTCCACACCGACTTTCGTAAGGCTTGCAACGACAATGCTTTTTGTTAGCACGCGATTCGGTATCATCCGCCACAGACCGAAGATGTAGAAGACGCTGGTGTTGACCATTTGCCCGCATAAAGTAGAGGTTACGAAGCGCGCCGATATATAACGTCCGTTCGTCCACACCTTCATTTTTGCCAGGACATAATTGTTGGCGATGTCGCCTGCGAACATCGCAAGAGTGCCAAATAAAACCAAGCGAGGGGCCGCGGATAACACATCAATGTACGATTGATTGTTAGTCATAACGGCGGAGGGCGGATAGAAAATCACAAACTCGAAGACTGCGATCATCACAAGCTGCGCGAAGATGCAGTACCACAAGGCCCGCCGGGCGACCGCATACCCATACACTTCGGTCAGGATATCGGCAAAAATATAGACAAAAGGGAAGTAGTAGATGGAAATCGAGAGGGGAATTCCCATGACGTCAATCAGTTTGCCGGCCGTGGGAATACAAATGATGGCGAAAAACACGTTCCAAAGAACAATGTGGTTCAGGAATTTGTAGTTCTGCATCCGCCGCCCCGGCAATTCGGCTAGGCCGATCTCTCGCAATGAGCTGGTCAAGAGCTTAGCAAACAAATCTTAGACACGCGCCAGAACCTACTCGAACTCGCTCTACAAGCCATGGCACGGCCGAACACTGAAACAGTGTCACCCCTTTACTCGAAACCATTCCAAATATGGGAATCTAATTCCCGGCTTTGCTGACTTGTGCGAGCTCGAGCGTTCCCATACTGTCCGCTCCGGCGCATTCGCACGCTGCTTTGAAAGGTAGCCAGCAGTGAAAGCAATTGTGATTCACAAATACGGCGGGCCGGGGGAGCTGAAGTTCGAGGACTATGCCGACCCTGTTCCAGGACCGGGTGAGGTATTGGTACGGATTGTTGCCACTAGCATCAACCCGTTCGACCTGATGCGGCGTTCCGGAGCTGCCAAGGATTTCGCGCCCATAAAGTTTCCAGGGATTGTTGGAGTGGATCTCTCGGGAGTGATAGTCAAAGCCGGGCCCGGAGTGCAGGGCTTTTCCGCTGGTGACCACATATTTGGAATGGCGGACCAGACGTACGCCGAACTGTGCGTCGCGAAGGTATCCAGTCTTGCGAAGATTCCAGCAGGGCTCGACGCGGTGGACGCAGCGGCCCTGCCGTTGGTCACGACAACCGGAAACGAATTGATATCGGTGGGCACTGGAATTAAGGCTGATCAAACGGTGCTGGTCACGGGAGCGGTTGGAAACGTGGGGCGCTCGGCGGTATTCACTGCGAAAGACCGCGGTGCGGTCGTAATCGCGGGCGTTTTGAAAAAGCAACTCCAGGAAGCAGCGAGCCTTGGCGCGGATCGGATTGTTGCAACTGACGATGAAAAGTCGGTGGCCAGTCTGCCGGAACTGGATGCTGTCGCTGATACGGTAAACGGGAAGACCGCAGAAACGCTGATTGCCAAAGTCAAACGAGACGGAGTTTTCGCGACGGTCCTGGGAGCACCACAGAATGCCAAGGACTATCCATCCGTCAAGGTGGTCCCCGTATACGCAACTCCCGACGCCAAGATCCTTGTGTACATGGCGCGGGCAGTGAAGGCTGGAAAGTTAAAAATCCCCATCGGAAGGAAGTGGCCGCTCAAGGATGCGGAGCAAGGACACGCCGCGGAAGCAAAGGGCAGCGCCGGCAAGTCACTGCTCGTTGTAAGTGAAAGCTAAAGACTAATTCGCCGGACAAATTGCAACGCAAAAAAGTCCCAACGCCAGGGGTGTATCTAATCGGTGTTCCGTCAGGAGGAGAATGAACGATGAAAAAGCTACTTTATCTGCTGTTGCTTGCTGGTGTTCTGGGGGGCCACGCTTCGGCTCAGTCCACACGGGTGGAATCGCCGGAAGATTTGAAATCTTACGTGCCGGTTTTGCCCGCGGTCCGGGCGCAGTACTTCAACGTCGATCCAAAGCTCGGATATGCGGTCAAGGAGATGGGCGGAGGCGTGTACGTCATTTCGGATAACGGCTGGCAATCCGCGTTTCTTGTCACCAGTGAAGGCGTCATCGTGTTCGACGCGCCGGAAAGCTTCGGGAAAAGCATTCCATCGGCGATTGCCAAAATCACCGACAAGCCGATCAAGATGCTCATTTATTCCCACATCCATAAAGATCACATCGGTGGCGCGGCGGCGTTCAAAGACATCAAGGATTTGAAAATTGTTGCGACGGAGGGCGTCGCCGAATTGTTGAAGGAGCAAAACGATCCGAATCGACCGATTCCGAATGTTGTGTTCGGCGCGAGGAAGACGATCACCATGGGAGGCAAGACCGTTGAATTGACCCGTCATTTCTATCACTCGTTCGAGGGGGATCTTTTCATCTATGTCCCCCAGGCGAAATTCATGATGGCGGTCGATTGTGTGACGCCCGGCTATGCTCCGTTCCAGGGATTCGATATTACCGAAAACTTTGGCCAGTACATGAAGGTATTCGATGAACTGCTGGCCTACGACTTCGACAAATTCACGGGCGGTCATCTGACGGCCACGGGGACCAAAGAGGACGTGGTGATCACGAAGGAATTCACGATGGACGTCTACAACACTGTGAAACGCATCCATAACAACCTTGACCAGCGTGCCGTTATCGCTGAGGCCGCAAAAACAATCGGATACGACAATGAATTCCTGTTGTTCAAGGTTGTGCTGGACCGGGTCGCCCACGATTCTGCAGCCGAACTGCAACCTCGCTGGATTACTCGCTTGGCGGGGGTGGATGTCTGGATGGACAGCCAGATACGCACGGCCATACTTTACGTGCGCTGGGACGACAAGTACTGAGGGCAACATACGTCAACCCTGCGGAAGCACATCGGCGTACCTAGGCTCCAGCCTAGGAACAGGCGGCCGGGAACTCTGCCGCTGCATGGCTTTCCTGTTGGGGAATCTACATCGATATGCTTGTCGATAGACCAGCAGCATCCCGGAACGCGGGCCTATGGATGGACCTCGACGGTACTGAAACGCGAGAGGATGAGGATGAGCGCGAATTCGTTTGCGTTGCTATTGATGAACCTGGTTGCGCTTGCTCTTTTCGCAACCCCAAGAGATCGATCAGGTGTGGGATCACCGACAGACCAAGCGCTGACTGTGAATACAGTCGAAGGGCTCCTGCAAGCCGCCCAGAATCCAAGCACTTCGCTGATCGTAGTTCAAGGTTTCCTTGCGGACGTGCCCGGTTTTCGTCTGTCTCCCCACCAGAGTATGCGAGGCAGTTCCCCGGAACTCTCGGGTCTGAAATTCCGCCCGGGTAGCGATGGCTTAGAGCTCACTTCAGACAATTCGGTTTCGTCCTTGATGCTGATGACCGCCCCGGATCGCTGTGCGATTTGGAATGACGATTCGGTCGAGGACTTGGGCTTGCTCTACCTCAGTCAACTGAAAACGGTGGGACGGGTCCGAATATTGGCGCGCAATAGAATCAGAGCAGGCCATGTTGAGGTGCGAGACCTGGACATTATTGCGGCCGATTCCCGGGCTGCCACGGAACGACCCAAGGGCTTCGGTGTTTTTGTGATTCAGGGTGCGTTTACGTTGTGGAATCAACAGCCAGATCCCAACATAAAAATCACAGCTGATGTAGCCGGAGTATCGGCGGGAAGAGTAGATGCGCCCGTACTTGGGTCGGGCATCTTTGTTGGCGGCCAGGGAGCCGACGGAGGGTCTTTGCGAATTCAGCGACTCGAGACCGGCGAAGTTTATAGCGAGGGACGAATCACATCGGGCACGCCAGACTTGATCTCAGGTGGGGTCTTCGTCCTGCATGGCGCAACTGTCGACCTTGTGAAAAATGACGGCCCCGTGAGTACTTTCGGAGCAAACGATATGGCGCTCGACAATTGGGGGAAAGTCGATCGCTGGATTGCCGCTGAAAAGGTTACGACCTACGGACCGAGCGGTATTGGCTTCGTTAATTTCGGCGTCACTCGAGAGATCAAGCTAGCGGCCCCAATCGAGACATTTGGTCAAGGTGCTCGCGGCTTCAACGTGTACGCTGGAACCGTCGAAAGGGCCGAGTTCGATCGCATCGTGACCCATGGTGACGGTGCCGTCGGCATTCAGATCGGTCAACCGATCGGAAAGATTATTGTTCAGAACGGAGTGGAGACATTCGGGGGCACGGGTCCGTCTCTCGTGAAAGGAGTTATGCAAGAGCTTGCAGCCGTCGGATTGAGCGTAAAGTCTGGCGGAAGTGCTAGGGCCATCTTCGTTCACGGCGGACTAAAGACCCATCGAGCAGGTGTAACTCCGCTCGAACAAGACGGGTCGATTGAATCATTGCTGATCGAAGATGGATTCAAACAAGAACGAACGGAACCGCAATAACTCCCGTTCGCTTTGAGCTCGAATCTCTTGAACGTTTAGTCGCGGCTCTCAACTGGGAAGTGACGGGAAGAGCGTCGGCGCCATTTGGGCTGCGAATTCTTTGAACACGCGCACTGGCCGCGTGAGGTAACGATTGCCCACATGGACCACCCAGAGATTGAAGACTGTGAAGTGCCATTGCTGCATTACCTCAACCAGCCGCCCCTCACGCAACAACTCGGGCTGCACCAACGGCGGAAGGTCGCCAATTCCGGTGCCCGCAAGCAAGGCAGTCGCGAGGCCAGCATAGTCGTTCATCGCAAGGAAAGGTTGGAACGTCAGCGTTTCTTTTTCTTCCCGTTCGTGTGAACGAAGTTCCATGCCTTTGTCGGCGTCCAAAACGAGAAAGCCAGCAGCCGGTGTTCAAGTAAGTCTTGAGGTTTTTGAGGCCGCTTGCACTTTGACAGATAGGTCGGGCTCGCGACGAGTTGGTGACGGTAGGTCAGGATTCTGCGCGCGACGAGCGACGAATCTTTGAGTTGTTCTCCCACCTTGAACGCCAGGTCGACGCCCTCTGCGATTTGATCGACAATCCGGTCCGTGATGAAGACCTGTACCCGGACCTTCGGATACGACACCTGGAATGCGCCAATCAGCGGTGCAAGCAACGTGTCTGAGATGCTGGGTGGCGCAGAAAGCCGCAGTTCGCCCGAGACATTCGACAGGTGGTTGGAAGCGATGTTGTCTACCGCTTCGTTGAGCTCGACGGTGTGGCGAGCATGCTCGAGAACTTCGGCCCCGACATCCGTCAGCCGCAGGCTTCGTGTCGAGCGTTCGAGCAAGCGCACTCCGAGTTCGTTCTCAAGGTCGGCAACGCGGCGGCTGACGGTTGAGGTCGGCATTTTCAGAAGGCGCGCCGCCTCTGAGAAGCTTTTCGCTTCAACTACCTTGGCGAAAATCATGAGGGAATTCAGGTCCGTCATTACGATGCTCCGCCAGACCACCGATATTCACTTTACGCTGAACTCCTGAAAGATTTCTCCGGACATACTACGTCCTGTCGGACGCGTAGCCCGCTAAAGATTATCCCAAATTTGGAAAATACATTTGCTGTTTCGCCCGCTAGTCGAACGGACGTGGCCCGCCTACATTCCGGTTGAAAACGCCGTCAAACGCGAAGGATGGACTCATGAATGCAAACGAGAAGGCCGTTGCCACGGTACTTGCCCAGTACCAAGACGCGCTGAATCAATCGGATACCAATGCAGTGATGAAGCTCTACGCATCCGACGGAGTATTTATGCCACAGAACAGCCCTTCAAGTGTCGGTGCCGATGAGATTCAAAGGGCCTATGATGCCGTGTTCAAAGCTATCGAGCTGACCGTCAAATTCAACATCGCCGAGATTGTGGAAATGGCTCCAAACTGGGTTTTTGCGCGAACCAATTCGGCCGGGACGGTCAAGGTTCACGCCACCGGTGCTGGTGGCTCTGAGGCAAATCAGGAACTATTCCTCTTCCAAAAAATCGGCGGAGCCTGGAAGATCGCGCGCTACTGCTTTTCGACGACAAACCCACCTCGCGCATGAGAAGTAGAGGAACGTCTGATGGCCACGATGAAAGCTGCGGTGATTCACGAAGCCGGTGGACCGGAGGTTCTCAAAATCGAAAGCCTTCCGATCCCCACACCGAAGAACGGGGAAGTTTTGATTCGCGTAAAGGCGTTCGGGCTTAACCGTTCCGAGTTGTTTACGCGGCAGGGCTATTCTCCAGGTGTCAAGTTTCCGCGCATCTTGGGAATCGAGGCGGTCGGTGTCGTCGAGGCCGCACCCGGAGGCGAGTTTCGCAAAGGTGATATCGTCGCGACGGCCATGGGCGGACTGGGGCGGCAAATTGACGGTGGCTACGCCGAATACACGTGCGTGCCCGCGAAACAGGTGCAGGTCATCAAGACCGAGCTTCCCTGGGAAACCCTCGGAGCGATTCCGGAGATGCTGCAGACGGCGTGGGGTTCGCTGTTCAAATCGCTGCGGCTCGAAAAAGGCGAGCGTCTCTTGATTCGTGGTGGCACAACTTCTGTTGGCTTGGCGGCTGCGGCCATTGGCAAGAAGCACGGAGCCTTTGTCGCGGCGACGACGCGAAACCCGGAGCGCGAAAACCTGCTGCGCGCCAGTGGTGTCGATCAGGTGTTCATTGATACGGGCACAATCGCTGAACAGGTGATGGAAGTCAGTGCGAACGGTGTGGACAAAGTGCTCGAACTGGTCGGCACGACGACACTGAAAGATTCGCTTCGCTGCGCCAAACAGCGCGGCATCGTGTGCATGACCGGGATCGTCGGCAACAAATGGTCCCTCGACAATTTCGCGCCCATGGAAGCGATACCTACTGCGGTCAGCCTGACCACCTATGCTGGCGAATCGGAAGATTTCATGCGGACGCCCCTTGAGGATCTGGTTGAACAAATCGCGGCGGGCACACTGCGCGTCCAGATCGGCAAAGTCTTTCATCTTGACGATATCGTTGAGGCACATCGATGCATGGAAGAGAACAAAGCGGGTGGAAAAATCGTGGTGCTGACTTAAGCGGCACCCGTATGCGTCCATGCGAACATGACCGCCGGTCCCCTAGACTTGTACGCATGATTTTTTTAGACGAGTTCTGAAATTCTAAGCAGCTCAAATGAAGGCGGCATAGTACGAAATTCAGGCCAGATGACAAATGTCGAGTTCTCACTCACAGTTCCCAGGCGCAGATCAGCCGGAGGATTTCTTTGGACTTGGTTTCGACCCGCTCTCGGATCCTGTTGCCTTTCCTTGCCTCAACCCGAGCGAGCTCGTGGAGGTCGCACCTTTCGGTGAACGTTGCGCCATCGCCGAAAATGATCCACTCGTTTCCGCAGGGGAGTATCCGTTCAACAGCTACGTAATTCTCTCGGGAACGGTGCGAGCTGTCGACGTCTCGACCGGCGAACGCGTGGTGTTCGTTCGCTACGGTTCGGGATATTTCACCGGCGATATCGATCTGTTCACACGTCGGCCCTCGATCATCTCAGTCGAAGCCGAAACCTCTGTCGAAGCAGTCCGGCTCACGCCGAAACAGCTTCGGAATCTGTTCATCAAAAAACCGCAATTGGGTGAAAAGTTCTGGAAATCGTTCCAGCGCAGGCGGGAACTGCTCCTCAAGTCCAAATTTCGCGGCTTGAGCATCTACGGACGGAAAGATGACAAGGCAACGCTCGAAGCCGTGGAGATGCTCTTCCGCAACAGCGTGCCGCACGAATGGCTGGATACATCTCTCGACGACAACAGAAGCAAACTCGAACAGATCCGCGAAGATGTCCAGTCCTATCCGGTCGTGGCGCACGGCACCCGCGTCCTTTTTGAAGCGCCCACTCGCGGACAGCTGGCAGACTACCTTCGTCTCCGCCGCCAACTGCCGAATTCAGTTTATGACGTTCTGATTCTGGGTGCCGGCCCGGCGGGCCTCGGAGCGGCTGTCTATGCGGCCTCGGAAGGCCTGTCTTCGCTCGTGCTGGACGGTTTGGGGCCCGGGGGACAGGCGGGTTCGACATCCCGGATTGAGAATTACGCCGGTTTTCCGGATGGCATCAATGGCCGCGATCTCGCCCATCTCATCTATCTTCAGGCTCTGAAGTTCGGAGCAGACTTCCATGTCCCGAGCCGCGTGTCCAACTTGGACCGCCGCAGCAACGGGCTCTACCGAGTGAGAACCTTCGAAGGCGATTATGTCCTCGGCAAGTCCGTGATTATCGCCGCAGGTGTCTCCTACGGACTGCTGAACGTCGAAGGTCTTAATGCATTGCAAGGCGCTGGTGTGTATTACAGCGCCACCAACATCGAGGCTCGACTCTGTCGAAGTTCCGCAGCCCATGTTGTCGGCGGCGGTAACTCCGCCGGGCAAGCCGCCATGTTTCTTTCCCAAACTGCCGATGAAGTCTCTCTACTGGTGCGTGGTCCGGATCTTCGAAAGATGTCTTCCTATCTGTCTGAAAGAGTTTTGGCGAACCAGAGAATCAGAATCCGCTGCAACACCGAAGTCGTCGGAATTGAGGGCGTCGATCATATCTGCGGTGTACATGTGCGCGATTCGAATGGGGCGATAAAGGAGGAATTTACTTCCGGCCTCTTCGTTTTCATCGGAGCAAAGCCCAGAACCGACTTCCTCCCCTCGTCCATCGTGCGAAATGACCAAGGCTTCGTGCTGACCGGCCAGGACGTCGCCCTTCTCCCCGTTTGGAAAGAACCCCGGCCGCCATGCACGGTTGAAACAAGCCTGCCCGGTGTGTTCGCCGCCGGTGATTGTCGTAGCGGCAGCCCCAAGCGTGTCGCTTTTGCGATCGGCGACGGCGCCACGGCCGTAACGTCGGTTCACAAATTCCTCGAGGGTACCCGTCCTGACCGAAGCAGCGGAGAGTTTATCTGATGATGCGAACAAGAGTCTCTTACGTTGACGAGCAGCAGCCTCTTGAAGGCTACCTAGCCGTGCCTGATTCCGCACGAAACCTTCCTGGCGTCCTGCTTGCGCCAAGTTGGTTAAACGTCAACGACTCAATATGCCGGCGCGCGGACCGAATAGCCGACCTCGGTTACGCCGCTTTCGTCGTGGACCTGTTCGGATCCGGCGTCCGCCCAGGCCCCCCGCAAAATCCCATGGATGTCGTGGGGCCATTTCTCAACGATCGTTTGCAATTCCGTCGGCGGCTATGTGCCGGCCTACAAGCGTTGCAAGGCAGACCGGAGTGTAACCCGGACCGCATCGCGGCCATAGGCTACTGCATCGGAGGTTGCGGTGTTCTTGAACTCGCACGGGGCGGCGTACCGCTCCTCGGCGCGATCTCGCTCCACGGAATTCTAAATTCGCCGCTGCCTGCGCAGCCGGATGCTATTGCAGCCAAGATCCTCGTGCTACACGGTGATGCCGACCCTGTGGTGCCACTGGAAAGTGTAATCGCATTTCGCGAGGAAATGCGCCTGGCTCAGGCTAACTGGCAAATCAATATCTACGGTGAAGCGAAGCACAGCTTTACGGGCGAAGGAGCTTTTGGCGACAGAACACCCGAAGCTGGATTTCATCCACAAACGGACGCAAGGTCGTGGCAAGCGACGATCGAGTTCTTGCGAGAAGTGTTCAAAGAAGGACTAATTCTTGCACGTTGATTGCAAGATTGCGTCTCGACTGCCCAGGTCGGTTCAAACACATTGCCAAACCTTGAGCGATCTCCTGCGCGACAGGCAGCCGTTCTCGAACAAAAAAGGCCGGAATCCAGGATTCCGGCCTTGTCGATCACGAATTGGTTGCGGGGGTCAGATTTGAACTGACGACCTTCGGGTTATGAGCCGTATAAAGAATTACCCCGTCTTTGCCTTTAAATGATTTACGTAGTGTTTGTATCACCGTGTTTCGTGCTGTTTTGTGGTGTTCTGTTCGCGATTTGTTCCTTGATTTGTTCCCAGTTTCTCGCACGTGCCGTTTCTCAACTGAAGAAACTTGGAACACACAATTGTTACTGTGAGAAAAAATCCTTTAGCAGATTAGCTACCTCATTCAACTGGCCGGGGTCATAGTCTATAAACTTACAGGTGACCCGGTTGACCATACCTAATGAAAGGCCACGAAATTTCCCTGCACTGCCGCCGACCTTGTTCCGAACGGTGTGACTTTTCGTTGTCTATCTGATTCTGTTACCCCCCATCAGTAGGGTCGACTGGCCCGGTGAAACTCATCTTGGATTTTCCTCCGCCATCAGACCTGCATTCCAACAGGATTCGTTGTCGGCGACCGCAGATGAAGGATGGTCCGACTGTATCGAGATGCCGCGGTCGGTGACGCATCCCAGTTGATATCGTGCCCCAGTGCTCGCAGCAAAATTTGCGCACGATTCTGCAGGAAATGCTGGCGAAACATTTATATAGCTGCGGACGTTACCAGATATAATCACGCAGAGTTTTCCACCTCCCGTGCTGTTGCGACTGTTGCTTGACTGGCCCTTCTCCTTGGGCATTAGAGCCGTCCGTGAAGCCGCACTCGGAATAGCTTTTTTCAGGTCCCATTTGAACGTTACTTGGTTCTGAGCAGCTTCAAGATATTGTGCTGGCACCAAAATGCCACCATTCTTGGCGAAATCGAATTGGCTCATTCTTTTGAACGAGACCGTTGGAACAACTGCGGCCAGTAGAAGCATGGGTTTGTGGTGGCGACCGATGGTGCAATATTCCGGGTTGTCTTGGTCCTTCGAAAGAAGGCGAGGACTGGATAAGTCATCTATGCATCCTGCCCTCCTAGCGACAATGTCATCTTGAGCATCTTTTGCATCCTTGGATTCGTCGTGGTTTTTTCTTGGCTCGGGCCGACAGCGGTCATACACTTCCGCACCTGCTGATTTCTTGGCCCCAAAGGCACTGCTCCAATTTGTTCCGCCCAAGAAGAGTTGAGTTGGGTCAAAATCGAAACCGCCCGTCACTTGGTAGTGGTTAAGAAACGAGGTGTTGCTGGTAAGGACCACTCCTTGTTGAAGTGACGACCGTTCCGACAAATCGATATTGACCGTAAATCCAGCTGCGATGCGCTTCCAAACTCCGCCCCCACTTACAATCAGGGGAAGATGGGTGCCAACGCACGTGTCGCTATCTCGCTCAATCTTCGCATCCGCAACCTCGTCTGTGGAGTTTGGTTCTGTCAGGAGGTGACAAGCATTTTTTACAGCATCTGCCAAAGTTGACGACGAAGGAAAGAGTTCACTGAACTGAAACTTCAAGGTGTGCTCGTTTAAATAGCGCTCCGGATTGGGAACCGCCGGACCGCTCGACGGAAAGAGCACTGTAGGTTGCTCGATGCGTTGAAGGTCGTACTCGAATGCCCTACCGAAGCGACCCCGAAAATTGTGTTGGAAGACATTCAGAGCGTCTTGAAAGTCCCGCTCTTTCTGAAGGGGGTTCGCTCCTTTGCTCGTCGCCTCATTCGATGGACTAGGGCCTGTCGTCCCTGAAGCAGTGGGATTCTGCGCCTTCACGGTGGAAGAGCAGTAGAGAATGAGAAGAAAAACCGAGGGAAGGAGAACCAAACACCTTTCAAAGCTGGGGGCTAGGCGGTTCATCGGAATCCTCCTGAGCGAAGTTGGTCTACCCCGACCGGGGTAATCGGGACCTTCTAACGCAAACGTCACGAAGAAGTCAATTTCCATTTTCGGAATGACTGGCCGAGAATCGTACAGACGGAAAACCAGTGGTCAACGTTGACAGCATCTAAAACACCCGATTACACTGGCGCCCTATTCGGCGGCCTCAAGCACGTCGGGATAGCGTGCCCATCAATAAAGTGTCATTCTCGCTGTCGTGAGCGCGTGGACGAATAGGTTCCGATGCGCGCCCAGTTTAAGTGACGGCTGTCATAGTGAGTTGCTCGATGGGGCACAGAATGTTTAGGTATCACCGTATTCATCCGGAGAGAGAGATGAACGAGCAGGACAAAAAACACCGCAAAGTTGAGGGGATTAATAATCGTCCGTGTGGATGTTATGGTTGTGCACTCGAACTGGGGACGAGTTCCGCAACGAGCGTGATTGTGCCACCAGACAAATTCATTTCTCGCACCCAGTCTCGAAAACCAGGCTTCTTAACGGTTATGGAATGCCTGCCAGATTGAACGTTCACCGTCGAAGGCGTGTTGCCAACAAAATTGTCGTCCACGTAAATCTCAGCCCCTATAGGCGTAGAACTAAAAGTGATGCTGGTCGGAGCGGTCGAAAGTGAAATACCAGCAGGCACAATTTCAACAAAACGTGACAAGTGGTCCCTAATCACCGCCGATAGGTCGGCTTGAGTCGAGAAATCGCGACTCGACATCTGGAAGGCTATTTCGGGGCCTGTTTGCTCGAACTTCTGCAATTCCGACATTCCCCATGAAGCCTCGGCACTCGAATGCTCCATCGTGCTCTGCAATCTCTCAAGCTCTCTGACATCCGTTCTTTGGTTAGCTTGGATGCAATCGATTGCCCTTCCAAAAATGCAAACAAGAGAATCTAGCGTGTCCCCAAATGCTGCAGCGCTATTACCTCCTTGGACTGGAGGAGAGCTAGGAAGAAGCCGTGGCTGTGCGCCGTTAAAGAGTACAACCACCAGAAGTCTGTCTCCGACAGGCTCCGTGCCACATTCTGATTCGATTTTGCGAACGGGATACCGACCACAAAACACTATGTTCGTGATTGTGAGTGTGTCGCCTGTTCTAGCCTTTGAGAAAGCGGTCGGAAACACGGTTTCGCCATTGGATTCAAGCCAAACTGGAAGTGCAGTTCGAGCAACTGCGTTGACGCCAATCAGAGACCTTCGGAATGAGGCAAAGGGGCTGGGCGTAGCGTTCTGGCAAGTCTCCAGATTGTCTAACAAATAGAGTACGTAATCACTTGGGCACTTCCAAACAGGGGTGCCATCCGGATTTCTGCCCACTTGTCTGGGCCAAACAACTTGTGCAGCTACCGCTCTGCCGCCAACATTCAGCACTTGTGGCCAACAGTCGCCGCTTAGAAGCAATTCATTCGGCTTGCAGCTCTGTCCGGGACAGGCAGCTGCAGTCAACGCTCCCAATACTAAGACCTGAATCAATTTTACTTTCATAGTGGAGTTGACATGAGCCTTCACTACAAGGAAAAGATGCCTGCATTATATTGGCTAGCGCTGATTCATGCTATGCCCGGCGTCACAGCAGTTGGCTCGGTGCAACATTGGCGCGGGCACTGACCAATGAGTAGGGCGGGGGGCCGAGGATGCACGCAAGGCTTACGACCTGCGAGCACCGCGATTGATAGCGGATGAGCCTGTAAGCCGGATGCAACCGTGCACCTTGCAAACACGCAAGTTATTGATTCCATTCAACAGAGATTTGTCAATGATGTCATTTTTGGCAGTGAAGTCAGGATTCTTGCCACAACCTTGCCACAGTTTCTACTTGGCTCAAAATCGAGTAAAGACTTAGTGCGCTGCCCATGCGGGAGCTTCTGGATAGAGTCAGGCAAATGAATGTGGCAACCGACCTCCTGGTCCCGAACCGGAGAGTCGGAAAATCTAAAGCCTTGTGGGTACCGCACTTACAAACCGCGCCACCCAAAAATCCCTGCCTTAGTTGGTACACATGGTACACGAGTCGAGTTTTCCAGTGCGCGACAAAACGTGCAACAGTTCGGTGAGTGTGCAGGAGTCGCATCACGTTTAACCATTGAACAGAAGGCTCATCATGGGAGGCGAAACGCGGCATGCCTGGTCGTTCCCTGGGACTGCGGTACAGTTTTAGTGACGCCACCAGCTTGTACGCTGGCTGGAGCCGTGATGTGTCCGTAGAAATGGTATTCGCCTCTTGAATTTGTAAATGTGCGATGCTTGACTCCATTTTCGGTTAAAACCACTTCTGTCATTTGTGGCACGGGAGTTCCCGTAGAAGTCACGACGTTTCCGTCAACACTGGCCTCTTGGTCCACTAGAGAGACAATTGCAAAAGCAAATGTTTGGTACATGGTGTCGATGTACGCTTGAACTATAGTGCCTCCAGTGTATCCGAAAGCAGGCCCGCCTATCGTAAGGGAAGCAGATTGTGATGTTCCTGTTGAAAGCGATTGGGACGTTTTGTTTGTCCATTGCCAGCTCGTCGTATCTTTTAGGGTCGCTTTTGCAAAACCAAGAAAGTCTCCTGATGCGCTTAGAGCTAGACCAACCTTGTAGGTATCTTGAATCATCGACCCGACAGTTGACGTCGTTCTATCGGAAATTTCGACAGAAACGGTTGTAACGGGGTCGGTAGCAGTCAGAGGAGGTTCATACGGAAAAGTAGTGTTGAGTGGCACGAAGCGGCGAGGGTCAAGGCCGGTGGTGGTCGCGCCGGGACAAGTTGCTAGCGGGTCGCGCGAACAAATGTCAGCATAATTCGCAGAAGTGATTCCAGCACTTTGCAGAACCGTAGCAATAGGTGTCGGCATGGGAACGTCGCCATTGAGGTTTCCTACCTTAACCCAATATGTTGTTGTTTGGGTATTCGCGAAAATCCAGGCTGCGGACGAAGAAGAAAGAGCCAAATTTACGGTTGGGTTCAGAGCCAAAAGAATTTCGTCCTCGTCATGGTTGATTCCATCTTGACCTGGACCTAATTTAGTAATCTGTGAAAGAGCCGTTTTCTTGATGTCGAGAGATTGTGAGTCCGTCGTGGATGTAGTGTACTGGAATGATAAGCCGGCGCCACCGCCGTTGCCCAAGAAGCCGCCCGAGCCTTGAAACGACACCGAGTTCGAGGACTGAAAAGACTGACTAGCCGACGTGGTCGTTCCCGTAGAGCTTCCGTCTTTATAAACGACTGAACTAGTGCTGTGACCTCCGTTCGTTCCAGGTGGCGCGTAAGCGATAGTTAGTACGATATAGGTTGGTACAGCAGTACCGGTCAATAACCTAGGCCCGACGGCCACGCAAGTTAAATGGGCGCCAGAAAAACTACCTGTTGTCGCAACTCTCGGCGTAAACCCCGTCGGACTTACTTGGTTCTGGTCCACAATTGCATCAATGGTGGACGGCCCGGGGCCTGTTTGGTAAAGCGTAGTACCACGAATAGAACAGTAGACAGTCGGCGCACTCCCAAACGCCGGATGAAAAGTGACCGCTGAACAGTTTCCCTGAGCATTACAATCAGAAACCACAACTTGAGTTGTGGTATCGCCTTGCCCAAAAGCAAGAGAGGCAATTGCGAGTAGAACAAAAAGGACGATAATGAGCCGACTGAAGTTCCTAAGGACCGAGGCAAGTCCCAAGTCAAATTCGGGAAAACCTGATGCTCTGAATGACATTGGTTTCTCCTCTTCTGCGAAACTGCAGTAATTTAGAGTTAATTTTCATAACAGTTAAGCCTTTATTAGTTACTTAACTCATCTAGTTGTAGTGCCGAAGGTCTGACTCACTTGAGAAGGCGACGCAAGCGGGAGTGAGGCCCGAACGCTCGAAGCGGCGTATCACCGAGCCGGGTGTAAAGGAGGTGGAGGCGGTGGCGACAACTACTCCTCTTACATCTATACCTACGTAATAACACCGACAACAATAGAGTAATCTGTTCAAATTCGAACAGAGTCGGGTGTGGTAGAGCGGCGATGGGGGTTCGTGAACACGGTGGCGGAATCCTGCATTGCTACGAATTCCTAGACTCCAAGGCTGGAAAGATTGGATGGACATTCTTTCTTGAACGTAATGGGATGATTGAGGTCGAGGAACTATTCATCATGCCAGCGTTTCGCAGAAGCGGATACGCTGCCAAACTGGTGAAGCTGATAAGGGATTACTCCCATGAGCGCGGTGCTTCAATTAGAATATGGATTTCTCACGCAGACACCGCACATGAAAATATCGAAATAATTAAAAAGTTTGCAAGCATGCTTGGCCTCGCGCTGTCAGCTAGCCCTGAAAGATGGGCTAGCTATGTTGTCGGCAGTACACAGCGAGCGGCAGAGTTGGATGCCAGCGGGACTTCGTCGCCGCGTGCGGTCCGGCCGTCAGCGCCTCGCATTTCTGGTACTGGAAAGGTTCATCCTCTTTGCTCTCCGGTTGGCTTTTGATTGCGCCTCCATGGGATTCCCTTGGACGCGACCTCGCTCACGCTCTTCATAGGGATTAGGACCCGTCGTCCTACCCTAACTGTGGGGATGGCTTTCAATGCAACATACTTGTCCACAGTACGCGGGGAAATACTCAACAAATGTGCCGCTTCGCGGACGGAGACAACCTGACGCGGCGTCTCGAAGTCGGCTCTTCGAAGAGAATCTGAATCTTGTTGCTCACGCGTGGGAAGAATCCGTTTGATTTCCTCACGAACTGAAGCGCGAACCTCTCGCACGATGGTTTCAACTACAGAATCAACTGATACTTCCTTTCCCTGCATCACAAATCTGAGTTCGACATTCAGCATATTTTCTTCTCCCTTCTTCCTCCTCCGTATAGACGGTGCGTTTGGGGATATAATCACCACAGAAACTCGGTTTCGCCCATGCGCTCTTGGTCGTGACGCCGTTGACTTCTTTTTTCTCGTCAAGCGCAGCCCACACCTCGCGCAGCATCGGCGCGATCTTCTCTTTGTCTTTCTCAGCGCCCCTGATGAGTGCCGCGACTTCCTGTCCGATTTTGTTGATGTCGATCATTGCAACTCCACCAGCCGCGCCTCGGCTTCGGCGAGGAGCTTTTTGAAGTTGGCGATCCGGTTTTCGGTTTTTGTCCGTGCGGTGCTGATGGCGACGGCGCGATCTTTGAACACTTGCCAAAACCCGGTGCGGTACGTGCCGTTCTTTCCATTCTCCGTAGCCTCGGCTGAGAGTTCGTCGCCTGCGGCGATCAGTTCACCGTCATCTTTCACAACCCACCATTGCTTGTCCTGCGCTGCCACATCCGCCATGGCGTCAAAAACGATGCCGATGGCGGACTGCACACCCTTGCGTTCTGCCTGCCTGAGTGCTTTCTCCTTGCTGCTGATCTTGGTCATGACTTCCTCCTATTCGTTAGCTGCACCAAACGCCGAAAATGACTCAAGTCTTTGGTAACAATCTCGCTGGTACTTCAGTACCAAAAACAAAAAGGCGACCGCGATGGCAACATAGCTAACCGCTTCCTTGCGGACTATGTTGACTTCGCGGTCGCCTCGGATTTTTCTCCGGTGACCTACGGCTACATTTAAGTAGTCGGGCTGCTTCTGTTTCGCGAACTCGCACCCCGCAACCTGTGCGGAGCTTTGTTGCCCTGTGCCTGCACCCAACTATTTCAGCGGTGTCAGGCAACCCTGCGCGATCAAGCGCGGCGGTGGTTTCCCACTCCAGTGCGTGTTAGGCGTCGCTGCCCTCTTGTTCCCGACCATTCCTCCGAGTGTCGGTGGGGCTTTACTCCCTCACTGGTTGGATGCCAGAAGTTCCGGCAAAGTCTCAGAATCTGGAAGAGGAGTCCTCCAAGATTGAATTGGCACGGCTTTTCAGCGCTAACAGCATTTGCGACATAACTTGAGGAGTTTTGATCCTCCGTTCCACGACCTGAGACGCAGCCCGCCGACAGATTTTGTCATCCGCGTCTAATTTGATCGCGATCAGCATCAAGTTACGTCCGCACCGCGCCCGTACGCTGATCTCTGCGGCCTTTTCTTTTTGACCTGCATCTTATTAGCACGTCAATCCTGCGGAAGGTTCCAGCCGCCCCGAAAAAACGGGGCGAGCGAATCAAATGTCTTCTGACAAGGATTTGACGCCAATCCCGCTCGTCTCCGTCCCTCCCGTTGCCTCCGCACTCGCGGAGGCTGCCGCACTGTCCGATGTCACCACGACCGGAACAGGCTTGACCAATGGGCTAGAACGCGACACTCTTCGATCGAGCAACGCCACGGCTAAGCGGACAAGGAAGTCAATGAGCCGTCGTCGTGGTCAAAACGGTCATATCGAGAAATCGGGAAGGTGGTTCGTGGTGAGGTTCTGGCAAGACGTAGCGGGTCAGGAAAACCGAGCGCTGGTTCGCGTTCGCATCTGTCCCGTTTCAGGTGTCGGAAGCCTTAACGCCAGCGAACGGAAACGGAGGGCAAAGCAGATCGTACAGGAAAGCGGTGCCGATACGGTCGAGCATTTCGAGCGGACTGTTTTGCACCGAACAGGCGTCACGTTTCGAGAGCAAGCCGAAAGATGGTACGACGGAATGTCGTCTCGAAAGTCCAAGCCAGTACGTCCATCAACGCTTGCGTCATGGGATGGCATTATTCGTAACACCAATGAGACCCTTGGCGATCTGCCATTGGCAGCGTTTGTGGAAGACCAGACACCCGTTCGGGATTTCGTACAGATGATGTACGACGAAGACTACGAGCCTAAAACGATTCGCAACTATTTGCAGGTGGTCAAAAGTGTAGTTGCGAGTGCCAAAGACTTGAAGTCTCGAAAGCGGTTGTTTCCCGTCGCTTGGGATGACGAATACATCGACGCTCCAGCAGTGGGGGAACAGCGAACGCCGTCCGTGGTCGGGCACCAGATGTCATTGATCGTTGAGCGTGCCCAAGGGCTGTATCGGGTGATGTTCGCCGTCAAAGCCGCCTCGGGTTTGAGGTTCGGGGAAATTCTCGGACTCAAGATCGAGAACGTCTTGGACGATTGCAGCCGACTCTGCATCATCGAAAAGCTCTGGAAGAACGAACAACAGGGCTTTCTCAAGACTCCTAATGGCAAGCGCTACGTGGAGCTTCACAGCAGCATCGCCACGTCGCTGCGCGAGCACATCGGTCAGCGTAAATCCGGCTACGTGTTCCGTACAGACACGAATAAGCCGCTCGACCAATCCAACATTCTCGAGCGTGTGCTACACCCGATTCTAATGGGCGACGACAACACGCCCGGGATCGTGGTGAACATCAACGACAAAATCCTTCACGGCGTTAAGGCTGGTGCTCACATTTTCCGCCGTTTCCGTAACTCGCACTTGCGTGCGTCGAACGTGCCTACTGGCTTGCTCAAGTACTGGATGGGGCATAGCCGCAAGCAGGACATGACCGACGTGTACGACAAAAGCGCCGAGGATGCGGCTTGGCGAGCGGAAATCGCAGAGCAGATCGGAACGGGCTTTACGGTGCCGAATTGTACCGATTGTACCGAAAAAGAAAAAGAGGCGACTGGAGTCGTCGCCTCTAAGTAGTTGATGGAACAGGAGAAATTGGTTGCGGGGGTCAGATTTGAACTGACGACCTTCGGGTTATGAGCCCGACGAGCTACCAGGCTGCTCCACCCCGCATATTGACTATAGCGGAGGGCGGAGGTTCCGTCAAATTTGAAGCAGTCAACCTGTGAAGCAGCTGCTGCGAGTGAAATCGTTCGGGGCAGACGATGCAGGTCATCACCAACTGCTGTAGGGCTTGCCGTCACTGCTGATCTGGTCGGACTTGGAATGCACATCGTCCAGGCCACCGCCCGTTTGGTCTGGGGTGATGACAGAATCTCCAAAGTGGAGGTCCCACTCGGTCTGTTGTGTGATTGGATCAACGGGAACTTGGCGGAGGTAGTGGCCGTCCACCAGATCCTGCAAGGACTGCGGGGCTTGCTGCTTGTCCAGCGTGTAATTGTCGATGGCTTCGCGCATGGTCTGCAGGTCTTTCTTCAGGACTGCTTCGCGCGCGTGCTGGACCGATTTCGTATACATGCCGGCGGCCATGCCGATCAGGATAATAATAATGGCCATCACGATCATCATTTCGATGATGGTGAAGCCGCGCTGCGCCTGAGGACGCGTGGAACGGCTGGTGCGCGCGCTGACGGCACGAAACGGGAACCAAGCGACTTTTTCTTTTTGAATCATTTCACCAGTCCGAATACTTCGTGCCATTCAAGGCTGTGCCCGTGGACTTGGAGTAGACATCGAAAATGTCTTTTCCTCCCCAACTCGTCGAGTCCAGGTCATCCTCCACGGAACGCAATCCCCAATCAGCCTGCCCGGTCATGGGGTCCACAGGGATGCGCCGCAGAAAGCGAATCGTTTTAGCCGTCCCGTTCGTACTCATGCCCACGCCCACCCCAATCAGCGGCACACCCTTGACGAGTGTTTCGAGGTCGGGGGGATAGCCGCCAGTCATGGCATCGACGCGGATCTGGGCATGATCCGCGAGTTCCTTGTAGCGATCGATGGCCTGGCGCATGGAGAGCAAGTCGCGCTTCAGTTCGTTTTCCCTGTCGCGAACCGCGGTAAACCGCGCAATGGGAAGGGCAGCGGAAGCAAGAAGCATGAGAATAAAGCAGGAGACGATCAGTTCAACCAGGGTCATCCCCGCCTCGGAGGGGAGCCGCCGTCTATTGTGGATGCTGGTCATCCTATCCTCTCCGCGCGAGGCGACTGGCTATTGCACCTGAACCGTCGCTTCGCCGGTAACTATCGGAATGGATTTCTGCTGGGAATCCTTTGCGTTGACTTGAACGATGGAGAGAGTGGAAGTCCCGGTTCCGATGGCCTTCACAACCAAGCCAAGAAGAGTGCCGCTCCCACTGACGCCGGGAGTGTTCGGCTGGCGCGTCGCAGAGATAATCGCTTGGCCGTGTTCCTTATCGACGCGCTGGACGATGGCGACATCCTGTGTGCCGCCGGAAAGAAAGCCGCCGTGACGCACCTCTTCAATGCTGATCACCGCCGGATTGTACTGCAGCATGAGTGGCACGGAATGGAGGTCGGAAACATTGTCCACCGCGATGCCAATGGTTGCGGTTTGCCCGGGACTGAGACTCAGGTTTCCTGGTTCAAAACGAATTCTAGGTCCGGAGACCTGTGGCGGAGCAGCGGCACCACCCGCCCCAGCGGGGACCAATGCACCGCCGATGGGCTCGACCACCGGAACAGCCGGGCTGCGCGGACGCACCAGAAGCTGCCGGCGTCGGTCCACTAGGCACAGCCTGAGGAGCCGGATTTGAGGTCGGAGCCTTCACGTCGAGCTCTTTCCTGACGGCTGGGAAGGTTTCCGTTCCCGCATACAACCCGCGGAGATTGGACTTGGTCCACTCCGGCATCCGGACAATGCGTGGGATAAGGACGATCAAATCCTGTGTTTCCTGGATCTCCGTGTTGTCGGCCGAAAACAAATAACGCATGATCGGAACATTGGCCAACCACGGCCACCCATTTAAAGTCTTGGTGTCAATCCGTTGGATTAAGCCGGCCAGGATGCTGACCTCGCCTTCCTTGAGACGTACTTCTTGCTGGATTTTGTTCTGGGCGATAACTGGCTGCTGGATGCCGCCAATGGTCTGGAAGCTGGCCACAGAAGATACTTCGACCTGTAGCTTCATGCTGACGTCGCGATTGGGATGAACGTGGGGCGTGACGTCGATGTTCACGCCGACATCGATGTACTGGAATTGCGTGTTCACCAGGGGATTGACAAAGCCCGCGCTTGCGGTTGAGCCGACGCCGACACCTGCCTGGAAACTCCCCGTGGCGATTGGAATGCGCTCGCCGATGTTCAGCTTGGCCTGCTGGCCATCCGTGGCGCGAATTTCCGGATTCTGGATAGTCTTCGTGGAGCTGTCCGTCATCAGGAAATTGGCGGTGGCGCTGGGAATGGACAGCACCACATCACTCTGATTCAAATGCGTCAGTTGGTTCAAGACCGGATGCTGTTGGTCGACGTGGAGGTAGTCGTCGTCGAGGTGCTGGAGCTGGTCGTCGAATTGTTGGGATTGATTGTCGCAGATATGTTTTGCGGTGGCAGGATGCCGAGATTTTTCAAATTATCCGTGCTGGCTTGCAGGATCTCGACCTGAATGATCACTTCCGGCTTGGCTTTGTCGATGTCCTTGAGGATCTTGTCGATCAGCGCGAGCTTATCGGGAGTATCGCGGACGATGATGGCGTTCTGCGCATTCACCTGCTGAAGTTTCTTCAGGTCCAGCAATCCGCGAAGGCCGGTGGTGATTTCCGTGAGATCCTGGGGGACTGGTCACGTTGCTGAGATAAAACGTGCGCACAATCTGCTCGTCATAGTCCCGGCGCTTCTGCGTCTGGTATCCGGAATAATCATGACGATGTTTTCGGTGACCGGCTTCCAGAACGTCTTGCTCTCCGAGCAGACGATGTCGAGCGCCTGCTCCAAAGTGACGTTGTTAAAGTCCAGCGGTGATGCGGCGCGCCTGCAGGTCGGGATCGTAAATCACCGTCAATCCCGAGAGTTTGCCCATCGTGTCAAAAACCACCTTCGTGTCATTGGACATCTTGAGGCTAATCGGGGCACGGGAGAGTGGCTTCAGTTCTGGGGGCCGGGAAGCCAGTACAGGTTCGCCCTGGTCGATGAGGGGCGGTTCCTCTTGCTGTTGGGTGGCTCGAGTCTTCTCAGCAAGCATGTCGAGGGTTTTCTTGAGCTCCTGGTCGGAGATAATGCTGGAAGGATCCAAAACGGAGGCCCGCTGAAACTCGGAAATGGCGCCCTGCAAGTCTCCCTTATCCCGGAGCTGGAGGCCTTTGCGGGTGTGCAGTTGGCCAGCCTCAAAGCGCGCCTGGTCCAACTTGATGCGGAATGTGGCGTTGTGAGGATCAGCGGCGAGCGCCTTGCCATAATATTCCACAGCCGCGTCGTAATCGTTAAGGTCATAAGCCTTTTGGCCGGACCTGTAGTTCTGATTGCCATTCTTAGGGCAGCCGGCAAGAGCCATCCCGACCACAATCCAGATGAGAACCTGACTGCAGCGGCGCATAAACTCTCCGGGACCCTTACTGGTGGCAAGCTCCGTCTTTCCTTCTTTTGCAGTCTAGCATCGGGGTCATCCGGGCGGCAAGCAGCCCGCAGCCACACGCGGCTATTCTGTAAACATCCCATAGGCCAGGGCTCCCTCACCCTTGTTGAGGAGCCAGACAGGTAGGGTGCCTGGCCATGTTTTCCGTAAGAATCTGCACTGCGGGGGGTATGGCCCGGGGTAGGACTTGAGGCTTTTCTCCCGCTTCCCTGTCATTAGACGCGGCATCAGGTAAAATGAAAGATTGTGGCCAAGCCAAACAAAAGGACGGAGAAGGGCAAGGACGCCAAGGGACCCCGCGAGCAAATTGTCGCGCAGAACCGCTCCGCTTCTTATAATTACCATATTCTTGAGAAGCTGGAAGCCGGCCTGGTGTTGCATGGCACGGAAGTGAAAGCGCTGCGCGAAGGAAAAGCCAACATTCGGGATGCGTATGTGGATTTCAAGCCGAGCGGGCCGTACCTGGTGAACGCCCATATCGCCCAGTACATGCCGGGAGGACCCTGGAATCATGAGCCACTCGGAGACCGCAAATTGCTGCTTCACCGGCGCGAGATTCACAAGTTCTCGGGCCGCACGGAATCCAAAGGATTGACCGTCATTCCCCTGCGGATCTATTTCCGCGACGGTATCGCCAAGGTCGAAATCGCCTTGGCACAGGGCAAGAAGTCTTGGGACCGCCGTCAGGACGAGCGCAACAAGGATGCTCGCAGGGAAGCGGAACAAGCTATGTATCGCAACCGGAGGCGATAGACACACCATGCAAATCATCCTAGACCCAAAGCCGTTTGCCGCAATTGAAACCGAGGCTCTGGTCACCTATGTCTTCGACGACAACGATGGCCCGCAAGGGCGCGTTGCGGAACTCGACAAGCTGACCGACGGCCTGCTCTCCAGACTGAACAAAAGTGGGGAGCTGACCGGCAAATCGCTGGAAACCACCCTCCTCCATGCCCCCTCGGGCTTGAAGGCGGCGCGTCTGCTGCTTGTCGGGGCAGGGAAGCGCGAGCAATTTAGCACCGCCGCTCTGCGGAAAGTTGCGGGCGTGGCGCTGCGTTACCTGAAATCCCGGTCGGTGCACGGTTTTGTGTTTGCCGTCCGCGAAGGCGATGCCACCGAGGAAAATGCCCAGGCAATCGCCGAGGCGGCGGTCACCGCGGACTTTGAGACGGATAAGTACAAGACGGACAGGAAGAAAGACAAGTTCATCGATGGCTTTGCCATTGCCGGTTATGGCGATGCGGAAAGGGCCGCGGGTGAAAAGGGAATTGGGCGGGGCCGCGTCATCGGCGAAGCCCAGAATTTCACGCGCGATCTGGTGAACGAGCCTTCCAACAAGCTCACGCCCAAGATTCTGGCGGAGAAAGCCGAGGCAATGGCCAAAGAAGCAGGGCTTGCGGTGGAAGTTCTGGACGAGAAGAAAATCGCGGAACTGAAGATGGGGGCGTTGCTCAGCGTGGCCCAGGGCAGCGTCGAGCCCCCTCGCGTGATCGTGATTACCTACACCCCGGCGAACGTAAAGCCCGGCGCTCCGGTCATCGGGCTTGTCGGGAAGGCCGTCACCTTCGATACCGGTGGCATCTCCATCAAGCCGGCGGATGGCATGGAGAAAATGAAATACGACATGGCTGGTGGAGCGACCATGCTCGGGATCATGCGCGCCCTGGCGGCCTTGAAACCGAATGTGAAGGTGATCTGCGTGGTCCCTTCCACGGAAAACATGCCGGGAGGAAAAGCGCAAAAGCCCGGGGACATTCAGACGGCCATGTCCGGAAAGACCATCGAGGTGCTCAATACCGACGCGGAGGGCCGGTTGATCCTGGCGGACGGCGTTCATTACGCGAAACAGCTCGGCGCGACGCACTTGGTCGATGCGGCGACGCTCACGGGCGCAATCGTGGTGGCGTTGTCGAACGTGAATGTCGGCGTGTTCGGCTCCGATCGGGCTTGGACCGACAAGCTCTTAGCGAGCGCCAAGGCGGCAGGCGAAAAGATGTGGGAACTGCCGATGGACGACGAATACCGCGAATTCATCAAGGGCAGCTTTGCCGATATTCAGAACGTCGGGAGCGGCAAGGGCGGCGGTTCCATCACCGGCGCGTGGTTTATCCGTGAATTTGCCGGAGATACACCCGTGGATTCACCTGGATATCGCCGGCACCGCCTGGAACGACGACGCTAAGCCCTGGCTGGCGAAAGGCCCGACCGGCGTCAGCCTCCGCACTCTGGTGCACCTGATCAGTTCGCTGTAGTAACGTTCTTCGTAGGGGCGCAGCCCCGCTGCGCCCCATGTCCGCACGATCTGTCATTTGAGCGGGGCATGGGTTTGACTCGTCCTCAAGCACAGCAGATTTTGCCAAGCCGGGGTCCAGCGGTGCTGGACCCCTACGAGGAGCGAACGTTCGGCCTCACATCTTCTCGGGGGTCTCGATGCCGAGGAGGCTGAGGGTTTGGACGAGGCGGCGCTCGACAAGCACCGTGAGTCCGAGCAGGAACGCCTGCTTCTGTTCGTCTGCCTCCGAGAGAATGTGGTGCTTGTGGTAAAAGTTGCTGAACGCTTGCGCCAACTGGAAGGCGTACTTTGCAACGAAGGCCGGCTCCTGCCCGCCAATCGCCGCATCCACGGCGTAGTCGAGCGAGCCATCGAGCAGAAGTAGCTCCCAGATATCCGGCTGCGTCCGGTCCCTCGAGGAACTTCTTCAGAGAATCACCTTTAATCGGCGTGCTGGTAGCCGCAGAATCCGCGCCTTTTCGGCGGATGCCGCGAATCCGCACTACCGCGTACTGGCAATAAGGCCCGGTTTCACCCTCTGCTTTCAGTGCCTCTTCGAAATCGAATGCAATGATCGTGTTGCGCGTGTATTTCAGGAGGAAGAACCGCAAGGCGCCCACGGCCAGTGCGTTCGCCGTTTTCGCGAGCTCTTCTTGCCCCATCGCCGGTTGCTTTTGCTGGACGCGCGCTTCCGCCGCCGCCAGCATGCGCGTGATCAGATCGTCGGCTTTCACGCCCAGGCCTTTGCGGCCGCTGACTTCCACGTACGATTTCGATTCTTCGGCGGTAATTTCATAGCCCATTTCGGCGGCGCAGCGGGGTGTCAGCGCAACAACCTCGTAATCGAAGTGAATCGAGTTTTCGGCTTCCTTCGGGTGGCCGAGAGCGCGGATGCCTTCCGCGACCACGTCCTGCAGATAAGCCTGGCGCGTGTCAATCACGTTGTAGACGACGTCGACGCCGCCAAAATGCGGCGCTCCTGGCTCGATTTGGTCCACTGGTGGTTGCCCAGACCGTCCTGCCGCCCGGCGGATTAGGCCATTTGCGGTAATGAAAATCCTTGCCCAGCAATCCGAATTTCCAAAGTTGGTAAGCAATGTCCTTCCCGACGTAGGTCACGGTGCCATTGGAACGCACAATGATCTTGGCCTGATCGTCTTCTTCGGGAGCGGAGGCAGTTCCTGACACTCCTCCGCTATTCCTTACCTCCTTCACTTCCTTAACCTGCCCCACTTCATCAACCTCCTTCCCCCAAGGCATGATCCAGCAGCCGGCATTCTTGCCGCTGGCCGCGAACTGAATCGCGCCGCTGGCCTTCAGCTTTTCAAATGCGGCATCCCAAAAATGCAGATGCAGAATTTCGCTCTCGCGGGCAAGCAACTCGTAGTAGATATCCAGCCGCGCCATGGTGCGAAGGTGGTAGCCCACAATCGTATCGCCGATGATGGCGGCCATCTCCGCGGTCTCTCCATGACCGGCTTCGATGGCTTGCAGCGTTTCGCCGCGGAGTTTTGTCGCGCGTGTTTTGTCTTCTTCAAAGAATTGCGTGGCTTTGGCGTAGAGGTCCCAGCAGAGATAATCAAAGTGAGGTTCGGCGGCGAGTTTTTTCACTTCGGCCAGGGATTTCTGTTCCATGTGCTGGAATGCGATGACCACATCCGCGACCTGAACGCCTGTATTGTCGATGTAATTCTGAACAACCACTTCGTGCCCGCTTTGGCGCAAGAGGCGAACCATGGTGTCGCCCAGGACCGCATTGCGCAGGTGGCCGATGTGCGCGGCCTTATTTGGATTGATGCTGGTGTGTTCGACGATCACTTTCTTGTGCCCGCCGCTTGCCGCTTGCCACTCGCCACTGGTCTCGGTCTGCAGGGCGTTCCAGAGCGCGACGCGATCGAAAAAGGCGTTCAGGTAGCCCCCGCCGGCCACTTCGACATTGGCAATTCCTTCCATCTTGGGCAGCGACCCGGCAATCTCCTGCGCAATCAGCCGCGGTGCTTTTTTCAATCGTTTCGCGAGTTCAAAGCAGACAGGGGACGCCGCTTCTCCCATCTCAAGTTTGGGAGGCTTCTCCAGGACAACGGAGATTTCGACGCCATAAGTTTTCTGGATGTGGGAAGCGAGCGCGTCGCGAAGTCGATTCGTAATCGTAAGATACACGGTGCCTCAGCCTGTTTGGTGTACGAGCTTGGAATTTTCCAGTATAACAGCATCGATTCGACAGCGGTGCTCGGCGGTGGCCGTTCAATCAATTTAGGCGCCATGTTTGACGGAAACTGAGAGGGGCCGATAGTATCGATTAGCACTTCAACGAGAGAAACCGATGAAAGCAGTCTATTTTGATTGTTTTAGCGGCATCAGCGGAGACATGACGCTCGGCGCGTTAGTCGATGCCGGCTGCTCGCTGGAAATCCTGCGAGGCAAGCTGCAGGGCTTGCAGGTGCCGGGCTGGGAGATTTCCGCCGAAAAAGTCTGGAAAAACGGCATGGCTGCCACCCATGTACGCGTGAAAACGGCAGACACGCAGACGCACCGCTCGCTGACGACGATTCTGGAGATTCTGGAGAAATCGAAGCTGGATGCACCAAGTGAAGGAACGGGCGAGCGCCATTTTCACGAAGCTGGGAGAAGCGGAAGCCGCCGTGCACGATGTTCCAATCGAAAAAATCCACTTTCACGAAGTCGGCGCGCGTGGATGCGATCGTGGATATTGTGGGAGCATGCATCGGATTTGAAGAATTGGGTGTTGAGAAATTTGCCTGTTCCGCGCTGAACGTGGGCGGCGGAACGGCAAAAATGGCCCATGGGATTTTGCCAGTTCCCGCACCCGCGACCGCACGCCTGCTGCTGGGCAAGCCGACCTATTCAAGCGGCGTGCAAAAAGAACTCGTGACCCCAACCGGCGCAGCGATCGTGGCAACCCTTTGCGACGTCTTTGGTCCGCAGCCGGCGATGAAAGTAAGCGCCATCGGCTATGGGGCCGGCACAGCGGACCTAGAGAGCCAGCCAAACGTGCTACGAATCATGGTCGGCGAGGTTTCCGCCCAAGCCATCGACAGCCATGGCGGCACGATTCGCGTCTTGGAGGCGAACCTGGACGACATGAATCCGCAGATTTTCGGCTACCTACTGGACAGGGCGCTCGCCGCCGGTGCTCTGGACGTATTCGCCACCCCGGTGCAAATGAAGAAGAGCCGCCCAGGGACCTCTGGTGACCAGTCCTCTGCAAGCCCGAAGACGAAGGCAAATTCCAGGAAATGCTCTTTGCGGAGACCACCACCCTCGGCGTGAGAAGCCATCTTGTGGAACGCCGTGCGCTTGCCTCGCGAGTTCGTGAAGGTGCTCCACGCGATTTCGGCGAGGTACGCGTGAAAATTTCGCGCATCGCGGGCCGCATTCAGCATGCTTCGCCCGAATTTGACGATTGCCGTAAACTGGCTGAGGAGAAAAAGGTGCCTCTGCAAGAGGTGATGGAGCAGGCCATGCTGCGGTTCGAAGAGCAATACAGAAAGTGAAACAATGCGCAGCGCAAGCGGCGCAGCTGCCGGGCCGCAAAGGATACGAGACTACGGAATGGCTGAGAGAAAAGAAAAATTCTATATCACCACGCCGATCTACTACACCAACGGCCTGCCGCACATCGGTCACACCTACACGACCGTTGTGGCCGACGTGGTGCGCCGCTACAAGAAAATGCGCGGCTACGACGTGGTGATGACCACCGGCACGGACGAACACGGCGTGAACGTCGAACGTGCCGCGAAAAAGGCCGGAGATTCCGGAGTCTGAATTTGTGGCGCGCATGGCGGAAGCCTGGCGTGCCCTATGGGACGAACTGGGCCTGACCGCCGACGAATTTGTTCGCACCACGGACCTGTCGCACGTCCGCACTGTGCAGTGGCTCTTCAAGCTGTGCAAAGAGAATGGCTACGTCTACAAAGGCCACTACACCGGGCAATACTGCATCTACGACAACGCCTTTGTGAACGATGCCAAGCCGGGCGATCCCTGCCCGGACTGCGGGCGTCCCACGGAAACGGTGACCGAAGAGAATTATTTTTTCAAACTGTCCGCGTTTCAGAAACCGCTTGCTCGATTTCTACAAGAAATACCCGGATTTTATTCAGCCGGAAACGCGCAAGAATGAAATTGTCAGCTTTGTCGAAGGCGGACTGAAAGATTTGAGCATCACGCGCACCACCATTCGTTGGGGGATCCCTGTCCCGGGCGAAGAGCCGCACGTATTTTATGTGTGGTTCGACGCGCTGACCGCCTACTTAAGCGCGGTGGGTGGCCCGGACTACGAGAAGAGGGGGATGTGGCCCGCGGACCTGCATCTGGTAGGAAAAGACATCATCCGCTTCCACACGGTGTACTGGCCGGCGTTCCTCATGGCCGCGATGCTGCCGTTGCCGAAGCAGGTGTGGGCGCACGGATGGTTCCTGATGGACGCGGCGAAGATGAGCAAGTCCAAGGGGAACGTGGTACTGCCGCGCCCGATCGTGAACATGCTGGGCATGGACGCGCTTGCGCTATTTCCTCCTGCGCGAAGTGGTCTTTGGGCAGGACGGTAATTTCAGCTACGACGCCCTGGTGACGCGCTACAACAGTGATCTGGCGAACGGTTTGGGCAACCTGGCCAGTCGGACGGCCGCGATGCTCGAAAAGAACTTCGCCGGGAAAGGTGCCGAAACCGGGAGCACTTTTGCCGCAAGACAATGTCTTGGCCAAAGAAGCGCAAAACGCCATCGGAGAAGTGCTGGAGCGCTACGACAAGTTCGAATTTGCTCGCGCTCTCGAGGCAATTTGGAGCGTGATTGCAGCGGCGGACAAATATCTCACCACCGAGCAGCCCTGGGCGCTGGGGAATTCGCCCGATGAAGAATCCCGCAAGGCGACCATCCTGTGGACCACAGCGGAACTGCTGCGGATTGTGACTGCTCTGGCGCACCCGGTACTGCCGGAGAGCACCACGAAAGTGTGGCGGTTGCTTGGCCAAGTCGACCGTCGATCGGTGCGACGGAATTGGATGGACTGCGCTGGGGACAATTAGCTCCAGGTTTGAGTTTAGGCAAGTTCCAGGCGCTATTCCCACGCGTTGAGAAATCTGAAGCGATAGAGAGGATCGAAGCAATGGCAAACGAAGAACTGAATCCAACACCAGCACCCGCACCGGCAACGCCGGCGGCGAGTGCACCGGCGCCGGAGCGGCAGCGGCCCCAGCGCCGCACCGGCTGAGAAAATCGGCATCGAGGATTTCACGAAAGTCGAGATGCGCGTGGGCCAGGTAAAGACGGCGGAACGAATTGTTGGTGCGGACAAGCTGCTCAAGCTCACCGTAGATATTGGCTCGGAGATCCGTCAGATCTGCGCGGGCATTGCGCAATACTACGAACCAGAATCGCTGATTGGCCGAAAAGTGGTCGTGGTGGTCAATCTCGCGCCGCGTAAGCTCCGCGGTGTCGAGTCCAACGGCATGATTGTCGCCGCGTCAGTCGGACCGGAAGGCAGCGCCCGTGCTCGCGGGCTTCCACGAGGATGTCGAGGTCGGCGCGCGGCTGAAGTAGGTGGCGGGTTATACATCGCGGTGTTGCAGACGGACATCAGATATCAGGAACCCGGAATGACGGGCGCGTTCGCCTCTCGGGCACCATCCATTTCCTGATATCTGATCGCTGATTTCTGATATCCGTCGCCGTTACCCTACATCCAATCTTTTGACCATGCCCATGGATCTCATCGATTCGCACGCGCACATTGATTTTCCGCAATTCGCGGAAGACCGCGACGCCATGCTCGAACGCGCCGCAGTGCAGGCGTTAACACGCATTCTTGCGATTGGCACGGGACCGGGTCCGGAGAAGCTCGACGCGGCGATCCCCTATGCGGAAGCCCACGACTGGATCTACACCACCGTCGGTATTCATCCCCACGAAGCCAAAGAAGTCACTCCGGCGCATCTGGACACCCTGGCGCGGCTCGGCGACAGCATCCCAAGGTGATCGCCTGGGGCGAAATCGGCCTGGACTATTTCTACGATCACTCTCCCCGCGACGTTGCAGCAACGCGTCTTCCGCGACCAAATGGAACTGGCGCACGCCGCGAAGCTGCCGATCATCATCCATTGCCGGGACGCCTGGTCCGACTGCCTCGACTATTCTGGAAGAATCTTGGAAGCCGACGGGCCTGGGCGGCATCCTGCACTGCTTTACCAGCACCATCGAAGACGCCCGCCGCGGACTCGGACATGGGCTTTATGATTTCGTTTACAGGGTAATTTGACCTATCCAAAAGCGCAGAACATTCGCGACGTTGCGAAAGATTTGCCGCTGGAAAACATTCTGATCGAGACGGACTCTCCGTACCTTGCGCCCCAGCCCGTCCGCGGGCAAGCGCAATGAGCCCGCCTATGTGGCGGAGGTGGCCAAGGCCCTTGCGAATGTGAGAAACTTAGGGACCGAAGAAACCGCCGCAAGCGACGGCAGCGAATTTCCGGCGGTTTTTCCATCTCGCCCAGCCGAGCGCGTCCCCGGCTGTGGCGCCCCGCTAAGCCAGGGTGCGGGTTCAGGAGAACGGTCATAGCCTTACTCACGGTCAAAGAAATCTTTGAGCTTGTGCGCGAAGACCTCGTCCAGGTCGAGCAGGAGTTATCGCGGCAGAGCGCCTCGGCCTACCAACCAGTTTCGGAGATCACAAGCTATTTGCTGGGTGGGGGAGGGAAGCGGCTGCGGCCTGCATCTCCTGCTGCTGTGCCACGGCTATGCCGCCGGGTCGCCGGTGAGTCGGCGCAGCGCGATTAAACTGGCCGCGGTGGTGGAGTTGCTCCACAGCGCCACTTTGATCCACGACGACGTGATCGACAGCGCCGACACGCGGCGCGGCCGTCCATCGGCGAACACCCGCTGGGGAAATCATCGCAGCGTACTGGCCGGCGACTGGCTGTACATGCAGTCTTTTCAGATCGCGCTCGAAGAGCGGAATTTTCACGTACTGGACATCCTGATCGATCTAACCCAGAAAATGGTCGAGGGCGAATTGATCCAGTTGGCCAAAATTGGCCGCATGGACGTCACCGAAGATGACGCGCTGAAACTGGCAACGCACAAGACCGCGTGCCTGTTCAGCGGCTGCGCGAGGCTGGGCGCGGTTCTTGGCGGGTTCGATGAGAAGCACGAGGAAGCGCTGGCCGAATACGGCACGCTACGCCGGGCTTGGCGTTTCAGCTCGTGGATGACCTGTTGGACTTCACGGCGTCGAGCGAGCAACTTGGCAAGCCGGTCCTAAGCGATCTGAAGGAAGGCAAGGTCACGCTTCCTCTGATCTACGCCATGGAAAACGGCCACAGGGAAGCGCGAGAACTGGTCGCGCGGGTGCTGGAAGAGAAGGAATTTCATTCCGTTCAGCCGGAGACGCTGGTGGCGCTGGTCCGCGATTCAGGGGCACTCGACCGCACCCGGAACCTGGCCTTTGATTACGTGCGTCGCGCGAAGGAATGCATCAATGGCGGTGGCGACGCGGAGTACGGCAGAGCATTGCTGACCTTGCCGGATTTTATCCTGGAACGCGAAAATTAGGCGCGCAAGTGCGCGCGTAATGTTCTTTGGCTGCCTGCCGATCAGTTGAGATCCTTGGTCGCCTGCCTGCGGCGGGCAAGCGAGACGCTCCTCCGGATCACATGCTGTTCACGTTCGACTCGAATCTGACCAGGTTGTTCTGCGCAGGGGGACGGCATGGCTCGACCCTGTTCAAGGTTTAGGGCTGCTATGCTGCCTTTTAAACTAGTCTATCACGAGGGCTACGACCTGCACCTGGGCGCGCACGTCTTTCCCTCGCAAAAATTCAGGCTGATTGCCGAAAAGCTCGTGGCCGACAGGATCGCCGTCGAACGAAGATTTCCTGCGCCCGCAACCGGCCAGCGACGCCGACATCCTGCGCGTGCACACGACGGAATGGGTCCACAAACTGAAGACCGGAACATCTGACCCGCAGCGACATATGAAGCTGGAAGTCCCCTATTCGCAGGAACTGGTGGACGCGTTCTGGCTGGCCGCAGGCGGCACGATTGCTGCTGCCCAGGCCGCGCTACGCGACGGCTTCGGCTGTAATCTCGGCGGAGGTTTCCATCACGCCTATCCCGGGCATGGAGAAGGATTCTGCGCCATTCATGACGTCGCCGTGGCCATCCGGCGAATGCAGACGCGATGGGGCGATCCGCAAAGCGATGGTGGTCGATACGGATGTGCATCACGGCAACGGAACCGCCGCCATTTTCGCGAAGGACGACTCGGTCTTCACCCTATCGATCCACCAGGTGAATAACTACCCGGCGCACAAACCGGCGTCGACGCTTGACCTCAACATGGAGGATGGCGTCAGTGATGAAGAATACCTGGGGGCCTTACTGCCGGCGGTCCGTCACGGGCTGGAGAAATTCCAGCCCGACATGCTCTTTTACGTGGGCGGGGCGGACCCGTACCGCGAAGATCAACTCGGCGGGCTGGACATCTCCATCGGCGGTCTGAAGGCGCGTGACTCCGGCGTGTTTGAAGAGGCGCGCAAGAGGAAAATTCCGGTGGTGACTACTTTAGCCGGCGGCTACGCGCGCCGCCTTGGAGACACGGTGGAAATTCACCTCAATACCATCCGTGCCGCAACGGAAGTGGCTGAAAAATTGCCCCAGGTTCGACAGGCAGGGAATTAAGGCTTAACCGCGTCAGAGGAGGATGAGTCGGCCGCGGACGCGGCGGTGCGCTCGATCGCGTCGCTCAAGGACTTCTCAAATCCCTCCGGATCGAAACCATCCTCGCGGAACGCCATCTTGCCCGTGCGGTCAAGGATCACCGTCGTCGGAAAGGAATTTACGCTCAAGAGGCGATCCAGGCCATCCGCAAACAGTGCGGCGGTTTTCGGCTTTTCTTCTTGAAAGAACGGCAGCACCAGCGATTCATCGTCGTCACAGTTCAAGGCATAAAAAACCATATCCGTTCTGGTCACATAACGCGACGCGATTCGGTCGAAATGAGGCTCCAGTTCGCGGCAGGGTCCGCACCAGGTAGCCCAGAACGTGAGCACGACAATCTTCCCCTTGGAATCGGCGAGGCGAACCGGAGAACCGTCGGCCACCTTGCGCAGGACAAAATCGTAGGGCTCTTTTCCATTGGGGTTTCGTGCAGGTTTCGCGGGAGCGGCCGCCACCGTGGCGGCGTCGAAAGCATGAAGCAGGTAGTCCCCAAGCCCGTCCTCGGAACCGTGAGCAAGCCTCCAGACGTTGCCAATCTTCTTGCGAAGTTCAGCACGCGACGAAGCCCCGTTCGTGCCATCGGTTAAAGCAAAGGCGCGCGCGTATTGCTGAATCGCGGTGTTCAAGTCCTTGTTCAACTCCGCAAGCTCGCCGAGGCGCTGCGCGGCGGTAGCGTTCGGGATCAGCGCGTAGCTCGCCTCAAAATCCTTTTGCGCATTCGCAAAGTCGTTCAGTTTCCGGTACAAGCCCCCACGAACCAGCAGCAGCGAAGACTTGTCCCGCTTTTTCGAAGTTTCCCACTCTTCGGGAGAGAGGCGTGGAGATTTGTCGGCCTGGGGGATGTGATCGACATACTCCAGAACGCGGCTGGAATAGAAGACGGCACGGCGAAATCCAGGCGCGTCCCCGTAACGATCCAGGAGCTGAATCGTCAACACGGTATTGGAAATGTCCTGCGGATTCAGCGAGACCAGCCGTTCCGAATAATCCACGGCCCGCGGAAACTCCCGAAGCTGCACGCTCGATTCCACCAGCGCCCGGTAGATCTGGGGCCGCTGCGACGACTCGGGATACTTCTTGAGAAAGGCCTCGAGATTTTTCACCAGCGCAGCGCGATCATTGGCGGCGTCATCGATAGCCTTCTGAAGGTCCTGCTGTTCCGTGGGAACTGCTTTCTGGGGCTTCCTTCGGGCGGGGTGGGAGTTGCCACTGTGGGCTCAGAGCGTGGCTTAGGAGATTCCTGGCCGAAAGCAATGACAGGCAGCAGTGGACCAAGGCAAACCGAGAGGAAAAATTCGGCAATGGCTGGGCGGCGAATCAACACATTCGTATTGTACCGGGCTGCCTTGGGTTTTGCAGGCATTCGTGCAGAAGCGTTGCCGGCCGGCAGAGATTGCTACGTCCCTCGAACGTCAATTCCCCCGGAAATGGTGTGCACTTCAATCCGGCCGGAAGAGGAGCCAATGTGGGCGCGCAGGGAATGCTTGCCCTGCTCTTCCAGGATCACCGGAATGCTGGTTCGGATATTGCCGGAGGTGGCTTCGGCCGTGAACAGAAAACTGGCGCTGGGTGGCACGCGAATATCCACAGAACCCGAAACGCTTTTTATCTCCCAGAGGCGATTGGAGCTTGGGTCGCCCGCGACAGTGATGCTGCCGGAAATGGCATGAACCTTCACGTCGTTTCTGGCTCCAGTTACTTGAATGGAGCCACTGGCCGTTGAGGCATCCACGCGGTCACCCGGCTGGCTCACTCGGATGGAACCGGACGCCGCGGTTACCTTCAAATCGCCCTTGACGTCCGCCAGCACCACATCCCCAGACGCGCTGGCCACCTTTAGAATTCCGCCAATGCCCGAGGCCTCAATAGAACCGCTGGCGGCGGAGAGCTGGGTGTCGCGCTCCACGCGATAGACGTGGACATAACCGGAAGCCGAAGAGGCTTTAACCGGCCCCAGCACGCTATCGACGGTGATCCCGCCGGAAGCCACGCCGGCGTCGATTTCCGTGTCGTGAGGAACTTCGATTTTGTAATCGATCGATACGTTCTTGATCCAGGAGCTGTTTTTCCCGATGCGGACCACGCTGTCTTTCTGCTCAATCGGAGGATTTGCGACCACCTCTTGAATATTCTTTTCCGAACTGCCGAACATGGACCATCCCGCCGAAACTTTGCCGAAGATGTGGACCTTGCCGTCAGCACTGCCCCGGATTTCCACACTTCCGGAGCCATTGCTCAATTCCAGCCGCACCGGCCCGGAGACACTCAGGGTGCGGTCAAAGGTGTTATCCGCTGCCGTCGCACGGGCGGGCGCCAACGCAAGGGCCCCGCAAACAAGGAGAACGCCTGGAATCCACGGCCGTCGGGTTGTCATGGTTAGGGAACTCATTTGGGCTACTTTGCCCTCCTGCTGTGAGATACGCAATCCGGGAAGACTATGTTCCCGCAGATTTTACCAGCGTCTCATTCAGGGAGCCTTGCCGGTAGCCCTCGAGGTCCAGCGTCACATAGGTGAATCCGGCAGCCTTCAAGGCGGCGGAAATGGCTGAGGCCATCTGCGGAGTCAAGGCTCGCGGAAGCTCGTCCGGGGCTATTTCGACCCGCCCCAACGTGTCGTGGAGCCGGACCCGGAACTGGCGGAAACCCAGCTTCCTCAGAGCCGCTTCCCCTCGCTCAATCAAAGACAGCCGCTCCTCGGTCACCTCGGTGCCATAGGGCAGCCGCGACGCCAGGCAAGCCGAGGCCGGACGATCCCACATCGGCAAACCGGCGCGCTGTGCCAGGAAGCGAATTTCCGGCTTGCGCAACTGCACATCCAGAAGCGGAGTAAGTACCCGATGCTCGGCGGCAGCCCGCTGGCCCGGCCTGAAGTCGAAGGTGTCGTCCGCGTTTACGCCGTAAGCGACCGCGGCGATTCGTCGTTCGGCCGCGAGTGAGTCCAGCACGGAAAATAGCTCATCTTTGCAGTAGTAGCAGCGGTTCGAATCGTTTACGCGGTACGCGGGATTTTCCAACTCACGTGTCTCAATAAATTCGTGCCGCGCGCTTGTCACGAGAAGGAAGCTCTCCACCTGCTCCCGGTCGAACGTGGAATAGCTTGCGGAAATGGCCGTCACCGAGAGGGCTCTGTCACCGAGCGTCTTGTGCGCAGCCCAAGCCAGATAAACAGAGTCAATTCCGCCCGAAAGCGCCACGATGAGGGAAGACAGCCCCTCGAGTTTGGAATAGAGCGTCTGCTCCTTGTCCGCCGCAACTTCGCGCGGAAGCCTCGCCGGTATGAATCTGCACCAGGGCTTTCATATCTTCATCGAGTATAGCTCAGCTAGCTTTCCTGGCGGTGCGGAATGACGGGCTGTAGCCAGCTTCATTTGAAGTCGATCAGGGCGTCGACCGTGCCCTTCTCCGGGTCCGTCTGGAGCCAATGGCCGACCGTGTCATAGTGAACGGGCAGGTCTTTGAAGATGGTCTCGCGGTGGGTTTGCAGGCGCTGAAGAAACTGCTCAAAGCCGGACTTATCCATGATGTCGCCGGTCTTCAAGGGCCAGGCATCGCGGATCATCCGTTCTCCCGCGAGCGACATGCCTGTGATGCTCATATCGTGGTAGCGATACTGCCGGCCTTCCGTGATACCGACAGAATAGGAGACGGTGTGAGCCTGATCGTCGTAAGTTGCCACGGGCTCAACTTTGACCTCCAAATAACCCTGATGGCCATATGCCTCGCGCACGCGATCCCAGCCGCCTTCGATGGTCATTCCGTTCGCGACATCACCCGGTTTCAGTCCGAAGTTCCCGCTTGAGTGTCTCGGTTGACAGAGCGCTATTGCCGTGCCATTCCGCATCCTTCCAATGGTGAAGGGCGCCGGGCACGCATGTGACATACACCGGGATTGCTTCCGGGAATTTCTGATTGGGATTGCCGGAGAGCCGCACCTCCGCAGGGCCAATCTTTGCGCGAATGAACCCCTGCTCCAGGTAAATCGGACGAATCGCTTCCGCGAGGAAAACATCAATCGCCAGCCGCGAATAGGGTTTGCCTTGAACTTCGGGCAGATGCTGCTGCACGGCCAAATTGTCCTTTAATGTGGGATCGCTGAACTCGAGGCTGGCGATGGTCTCCGTGACCCCTACCACCTGGAACTCCTGCTCCGACGCATCAATCAAGGGATTGGCCAAGACAAAGTGCTGGATTTCTGCCTTAAGACCATGGGCAGCCAGAAATGCCGCCAGGGAATTGCCCGCAAGATCGACCACTGTGCCGCCTTCAGGCAGCGTTCCATCGAAGAAGGGAAGGTTTTGGCGAATCGCGTCGCTGAGCTCGCCGTCGCCGAACCAGGGAAAATTGTCGTAGGAGACGAGCAGCCGCGGAGTTTCCTCAGCGTGGAAGGTAAGGAGAACGGCGTCGTTGCGCGTGTCAAACTTGTAGTTGACTTTCGCGAACAAGCCGCTGCGCAGTAGGAGGTCGGCGGCAGCCTGCAGCTCCTGGCGGCCCACCTTGGATCCAATCACTAGCCCGGAGAGGCTGGCGACTTGCGCCTCCGTCAATGTTTTCATGCCTTCGGCATGAATTTCCTTCAGGGTTGCGGTCTGCGCCTGGGCGCTTTGCGGATGAGCGGTCAACAATAGTAGAGCGAGCAGAAACGACCCGACGCAGTGCCGCATAAGCCTATTGTAGCGGAATCGCATGGCATTGCGCGCTTTTCACCCCGCGAGATCAGGCCTCAATGGGGAGCCGCCGCGGCGGCCGCGCGGTGCAACTCCCTGGACTTGTCGATCACCCACTGCGGAAAGACCGGCTGGCCTTGGGATGGGCGGCCACGCGTGATGGCCCAATGGTCCAGCCACCCCGTTCCCTCGCCGACGTATTCGTCAGGAACGCTATAGGCGCTATCGCCCAACGCGTCTTCCAGCGTCACGAACTGATACCCGCGCTTTCGCAGGAGCTCGAGGAGCTCGCCGATGTGGTCCGCCTCGAGCCAGTTTCCGTGCAGCAACAGAATCTGCTTTGGTTCATATCCCAGCAACTCCTTGGACAGTTGTTCGTAGTAGTCGAAAACAGAGGTGGTGTAGGAAAGATACGAACTCACCAGTTGCTGTTGCAGGGCGGTGTCCGCTCTCTTGCGCGCATCATCGTACACACCGGCATACATCCAGTCCCAGGCATCCATAGTAATGGGAGCCACCTGGTAGCCGCGTGAGGAAAGAAACGCCTCAGCCTCACGGCGAGTCTGCAGGTCGCGGCCGGCGTCCAGATAAGGGTGCCGGAAGTACCGCATCTTCATTTTGTGTTGCGCCAGGAGCATCCGGGTGACGGTTTCGCCGCGGATCACTTCCTCTTCCCAGGCCTGAAGCGTGACGCGGTTGAGCGAGGTGTGGGCAAACGTGTGGTTCCCGAGCTCGAAACCCCCATCCAGCCACAAATTGAGAGCTTTGATGCGGTCATCTACTTCACCGAGTTTGAACAACTTTTGCTCATTCACGAAACCCACGGCGGGAACTTTCTGGTCTCGCAAAGTCCCAAGAAGCTTCGTCGTCATCTCCAGGATTTCCGAGGCAGACATCGAATTCGCGGCTCCAGCGGGCAGGTCGTCAATGGTAATCGCTACGGTTCGCTGGGGAGAAGTTTGAGCAAGTAGAGGCAATCCCATTGCCAGCAGCCAAACAAGCATCGCGAGACTACACCGCCTGTGGAGCGCCTTCATTCGAACCTCCCCTGAACGCTTGCCTGGCCGTCGAAACATTCAGATATCCCGGCAGTCCGATTCTATGGCGATTGGGAAACGAGCGCAAAGGTGCGTTCCACCTGCCCGGGGAATTGCGGATAGTTTAGAAGCTATTCAACCGTGACGGACTTGGCGAGGTTGCGCGGTTGATCCACGTCGCAACCGCGGCGCACGGCGATGTGATAGGCCAGCAACTGCAGCGGAACGATTTCCAACAGCACGGAAAGCAAATCCGATGTTGGCGGCAATTCAATCAGGTGGTCGGAGGCCTCGCGCGCCAGTTTATCGCCTTGCGTGACCACGGAAATCACGATCCCGTCGCGCGCTTTCACTTCCTTGATATTGGACACGCTCTTCTCGTAAAGGGTCATCGAGGCAGGGTCGGATTCGTCGCGCGTCGCCAAAACCACAACCGGCAAATTCTCATCGATCAGGGCATTGGGCCCATGCTTCATTTCGCCCGAAGGGTAGCCCTCGGCATGAATGTACGAAATTTCCTTGAGCTTCAGCGCGCCCTCAAGCGCGATCGGGTAATGAATGCCCCGGCCGAGATAGAGAAAGTCCGATTGGCGGAAAAACTTGCGGGCCAGGGTTTCGTAGAAGCCGGCGGCGTCCGCCTGAAGGATGGTCTCAATCTTATGGGGGATTTGAATGAACTCGAGCATCAGCTTGCGAGCCGCGTCAGGCGAAAGCTTCTCGCGAATCTGACCGAGGTAGGAGGCTAGCAGCAGCATGGCGGCAATCTGGGCTGTAAACGCCTTTGTGGAGGCTACGCCGATCTCGGGTCCTGCGTGCGTGAGAATCGTTCCCGCCGCCTCGCGCGTGATCATGGAGCCCATGACGTTACAGATCGCCACCGTGGTTGACCCCTTCTGCTTGGCCTCGCGCTGGGCCGCGAGGGTGTCCGCCGTCTCGCCAGACTGACTGATGCACACCGTCAACGTCTTCGAATTCAGAATGGGATCGCGATAACGAAATTCGCTGCCGTAATCGACCTCGACAGGGATGCGCGCCAGGCGCTCGATCATGAATTTTCCGGCCAGCGCGGCATGCCAGCTCGTGCCGCAGGCGACAATGCGCACGTTTTCGAACCCGCGGAATTGCGGCTCTGAAATCTCCATCTCATTGAGGAAGACCTTGCCGGTGTCCTGCGAAATGCGGCCGAGCATGGTATCGCGCATGGCCCGTGGCTGCTCGAAGATCTCCTTCTGCATGAAATGCTTGTAGCCGCCCTTTTCCGCCATGATGGGGTCCCAGGTAACCTGGTGGGCGGGGCGCTCGACCGGCCTGCCATCGAGGTCCGTGACGCGAACGCCCTCGCGCGTGAGCACGGCCACATCGCCATCCGCGAGAAAGAAAATCTTGCGCGTGTGCTGCAGAAGCGCGGGAATGTCGCTGGCCACAAAATATTCGCCGTCGCCGAGCCCTATCACGGAAGGCGGCCCGATGCGGGCGGCGATCAGCTTCTGCGGATCCTTGGCGGAGAGAAAGACCAGCGAATAAATGCCCCGCAGGTCCTTGAGGGTTTTGCGCACGGCCTCTTCAAACGGAAAATCCTTCCCGTACTTTTCCACCAGGTGCGCAACGATCTCCGTGTCGGTCTCCGTAACGAACTTGTGGCCCTCCCGCTGCAGCTTTTCTTTCAGCTCCAAATAGTTTTCGATGATGCCGTTGTGCACCACCACGTACTGCCCGGTGCAATCCCGGTGCGGATGCGCATTTTCCTCGGTGGGCCGGCCGTGCGTCGCCCAGCGGGTGTGGCCAATCCCATAGGTTCCGTCAATCGGCGAATTCTGTATGACTTCCTCGAGATTGCGCAGCTTTCCGGGATGCACGCCGCAATGTGAAGCTTTCCCGCGGCATCGACCACCGCGATTCCCGCGGAGTCGTAGCCGCGATATTCCAGCTTGCGCAGCCCCTCAATGATGACGGGACGACTTTCTTCGGGCCGATATAGCCAACGATGCCGCACATGCGAACGATCTCCTGTCTGATAGGACTTCAGGTTAGCATGAGGGAGCAAAGCGTAGTCAGAAAAAGGGACAGAAAAAGCGAAAAAGTTACTTGGAATGGGAGCATTCATCGTGCGTACGATCTCCATCGTATTGAGCTTTCCGTTGGCGTCGAAATAAAAGGTAACGCGCGCCGTGACCGGCTGCAATTTTTCAGTGTCGATATGGCGGATGATCGCGACGATCGTACCCGGCTTTGCTGGGAGCCTCCGTTGCGTAAGCTCGCATCGACAGGAATCGGTTCACCGCGCCTTGGTCGTGCCGGTCGGTAGATTCGCTTCCAACATGTCTTGAATCGGCTTGAGCTGCGGATCGTCGACCTTCAGTGCATCTCGAGCAAGCCGCGAGATAAAAGCATCCCTACAAGCGCCAGAAACACAGTGTAACGCGCACGTCGACACGAGACTCTCGGAAGGAGAAGAGAAGTGCAGCCATCAATAGCCCCTAATCGACAATTTCGAAGCGATATTCCTCAATCACCGGATTGGCGAGGACTTCTTTGGAGATATGTTCCAGTTGATTTTGCGCTTCCTCGCGGCTCCAGCCATCGAGGTTCAGGACGAAGAATTTGCCCTGGCGAACATCAGCCACCTGCGAGTAACCCAGGCCCGCAGAGGGCATGTTGGATGGTCTGTCCTTGCGGATCGAGCACCGTGCGTTTCGGCATCACCCAGACATGAGCTTTCATGAGCTAAGTATAGCATTGCGCCCATGCGGCTTCTCGCCGGGTGCGGCTTCAGGCGACTGTTCCTAGTAGGGGCACATATCGCCCTTGCCAAGCTGGGTCGAGCAATGCTCGACCCCACCGGGGTAGCATTCCCTCATCGATTGCTTATGGGACCGGAAAAGGCAAAGGCGAAACTATTCGCGGCCAGTTGCTGCAATTCCGCTGCGCTTAGCCCCATTTCTTGCGCGTGCTGATATTCCTCGCTAAGCGACGTTTGAAACATAGCCGGATCATCGGTCGAAAGCACCACGGGAATTCCGTGCCGCAACAAGTTGTGGGAGCGGATGTTGGCGAATCGACGGCGTATCGGCCACTCGGAATTGCCGCGCCAATGCGCCCGTACGGAGATTGCTCGCCGGACAAACCTCCAGGGGAATCCGGCGCGCGGCGAGCAAGTCCATCAACGTGGGGTCGTGAATCGCGGCGATGCCATGACCTACGCGTTCCACTGCAAGCAATTCGACGGCTTCGCGGATGTTCTCCGGCCCGCCAATTTCCCCGGCGTGTATCAATCGATGCAGGCCGCACAATGATGCCTGCTGGTAAACCTTCTGGAACTCCCTGGTCGCAATGCTTAGTTCGTCTCCGCCAATGCCAAAGGCGACAATGCGGGGAGAATTGCACCGCTTGGCCCATTCCACGACCTGCAAGCCAGATCGGGGCCAAATTGCCGGACCGCGTCGAAAATCCAGTTCAGGCGCAGGCCTTTTTTCTCGAACGGCTCTGCGGCGGCGAGGATGGCTTCGAAATTGGCTTGCGGATTCTGTTTGCGGAGGAGCATCACCCCCACGGAGAGAGTGACCTCGGCATAGATCACGTTTTGCTGCCAAAAGCTGCTCGGCCAGATCCGCCGCGATGAGCGCGAAGTCTGCAGGTGTGCGCAAAAACGACGTGACCCATTTGAAGGCTTCAATGAAGGCGGTGAAATCCTTATACCCATACCGCTGGCGGACTTCCTCTTCCGTCAAACGTGACCCCGTGGCGAGCGGCCAGAGCAGACGACAATTTCCGGACGAATGGAGCCTTCCAGGTGAAGATGCAACTCCGCTTTCGGCATTGCGGCGATTTGTGGTGGAAGTTCGCGGTGGCTCACGGCAACCAGATTAATGCGGCAATTGCGGCTTCCCGGCATTGGTCCAGGCCGTCAGCCAGTAGGAACCAACGTCCGTGGAAGCATCCGACAACTGCCGGATCAGCGACGCGGCCGTGAGATTGTAGAAGCGATCGTAATATTCGTCCGTGTAAGAACTCAATCCCCGTTTCGCGTCGCGATCCGCCAGCAGCAGCGACTCGACCAGGCTGTGCGCATTCAGGCAAACATCGAAGGCGAAGTCCGTGGGTCGCTGATAAAGAAAGCGTCATGCGGATTCAACGGAAAAAATGAGCCGTAGCGGTCGATCAGCACGGTGTTGAAGCGCTCATTCACGCCGCTCTGCCCGGTCATCCTGCCGTCATAATTTTCCGTCGTATTAAACGGATCGTGCGCTTCGGCCACGTAGTTGGCCAGGAACGCGGCGTCGATTTTGGCCTCGTCCCAACGGCCATTTTTCAAATCGTCCGTCAGCTTGGCGCTGTACACGCCGATTTGCCACGGCAAGAAGCCCCGTGGCGTCGATTTTGGACTTGCTGTATTTCGCACAGCGCCGCCTTGTAATTGCGCGGCAAGGCATCGAAACGGGAACTTGCCGTACTTGTCCAGCTCGATGAAATGGTTCTGGCGCTCGTTGGGGTGCTTGTCCAGTTGATTCAGAGGATCGTTAACGTGCTGGATCAGGTAGTTGCGATTGGCTTCAAAAAAGGAGCGCAGCTCAAAGGGAAGGGTATCCACCGCATGATTCACGATCAACCGCTGCGTGTTGTTGCCCCAAGCCAGCAGCAAGCCGGGAGCGCACAATTCGACCACCGTAAGAAACAGCAGCGCCTTTCCTCTGCTCCTTGCGTTCGCCAAGCGTTGCCGCCGCATGAATTCGTATCCTTGGCAGTCTCTTACCTGCTCGGGGTAGACCAACCTAAGCGTGCTCTTTCTCCGCCCGTAGAAATAATAAATCACCAGGCCAATCGCAAGCCACCCGAAGAAGCGCAGCCAGTTCATGATCGGCAGGCCGGCCATCAGCAACAGGCAGGTCAGAATCGTCACTACCGGAGCCAAAGGTCCGCCGGGCGCCCGGAAACTGCGCGGCCGGTCGGGTTCGCGGTAGCGAAGAATCAACACGCCGCCTCCAACCAGTGCAAAGGCGAAGAGCGTGCCGATATTGGAAAGGTCCGCAAGTGTGCCGATATCCAGCAAGCCGGCGGGAATGCCAACGACGAACCCCGCAAGCCACGTGGAAAAATCTGGCGTACGGAAGCGCGGGTGCACACGCCCGAAGATGCGTGGCAGCAGCCCATCGCGAGACATCGCAAACCACACCCGGGCCTGGCCCAATTGGAACACCAGCAGGGAAGAAATCATGCCCATCAACGCGCCGCAAAGAACGATCAGGCGCACGCCCCCAAAGTGCAGCCTCTTCATCGTATTAACCACCGGCGCCGCGTCATCCATCAGCGTCTGCCAGGGCACCAAGCCGGTGAGAACGACTACCACCGCAATGTAAAGAATCGTGCACACGACCAGCGTGGCGATGATGCCGCGCGGCAAATCGCGCTGCGGATTCTTGCACTCTTCCGCCGCCGTGGAAACGGAATCAAATCCGATATACGTAAAGAACACAATCGAGCCGCCGGTCAGGATACCGGGCCAGCCGTTCGGCGCGTAAGGATGCCAGTTCGCCGGATGGATAAAGCGCGCGGAAAATCCCACGAACGCCAGGATGGCAACAATCTTCAGCAGCACCATGATGTTATTGGTTTCCGCGGACTCTTTGATCCCTCGAACGAGAACCACCGTGAGCAGCATGACGATGATGAACGCCGGCCAGTTAAAGCCAAAATGCCAACCGGGGTCGTAGAGAGCATTACCCTGCAGGTCCAGCAAACCCGTCGGCAGGTAAGCGGGAGAAATCCATTTAGGGTCGGGATGCCAACCGAACCAGTCCAGCAGGGCCACCATGTGCGCGGAAAAGCCAACGCTTACCGCCATGTTGCTTACGGCGTATTCCAGGATGAGATCCCAGCCGATGATCCAGGCGATCAGTTCTCCCATTGTTGCGTAAGTGTACGTGTAGGCGCTTCCGGCGATGGGAATCATGGCGGCGAGCTCGGCGTAGCAAACCGAAGCGAATCCGCAGACGATGGCGACAAGGATAAACGACAGCGCAATGGCGGGCCCGGCGCCGGGTCGCCCGAAAGAAGTGGAGCGGGTGAGCAGATATTGCAGAAGAGGCGCGTTCAATATCGAAGAGACTTGCATTTTCTGTCCGGCAATGGCGGTTCCGACAACCGTGAAGATGCCTGAGCCAATCACCGCCCCGATCCCCAGTGAGGTCAGGCTCAGCCATCCCAGTGACTTTTTTAATCGGATTTCCGCGTTTTCGGAGTCGGACAGAAGCTGGTCGATGCTTTTACAGCGGAGGAGTTGTGACGCCACCCATGTTCTCCGATCGCGTCCGTGCGCGCGATGATCCTGGCATGAGCCGGACACGGCAAATAGGAATGATAGCGCCTCACTTTAACGCGACTCCTCCCGCCGCGCAACCGGGCGGAGTGGCTCTCTCAAGACAAAACCGCGCGGCGTCATAGTTGCTGGAGCTGGGCGAAGCGCTCAACGAATTTCTTTGTGCCGCGTCCTGGGAAGCTGACGCTCAGCCGCCGGTCGTCATCCTCCCCTTCGACACCCACGACTGTACCGACGCCAAACTCCGGATGTCGAACTTTTTGTCCAAGCAAGGGGTCGGCGTTTTTGCGGCGATTCAAAGCGGAGGAACCGAAGGACTGAGCAGCTGAGGAAGAGCGCCGCTGCGGTGCGCGCGAAGATGGCGCCGCTCCCCCTCGAGCGCGGCGCTGAAACTCATCCCTCGAATAGGAATACTCCGGGTCGGGTTCGTAGCGGCGCGCCTCGCCGATTTCCGCCATCGACCCGCTCACCGTATCCACCAGCTCGCTTGGAATTTCGGCAAGAAACCGGCTGGGCAGGGACGCGCGCATCTGCTGCTCGTTCCCGAATATGCGGCGATAGACCGCGCGCGTCAAGGTCAGCGACTGGCGCGCGCGAGTCATCCCAACGTACACCAGCCGGCGCTCCTCCTCGATCCCTTTCTCTTCACTGATCGAACGGCTGTGCGGGCAAATGCCGTCTTCGAGCCCGCTCAGGAAAACGTGATCAAACTCCAGGCCCTTCGTGCTGTGCAACGTGATCAGCGTAACCCCGGGCTTGTCCTCATACGAATCGGCGTCGCTCACCAGTGCCGCGGCATCCAGAAAGTCCGTGAACGATTCTCCGGCCTCCTGGCTCTCCGCAACCGCGCGCGCCAATTCTTCCAGGTTTTCCAGCCGCGCCACGTCATCGGGTGTGTTGCGATCCTTCAGCATCGTCATGTAGCCGGTTTCCTCCAGCAGAAACCGCAGGAATTCCGCGGGCTCCATCGTGTTATAGGCCTCACGGAGCCGAACCACTAGTTCGCGGAATCCGCGGAGCGGCGCCACGGCGCGCGTGGAGGCCGGGGTCGTCATTAGAGACTCGATGGCATCCCAGAGCGGCAGCTTCTCCCGGTCGGCAATCTCCCTCAGCGCGTCTACGGTGGTCTTGCCAATCCCGCGCGCGGGAACATTCAGCACGCGCAGCAGCGAAATATCATCCTCGGGATGCAGCGCCAGCCGCACGTAGGCCAGAGCGTCCTTCACTTCCGCCCGATTATAAAAGCTGAATCCGCCCACCAGCCTGTAGCGGATCCCGCGGCGCCGAAACACTTCTTCGAAGGAACGCGATTGGAAATTGGTGCGGTATTCGACCGCGCAGGTCTGGTCCGGATCTTCACCGAGGAAGCTCGCCACTTCGCCAGCGATAAATTCCGCTTCCGCCTGCGCATCGCGGGCTTCAAAGTAGCGGAGATTGCTGCCCTTTTCCTTTTCCGCGCGGAGCTTCTTCCCCAGCCGGTCCGGATTGTTGGAAACGACAGCCGCCGACGCATCCAAAATCGTCTGCGTCGAACGGTAGTTACGTTCCAGGCGCACAACCTTGGCGGCCGGAAAATCCTGCGCAAAACTCAGCAAGATGGAAACATCCGCCCCGCGCCACCGGTAAATCGACTGATCTTCGTCGCCGACCACGCAAATATTGCGTTTCTCGTTGGTCAGCAAACGCAGAAGATCATACTGAACGCGATTGGTATCCTGATACTCATCCACGTGAATGTACGAAAAGCGCTTTCGCCAGCGCTCGCGAACCTCAGGGGATTCGCGAAGCACACGCTCGGAACGCAGCAGTAGATCGTCGAAATCGACCGCCTTGCTTTGCTTGAGAAGTTCCTCGTACCCGGCGTAGATGTCGGCGATCTCCCGGCTGTTTGGCTCATGCCCGCCCGCCCGCACTTCCACTGGGGATTCCCCTTGATTCTTGGCGTAGCTGATGCGGCTCAACACATTGCGTGGCGCGAGGGTGTCGTCATCAATCTTCAGCCTCCCCATCACCAGTTTTACGGCCGCAATCTGGTCGTCATCATCGTAAATGGCGAAATCATTTGGCAGCCCGGCGTGGGCGGCTTCCCGGCGCAGCAGCCGAGCGCACAGCGAATGAAACGTGGAGATCCACGGGCGCGCCGGCGCTGCACCCGCGCGCAGCAGCAGGTCGGAGACGCGGTCCCGCATCTCCTCTGCGGCCTTATTCGTGAAGGTCACCGCCAGAATGGCCTCCCCGGGAGTGCCTTGCGCAATAAGATTGGCCATGCGATACGTGATGGCCCGCGTCTTCCCGGTGCCTGCGCCGGCAAGGATCAGCACGGGTCCTTCGAGCGTTTCGGCAGCGAGGCGCTGTTCCGGATTGAGTTGGTCTAGGAAATTTTGCATTGGGTTCCGAGGGGGAATGAATTTTTTTCGACACTCCATGGTAGCCGACGGGGCCGGACGGGGCAAATCGCCTCGCCGCAGTCTGTGGATTTCGCCGTAAGTTTCGGAGGCGAATTTCAGTTCGACGAGCTGTGGCTGAGGTCGATATCGAAATAGGACAAGGGTTGATTGTCCCCCATGGTGGCCAGGTTCGGGACGTACAAGTGCGCCGCCTGCAGCAACTCCATTTCGCCGCGCAAATCGAAATAGATCAACCCTTCGACCGTGCTGTGTGCGGCCACAACGCTCGAAGGCACGCCTGCATTCTGACAGGCATCCCGCAAACTCGTCCAATTCGCGTCCCGCGACGGCTTTGACTGTCCAACTGGGATGGGCAACGGAAGCCGTCTCGCAGTCGGGTCTTTTCCATTCGTCCTTCAGCAAGACGGTGTCGGCCACATCCTCGGCGGACAGCGGAGCAAGTTCCTGGCGGTTTTCGTCGCTGATCTGCACAAGCAACCGGATGCGTCTGCAAATCCACCTTGATGCCCTGCTCCTTGTCGTTTCGGAAGCTCACGTGGATGGCCACGATTCCTGCGGTGAACGGTGATTTCTTCGGAAACTTCTCCTTGTAGCGGCTGGCCTGCGTCCACGGTTCAACCCCGATCGTCATTCCCTCATGCGAATCGTGCGCTCGATGCGCGCGGGGGAGCTGGAGTTTTACTCACCGTCTTGTGCCGGAAGAAAACTTGCCGCTGCCGCGAAGAGAAGAAAGGCAGGGAGATTTCGCATAAGGCTATAATAGACTGTTTGCATCCTGAGGCCTTCGATTCCAGGGAAAGAAACAGGGTTGCCCTGTTTCCGGGTCGTTGAGCGATCACGAATGCCACATCAGACCGGAGTCGCAAATCGAGTGTACTTTCTTTATAGCGTATTGATGGGTCTGGCGGTTCTGCTGACGGCGCCCTACTGGCTGATTCAGGGTCTGCGGCACGGAAAATATCTTTCGAACCTCGGCGAGCGCCTGGGATTTTCCCTGCCGGCCCTCGATAAGCTTTCCACCGGAGCGGCCTGGAGCCATCTGGGTTCACGCCGTATCGGTCGGGAGAAGCGCTCTCGGGAGTAACGTTGGGCAAGCGGTTGAAAGAAACTTACCCGCAAGAGACCCCTGATCGTCTCCACCACCACGCTCACCGGTCACGCGCTCGCGAAAGAGCGTATGCCCTTCGCCGACGCGGTGATCTACTTTCCCTTCGACTGGGCGTTTCTGCGTTCGCAAGGCTCCTGGACGCGGTGAAGCCTGCGCTTGTCATCGTGCTCGAAACCGAAATCTGGCCCAACTTCCTGCGCGAATCGCGCCATCGCAACATTCCCGTGATCTTCGCCAGCGGGCGCATCTCCGACCGTTCTTTTGCGCGGTTACCAAAAATATCTGCGGCCTCTTCGGTTTCTACCTTGCGCCCGTTTCTCGCCTCCGCCTTCCGAAATGCCGCGGCCTTCCTGATGCAAACGCACGCGGATGCCGATCGCCTTCATGCGCTCGGAGCGCCCGCCGACCGCGTCAAGGTCAGCGGCAATCTGAAAGTACGACATGATCTTGCCAGACGCAACACCACTTTCTGCCTGGCTCGACGGAAGAATGCAAGCGCCGACAGCGTTGGCCCGTCATCGTCGCAGGTAGCGTAGTAGCCACAGAAGAGCCGCTCGCGCTGATCGCCTTTGGCGTGGTTCAGGGAGACTTTCGAAACGCGCTGCTAGTGCTTGCACCGCGCAAGCCGGAGCGCTTCGTCCGCCGCCGCCGAATTCATCGAGGAATCCCATCGGAAATTTGTTCGCCGCTCGGAATTGCCATTGCCGGGCCTGGAATCAGCTCCCAAGCCGGCAAGGCAACTCCAACGGTATCCCGGATGACGCCACGGTTCTTTTGCTCGACAGCATCGGCGAACTAGCCTCGCTCTACCCGCTTGGCCGACGGCGCTTTTGTCGGCGGTTCGCTGGTGGAGGCCGGCGGTCACAACATTTTGGAGCCCGCAGCGTTTGGAAAAGTTCCCGTTTTCGGGCCTTTCATGGAAAACTTTGCGGAAATTGCCGCGCGTTTCGTCGAAGCCGGCGCCGCCATTCAGGTGGAAAGCCCGGAAGATGCGGGCGTCGAATGGATCCATCTTGCTGAAGGATCCCGGAAAAAATGAAGCGCATGGGTGAATCGGCGAAGCAACTGGTCGAAAGCAGCCGTGGCGCGCTTGATCGCGTGATGGTCGAAGTGGCGAAGCAGTCTTGGGTGGCGCGTCGCGATGACGATGCCGCCGCTTGCTTCGGTTGTTGCTCTGGCCGCTGTCGGTGCTGTACGGGGCCGTCACAGCGATGGACGCGCATGGCTCTACGTGCAAGGAACTCTCAAACAAAAGACGCTTGAATCGGCCGGTCATCAGCGTCGGAAACCTCACCGTCGGTGGCACGGGAAAAACGCCCATGGTGATCTGGCTGGCGGAACGCCTTCTGGCGGAAGGAAAGCGCGTGGGCATTTTGAGCCGCGGCTACAAAGGCATCCGCCGGAACCAGCGATGAAATCGATTTGATGAAATTCCGGCTGCAGGATCGCGCCCTCTTCGGAGTGGGTGCAGATCGCTACGTGCAAGGTAAGAAACTCGAAGCCAACGTCGATGTATTTCTGCTCGATGATGGCTTTCAACATCTTCGACTGGCGCGCGACGTGAATATCCTGCTCATCGACGCAGCACAACCTCTCGCCAGACAGACATGCTCCCCACGGGACGTCTGCGCGAACCGCTTTCCGCCATGGTCCGCGCCGATTTGCTTGTGTTCACCCGCACGGAGACCGTGCCCGGCACTGGCGCCGCGATCGAGAAGTTTCAGGAGCTATCCCGGTGTTTTCCTGCGGCCACCCGCTTGCTCGGCTTCCGCCGTTTCGGCGCGGGAATCCAGACGTTGCGTCCGGACGAAATCGGCGCCGGGCCCTTCTATGCGTTTTGCGGCATCGGCAACCCGTCCTGCCTTTTTCCAGGATCTGAAGAATTGGAATTTCACGCTGGCGGGTCAATGCGAATTTGCCGACCATCACCGCTACGACGCGCGAGATGCCGCTGAGCTGGAAGCGGCGGCGCGCACCGCGAGGGCCACGGCCCTGATCACCACGGAAAAAGACGCGCAGAACCTCGCCGGCGTCCAGTTCGCTGCAGTTCCCGGTGTACATCGCCGTAATCGATTTGCTGATTTCGAAAGAGGCGATCGCTTCTGGCGCTCATTCGCGAAAAGCTGGAAGCCAGGAAGTCCGCGGCATGAAACTTCTGATCCGTGCCACGAACTGGGTCGGTGACGCAATCATGGCACTTGCCTGCCTTACGTGCTGTCCGCGCAAAGATTTCCCGATGCCCACATTGCCATTGTCGCGCGACCCTATGTGGCCGATATCTATCGAGATCAAGGCATCTGTGATGAACTGATTGCCTACGACCCGAAAGGCGAACATCGCGGCTGGCAGGGCAGGGAACTGCTTGTCGAGGAATTGCGTGCGCGAAAATTCGATGTGGCGCTGCTGCTTGCAGAACGCCTTCGACGCGCGCCTGGCTTGGCCTGGCGCGCAGGCGATACCGCAGCGGATCGGCTACGCGCGTGACGGGCGAAGCCTTCTTCTTGACCAAGGCGATTCCAGTTGCCAAAGCCGGGAGAGATTCCGCCACACGAAAAGTTCTACTATCTCGAATTGCTGCGTCGCGTCGGATGGATCGATGCCTTCAGGACGAATGCCCACATCGCCTTGCAGTTCCGGACGCAGCCGGCACACCGCGATTCAAACCCTCTTGCACGCGGGTGCCCGGCCCAAACGCTTTGCCGCATAGCGGTCGGCGCTGGAGCCTCCTACGGCTCCGCCAAATGTTGGCCGCCGGATCGATTTGCAACGGCGCTCGAACGAGTTTCTGTCGCTCGCACGATGCCGACGTGGTCTTGTTCGGGACGGCAGCGGAGGCAACGGTTTCTTCCGCAATTGCCAGCGAACTGCGCCGTCCGCCCGATCGACCTGACCGGGAAAACCACGATCGCCGAATTGCCCGCCCTGCTCTCGCAGTGTCATCTCTTCCTGGGAAACGATTCCGGCGTGATGCACGTCGCCGCGGCCGTCGGCCTGCCGGTGGTTGCCATCTTTGGTCCAACCGATCCGGATGGAACCGCACCGGTCACACCCCGCTTCAGCATCGTCCAACAAAAGCCCTACTGCAGTCCCTGCTTCCTGCGACGTTGCCCCACGGACCACCGCTGCATGAAAGCGGTCACGCCGGAAATGGTGGAAGCAGCCATGCGCGTCCGGCTCGCGGAGGTGACTTCTGCCTGACTCAAACGCTCTCAAACCGCCGTGTTCCATTTTCGCGGCGGCACCCTTGCCGAAGAAGTCGGTTACTTGAATCATCTCGCCCGATTTCGTATGTTTCCCTTTGCGGGCCCGGCCATCCCACCTGAAGGAAGCGGGTTTTGCGGTTCTTGCAGTTGCGAACGATCTGCAGCGGGCGATCGATTGGATTCTGGTGCAAAAACGATGAAGCGGAATAAACAGCTCGCAAGCCCGTCTGGCGCGCCGGATTTGATGGCTCTGGCGGAAATTGTCGAGCGCTTTGAAGGCAAGCGCGTCGTCGTCCTCGGTGATTTTGTCGCGGATTCCTTCCAATACGGCGACATCACCCGCGTGTCCAGAGAAGCTCCCGTACTGATCCTGCGTCACCGCGAGACGCGCATCTTGCCCGGTGGCGGCGCCAATGCCACAAATAATTTCGCAGCTCTCGGCGCCCGCGTAATGCCCATCACCGCCGTCGGCGACGACGTCGCAGGAGATTGGTTGGCACAATCGTTTCGCGAAAAAAGAGTGGATGCTTCGGGAATCCTCCGGGTAAAGGGCCGCATCACACCCACCAAGACCCGCTTTCTTGCGGGGTGGGCACACACCGTGGGCCAACAAGTACTGCGCGTCGATTACGAACCACAGTCACAGATCGCGGAGTCGCATCGCAAGAAAATCCAGCACCTGTTGTCGGCAAAGCTCAAAATGGCGGATGCCCTCGCGATCTCGGACTACGGGTTTGGCGTTGCCAGCCCGGAGTCCGTCCGGGCCGCAATCGGGCGGCAAAAACGCGCCATTCCCGTGAGCCTTGATTCTCGGTATCGATTGACGGCATACAAACGCGCTGGCGTAACCGCTGCGACCCCCAACGAAGCGGAAATGGAAGCCCTTCACAACACCACCATCGGCCAAGACACTTCCGAACTCGAACGCTGCGGGCGGGAAACTCTAAACGAGATGAAGCTGGCCTCGCTCGTCATCACGCGCGGAAAAGATGGCATGGCTGTCTTCCAGCGTGGCGAGAAAGCGGTCCACATTCCGGTGCACGGCAGCGACCAGGCGGTCGATGTAACCGGCGCGGGCGACACGGTTCTTGCCGCCTACACGCTCGGCCTTGCCAGCGGTGCGTCTCCGGTTGAGGCCGCGCACATCGCCAATATCGCAGGCGGCCTGGTGGTCATGAAACGCGGCACCGCCACCGTATCCCGCAACGAACTCCTCGACGCCATTCGCAAAGCCGCCTCAGGGACGGCGGCCTAGGCCATGTCCATGCGGTCCGTCCAATCCAAAATTCTTTCACGTGAATCCGTCCGCACCGTCCTCGCCGAACTCAAGCGCGAGGGCAAGCGCGTAGTGCTGGCGAACGGCTGTTTTGACACGCTTCACGTCGGCCATGTTCGCTATCTTTCCGGAGCAAGGCGCGAGGCAGATATTCTCGTCGTGGCGGTAAACGCAGATTCGAGTGTGCGCGGATTGAAAGGTCCTGGGCGTCCTGTCCTCGACGAACAGGCCCGCGCGCAATTGGTGGCCTCTCTGCGCGACGTCGATTACGTCACACTCTTCGACGAGCCTAATGTGGAAGCTCTACTCGAAGAGCTGCGTCCGGACGTCCACGCCAAAGGAACCGACTACACTTTGGAAACTGTGCCGGAGCGCGCGGTGTCCCAGCGGCTTGGGATCCGCGTTGCGATTGTGGGCGATCCCAAGGACCATTCGACGCGGGAATTTCTCGACGCGATTCGAAAAGGCACGCATGTCTGACCAACGCTTTGTGGTGATTCGCCTCGGCTCCCTCGGCGACATCGTGCACACATTTCCCGCCGTGGCCGGACTGCGCGAATCGTTTCCCGCCGCGCAAATCGTCTGGTTAACCCACCCTCGTTGGGTGGAATTGGTTGCCAGCAGCGGCCTCGCATCGGAAATCTGGCCGATCGATTCGCGCGACCTCGCTTCCGTGCGCCGCGTAATTCGGAAGCTCCGTGCGGGCAAATGGAACGCGGCGATCGACTATCAGGGCCTGTGGAAGGCCGCATTTCTTCCTTTTTTCGGCGGTGTTGCCAGGCGCATCGGTTTTTCCTCCGCGACCATCCGCGAATTCGGCGTGCCTGTTCTTTACACCGACAGGGTCTTTTGCCAGACCATCCACATTGCCGATCAGAATGGCGAACTTTCCCTCCGCGCCGGCGCCCATCACCCTGTCGGTCGAGCAGTCCTCAAAGTCGCGGACTCGGACGTGGCCCGCGTGCGCGCAGACCTGAGCAAGGAAGGCCTTAGCCATTACCTTGTTCTGAGCCCCGGCGGTGGCTGGCGTTCGAAGTGTTGGCCCACGGAGCGTTTTGGCGCTCTTTGCAAAAAGATACGCGCTGAATTGTCGATTCCCTGCGTCATCAACTACGGCCCTGGCGAAGAAGCGCTTGCCAGCGAGGTCCAGGCGGCCAGCGGAGGGGCAAATCCGATTTCCTACGATGGCGAACTCGGTCCGTTGAGCGCTCTTCTGCGAAATGCGCAGTGCATCGTTGGCGGAGATACCGGCCCACTGCATCTTGCGATTGCACTCGGCACTCCCGCCGTGGCGTTGTTTGGCCCCACCGATCCGGCTCGCAATGGCCCGTATCCACCGGGCGACATCGTCCTTCGCAGTCCGAAGGCGGTGACGACCTACGGACGCATCGACGCGACCGATCCATCGCTCCTGGATCTTTCCGTGGAAGCCGTGTTCGCAGCGGTGAAGCGACGCCTGGAGGCGCGCACGTGACTGCGCTGGATTTCTTTGCCCGCTGGCGCGTGCGTCTCGGCTATCCCTTGGCCCTCGTCGTTTTGTGGCTGGCAAGGCCCACGCTTCGCTCCATTCTTTTCGGTGCGGCGTTGGGCTTTCTCGGACTGTCGATTCGCGCCTGCGCCGCCGGGTATCTTCACAAGCAGGAAGTGCTCACAATCACCGGCCCCTACGCCCGCACGCGCAATCCCCTCTATTTTGGCAGCGGCCTCCTTGCCGTCAGTGCTGCCGTTGCGATGAACTCGTCGTGGGCGGCCGGATTGCTGCTCGGCTACTTCGCTTTGGTATACAGCTTTGTGATGCGCCGCGAGGAAATGGAATTAAGGCAAAAGCACGGCGAGGTGTTTGACGCGTACGCGGCAGCCGTCCCTCTCTTCTTTCCGAGATTTTCGGCTTGGACGCAAACAACAACGCCCAGCGGCAGCTTCTCCTGGCAGCAGTACAAACAGAACCACGAACATCAAGCCGCCATCGGGTTCGTGTTACTGCTGCTTGCGCTGCTCGTGATCTGGCGGTTGCGCCTCGCCTAACATCCGCGCGGGCTCCGGACATGCCGCAAAACAGCTTGCGCGCAATGTGTGGCCATCAGTAAGAATTTGAACGGCGCCATCCTGGTCCGTGCGCAATACGCGCGAGCCGCTTCCTTCCAGCCTCTCCAGCAATTCGCGGTGCGGATGCCCATAGGGGTTTTCCTCCCCCGCGGAAACTATTGAAATCTGCGGAGCAACCGCGCTCAGGAACTCCGGCATCGTGGAATTCTTGCTCCCATGATGGCCCACCTTGAGCACGTCCGCGCGCAGGAAGGCGGCCTCGCTCTCGCTCAGCATGGTGTACTCCACCTGCTTCTCGGCGTCCCCGGGCAGCAGGATGCTGCGATCCCCGTATTGCAAGCGGATCACGAGCGAATCATTATTCTTCGCGAGCGGTGCGACCTCCTGCGAAGCGATTTCCGGCCACAGAACTTCCACCTGCACGCCGTCCCAGAGAAAACTCTGCCCGCTCCGTTCATGTTCGACCTTGATATGCAGACCGCTGGCGAGTTGCTTCAGCCTGTCGAACGCAGGCGCCGCGGTTTCTCGCCCCAATAGGAGCCGGGAAACTTGGAAATTCTGTAGCACCGCCGTCAGTCCGCCGATGTGATCTTGATGCGCATGCGTCAGCGCCACCGCATCCAGTTTCTGGAAGCCCCTCGACCAAAGGTACGCGGACACTGCTTCTTCCCCTGGGTCTGGCCCGAGATGTTCCTCCTGCCCGCGGAATCCCTGAAATGCTCCCCCGCCGTCAATCAGGAGCGTGCTGCCCCGGGGCGATACGACGAGAATCGAATCTCCTTGCCCCACATCCAGAACAGTCACTTCCAGGTTGCCTACCTCCACCGAGGGGCGGAACGGGTGCGTTGCGATGATACCCGCCGTCAAGACCAGCAAAAGTGCCAGGCTCCGCCATTCCCAGCGGCGCAGCGCTCGCTCGGATCGCAACCGGATGACCGCCACGATTGCCACGAGAGAGAAAAATCCCATCACCCAGGCTGGCGGTCCAGGAATCCGGTAACTGCCATGGGGAATCGCCGCGAAAAACGACACAATCCGTCCTTGTAGAAGTACGATCCATGCCAGAGGGTGCGCCAAAAGCCGGCCGAGTACGGGGAGGAGACTAGCCATCGCCACGCTGAAAAATCCAACTGGAACGATTACTCCGGTGAGAGGTACAGCAAACAGATTGGCTATCGGTCCGAGCAGGGAAACGCGATGAAAGTCGCGGGCCAGAAGCGGAAGCATACCTAGCTGCAAAACAAACGAAAGCACAAAAAGCTCAGCCAACCGCAGAGTTCCTTGTGCAGCAACGGCGCCCAAGTCTTGCGCCCATCTTGCATAGCGGTCTTTCAGCGCCGCAGTCAGCGCAAGGATTGCATCCCGAAAATCCAGGCGGAACTGCGCTAGCGCCGCCGGGTGACGCCCGTCTCGTGTGACATCCCTCCAACCCTCAAGCGCATGCAGCAACGGTTGCAGGCTCCGTTGGATGAGCGGCATCGCCAGCCCCGCGATCGTTCCGATCGCCAGGAAGGAAAGCAGGAAACCCGTGTCGCTCAAAAACTTTGGATTAGCCACCAGGAGAGCCAGAGCCGCGATGGCCGCGGAATTCAGCAGGTCCAACCTTCTATGGAAGAACGTTCCTAGGATGACGATTGCCGCCATCAACCCTGCCCGCAGCACGGAAGCGCGTTGCTCGACGACAGCGACATACGCGAACAGCGCCACAAGCACAAACAAATTTCGTGCCGTTTGCTGCATTCGGAGTTTCCGCGTCAGCCAAAACAAAAAGAAGGCCAGCGCACCCACGTGCAATCCCGCGACCACCAGAACATGGAACACTCCCGTCTTCTGATAATCGAGAGATTCCGTGCGCTCGACAAAGCTCCGGTCTCCCAGCAGCATGGCCCTCAGAATTCCAGCGGTTGCGGGCGAAGACGGAAACATGGCGTCCAGGCGTTCGCGGAGATGCGCTCGCAGACGAGCGACGCGTGATTGAAAGGTCGGCGGGGATGCCCCGGTCTTTTCCAGGAGCGTGCTCGCGCGCAGCGTTGCCACCAGATGGATGCCCTGCCGGGCGAGAAATTCGCGGCGGTCGAACGCGCCTGCATCCCTATAAACCTGTGGGAGGCGCGCCTCGGTCAACAGTGAAATTTCGTCGCCCGCATGCAGTTCCGGCAGGGCAGGCGCATCCTCTCTTGGCGTGAAGCCCACGCGCATCCCGCCGATCACGGGCAAGTATCCTTCCGCCAACTCCACTGCGCTAAGATTTAGCTCCAGAGCGTAGCCCCACGGCAGCCGCGCCGGCTCTTCCCGCAAAGTGCCGTGCCAGCGCAAGGGCGTCTTTGGTGGAATTTGGTGCGCGGAAAGCCGTGAGAGAATGTGCTCGGTGGGAAGCGGCTGCTCCGCCAGGCAAGCCGCCAGAATTCCCAGACCAATCCAAGCCGTCAACGAAACGGCTGCTGCAATCCAAAGGAAATTGCGCCACAGGAGCAAAAAGCCTGCGGCCAGCACCACACAAACAGCCAGGACGGTAAGCGTAGGAAAGAGAGGTGGCGCCGCGCGCGACGAAAGACCCTGCGACATGCCGAGCAATATGCCGCCCGCAAATGCAGCGGCAATCGCAACGGCCGGCAGTTTCATGACACTCTTCGCAACCTCACCAATGTCTCGATATGAAACGTCTGCGGGAACAGGTCGAACAAATGCACTTCCGCGATTTCGTATTTATGGGCTAGCGAAACTCCGGTGTCCGGCTTGCGCTCCGACCCCGTGAGAACGGAAAGATCGCGAGCCAGAGTCGCTGGATCACAGGAAAGATAGACAATTTCCTGGGCGCCCGAGATCGCCCAGCCGGGCAGCGCTCTCTGCGCCAAGACCCGCACGCGGTGGATCCAGAACAACGAAGTCCGGCTTCTCCTGCTCCTTCTTCAGGAACTCCTCGGTGTGCTCGTTCTCCGAAATCGGCCGCGCGCCTGCAGTTTCCGCATTCTGCCGCAAATCGCGGACGGCAGACAGATTCGCATCGACGCTGACCACCTTGGAAAACGACTTTCGTCAGAGGCAGCGTGAAGAATCCCACGCCCGCGTACAAATCGAGCGCATAACCGCCCTTCGCTCCAGCCACCATCGGTCTGCAGCAGGTCCTCGACCAGGAATCGATTTACCTGGAAAAACGAAAGGTGGTTCACCCGAAACGTGAACCCGCCCGCCTTCTGGATCAAGTACCCGGGGCCCTCCAGCTCAAACCGGTTCTTGCTCTGATCCAGCATGAGCAGGCTCTCCAGCGCAGGAAGCGCGGCCTTGAATTCCGCGGTCAGGGTCTTGGCGGGTTTCGGGAATCGCTCAAACGCAATATTGAGGGCGATTTTTTCATCTTCGCCGTCGGCAAACGCTTCGATTTCCAGAATCCCCGGCGGAAGGGAATTGGCTCGCGCCAATTCCTGCAATTGCCCGAAGGTTTCGGCCAGTCGCGGCGAAAGCACCGGACACCGGTCAATCGGCAGAATGTGCGCGCTCTCCGGCAGGAAATAGCCGAACGCTCGCGGCATCGCGTCGCGGAACGCCCATTGTGCGCGATTGCGGTAGCCATAAGGTTGTGCCGTGTGCTCCTGGATCGCGCCCGGCCATTGCACGCCGCCAAGCCGCGACAATGTCTCTCGCAGAATCTCCTTTTTCAACCGCACTTGTTCGGCAATCTCAATATGCTGGTAGTGGCATCCGCCGCACACCCGAAAATGCGGGCAGGCAGGAGTAATCGCGTGAGGGTGAAGCCTTCTCCACTTCCACCAGATTTGCGTGAATCAACTTCTTTTTCCGGGTGCGCACCGAAGCACGCACCTGCTCGTCCGGGAGCACATAAGGCACGAACACCGTGTTGCCGTCGGCGTGGGCCAATCCTTCACCGCCGTAAATCATCTTCTCAATTGATAATCGTAACTCATCAGCCATAATTGTTCAATCCTGTCTTTCCCGTTCAAGTTATGCCCGAAAGGCGCGCGCTCAAGAAAAGTAATAAAGGCTCAGCCGCGGCAGTTGATATTCGTCCAGCAACCGCTTCTGCGAATACTGCTTCTCGACCAGCGCCAACTGCTCCGCCTTCATTTTGCGCCGATAAGCCAGCCAGTTGTGAATCCACCTCTCGCCGGATCTTTAGCAGCAACTCCTCGGAAGCGTGGCTCAGCAGCGCGGCATGAATCTTTTCGTCGAGAATCGTCAGTCGCCGTTCCAGGTCCTCCAGGTCCAGCTTTCCGGGCGCCTCCAGCAGCGTCTCGGAGGAAGCCAGCTTCTCCGCGGCCTGTCGCAGGAAAGCCGCAATCTCAGCTTGCGAAGCCTCTGGCGAGCGGCCGCCTTGCGCAGCGATTCCCCATTTCGCTGCAGATACGCTTTCAGCTCCGGGCTTGAAAACGGCTCGCGCGCTTCCGTCCGCGCCGGTGAATGCGCCCCCGCAGCGGCCTCTTGTCGTTCCTCCACCGCCTCCAGCACGGCGTCCGTGCAGTACGCCAGGCTTTTCAGTGGCTTGCCCGCCCCTCGCCGGGATCGCTGGTAGCTCTCAAACGCACGGTCGATTCCTTTTATCGCGGCTTCCAGCGGCACACCGGCCTTTTGCCAGGTTTCCATGATCGCCCAATCCAACGGAGAAACCAGCAAATGTGCCCCGCGCTTCTTCCAGAAGTGTTCTTCGATTTCCGTAAAATAGTTAAAGTAATTCCAATTGTCCATGATGAGCGCGCGCGGGAATCAGCGCTGATTTCAGCGGGGCGCCTTCTTCGCTTTGGGAAACTCCGTTTTCGCGGCGGCAGCCCTGGGTGCGTCGTGATGCATTTCGCCGCTCTGGTTCTTTTCCCAAATGAAGCGCAATCCCTTTAGAGTTAGAAATTCGTCCACATGCTGGATGTGCTTCGATCCGCGCGCCACAAGGCGGGCTTGACCGCCTGTCGCCACCACCGCGGGGTCGGCCTTCATCTCTTCTTTTATGCGCGTCAGCATTCCATCGACCAGATCCACCGAGCCGTAATAGAGCCCCGCCTGAATATTCGTCACCGTGTTTGTGCCAATCACTTTGCCCGGATCCTTGATCTCCACGCGCGGCAATCGTGCCGTCCGCGCAAACAGCGCTTCCGAGGCAATGCCGATCCCAGGCGCGATCACCCCTCCCAGGAATTCGCACTTCGCGGAAATCACGTCAAAGGTAATCGCCGTTCCAAAATCCACTACGACGCACGGGCCGCCATACTGCTGGAATGCGGCCACTCCGTTCACGATCCGGTCGGCCCCCACTTCCATCGGGCTGTCCACGTGCACGGACATTCCCGTTTTCACGCCCAGCTCCACGAACAGCGCCTTCTTTCCAAGATACAGCCGCGACATCTCCGCCAGGGTCCAGTTCAACGGCGGCACCACCGAGCTGATGATCACCCCGCTCATCATCTCCTTGCTCAACCCGGCTAGGGAAAACAGGTTGCGCGTCAGCACGCCGTATTCGTCCACCGTCTGTGTCTGCGCGGTAGTCAACCGCCAGTTGGCGATGAGCTCCTCACCCTGGAACACGCCCAGCACGGTATTGGTGTTACCCACGTCGATCGTCAGAAGCATCTCTTAGCGAACCTCGGTTACATCACCTGCGATCACGGTCACCAGCGGCCCGTCGTCCCTGGCAACCAGCAGCAACCCCTCGGGGCTGAGTCCCGCGGTGGTCCCTGCGTACCCTTCCGCGCCCGTCTCCACGCGCACGCGGCGCCCCTGCGCGAACGAAGATACACTTTGAAAGCGCTCCACCACGAAACCCGGGCCTTCCCGCAGAAATCGATTGTAGTCGCCCTCGAACTGCGACAGCAACCGCGCCAGCAGCTCCAACCGGTAGGTCAACCGCCCGGATTCTTTGCGAAGCGAGGTGGCGATCGCGGAAAGCTCCGCGGGAAATTTCTCCTGGTTCACATTGATGCCGATGCCGACGATCACGAACCGCACCGCGTTTGGCTCGGCATGCATCTCGGTCAGAATGCCTCCGAACTTCTTGCCGTTCAGAAGCAGGTCATTCGGCCACTTAAGCTCCGGCACAAGCCCTGTCGATGCCTGCACTGCGGCGTGCGCGGAAATGCCCGCGAGCATCGTGAGCAGTGGCGCCTGGGCAGGCGAGAGCCGCGGTCTCAGCAGCACCGTAAAATACAATCCCGTGCCCCGCTCCGAATGCCAGGTACGTCCTGAACGTCCCCGTCCCGCTGTCTGTGCTTCGGCCATGACCACGGTGCCTTCCGGTTCGCCCGCGTAGCCCAGTTCCATCGCCACGCGATTGGTCGAATCCGTCTGGAAGAAATGAAGCACCCGTTTGCCGAACAGATTGCCCTTCAGCCGCTTTCGCAGGAGATCGGGCGTAAGGATATCGGGAACCTTTTCCAGAAAATATCCCGAGCTGCGCTGACCCTTCGCCTGAACGCCCAATTTTCTCAACTGCTCCACCCAACGCCACACCGTCGAGCGCGAGACGCCAATCTCGCGCGCAATCCGCGCCCCGCTGATCACAATCGTGGCGTTTTCCGATAGCAGCGTAAGAAGAGCTGCCAGCCTCCGATCGGTTGTTCCTGGTAAAGAAGGTGTCTGGGGCATTCGGCCGTGGTCCTGTGTGCGTGCCGGTCCTAGCTTACTTTTCCTGCAAGCTATCCACAAGCAGCCTGAACTCGGCGCTTCTCTGCGTAGGGACCGCCTTCCGCTTGCCCTGAGCTACGAAGGGAGGCGATCCGCCAACACAACCGTACCTCAATTCCAATCTTTGGCCACCCATCCCGTTGGGGCGCAGCCCGCCGGAGACGGGCACCGCATCTCGGCAACACCGATAACCCAGTCGCCAGTCTTTACGGCCTATTCCTCTCCCAACTGCCTCAACCGATCCAAAAGCTTCTCCAGCTCGACACGCTGCGCCTTCAACGCCTCCTCCATGTCCTTAATAATCTCTTCCGGCGCTCGATTTCGAAACGTCTCATTTCCAAGCTGCGTTTCCTTGGACGCGATAGCTCTCTGCAGCCCTTCAATCTCCTTCTTTACCCGTGCGTGTTCCGCCGCCACATCGACGGTCTCCTCCGCGTAAGGGATGCGCACATCAAACACCGCCGTGGAACGCATGCCCCCGCCGCCTTCTCCCAGCTTTGCGGAAAGCACGGCAAATTCCGAAAGAACCGCCAGCCGCAGGATTCCGTCTTTGTTCGATTCGATGATGCCACGGGTCCACGCATCACTGCTGAAAAACTCCGCCGCCACCCTCTTCTTCGGATCCAACTTCATCTCCGCTCGAATCGTCCGCAGCGTCTGGATGATCTCCTGAACCAAGCTATATTCCTTGATGGCTTGCACGTCCTTCCATGACTCTTGCGGCGAGGGATACGATTCCAAAGCAATCGACTTGGCCCCGTCCTTCTGCGGCAACTGATGCCACAATTCTTCGGTCAAAAACGGCATGAAAGGATGCAGCAGCCGCAGCGCCGCATCAAATCCCGCAAAGAGATTCTTCCATGCCACCGTCGCGCGCCCGCGTTCCGTGTGCTGCAGGTCCGGTTTCACCCATTCGATGTACCAGTCGCAGAAATCTCCCCAAAAAAACTGGTACACGTTCTGCGCCGCTTCATGAAAACGGTAATTCGCCAGCGCATCGTCCACACTCCTCACCGTGTCCGCCAGCCGCGCAAACAGCCACCGGTCCACCAGAGGCACTTGCCCTTGATATGCGTGCGGCGCCTGCGCCCGGATCGCGGGGGCGGCCAATTCCGCGACTGCCGCTCCGCCCTGCTCAAACTTCTCCAGGTTTACGAACAAAAACCGCGCCGCATTCCAGATCTTGTTGGCAAAAGCCTTCGCTCCCTCTGGCCGATCCGCGGAAAGCACGATGTCCGTTCCGGGAGCGGCCATGGACGCCAGGCAGAATCGCATGGCATCGGTTCCGTACTCCTCGTTCAGCGCAACCGGATCGAGTCCCGTGCCCTTCGATTTGGACATTTTCTCGCCGCTCGCCGTGCGCACCAGCGAGTGCAAGCACACAGAACGAAAGGGGACTTTGCCCGTGAAGTGCAGCCCCATCATGATCATTCGCGCAACCCAGAAGAACAGAATGTCGTAGCCCGTGATCAGCAGGCTCGTCGGATAATATTTTCTGTAGTCTGCTGTCTCCGCGGGCCAGCCTAGCGTGGAAAACGGCCACAGGCTGGAGCTGAACCACGTATCCAGCACGTCCGGGTCCTGCTGCAATTCCGCCGCTCCGCACTTCGAGCACTTCGCCGGATCTTCCCGCGAGACAATGATCTCCCCGCAGTTCTGGCAATACCACGCCGGTATCCGATGCCCCCACCAAAGTTGCCGCGAAAGCGTCCAATCGCGGATGTTCCTCATCCAGTTGAAATATTCTTCCCGCCGGTTATCCGGAACAATCTGGATCTCTCCGCGCTCCACGGCCGCAATCGCCGGCTCCGCCAGCGGCTTCATCGAGCAGAACCATTGCGTGGACGCACGCGGCTCCACGATCGTATGGCTCCGCTCGCAAATTCCGATGGCATGCGTATGATCGGTGATCTTCTCAATCAATCCCTGCGACTGTAGGTCCTCCACAATTTTCTTCCGCGCCGCGAACCTCTCCAGCCCCGCATACGCCCCGGCATTTTCGTTCATATGGGCGTCGTCGTTCATCACTTCAATCTGCGGCAGGTTGTGCCGCTTGCCCGCTTCAAAGTCGTTCGGGTCGTGCGCCGGCGTGATCTTTACTGCCCCAGTCCCAAATTCCCGGTCCACCATCTCATCGCCGATGATGGGAATCTCCCGGTTCATCAGCGGCAACACCGCTTTCTTGCCGATCAGAGTTCCTGTAGCGCTCATCTTCGGGATGCACCGCAATCGCCGTATCCCCCAGCATCGTCTCCGGTCGCGTCGTGGCAACCACCAGGAAATCTTTGGACCCAGCCACCGGATACCGGATGTACCACAGATGTCCCTGCCTCTCTTCATGCAAAACCTCCAAATCGCTCAGAACTGTCCGGCAGCCGGGACACCAGTTCACCATGCGCTTCGCCCGGTAGATCAACCCCTCTTCATACAGCCTCACAAAAACTTCGCGCACCACCCGCGACAATTCCGGCGAAAGCGTGAATTTTTCCCGTGACCAGTCGCAAGACTCCCCGATCTGTTTCATCTGACGCTGGATGGTTCCGCCGCTCTCTTCTTTCCATTGCCACACGCGCTTGACGAACTCTTCCCGCCCCAGATCGCGGTAATGAATGCCCTGGTGCGTCAATTGCCGCACCACCACCCGCTGCGTCGAAATTCCCGCATGGTCCGTCCCCGGCAAGTACAGCGTGTTGTATCCTCGCATCCGGTGCCAGCGTGTCAGGATGTCGATTTCCGTGTGGTTCAGCATGTGCCCGATATGCAGCATGCCCGTCACGTTTGGCGGTGGGATCACGATCGAGAAAACTGGCCCCGGAGCGCGGGCGTCGGCCTTGAACAATTCTTCCTTAACCCAATACTCCGCCCATCGAGGCTCAATCTGCTTCGGATCGTATGCTTTGGCTATCTCTCGGGGCATTCCGTCCTCGTCTTCCCGCGGTCCGCACAAGGCGAACCCTTTCGCACGCAGGGGAATCCTTGAATATACGGGCAGGCGCTCCGGCGCGTCAATTCGCTCGCTGTCGCGCGAACCTACGGGGGGAATTGCGGACTTACGATTTCTTGGAGTTGATCTCGTCGCGCACGATAGATTCAATCACGGGTTTCAGGATTTCGCGCGTGACCCTTTGCAATATGTCTGGGCTCATCTTGCCAAGAACCTTGGCCACTATTTCGTCCATGTCCAGTTGTCCAGGCTTTGGCGCCACAGCTTGCTCGGCGAGTGCTGGAACGGGCGGCGGAGGTTCGGTGTGCGCGACTTCCACGTGAGCATCCTCTGCTACCGTTGCAGCAGGAACAGCAGCGGGCGCTTCCCAGGCAATCTCCCAGCTCTTCGCCTCCGAGACCTCAGAACGCAGGTACTGAAGCGAGCTGCGCTTGCCTGAGCATCGGCGTGAACGGGAGCTTCACTCGATGTCTGCGGCGCACTGGAGTATGCCGGATGTTCTAGAGGAGATTCGATCGGCGCAGCTGACTCTTCCGACTTGTACACGGGAACATCTTGGGTGTCGTTCACGGAGACTGCGGGTCGGCGCGTCCCACGTCGATGCCAACAGCGAAGCCTTCTTCGCTTCCACTTCCCAGGCCGTTTCTGGAACCGCAGCCCAGTTCGCCGGTTCCGCAGCTCGCGGTTCTTCCGCGGCCGGGGCGCTCTCAAAAGAATTCGTCTCTGCCTTGGAAGGCTCCTGCGGTAACTCTTCCTTCGCCGGCGTCGACACCTCGGCTCCAGGAGCGAGAGCGGCGATATCCTTGACTTCCGCAAGCTTTTCTTCAATACCCGCAGCCAGCGCTGCCGCCCAAGCATCTCCGGCGAAGGGTTCCGGCCCGCCCAAGGGTTTCGCTGCAACTGTCGTAACCGCCACCGACTCCGCTTCTGCGGCTTCCATATTTCCGGGCCGCTCGTGCGTCGGAGTCCAATGACGGGACGTAAATCCTTCCGCAGGTGCAGCGCCTTGAAACGCTTCCTCGCGCCAATCCGGAGCTGCCTTTGAGGTAGTCGCGGCACGCTCCAAATCCTCGTCCAGGCCGCCGGGGCGCCAACCACCTCGCGTCGATTCCTCTTCCTCTTTTTCTTCCTCGACCTCGTTGGGTTCCTCGTCCCATTTGCGCTCGGGGGCCAGTTGGATCATCGGCTTTGAGGTGAGCGTTTGCTCCTCCTCCGTCTCCGGCGTTTCCAGCAAGCTCCCGAAGGCTAAGGGTTCCTTGCCTTCCGCAATTTTCACCTGGGGGGATGGAGTTGGAAACTCATCCAAAGTTTCCGACGTTGCTTCGGAAGTCTTTTTCGGGGAGAGCGCCGCCAACTTCGAGCCCACTACAGAATTGAGCATTTCCGCGGTCGACCGCCTTGGTGCCGCGGCCGGGCTTTCCGCTGCCGGAGCTGGGGCCAGAGAAACTCCAGCGCGTATCAGCGCGGACTTGACCATCGAAATCAACGGATCGGGAGGAACAAAAGGCTTTTTCAGGACCCCATCGGCGCCAACCCGCTGCGCTTCCTGTTCATCCAGCGGATCGAATGCTCCAACCAAGAGAATTACGGGGATATGTGCGAGGGAAGCGTCGTCTTTCACGTACCGGCAGACCTCATAACCATTTCGCACCGGCATGAACACATCGGCAAGCACCAGGTCTGGGCGTAGTTCGGAAATCTTTCGAACGGCCGCTTCGCCGTTGCCGACGGCAACCACGTCGATGCCCTGATCTTTCAGGGCCAGACCGACCATTTTCTGGATGTTGCTGTTGTCGTCCGCAACCAGTATCTTGGCCACCGAACGTCCTCCGGGCAGCACAGGCTGTCCCCTGCTCCGAGTTTCAAACTTCATTGGAACACTCGGCTACCGGGGGCGTCAATTACAGCGCTACCCGCATGTGTCGGAAGTAAACATGCTTTGTTCCAGTTCATAACCCTGTACCAATGGACAAGGGGTGCGAGCCTCCGCACCCCTCTGTCCCTTCCTCAATACAGCCTGAGTGCGATTCCTACCAGGGCAAGAACTTCTTCAGTCCCTTTTTCTTGCTACTGGACTCTTTCTTGTTGTCAGTCTGGGTCTGATCGGCGTTCGCTGTAGCCGGTTGCGTATTATCCGTCTTGGTGGCGTCTGCGCTCGTGGAGCCAGTCTCGGGTCGTACTGTTTCCCGTGCGTCTCAGCGGCTGGCGCAGTTCCTGTGCTCCCTGCCGGGGATTCCGTGGTCGGGGTACCGGTCGAACTTGTCGCCGGATCACTGCCGGAATTGGAGTTAACATCTTCGGTCGCCGCACCGCTCGTGGTCGCTCCCGCTGGCGCTGCTTCGCCCGGTTGCACGACCTCGACGACCGCACCGGTGCCGCCACCCCCTCCTAAGCTGGTATGATTTCCGCCCCTAAGAACATCCGTGCCGGGCGCCTCGCTTTCCGGTTCCAGAACTGGCGCACCTGATGTCGCAGCCATCCGGATGTCCGGCCCGGAGTGCAGGAGTCCGAGTGGCTTGCGGACAAGGCTTTCGCGCGGGCGCGGCGCATTCTGTTCCGCCGTCATCCATGCCACCGCCTTCGGATCGGCTTGCGGAATCGGTACGCCGAATTCCTTCAGTTTTCCCTTTGCATCCGCAGCGTGGACGGAGAGAGGATAATTCTTCACAATCTGTGCGTAGTAGTTTCCCGCAATGTCCTTGCGCTCGCTCTTCTCGAATATCCCGCCCAGCATCCAAAGCGACGTGTCGGCCTTACTGAATAGCGGGTAGCGGGCCACCAGCGGAATTAGCCGTCCCGCGGCCGCGCGGCGATCCCCTTTGACGTAATAGTAGTAGGCCACGCGATATTGGCCTTCCGCCAACACCTCCTGGACCTCTCGCAGCCGCTGCTCCGCCTGAGGTGCCAGGGGGTCTTTCGGGTACTTCAGCAAGAAGGTCTGAAATTCCTCTTCCGCTGCCTTGGTGTGCGTCGTGTCGCGGTCCGCCTTCGGCATCTCGTTGTAATTGGCCATGGCTACCTGCATCTGCGCATAAGCAGCTTCTGGCAGAAACGGGAAGAAGACGATGAAATCCTTGTATCCGTTGATTGCCTGAGTGATGTTGGCGGTCCCGCCCTCCTTAAAGTAAGAGTCGGCGATCGCCAGTTTTGCCTTGGCAAGAAACTCGCTGTCTGGATAGGTGTTGATCAAGGTCTGTAGACTCAGCCGTCCTATCTCGTGGCGGCCGTGCTTGATATCAGCCATAGCCTTGTCATACAACTGCTTATCCGGTTCCGCGGTATTGGTAGCATCCGTGGATTTATCAACGGGTTTCTTTTTGTGGAGAATCTGGGCGCTGCACGGGCTGGCCCATGCCAGCGTAAGTGCGCACGCGAAAAGAAGCGCAATTCGCCGCAACCTTCACCTCTCTCTTTGCGTAAGATTCCTGGCCGAAGCTCGTGGCTGGACCGGGAGTTCCTCTACCCCCGCCTCGGGCGTTTCCCAGTATAACCTGAACTTTGGCACAGGTACCGCAACAAACTTGACCCTTGGAACAGGATGCCTGCTTTGTCCTGTGATGCCTTGCTCCTTCCTGCTGGTTTCCTCAGGCAGGGCCTTTTCTTTGGCCGCGACAGCCGCCTCAACCGGGTGACCCTTTCGGCCGCAAGGCTCATTCCCCCCTACGCGCGTGGATTGCTTTTTTAACGTTTTGTAATACCAAACCCGCCCCTCCCTAACTACAATGCTTGCATGCCTTTCGCTCCCGCCAGGGAAGGCCCCACTCATGGAAAAACGCAAATTTCTTTTTGTCTCGCTCTCCAGCTTGATCGGCGATATCGCTTGGCAGGTCGTAAAGGAAGGCCACGAAGTCCGCTACTACGTCGAAGCTGTCAAGGAGCGGGACATCGCCGATGGCTTTGTGCCCAAATCCAGCGATTATGAAAAAGACGTCAAATGGGCGGACATCATCGTTTTCGACGACACCCTCGGCCAAGGCACCAAAGCTCAGTCTTTGCGCGCGGCCGGCAAGCCCGTCATCGGCGGCACCACTTACACCGATAATCTTGAGGACGACCGGTCCTTCGGCCAAGAGGAACTGAAAAAAGCCGGCGTCACCATCATCCCATACCAGGATTTTGACTCCTTCGACCCTGCCATCGAGTTCGTCAAGAAAAATCCCGATCGCTACGTCATCAAGCCCAGTGGGGAGGCGCAGAACGTCAAGCGCCGCCTCTTCGTCGGCGAGGAAGAAGACGGCAACGATGTGATCGGCATGCTGGAAGCCTATAAGCGGGCTTTCTCGGAGGAAATAAAGGTTTTCCAATTGCAGCGGCGCGTCAATGGCGTCGAAGTCGCCGTCGGCGCCTTCTTTAACGGAAAAAAGTTCATCACTCCGATCAACATCAACTTCGAGCACAAAAAACTCTTTCCGGGAGAAGTAGGGCCTCCAACTGGCGAAATGGGTACGGCGATGTGCTGGAGCGAGCCGAACGCGCTCTTCAACCGCACGCTACTCAAAATGGAGCCCAAGCTTGCCGAAGAAGGCTATGTCGGTTACATCGACCTGAACTGCATCGTGAACAACAACGGCATTTATCCCCTCGAGTTCACCTCCCGCTTCGGCTACCCCACCATAAGCATTCAGCAGGAAGGTATCCTCACGCCCATCAGCGATCTCTTCTGGGAACTGGCAAACGGCTTGGAGCCGAAGTGGCGCACCCGCAGCGGCTTCCAGGTTGGCGTGCGCATCGTTGTTCCTCCTTTTCCCTTCGACGACGAGGCCACCTTCGAATCCTTCAGCAAAAACGCCGCCATCGTTTTCAAACGGCCCGCCTACGAAGGCATCCACATTGAAGACGTGAAGATCGTCAATCAGCAGTGGCTCGTTGCGGGCACCTCCGGAGTCGTTCTGATTGCCGTCGGAATCGGCCAGACGATGAAGCAGGCGCAAGCCCAGGCGTATTCCCGCATAAAAAACATTCTCATTCCCAACATGTACTACCGCACCGATATTGGCGACCGCTGGGGCGAAGACTCGGACAAGCTGCACAACTGGGGTTACCTGCGATAATCTCCGCTCCGCTGTTGTTGACAATTTGTTGACTCGCCCGCCTGCTCCCGTGCGCGTATCATCATTACCGGTCAGTCGTGAAATTCCTGAATCGGAGGTTTCTCTATGAAACGCCTGCTAGCCGCGGGGCTGCTCTTTGCCCTTACGCCGGCCCTCTCTTCGCTTCCTGCAAACTCACAAAAAAAGGATGAAGTAGTCAAACTGTCTCTTAAAGACGGTGACGTGGCCCCAGACTTTAGCTTGCTCAGCGACCAGTGGAAGACCATAAAGCTGAGCGACTTCCACGGAAAGAAAAATGTCTTCCTCGCGGTCTACGTCCTCGCGTTCACCGGTGGTTGAACGAAGCAACTCCAGGCGGTCCAGTCTGGAATCGACTCGGGCAAGATCGACGCCAGCGATACGGCGGTTTTCGGTGTGAGCATGGATAGTCCCGCGGCCAACGCAGCCTTCGCCAAACAGATCGGTATCAAATTCCCACTCCTCAGCGATATGAATCACAAGATGCTCACCACTTACGGCATCCTGAAAACCTACGAAAAAGACGGCGAGGGCTACCAGTGGGCCCTTCGGGCCAACATTGTCATCGATAAAGACGGCATCATTCGCCACATCGAGGGCGGCGACAGCGCCGTCGATCCCAACACCGCCGAATCCGTGTGCATCGACCTGCACAAGAAACAATCGGCCCAATAGACTCGCGCTTCGAAAAATCTAGCTCGCCCGCAGCTTCCCCGTAGGGGCGCAGCATCGCTGCGCCCCATGTCCGCACGATCTTCGCATCACGCCCAGCGTCCCGCTCGTAGGTTTTCTTCCTCTTGTAGGGCCCGCCTTCTGAGGCGGGGCGCTCCGCCCGGTTGCTGGAGCACGAACCATAAACATTACCGTGAAAAGTACCCGGTTTTTGATCTGATCCGGATGCCTTCTTGCTTTGGCTTGATCACAATTTTCCGGAACGTCTCATCCTTTGCTTTATTCGTGGGGTAGTATGCCAATTCATAGGAAGTTCTCAACTCTTCCGCGATTTCTCGAAAATACGTATGCGGGTCGGTCCTCTGCGCGTCGATGTGAGCGCCTCCCGTTTCCTTGGCGATCCGGTCCATCACGCTGATGCCATATTTGTTCCGGGCATTCAATTCTCCGTGTTTGTTCGACTCCGTGTACCGGATGGCGTAAATCATCACATTGGCTGCCTGTGCCGTCTCAATCGCCGTCATCATATTATGCGAGCTCGAATTGTCCTCGCCGTCGCTAAACATCAGGATAGCCTGGCGTCCGCCGCCCTGCGCCAGTTTTTCCGTCACGCTGTAATAAATGGCGTCGTAGAACGCCGTCCCCAGGTCCCGTTCCTCCTCCGGCCCAATCTCCGAAAAGTGTTTCTTGCCTTTTTCGAACTCCCGGAAGCTGGCCAGGATTTCCTCTGCGGAGTTCGTATAGTCGCTCACGAGCCGCAAATGGTTTCCGAAACACACCATGAACACCCGGTCTTTTGGCCCCAACACTTCCTTGAGGAAAACCTCCAGGTCCTTCTCATGTTTCTTCTCAAAATGTTCCTGGCTGCCGCTCACATCCATAATCAGCGCCAGCGTTAACGGCAGGTCCGTGCTCTTCGCGAAAAACTCGATCTTTTGCGGAACCGCGTCCTCATACAATTCCACGTTATCCTTGGTCAGGTTCTCAATGAGCGCCCCATTCGCGTCCCTGGCTGTGAACGCCACATTCACCAGGTTCACGTCCACACGAATTGGTTTTTGCGCCGGCACCCCCAGGACGAGCAGGGAACAAGTGATTAGAATCCGCAGGAGCAAGCGCATTCGGCACACCTCCGGCTACTACATCTTCCAATGAAACGAAAATAGTTCCGGGCTTGTTCCGTAGATTTAGGTGGCGTGTCCACTTCGTAGGGTCCCAGCCCGCCGTGGCGGGCGCCCCCTTTCCGCAGGATTTCCCCTCTCTGCGCGACTCGACATTGGCACACTCGAAAGCGCCAGGGTTCTAGCCTAGCTGCCCACGCGGGATCGAGAACATCCCTTCAGTTCGCGATCGTCAATTCCACTTCCGTGTCGGCCTCGACGCGCGTCCCGCCAAGCGGCGACTGGTCGATCACAGACCCGTGCGGCCATTGCGGCGCCGCCACGTAGTTGATCTTGCGGTGCAGGTGGGCCACATCCAGCCTGTGCTGCACGTCAATCTCGTTCAGCCCCAGAAAGTAGGGCATGACGTATGCCTGCTCCTTCGGACCCCCCGAGACCAGCATATCCACTCTCGGCGTCGCCGCCCCTCGCCCCGTTTTCGGATTCTGCAGCAGCACGGTATCCATCGGACGGTCCGGCTGGCTCACCGTCGAAACCTCGCCGACCTGCAAGCCGCCCCTCAACAGCTCAATCCGTGAAGCCCGCAGGGTGTTCCCTTCCAGCGGCGGAATCTGCAGTTCGCGCTGTCCCAGGCTCAGCACCACATGTGCCTGCTGCGACACCTTCATCAACATCCCCGGCGAGGGGGTCTGCCGCACCACCTCATTAATCGGCACGTCGCTGTAAACTCGGTCCGCCACTCGCAGGAGCAATCCCTTCGACCGCAAAGTCTTGCTTGCCTCACCCACTTCTTTCCCCACCAGATTCGGCATGGTCACTTCGCGGCCGTGGATAGCGATCCGCATCGCGGTAATTGCGCTCAAAAACGCCGCCGAAGCCAGGATGAATACCAGAAACGCCATCCGGCTCGCCCACTCGACTTGCTCGCGCAGCGTCATAGCTCTTACTCTCGAACGTCACCGTTTCGCGGTCAACCCCTTTTTCTCTTTTGGGTGCCTATTTCTCGGGCCGTTCTCGGCTTTTCTTGGATTTGGACGGGCGCAGAACCCGCTGAAAGCAGGTGCCATAGCTTGGCAGGACTTACAGTACCTCGAACCTGTTCCTGTTTTTCAGACGCCAGCGCAAGATCCATCCAGCGATCACTCTGCGTCGTTACTTCTTCAATTCCGGCGCCGGATATTCCGGCAGCTTTTCCTTCGACGTATCGGCCCGCTTCACTTCCAATTCGTCGAACAGCAGGGACGGGCTAATAATCGTCTGCGGCAATCCGCCCATGCGATTACTCACCAGCGGATCATCCCCCACGGCGGACAGATCATTGCGCAAAGCCCGCACGTCCAACTCGTTGAACACCGCGCCGCGCACCAGCTCCTCGTGCCCGTCGTTCACATAAACACGGTAGAGCAGCCGAGGAGAATTGCCCGGCCCGAGCGTGTCCACCCGGTAACCAAACGGCTTGTTCTGTTCCGACGCCATCTGCCTCAATTTGTCGTTGAGGCTCTTTGCGGATTCCGGCTCGGCGCTCTTCAGCATCAGAACGCCCAGGCTCGGTTGCGGCGCGCCTCCGGGAGCCGCTCTTCCGTGCCCGTTCGACGTGGCAAAGTCACGCAGCGGCTGGCGGCCAATCAGGTAGTTCTCAAGCATGCCCTCTCTGACTAGCGTAACTGCCTGCGCCTTCACGCCCTCGCTGTCCACGTCATAGCTTCCCAGAAGATTCTTCCCCTCGAACTTTTTCATCGTCGGGTCATCCACAAGCGTGACGAACTTCGGCAACACTCGCGTCTTGTAACTGGTCGCAAATGCCCCGGTCGTCCGGTTCGGACGGCCCAACTGCGGCTTGCGTCCCAGCACGTTATTGCCAATCAATCCCGCCACGATATCGTCCGCGGCATCCGGAGCGAACAGCACCGGCCCCCGGTACGATTCCTCGACGATCGGAGCCTGCCGCAGCGTCTGGAGCGTATCGAGCATCTTCTTCGATTCTTTCAGCAACTCCTCGCGCGACGGCAACTCTTCCGGGCGCAGCTCCGTCCAGAAAGGGTTACGCGCCAGGCGCATCCCGTCCGCCGCTTGCGTCGATCCGGAGAGCGTGACCGTCGCGGTCGTGCGCCCCTGCCTCACGATGCTCCCCTCGGAATTTACAAGATACTCATTCACGGCCGTGAATCGCGCGGAGGCTGTCACGGCCTGCACGTCCGGATACTGCCGGTAGAGATTCGTAACCTCCTGGAGCGTTTTGCTCCACTCGTTCTGGTCAACCTTGATGTCCACGGTTTCCCCGACTTCCGATACCACCGGCGCGTGTGCAAAATCATCCACCGGATTCGGGTCCGTGCTGAACTGTTTCAAGGCGGAAAGCTTCTCCGCATACGCATCCGCAGCGCTTTTGTAAGCCTCATCCGTCAGCAGCCAGATTTGCCGCCGCAACGCGATCGGATCGCTGTCGAGCGGGAGAATCGATGCGCTTCCGAATCCTTGGCCGTAAAAGCTGTCCTGCTTGTAATCTCCGATTCGCACCACGACGCGCAGCACGCGCAAGTGCGATCGCTCGCTCTCCCGCACGGCTCCGAAGGCTGCCTCCGCATTGAAGTCATCCACGTCATTGACGCGGTATTCGATGTAATACGGCGGCTGAACCTGATCCATCTTCAATTGCGCCTTGGAGCGATCCAGTTCGGTCAACAGGGCTTCTAACAATGCATCGCCCTTGGCTGCTTCGCGGGCTGCCACCGTCATATCGGCATCGGACGGATTGCGCGGCGCAGCGAAGGACGGCACTACCCCAGCAGTCCCCGCAAGAAGCATGGCACTCAACGCCAATCCAGCGGAGATGGCAGTGTTCTTCACGGCTTCACCTCGGCTTTCGTCACTACATCTTTGTCCTCTAAACCCGGTGCCGGCAGGATCGGCGGCCGCTCGTGACCATGCGCGCGTTTCTGCACTTCCATCTCGCTGAACAACATTGCCGGCGCAACCGCCGAAACCGGCACGCTTCCGCTTTCCGCCCCACAGATGCCGTTGAACACGTGCTCCTTGTCTCCCGCGGCAAGAATGCGTGTCAATGCTGCCAGCGGCGTTCCCACGATATCCACGCCACGCACCAATTCATCGGGTCGTCCGTCGGGATAGACTTTGTACACGATCACCGGCAAGAACCTGGAAAGCCTGCGGCAGCGATCGCGTCGTCAACGTAAACCCGCCCTGGATGTCGTCGAAATACAGGCCGTAAGGCTTCCCCTCCTTCTTAACCTCATCAATTAATTTTTGCCGCAGGTCTGCTTCCGGCACCGTTTGGCTGGATGTCACGATCAAATTTCCCTGGCGTCCCGTCGGCATCAATCCCGGCTGGTTGCGGCCATGCCCGTTCGACTTGTCAAAATTCTTGATGGGCATGCGCGACATCAGGAAGTTCTTCAACACCCCGTTCTCAATCACCTCGACCCTCTGCGCCGGCACTCCCTCGCTGTCATACGAATACGCTCCCGCAAGCTTCACGCCCCCGATTTCCTTGACCGTGGGGTCGTCCGCCACGCTCAGAAATTTCGGCAGCACTTCCTGTCCCACCTTTTTCGTAAACGTCTGCCCTTCCTCTTCGTCCTTTTGCCGGTGTCCTTCCATCCGGTGCCCCAGCACTTCATGGAAGAAAACCGCCGCCGCCCGCCCGCTCAACACCGCCGGCCCGTCATACGGCTCCGCAACCGGCGCCTTGCGCAACTCTTTAAGGTCTGCGGCCATTTTGTCGATCTTGCCCAGCAGTTCCGCCTCCGGCGGCAATCCACCCGCTCCGGGCGCCTGGAAGGTCTCTACGCGCAACAGGTCCATTCCATCCTCGGCCCGCGTCTGCGCTTCGATCACCATGCGCGCCGTTGCGCTTGGCGTCGCAATCGCCGTCCCTTCACTCGATACCATGCGCGAATTGGACGACGAAATCTGCAGCACTACCGTCGAATAGTAAACATCCGCATACTTGCGGAAGGCCCCCGAAAGCCTCCGCACTTCACTTTCCCACGCGGTGCGATCAAACGACGGCTCCTTCAATTTGTCGCCAACGTGCGTCTGCGGCTGCTCCTTCGAGAAATCCGGTGATTTATCTTCCGCTTCCGCCTGCACCGCATTATTTGTTTTCACATTGAGGTACGCTGGCGCGGCTCGTTTGTACGCGCGATCGGTAAGTTCCCACAACACCCGCGCTTCCGCATCGGGGTCATCGTTCAGCGGCAACGATCCGGAGGTCATGCCGCTCCCCCGGCTTTGGCCGTGCGTATTGTCCAGTTGCGGTGTGCCCACGCGAATGGTGACGTCCGCCGCGCGCCGCCTCACTGTGGAATTCGACAGCAATCCGCCGTACGCCGCCGCGATCACAATTTGATCCTGATCGTAGACCGTGTAGCTCAAGAAATAAGGAGCGGGATCGCTCTTCGCCAGGTCCGTCTTCGCTCGGTTTAGTTCCGCTTGCATCGTTGCCAGTACGGTGTCAGCGGGCGTTGCCGAAGCAGTCTTATCGGCTGCCGCGAGCGCGGCTGCCAACGGAAAGCCGGCCAGTTGCGCGGCGAGCAGCAGCGAAACCATCGGTCGCATTCGCGGCCGAACGCGCAGAGAAACTACAGGCCTGAATCGCTCTTGCTGCTTGCTCTTCATGAAGGTTTTGCTCCCATGACCACAATTCACTGCGACGCGACGGACGCAATTCGTGAGTATGACTGAGCGAAGAATGTTGTGCAAATCAGCTGTTACCAAAGCGTTCGCCAAGTTGTAAACGCGCGCCATTCTCGAATTCGGCCGCCGTAATCTGTTTGCGCCCTTCTAGTTTGACGTGCGTGAGCTCCAGAACGGTTGCTGCTCCGCAAATCACCTCCAGCTTCCCGTTTCGCGTGAGCACCGCCCCGGGCAGTCCGCCGGATACTTCCTTGAACACCGGATGGCCCCAAAGGTGGCAGGTTTGTCCTCGAAATTCCGTGTACGCTCCTGGCCAGGGCGCGAACCCCCGCATGCGGTTATAAATTTCCGCCGCTGGACTAGACCAATCGATGCGTCCGTCCTCGCGTTTCAAGATCGGCGCGTAGCTGGCCGCGGAAGGATCTTGCGGCCGCGTCTTCAGTTTGCCCGCTCGCAAGCCATGGAGTGTCTCGACCATGAGCTCCGCTCCAGCTTCCGCAAGCCTTACTGCCAGCTCCGGCGCGGTCTCATTCGCTCCGATGGCCAACTCCTGCTGCAGCAGCATTTCCCCGGTGTCCATCCCTGCGTCGATCCGCATCGTCGTATTCCCCGTCGTGGTTTCGCCCTTGGCGATCGCCCAAGCAATCGGCGCGGCCCCGCGATATTTCGGCAGCAGCGAAGCGTGCAGATTGATCCATCCCAGCCGCGGAATTTGCAGCAATCTTCCCGGGATAATTTGACCGTAAGCGATAATGACAATCACTTCCGGCGCCAGCGCTCGCAGTTGCTCCTCGATTTCCGGCGCGCGGATCTTTTCCGGTTGGTGAACCGGAATCGCGGCCGCAAGCGCCGCTTCTTTTATTGGCGAGAACGAAACCTCCCGCCCCCGGCCTCGCTCGTCGATCCGGTTGCGTGAACACGCTAATGATCTCAAAATCCGCTTCGGAGAGAATTTTCTTCAGGGAGGGAACTGCAAACTGCGGCGTGCCGCAAAACGCCATCCGCAGGCGGCTCACCGCGCCACCACCCGCGCGCTCGCCAACTTTACCACTCGCCTTCTTTCCGCAGCTTTTTGATCTTTCTCCGGATCAGGTCGCGCTTCAGCATGCTCAGGTGCTGCAGAAACAGAACCCCATTCAGGTGATCGATCTCGTGGCAGAATGCCCGCGCCAGGAGATTTTCTCCGCGAATCTCAAACGACTCGCCCTTTAGGTTCTGCGCCCGCACGGTCACAAACTGCGGCCGCACCACGTACCCGCGGAATCCCGGAAGCGAAAGGCATCCTTCTTCCTCGCGGACCTCGCCTTCCGCGTGAATGATCTCTGGATTGATCAGCACGATCTTGGCTTCGGCGTTTTTCCCGTTGGACACGTCGATCACCGTCAGCCGGATGCTCTTCCCGATCTGTGGCGCCGCCAGTCCCACTCCATTCGCGGCGTACATCGAGGCGAACATATCATCGACGAGCTGTTGAAGCTCCTCGTCGAATTTCTTGATCACCGCTCCCGGCTTTTCCAGCACCGGGTCGCCGTACTTCACGATGGGATAGATCTTGCGCGGGGGCGCAGCGGGAGCTTCCGCCGGCTTGGAAGTCGTGATGGGTTCAGAACTCGTCGATTTGTCGGCCATAACCCTCGAAATTCCGCCGCGTCTCGGCGAGCGAATCTCCTCCGAATTTTTGCAGAAAAGCCTCCGCCAGCACAAGGGCCACCATTGCCTCCCCGGCAACGCCCCCCGCGGGCACGACGCACCAGTCCGAACGCTCGTAAGCCGCCCGCAACGGTTCTTTCGTCACCATGTCGGCCGTTCCCATCGGCTTGCGCAGCGTCGAGATCGGTTTCAGATACCCTCGAACCACCACGTCCTCCCCGTTCGTGATTCCGCCTTCCAGGCCCCCCGCCCGGTTGCTGGCTCTCCGGAATCTCCGCGCGCTCTTGTCGTAGGATATCTCGTCCTGCACTTCGCTTCCGTACGAACCCGCGGCCAGCACTCCCGCGCCGATCTCCACTGCCTTCACGGCCTGCACGCTCATCAGCGCACGCGCGAGCTTGCCGTCCAGCTTTTCATCCCACTGTGCGTGGGAGCCGAGCCCGACCGGCACGCCATGCGCCACAATTTCAAACACACCTCCGACCGTGTCTCCCGCCCTCAATGCCGCATCCACGTCGGCCATCATCTTTTCTTGAATCTCTCGCGTCCACGCACCGCAGCGGCGATTCCAAATCCTCGCACACCGCCCGAATCTCTTCCCACTTCGCCGCGCGCTCCAGCCGCACATGTCCCACCTGGACCGTATGGCTCGCGATGTTCAGCCCAAATTGCGCCAGCAATTGCCGCGCGAAACTGCCCGCAGCCACGCGCGCGGCTGTCTCCCGCGCCGACGCCCGCTCCAATACAAACCTCGCATCATGGAAATTGAATTTCTGCGATCCGGCCAAATCGGCGTGCCCCGGCCGTGGCGCCACCAGCTTTTTCGAGGACGCCTCCGGCGCGCTCGACGCTTCCACCGGCAGGATTTTCTCCCAATTCGCCCAGTCGCGGTTCTCAATCCTTATCGCAATGGGCGCTCCGATCGTCTGCCCAAGTCGCACCCCGGCGAAAATGTCCGCCCGGTCCTTCTCGATTATCTGCCGGCCGCCGCGCCCATATCCCAACTGCCGCCGCTGCAATTCGTGGTTGATCGCCGCAATATCAATCGGCAATCCTGCAGGCAAACCGGACACAAACGCCACCAGCGCCTGCCCGTGTGACTCTCCCGCCGTGTAGAAGCGCAGCATAAACTACCAAGTGTATCGGCCACCGCCACTTCCGTCCAGCGCGCCTCACTTCGACAACTTTCAGGCTAGGTATTCACACCAATTCGTTTAGGACCACCGGGAAGACGGAATCCGCCGCCACGCTCAGATTCAGGAACGCGGCGGTGGCGAACGCCTCCTGCTTCGTCCGCACCGTCAACCTGTTAAACGCAACACCAACGATGAACATTGCGATCGGGAAATGAACCAGTGCCATGTGTTGCGCGTGCTTGGCTAGAAGGACCGTCCGTCAATCGAACGGGTTCTTCACGGCCGCCCTCACTGCACGACTATTTTGGCGGTCATCTTCGGATGAATCGAACAGAAGTATGTGTACGTCCCCGGCTTCGTGAACGTGTACGAAAACGAATCATCCGTATCCAGCGCCTTCGACCTGAAGGTGCTCTTGTCGTCGCTCACCACGGTATGCGGAATATCGTCGCGGTTCACCCATTTCACGGTCGTGCCCGCCGCCACCGTAATCGTGCCGGGCGCAAACGTGAAGTTGTCGATCTTCACTTCCTCTGGCCCCGCCGGGTTGCTCGCCGCGTGAGACGCCATCCTCCCCGCGCCTGCAATCAGAACCGCGGCGAACAAGCCTGCGACCCCTCTGCGAATCCAACTTTTTTTCATTATCATTTTCATTCACCCTTAATTTTGAATTTTGAAAAACACCGAAACCGTGCTACCGCCCTTGTCTTACCCCAACTTGCTATCCACAATCGCCAGCGCATCTTGTCCCCGCACAAACTTCACATCCGTGATTCCAAGCAGCCCGCGAAGCTCCTCCGCCGGCACCTTCATCGGCCCAGGCGAATCTGCCTTGCCAGGCTGCGGCTGCGGGAACGCTGTCGATGCCGCCGTGTGAAACGTTATTGAACCTTCCACCTTCTGCATCGTCTGGTGAATGTGCCCATTCAGAACCGTCACCGACCCAAACCGCTTCATGAGCGCCAATGCCTGCGCGCTATCTTCCGTTCCCCATCCCCAATCCGGGTAGATCGACCACAGGGGAATGTGCGCGAACACAACCACGGGCGTGCTCGCCGAAAGCGCTTTCAGGTCCTTCTCGATCCAGTCCAACTGCTCTGCCCCAAGCGTTCCCAGTCCGCCGGCTTTCAGGTTGAGCACGTTCACCAGTCCGACGAAGTGCACGCCCTTCTTGTCAAAGCTGTACCACCCTGCTCCCTTGGTGCCTTTTCCGTAACGTTCCAGGTACTGCTTGCCATCATCGTTCAGCAGATCGTGTTCCCCCGGCACGAAGAAAACGTCCTTCGCCGCCGCCGACTTCAGAATCTCATCCACGGTGTCAAATTCTTCCGGCTTAGAGAGATGACTGATGTCCCCGGTGTGCAAAAGAAATTCCGGCGCCACCGGAAGTCCATTCAACTTGTCCACCGCTGCCTTCAACGTGGCCACCACGTCCGTATTCGCAGGCTTGTTGAATCCCATGTGGCTATCGCTGATCTGCGCAAAGCTCAGCTCTCCCTTGACGCCTGCCGGGTCCATCTCGCTAAGCCGGCTCAGGCTAAAGGACTTAAGTACTCCTCCTTGCATCACGCACAGTGTTCCCGTTCCGGCCCACGCCATGCACTTCAAAAATCCACGCCGGTCGATACCGTCCCGATTGTGGTCCACTTCAATTTCGTCCTTCTTATTCCGTGCCATCCTTTTCTCCTTTTGCGATGAGGTTCCCGCGCCCGGTTGACTGAGCGGTGGCGCGAACTTGAAGAGAGCAACAAGCCCGCGCCACCTGGGGACGTGTCCTGTTATGGAGACATCACCCACGGCGGTTTTATTCCCCGGATCGCGGCTCCGGCCTCGTTTCTTCTTTTTTTGAGAAATGGGTTGGTACGGGAATAAAATCGGCCCCGCCGCGGTTACTATGGATAGGCAGGGAATCGAGGGTGGCACGTGCTGGAATCTCAAGAGAGAGAGCGATTCGAGGAGTGCGTCTTGCCCCACCTCGACGCCGCCTTCAACCTCGCGCGCTGGATCTTGCGGGACAAATTGAACGCCGAAGACGCCACCCAGGAGGCCTTGTTGCGCGCTTACCGCTTTTTCGGCAATTTCCGCTCCGGCGATGCTCGCGCCTGGCTCCTGCAGATCGTCCGCAACTGCTGCTACACTTCGCTTCAGAAAAACCGGCCGGGACTAGATCTTGAGGAGCTCGACGAAGAGTCCACTCCGGCGGCTGGTCCTTCTCCGGAAGCCTTCGCCATGGCAATCCACGACCGCGAGCGCGTGACACGCGCCCTCGAGACCTTGCCCGCCCATTTCCGTGAAATCATCGTTCTTCGAGAGTTGGAAGGCTGCTCGTACAAGGAAATCGCCGCCATCACCTCTCGCCCGATTGGCACCGTTATGTCCGCGCTGGCCCGGGCCCGGCAACAATTGAGGGATGCCCTCTCCGAACCGCGCCAAAAGGAGGCTCGCCGTGCCCTGTGAGTTGTCCGCCATTCAACTTCAAGCCTATTTCGATGGCGAATTGGACGCCGTCGGTGAAGCGAATTTTGAGCAGCACCTGCAATCTTGCCCGGACTGTGCCGCCGCTCTTGCGTCGCAAAATGCCCTTCGCCAAACCCTCGCCGCCGCCCAACTCTACGAACGAGCGCCGATCTCGCTGCGTCAAAAGGTCCGTTCCCAATTGCCCGCGCCCTCTCCCAAGCCCTTCATGAGGTTTCAGCTCTGGCGCTGGGCTGCACTCGCTGCTGGGCTTCTTCTCGCCGTCATGCTAGGCCGGGAACTTTTTGGTTTTCTCGGCGGCCAATCCGAAGCCACGGCACTTACCGTTGCCGCCGTCGATGCTCATCTGCGCTCCTTGCAACCCGGTCACCTCACCGACGTCCAATCCACCGATCAACACACCGTGAAGCCCTGGTTCGACGGCAAGGTGGACTTCGCTCCCTCGGTGCGCGATTTTGCAAACGACGGCTTCCCGCTCATCGGTGGCCGTCTCGACGTGATCGCGGGCAAAACCGCCGCCGTGCTCGTCTACGGCCGCCGTAAACACGTCGTGAATGTTTTTGTCCTGAACTCCCAGGCGAACCAGCTTTCAGCAAACTCCGGTGAACGCCAGGGCTATCACTGGCTGTGCTGGCAACAGGGCGGTTTCAAGTACATCGCCGTCTCTGACGCCGCCCCGTCCGATCTTCAGGAAATTCACTCCCTGTTCGTGCGGTAATAACACCGGATCATCACTTACGCCAGATCTCCAATTTGAGCCCCACCCAACGAACGCTTGCATATCCATGGCCCTTTGTATTTATGCGGGTTTGGGCACGGTGAGGACGCTTCGGAGGTGCACCACGATCGACCCTAATAAAAGCAGCGCCGGGTCGTCACACGCTTTTAACAAAAGTTTTGGGAATAAAACGCCAGCCCCTGTGGTCTCACACTTTGCCGGGCAAGGGTTCTGTCGGCACGGGACGTGTCTCGACGAAACCACTTTTCAGGAGGCGGAATACGATGATGCACAGATATGTCTCGATTCTTGTGTTGGTGTTGGCCGTGATGGCAGTAGGGTTCGCGGGAATTGCACAGCAACCCCCGACCGAAGCGCCCGCAGGTTTTGACACTCCCACGCTCGCTCAGAATCCCGGGTCACAGAGTGTGAGCAACGGACTCAAAGAGCCGTCAGGCGACAGCTACGCCCTCGACCAGCAGAACTACGAGAGAATTCACGATGTAAGCACGGGTCTCGGTCCCGTTTACAACGGAAGGGCCTGCGCGGAGTGCCATCAAAACCCCGTGAGCGGAGGCGCGAGCCAATTTACCGAACTGCGCGTCGGGCACAACGACGCCGAAGGCAACTTCGTGAATCCCACGGTGCTCATCAATGATGGAGCCAACAGCATCACCGGACGTTCCATCATCAATGATCGCGCCGTCCTTCCCGAGGCGCAGGAACACATACCGGCCACGGAAAATATCCGGGCTCTGCGAGCGGCGCTCAACACTCTGGGGGACGGTTTTGTCGAAGCCATTGACGACAGCACGCTGCTGGCCATCGCCCAGAACCAGCCGGACCTCTCGGAGGGCAAGATCCACGGCGAGGCCGTTCAGGTTCCTGTGCTCGAGGCTCCGGGCCAGACGCGCATCGGCCGGTTCGGTTGGAAAGATCAGCACAGCAGCTTGCTCTCGTTTCATTGGCGATGCTTATCTGAATGAAATGGGTGTTACTAACAGACTGCGGCCCCATGACACCACCACGATCGGCAAAATTACCCCCGATCCCGAGGATGTCGCCCGACAATCTCGGTCTGGCCGACATCGACCACTTTGCCCAATTCGTTCGCGGAACCAAAGTGCCACCGCGCGACACGACCCTCGCCGCGACCGCAGCCGCTCAGGCCGGGCAAGCTCTCTTCGAAAAGATCGGCTGCAGTACCTGCCACGTCCAAACCATCACCACCGCTCCTGCGGGAACGGTCATCAACGGCGGCCAGTTCAGCGTTCCTGAGGCGCTGGGGAACAAGATCATTCATCCCTACGGCGACTTCTTGCTGCATGACGTGGGAACAGGCGATGGTATCGTGCAAAATCCCCCGCAGGACACCGCAAACAAACTGCGCACCGCGGCGCTGTGGGGTCTGCGCATGAGACCACGCTACATGCACGACCTCAGATCGTTGACCCTCGAAGATGCCATCGACAGGCACAAAGAGGAAGCCGACCACGTCGCCCGGCGCTTTCGCGAGCTGAGCCCCGCGGAGAAGCAGGAATTGTTCGCGTTTCTTAACTCGCTATAAGTCCGCCGCCTGAGAGAGCGAGGCACGTTCCCTCCAGTGCCTCGCCACTCTCAAAGTCTCGGACACGATCGGATAATTTCACGTCACCCTTCCGTGGGCTCCGCCTTTTGCTTGCCCGCCGCAGGAGGCCCTGCCTACACAGGACCGCGTCGGACCGCTCTCGGGTTTCACTCTTCTTCTATCTAGCGCCAAATTTCATGTCAGCCTCTTGAGTTTTCCGCCGAGAAATCCGCGCTGTCGCGGGCGTTCCCGTCCGCTCCCTGCGAAGAATATCCCCCTAACATCTTGACGCTTCTCCGAGCTACGGTTACGCTTCTCCCGAGGTTTCCCACAAGAACCCCGTGTCCGACGCGCCTCTTCAAGCTGCGCCACCGCAAGCCAGCTCTCCGGAGACTCCATCCGTTCTGGAAGTCCTCACCGATGCCGCGAAACAATCCGTCCTGCAAATTCAGGACTACTCCAAAATGTCCGCTCGCTCTGTCGCCAATTTCTTTACTCCTCCCCGTTACGGCACGGACGCTCTTCAGCAAATGGACGACATCGGTGTCGGCTCCCTTCCCATCGTTCTGCTCTCGGGTTTTTTCATTGGCGCGGTCATGGTGTTGCAGACGGGTTCCCAATTCCAGCGCTTCGGCCAAGTCTCCTTGACCGGCGACATCGTTTCGCTGGCCTTAGTGCGCGAACTCGGCCCCTCCATCACCGGCCTCCTGGTCGCCGGCCGCTGCGCTTCGGGCATCGCCTCGGAATTGGGCTCTATGGTGGTCACCGAGCAGGTGGACGCCATGCGCGCCATGGGAACAGATCCCAGCCGCAAGCTCATCTCCCCCCGCGTCCTCGCTACCCTCATCACCGTGCCGCTTCTCACCACCATCTCGGTCTTTGTCGGCCTCGTTGGCGGCATGGTCGCCAGCGTCCTCTCGTTGCGCCTAAGCGCCACCACATTCTGGCAGCGCGCCATCGCCATTCTTCAGTTCTCGGACCTGATGCAGGGCTTCACCAAGTCCGTTGTTTTTGGCTTCATTCTTTCCACCGTGGGTTGTTATCGGGGCCTGAACGTGCGTGGCGGCACTCAGGGCGTCGGCCGCGCCACCACCCAGGCCGTCGTGATTTCTTCCGTCATGATCATTGTCGCGGACACCTTCCTTACCAAACTCGCCCTCTATCTCGCAGACAAACTTTGAATTCATGTCTTCCACTTTCAACAATGCCTCCGCATCCTCCTCCCCAACCGGCGAAACAGCTATTCAATTTTCCGATGTGCGTCTGGGATTTGAGGAAGGGGACATTCTGCGCGGCCTCTCCTTCGCCGTGCAGCCCCGCGAAACCCTCATTCTCCTCGGGGAAACCGGCACCGGTAAGACTCTCACCCTGAAGCTTGCGTCGGGCCTTCTGCGTCCCGACGGTGGCTCGGTCGCTGTTCTCGGACATCTCATTTCCGATAAATCCGAAAGGGAATTGCTCGAGTTCCGCCGCCAGGTCGGTTTTGTCTTTCAAGAAGGCGCGCTATTCGACTCGCTGACGGTTGGCGAAAATGTGGCCTACCTGTTGGAGGAAGATGGTATGAGCGAGGAGGAAATCCGCCCGCGTGTCGAGGAGGTCCTCCGTTTCGTCGAACTCGAAGACACGATGGAGCTATTGCCCTCGGAGCTCTCCGGAGGCATGCGCCGGCGTGTTTCCATCGCTCGCGCACTCATCGCCCGCCCACCCATCGTACTCTACGATTCCCCCACCGCCGGTCTGGACCCGATCACTGCGCAGGCCATCATCACGCTTATTCTCAGGCTTCGCGACGTTTATGGCGTCACCGCACTGATGGCCACGCATCGGCTCCAGGACGGTTTTGCCCTCGCCAATTTTCAATTCGATCCCAAAACCCGCCGTGTCCAGCGGGACTCCGCGGAGCAGCGTTTGCAAGGGCCCGTCACGCGCTTTCTGGTCCTGCGCGACGGCCGCATCTATTTCGAAGGTAGCCCGCAGGACATGGCCACCACCAAGGATCCGTATCTTCAGAAATTTTTGATTTGATTCCTGTATAGTTGTCCGCAGGAATTACCCCGGGGTTTTCGGAGGAATCTGGGAATGGCGCGCGGCAAACAACTAACCTGGTCGGAATTGCGCGTGGGCCTCTTCGTTCTCGTGGGCCTTCTCATTCTTGCCGTCGCCATCTTCTACGTAACCGGCGCCGGTCCCTGGGGCGCAAAATACCGCATCAACACGTATCTCCCCGAAGTCTCCGGATTGGCCACCGGCGCTCCCGTTCGCCTGGACGGCGTCGAAGTCGGAAACGTGGACCGCATCACCCTGGTGCCCCGCGAACACGGCAAGCCCCCCGACCACATGCACAACATCCAAATCGGCATGCGCCTCGATCAAAAATATCAGAAGGACATTCTCACCGACTCCGTCGCTACGCTCGTCACCGAAGGCTTGCTCGGCAACCGTTACGTCAACATCCAGCGCGGTTTCACCGGCGTGCCCATCCAGGAAGGACAGTCCGTCCCCGGGGGTGAAGAGAAAGCCATCAAGGAAGTCGTCGAGCGCAGTGCTGATGTCCTCGCAAATCTAAAAGCTCTGAGCGAGGAGATTCAGGATATCGTCGGGAACGTGCAGGAAGGCAAAGGCACGCTCGGTAAACTCCTCACCGACGACCAGGCTTACAAGCACCTGAACAGCATTCTCGCGAAAGGCGATCAGATTGTCGAAACCGTTCAATCCGGCCAAGGCACGGTCGGCAAACTGGTCATGACCGACGAAATGTCCGACAAAGTCGAGAAGACCATCGATCAGCTCAACACCATCCTCGCCGACCTTCGCGCGCAAAAGGGCACTCTCGGCAAATTGCTCTATGACCCAACTCTCTACGATCAGGCCAAGGAAGCTCTCGCCAACGGCAATGCCGTCCTTGGCGATGTCCGCGCGGGTAAAGGCACTCTCGGCAAACTGGCCACCGACGAAACTCTCTACAACAAGCTTCGCGACACCAGCACCAATCTTTCCGAGGCCACCTCCAAACTCAACCAGAACACCAACACCGCGGGAAAACTCTTCTCCGATCCGCAACTCTATGACAATCTCACCGGCCTCACCGGCGACATGCGTTCCCTAATTGACGACTTCCGCAAAAACCCCAAGAAATTCCTCTCCATCAAGCTCCATATCTTCTAAGGATTTTCGCGTTGTCAACAACATGCGACCCCGTCCCGTGTGCCCCGCGGGGCGCCGTTGCACATGCGCTCCTGGGGTAGTCCTTCGCTCCATTCATCACCCAACTCTCTCCGCGCCCTCTGCAGACCTCCTGTTAACTCTGCGGTGAAATCTTCTCCCGTCCCATCCAACCCACCCGAGTGTTCCAATCTGGCCGCCAATCGCCCGTGCGCCTCCGCTTTGCCCCCGCCCTCCCACCTATGTTGTAATGAAAGCGTAACAATGACAGACTACGCTCAACGCGCTGAACATCAGCAGCTTAGCGCCCTCATGGAAACTCAAGACACCACAGCAAGGCCTTCCAGACCCGAGGCCTCAAAGACCACGCTGCCTCAACCCGGCCGCCCAGTGCCCAGCCGGGCCTATCCCGGTGCCCTCATCGTCGTCGAGGGCACAGACGGCTCCGGCAAAAGCACCCAACTCTATCTTCTGAAACGCTGGCTGGAAATTGGCGGCTACCGCCTTCATTTCACGGAATGGAATTCTTCGCCACTGGTCAAGTCCGCCACGCGCCGCGGCAAACAGAAACGCCTGCTTACTCCGACGACCTTCTCTCTTCTTCATGCTGCCGATTTTGGCGACCGCTGCGAACGTCAGATCATGCCTCTTCTCCAGGGCGACTATCTGGTTCTGGCTGACCGCTACATCTACACCGCCTTCGCCCGGGACGCTGCCCGCGGTTGCTCCCATCGCTGGCTTCGTAACCTCTATCGCTTCGCCCCCGTTCCGGACATCGTTTTTTATTTCCGCGCGCCCCTCGACGTCGCCGTCCACCGCATTCTCAGCGGCCGCCCCAAGCTCAAATACTATGAAGCCGGCATGGACCTCGGCCTTTCCTACGAGCGCGCCGAGAGTTTCAAGCTTTTCCAGGCGCGCATCCTCGAGGAGTACGACAAGATGGTTGACACCGACAATTTCGTCGTCCTTGATGGCACCCTCCCCGTCAACAAACTGCAAAAACAGATGCGCGACATCGTTGCCGCCAAAATCGATCTCAAGCGCTTTGCCCCCCGTCCCGAGGTCGTGGAGTGACCATGCCTGATCTGGAGAAAGACAAAGAAAAAGACAAGGAGAAGGAAAAAGTCACCCCCATCTCTTCCGCATCCGAGCCTCCTCACTCCAAACCTTCGTCACCCGATTCCGAGGACTCTCAATTCTTCTTCGGCGAACATCTCGTTGGCCTCGATCCCTCCGAGCTCCAAGGCACTCTCATCGTCATCGAGGGCCTGGACGGCTCCGGCCGCTCCACCCAGATCGCTCTGCTACAGGAGTGGCTCGAATCCGAAGGCTTTGCCGTGCAAACCAGCGGCCTGCGCCGTTCGAATCTCGTCGGCCGGGACATTGACGAGCTTCTCGCCAAGAACGCCGTCACTCGCCTCACCCTGGCCCTGATGTACGCCACGGACTTCTTCGACCAGCTCGAGCATCGCATCGTCCCCGCGCTGCGCTCCGGCACCGTCGTCCTGGCCGACCGCTTCATCTTCACCTTGATCGCTCGCAGCGTCGTGCGCGGCATCAATCGAGACTACCTCACCGGGCTTTACGCCATGGCCCTTCGCCCCCACCTAACCTTCTGGCTCAACGTTCGCCCGGAAACCGCCTTCGCTCGCGAATTCAAGAAAGCCCAGGCCATCAGCTACTGGGAGGCCGGCCGGGACATGTCTCTTTCTCACGATCTCTATTGGTCATTCGTCCGCTACCAGACCATGATCAAGCGCGAGTTCGAAGTCATGGCCAAGCGCAATTCCTTCATCGAACTCGATGGCGAAGCCAGCGTCTCTTCCGTGAACAAGCAGCTCCGCCAGCACATCGGCGAGCACCTCGGCATCCGTGCCACGAAATACACTCCCTCCTCCGCTCTCGCGCATCTCTGGCGGTAATACTTGCCATGCCCGATCCCGTACACATCGCCGCCATCGACGCCGGCTCCAATGCCGTGCGTCTCTCGGTTGCCCGCGCTTATTCCGCTCTCGATATCGAACCGCTCATCACGGAGCGTTCGCCTCTTCGCCTGGGAGAAGGCGTCTTCCTCCGTCACCGCTTCAGCGAGGAGGTTCTGAGTAAAGGAGTCAAGGCCTTCCGGCATCTGCGCGAAATCATGGACGAATTCGGTGTCACCAAATATCGCGCTGTGGCTACCAGCGCCTCTCGCGAAGCGCAAAACCGGAACACTCTCGTCCATCGCGTAAAGAAGACCACCGGCCTGGCCCTGGAGGTCATCAGCGCCAGGGAGGAGTCGCGCCTCGGCCGCGAAGCCGTTTTCGCCGCCATGGGGCCGGAGGCCCAGCCGCGCTGCATCGCCGACCTCGGCGGCGGTAGCCTCGAACTCAGCATTCTTCGGGACCATGCAGTTACTCATGGCGCCCAAATCCCTCTCGGCACCGTCCGCCTCATGAGCACCCTCAACATTCCCGGCGTCATTCGGCCGGCGCAAGCCGAACAAGTGCGCCGCTACGCTCGCGCGCTCCTGGAATCGCGTCTCCCCGGTCGCCCTAATCTGGCCGATCAGGTGGCCGTGGCCCTCGGCGGAAACGCTGAAACTCTCTCCAATGTCGCTCCGGGCCCTCGCCAGGACGGTCTCCCCACCCTGGAAGTCTCCCTGCTTCGCGAACGCCTGCCCGATCTTCTCAAGCGCGACGTCCGCGAGCGCATGAAAGCCTATGGAGTCCGCCGCGACCGTGCCGACGTTATGGCCGTTGCCGCTCTCATCTTCGTGACCCTCGGCCGCTATCTCAACATCCGCACCTTCGTCATCCCCAGCGTCGGCCTCCGCGAAGGCGTTCTCCATGAAATTGCGCGTGAGGCATTTTCCCGGAAGGAGCCGCATCGCTACAATGCCGAGGCGCGCCAGATGCTCGTGTCCACGCGCAGCTTCGGCCGCCGCCTGGAGTTCGACCAGCGCCACGCCGAGCACGTTCGCGAGCTCAGCCTCATGCTCTTCGATCAGCTTCAGGCTGTACACCATCTGCCTGTCCAAGCCCGTGTCCAGTTGGAAGCCGGCGCGCTCCTTCACGACGTGGGCCACCGCGTCAGCCATCGTGGCCATCACAAACACGGCGAGTACCTGGCCCTGAATGGCGATATCCCCGGCCTGGAAGGACGCGACCGCAACATCGTCGCCGCCGTCGTCCGCTACCACAATCGCAAGTCAGAGCCGGACGGCCATCACCCCGCTTATTCCAGCCTCATCAACATCGACAAGCGTATTGCGCGCCGACTCGCTTCCATCGTGCGCATCGCCGAAGGGCTGGACCATTCCCACCGCCAGCGTGTCCTCGGCTTGCACGCCTCCTTTCAGCGAGGCGCCGTCACTCTTCAGGTGCAAGCTCGCGGCGACGTAACTGAAGATCTTCGCGACGCCGAGCGCAGCTCCAGCCTCTTCGAAAAAGAATTCCACGTCCAACTCTTCTACCGCCGCCCTCTCCACGACTGACAGCGCACCATCCGATGCGCTTCCCGATTGCATTCCTGCTCTTCGTAGTGGTACAGCGATTCCTCGCTGTGCTCTTGGGCTCTCTTGGGTTTTCTTCTCCGTGTACTCAGCGCTCTCTGCGCACTCTGCGTTAAGGCCCTTCTTTCCAGATCTCTTAAACTCTTAGACTCTCAAACTCTTGAACTCTTGAACTCCTTAACTCTTCTCTCCGTGCACCATTACTTCCTACACACCAACCCGTCTCTTGTCACGCTCCGTACACATTCACTTTTGTATGATGAACCACAGGAGGACTGCCTCTCATGCAGTTGTACATCGTGCGCCACGGCATTGCCGTGGACCGCGAGGATCCCAAATGCCCCGCGGATCCCGAGCGCTTTCTGACCGATGAGGGAATCGAGAAAACCCGTCAGGTGGCCAAAGGTGTGGCGGAGGTTGCGGCTGTTCCTGACCTGATCCTCAGCAGCCCTTATTTACGCGCGGTCCAGACGGCCGAACTCTTTGCCGTCGCCCTCGAATATCCCAAGCAAAAAATCCGCAAGTCCGATCTGCTTCTACCTGGCGCGGAACCGCTGCAGCTCTTCCGCGAGCTTGCCAAGGACAAAGATCTCTCCACCGTTTTCGTCTGCGGTCACGCCCCGCACCTCGACGACCTTCTCGCCACCGCCCTCGGCACCAAGCACCACATCTCTTCCCTGAAAAAAGCCGGCGTCGCCCTCGTGGAATTGAAGCGCTTGGTCCCGCCAAGCGGCGAACTGCTCTGGCTCGCCACCCCCAAGCTCCTTCGCAAAGCTGGGAAGTAGCGGCAGCTGCACGCCGCAATCTTGAGTCTCTCCTGGTTTTCTCTTCGGGTGCCCCACGGGCCGTTCTTGCACGTTGGCTCTTGGGGTTCTCTTCTCTGCGGACTCTGCGCTCTCCGCGCACTCTGCGTTAAAGCCTTTTCTTACGAAACTCTCAAACTCTTTTCTCTTCTAATCCGAAGCTGCTGCGCTAGGCGATTCTGCCGCTTCCTCTTTTCGCGGCAATTGTAGTACCTTCTGGCACCGCCGGCAGCGCCTTCACAATCACCGCCCGCTCTAAGCTGCGCTCCAACAGATATTTCCCGGCGGCAAGTCGCGCCGCATTTTCTTCAGACTCTTCCAGCCCCGGCACTCGCAGGATCAGCGCGTCCACCGACTTCTCCACGCGCATCCCCATCGCCGACTCCACCCCACACTTCCTCAGAACGCGCGCCATGCGCAAAACCCCTGCCAGCATGCAGATGATCTGCTGCTCTTCCGGTGTCAAACGCGCGAAGCCTTTTTCCTTGGGTTGGGGCAACTCGCCCCGGTGATACCTAACCACGTTCGCCATGATCTCCCACTCCGTCTCCGTCCAGCCGGGTGGGAGGGCCATGCCCCTCAAATATTTTCTTGCGGCTTTTTGTGGAGCGTCGCCATCCAACCCCGCCCCGATCCCGTGGAGCCGTGCCGCCGCCCGCATGACTTTGCGTAGATCGCGGTTCGCCACGATTGGCGCCGCATGTGCCCGCGTCAAGGCGTTATAGAGCCGCACCGCCAGCCGTGACACCAGCACGGCGCGCTTCGAATTGGCCTCCAAAGCCCTCGCCGTTACTCGCAGACGCGCCAAACCCACCGCATCCAGCCGTCTTCCCTCCGGCAGCCCACGCCTCCACGCCTGCCAAAGTCCACCCTCCCCTAACGCCAACTGCCGGTAAGTTTCTATACGCTCGTGACGCTCACACGCAATGCGTTCGGCCCAAATTGCGCGTCCTTCCTCAAGGTCCCCTCCCGTTTCTGCAATGCTTCCGGAGAGCACATCCAGGTCATGCACCTCTCCCAGCAAATCCTGGAGGCGCTTGAGGTTCTCGGCCCACTCCTCATACCGCTTCGGCAGCAGGCTCTCCACCGTATAGCGGAATCGCTTCACTCCCATGCGCAATTCGTGCCAAGCTTCCGGCTTTTCTGTCCGCAGTGCCCGGGCGTGCAGTTCTTTTGCCGCTTCCAGCCGCTCCAGCGCCAGACACTCCGCCGCAGGCCCATCCGCAGGCGCCAGCCGGCTCCTTCGTTGCAATCTGCGTGCAAGTTTCTTCCACGATTTCTGATCGAACTTCTCCACTGCCTTCAGCGCCAGCCTCTTGCTGTTCCTTCTCATTCGCCTCCAACACCGTCAGCAAGCGTTGCCGAACGGGGTCGGCTTCCGCGCCAAGCTTCTTCGTCCACTCTTCCAGGATCTGTGTGTCGCGCAGTTCACCCAGTTGGTGGAATAGCTTTCTTCCCAGCTTGCGCATGTCCGCCCACGCCGCATCCGGGTCCACCTCTGCCATCACGGCCGCCACCGCGCGGCAACGCCGTATCGCCACGCGCAGATCATGCACCGCATCCGGCTCCGGCGCCTCTCGCACAGAGTCGAGCTCCTTCAGCGTGCGCTCCATCCAATAACTCAAGCCCCGGATCTCGGAGACCGAGCCGGTTACTGTGCTTCCCGTTGCCATTTGTTTCTCTCAGCCGTAACCGCCGGTGCTGGCGGCCCCTGCCGGCTTCCCCTATAGCCTAGCCCGTTGCCACAACCCCGTCCAGTAGCACCCGGTTCTCTTCCCGCCAACTTTGGAGTCCGACGGCTTGCTTACCCTGAGCCTCGAAGGGCCGCCGCTTTTGCGGTCTCAACACGCGCCGCCTGCCAGCCCATTGTCGCCGATTCCTCCAGTCTGCCCGCCGTTTTCTCTTATCCGGTTCGCCTTCCACCCCCGCTTTACCCGCCCTCATCCTCATGCTATTTTCAATATGGTTCTCCCGGAGTGGCGGAACTGGCAGACGCAGCAGACTCAAAATCTGCCGGGGATCACTCCCCGTGTGGGTTCGACTCCCTCCTCCGGGACCATTTTTTGGCTCGCGAACTCTGGTACTTTCCGCCTCTTGACGCTTTCCTCTCCTGTAGACACACTTCCCCTTAAGCGATACGACGGAGCCCATGTCCTCTATCTCTTCGAACGTTGGACCCATCCACAACCGGCGACGCAGCCAGCGTGTTCTGCTGCGCATTCCCATCGCCGTCATCGCCACGGGTCCCGACAAGAAGATGGCCCGTGAGCAGACCTCTACCTCGGTCGTCAATGCTCACGGCGCCCTAATTGCCCTCGATCTCTCCGTTCGTGTCGGCCAGGTCGTTATCCTACAGAATCCGGAAACCAAGGAGGAGCAGTCCTGCCGCGTCGCCCGCGTTAGCCCTGCGCGGGAAGGCAAGCCCGAAGTGGGACTCGAATTCCTCAAGCCCAGCCCCAATTTTTGGCGCATTGCCTTTCCACCTTCGGACTGGACTCCACCTTCCCCTTAAAATATCGGCGACGCCTTCCGGCGTCAGTGCCCATTCCGGAGGCATGTCGCGGCTGAATAGCGGAGTACGGTCGGAATTCAAGGACCATTTCCATATTTGAATCGATTTAATGTAAACTTGCGCCAGCTATTCCGGTAAATCGCTCTCTTGCAATCCGTGTTTGCGAGGAACATCATGTCTCCATTCCGCACTCTCCGTTGCTCGATTCTTCTGATCATTTCATGCCTGCTTGCCGCATCGTTCTCGGCGGCGCAAACGCCTGCCAACCACCAGGATCTTCACGGCATCTGGCGCATGCGGTCCTCTTGTCAGGAAAGCGCCAAGGGCGAGCAAATCTCCCTCACCGGTTTTGACGCCTCCAAATGGCATCCCGCGGAAGTTCCCGGCACCGTCGTTGGCGCACTGGTGGGCGACAAATCTCTTCCCGATCCCAACTACGGGACCAACCTCAAATCCTTTCCGGGTTTCGTCGCGGAGACCAAGGGCCTCTTCGCCACACGCGACATGCCTGCCGACAGCCCCTATCGCTGCTCCTTCTGGTTTCGCACCGAGTTTGCCTCTGCAGCCAATCCCTCGCAGCCTTTTAGCTGGCTGCATTTTCTCGGCATCAATTACCGCGCCAACGTTTGGCTGAACGGCAAAAAAATTGGCGATCGCGCCGATGTTGCCGGCGCATATCGCACTTTTGAGTTTCCCGTAAGCGAATCTCTCAAAAAAGACGGCCAGAACGCCCTGGCCGTTGAAGTATTTGCTCCCGAAAAATACGATCTCGGGCTCACCTGGGTGGATTGGAATCCCACGCCTCCGGACAAGGACATGGGCATCTGGCGCGAAGTCTTCCTCTCGAACTCGGGCGATGTCGTGCTTCGCCGTCCCTTCGTTGCCTCCAAGCTGAGTTCCGATTACATCTCCGCCGCACTCACCGTTAGCGCGGTCCTGACCAACACCTCAGACCACCCCGTCAAAGCGGCGTTGCAAGTGGACTTGGCCGGCATTCAAATCAGCCAGCCCGTGGAACTCGCCGCCAAGGAATCCAAGACGGTGCGCCTCACGCCGGAACAATTTCCCCAACTCAAGCTCGCACATCCCCATCTCTGGTGGCCCTACCAAATGGGCGAGCCGTATCTCTACCCGGCGAACTTCCACGTCAGTGTCCGCCGGCGGAGAATCGGACAGCGCCACCGTCAACTTTGGCATTCGCGAAGTCACTTCGGAACTCACCGACAATGGCAGCCGCCTCTTCAAGGTCAACGGCAAAAACGTCCTCATCCGCGGCGCTGCCTGGGCCCCGGACATGCTCCTCCGCTGGTCCTCCAAGCGCCTTGACGCCGATCTGAATTACGTCAAGGACATGGGCCTCAACTCCATTCGCCTCGAAGGCAAAACCGACCGCGACGAGTTCTTCGACAAGACCGACCGCCTCGGTATTCTCGTCATGCCCGGATGGGTCTGCTGCGATGCTTGGGAACGCTGGAAGAACTGGACCCCTGAGACAAAGTCCATTGCGGCGGCTTCGCTCACCGACCAGATCTCTCGCCTTCGCAATCACCCCAGTGTCTTCGTCTGGCTCTACGGCAGCGACGGCCCGCCCCCCGCCGACATTGAAACCATGTATCTCGGCATCCTCAAGGATTTGGAGTGGCCCAACCCTTCCATCTCCTCCGCCAGCGAGACTCCCACCAAACTCACCGGCAAATCCGGCGTCAAAATGACCGGCCCGTACGAATATGTTCCCCCCGTCTATTGGCTCGCCGACACGAAGGCTGGCGGCGCTTGGAGCTACAACACCGAAACCAGTCCCGGCCCCGCGATTCCTCCCCGGGAAAGCCTTGAGAAGTTCATTCCCAAGGACCATCTCTGGCCCATCGACGACGTCTGGAACTTCCACTCTGGCCGCGATCGTTTCGCCGACGTTCATGTCTTCACCGACGCGCTCACCAAGCGCTATGGCGCAGCTACGTCCCTCGATGATTACGAACGCAAAGCCCAGGCCATGGCCTATGACAACGAGCGCTCCATGTTCGAGGCCTACGGCCGCAACAAGTACGCTTCCACCGGCGTCATCCAGTGGATGCTCAACAATGCCTGGCCTTCGCTCATCTGGCATCTTTACGACTACTACCTCGTCCCCGCCGGCGGTTACTTCGGCACCAAGAAAGCCCAGGAAATCGTCCACGTTCAATATGGCTACAACGACGATTCCGTCGCCGTCGTCAACGGCACCTATGAACCCATCAAAGGCCTCAAGGTCACCGCAAAGCTCTTCAATATCGATGGCAAGGAAGTCGCATCGCACGATGCGAATTTAGACATCGCTGCGGACGCTGCCGCCAAGGCCTTCGATCTGCCGAAGCCGGCCAACCTCTCCACAACCTATTTCCTGAAGCTCTATCTCCACGATTCATCCGGCAAGCTCATCAGCGACAACTTCTATTGGCTCTCCACCAAGCTCGACACTCTGGATTGGTCCAAGCGAAAAGACACCGTCTACACGCCGCAGAAAGACTTCGCCGATCTCACCGGCCTCAACTCTTTGCCACAGGTCAAGCTCGAGCTTTCCAGCAGCGTTCGGCACGAAGACAACAAGGGCTATGCCACCATTACACTCAAAAATCCCAGCAGCACAGTCGCTTTCCAAGTCCATCTCCGAGTCACAAAGGGCAAAGGTGGCGACGACCTCGTCCCCATCTTCTGGGACGACAACTATTTTTCGCTCTTACCAGGCGAAAAAAAATCGGTCACCGCCACCGGCGACCCCGACGACCTCGAGGGTCAAGACGCCAATCCTCGAACTCGATGGCTACAACATAGCTCCAGCCTCCTTGAATCTCTTGCAGTAGCCGCGCTGCCGCGGTGCATCTGGGTCAGTAATGGCCGGTTCCAGTGCTCGCTTTCTTGGAGTGCGGTGGACTTGCCATCGCTTTTAAGGTGCATACCACATCTCCCTAACCCTCGACGCGCCCCCATCTGTCATCCCAATCGGACCGTCCCGGCTCCCTCAGTGTAGAATCCCTACCCTCCAGCCACGGAGGCCCCGTGCGACGGAAATTCCTGATCTCTTTGCTAGTCTGCCTCTCGTTCGGCGCGGCTCTCTGCTTCGCGCAAAATCAACTACTCCCCGCCGTCCAAGCAAAAACTCCAAAGACGCATTGCCAATTCCCACGCCGACGTTGCCGTCGCTTTCCGCACCCTCGACGGCAAAACCGAATGGGCCTACCACCCCGACGACGCTTTCCACGCCGCCAGCACTATGAAGATTGCCCGTCATGATCGAACTCTTTCGACAGGCAAGCGAAGGCAAACTCCATCTCGACGACCCGCTGACCATCCGCAACGAATTCCATTCCATCGTCGACGGCTCCATCTACAAACTCGATCCCACGGACGATTCCGAATTCGACCTCTACAAAGTCGAAGGTCAAACTCGCACGCTCCATCAACTGTGCGAACTCATGATCACCGTCAGCAGCAATCTCGCCACCAACCTCCTCATCCAAAAGCTGGGCGTCGAAAACATCCGCTCCACGGTACACGCTCTCGGTGCCGATGGCATGAGCGTCCTCCGCGGCGTCGAAGACAACAAGGCCTTTGAAAAGGGCCTCAACAACACGACCACCGCGCATGGCCTGCAAGATTTTGCTGACGGCCATCGCCGAAGGCAAAGCCGTGGACGCGGAGTCCTCCCGCCAGATGGTCGAAATCCTCGAGCGCCAGCATTTCAACGAAGGTATTCCCGCAGGTCTCCCTCCAGGCACGCGAGTAGCGCACAAAACCGGCGAAATCACGAAAATTCACCACGACGCCGCCATTGTTTACGCGCCGCGCCCCTTCGTCCTGGTAATTCTCGTACGCGGCCTAGCCGATAAAAAAGACAGCTCGGCCTGATGGCCGACCTCACCCGCACTCTCTACCAAGCCACCCGATACCGCCGGAGTGAAAACGAGGGGACATCCGACCCAGTCTCTACGCCTCGTTCCCGCCTACTTCTGCTCCGGTTACCCTTTGGAACCATTCGTCTGCGATTTCCTCCTTGCCGCCCCTACTGTTAGCCATTAAGCTACTAGTTTCCGTTGGAGGAAACCGTGCCTAAAGAGAAACCACAAGTCAACATCGGCGAAGTCATCAAAACCTATCGCAGCCAGCGCGGCCTTTCGCAAGGCGACATCGAGCGCCGCACCGGTCTGCTGCGTTGCTACCTTTCTCGCGTCGAGAACGGCCACACCGTTCCTTCGCTCGAAACTCTTGCCAAAATTGCCGAGGCCATGGAAATTTCCCTCGCCGATTTCTTCCCCGGCACGGAGACTCCTCGCGACAAAGAAACCCAGAAAATGCTCGGCGAACTTTCCCAGGACGAAATTCGCTTCCTCGCCGAAATCAAGAAGTACAGCACCACGCTTTCCGAAGGCGACAAGCGCTTGGTGCTCGCCATGATTCGCAAAATGGCCACGCTACTTCCCGCGCAAGCCGCTCAGGCGAAGAAGCAGCTTATCCGTCGCCCTGCGCTCTAATCTAGTCTCGTCGATCGCAATTCGACCGATCTAAGTCAACCCTGTCGCAATCCACATTTCTCAGCCGACACGCGTCCGCTTCCTCGATTCTGTTCGCTGATATCTGCTTCCCGTATCCGCTCCACCCTGGGCGGATCGGCTGCCATTCTCGTCGATCACTCGGCCACTCACGAATTGCGCGAACGAATCATCCGAATCGCATCAGGAAGGGAATTCCCCGCGCGCGCCGTTCCCGCCCGCCTCGCTCGTCGTCCTCGGTTTTGTCCCCCTCTCCAGGCGCAAGAAACAGATTCGTCTCCACCGCGTGCTGCTTGTTATAGAGCTCGAAATAACGCCCCTGCGCGGCGTACAAGCTCTCATGCGTTCCGCGCTCCAGGATGCGCCCGTCCTGGATCACCAGGATCTGCTCCGCGCGCCGAATCGTCGACAGCCGGTGCGCAATCACAAACGTTGTCCGCCCGCGCATCAGGTATCTCAAGTCCTTCCTGAATCAGCGCCTCCGATTCCGAATCCAGGCTGGAAGTCGCTTCATCCAGGATCAGAATTCGCGGATCGGCCAGAATCGCCCGCGCAATCGAAACCCGCTGCTTCTGCCCGCCGGAAAGTCTTACCCCGCGCTCGCCCACGATCGTGTCGTACTTTTTCTCGAACGTTTCCGCAAACTCGTCCACGCGCGCAATCCGGCACGCAGCCAGGATCTCTTCCTCGCTCGCATCGGGCCGCGCGTATGTCGACGTTTTCCCGAATCGTCCCATCAAACAGAAACGTGTCCTGCAGCACCACGCCCAAGTTGCGTGCGGTAGGAGTCAAGCCGCACCGTCGACAGATCCACTCCATCCACAAGCACGCGCCCCTTCGTTGGCGTGTAAAACGCCGAAATCAATCCAATAATCGTCGATTTCCCAGATCCCGACGGCCCCACGAGCGCCGTGACCGTTCCCGGTTCCGAAACGAAGCTGATGCCGTGCAGCACCTCCTTATTCGTTTCATAGGAGAAGCTGCACATCCTCAAACTCCACTCGGCCTTCGATCCGCCCCAGAGCCACCGTCCGCCGCGGGATCCTGATCCTCCTTCGATTCATTCAGAATCTCGCGCGTACGCTCCAGGCCAGTAATCGCCTCGGTGATCTGCGTTCCGATGTTCACGATCTGAAAGACCGGCGCGACCATGCAGCACCAGATACGCGGAGTACGGCAATCAGGTCGCCCTTGCGTCATAGTGCCCGCCAAGATCTTGTCGCGCGCCCAGATACATGATGATGGCGCTCACAATGCCCATCAGCGAGGCGCCAGAAAGGCTCATCAGCGAAGTGGTGGTCAGAGTCTTCAGCACGTTGTCCAGCAGACGCTGCACGCCGCGCCGAAAACCTTGCTCTTCGCGATCCTCGGCGTGATAGCCCTTCACCACGCGTACGCCGCCAAGCGACTCCGTCAGCCGGCCAGTCACTTCCGCGTTGATCTTAGGCCGCGCGCGGAAAATCGGACGGATTGTCGCAAAACGCCTTGTTCAGGAAGAGCGCGAAAACCAGCAAGCACAGTGAACGCGACGAGCGTCATGACCGCGCTGATGCGCAGAAGGATAGATCAAGCGCCAGAACCGCAGTCAGCAGGCCGCCGACGAATTCCACCAGGCCCGTGCCGATCAGGTTTCGCACTCCTTCCACGTCGCTCATGATTCGCGAAACCAGCACGCCGGTCTTGTTCGCGTCGTAAAAGCTACCGGCAACCGCCCGATGTGCGCCTGCACCTGCTTGCGCATGTCCGTAATCATCCGTTGCGCCGACTTGGACAGGAGCTGCGTCAACGTGAACGAAGTCGATCCCCTGAAGGAGCGTTGCCCCAACCACCGCCAGCACGATCGGCAGCAGAAACTTGACCTGATGCTTGTCAATCACATTGTCGAACAGATATTTGCTGGACCCCGGAAGCACCAAGCCGGCCACGCGGTTAATCGCCACCAGCACAAGCCCAAGCAGCAGCATACCTCGCCGCGGATGCATCAGTGCCCAGATATCGGGCAGGGAACTCCACTCTGATCTTTTTTTTCGCGTTTTGTGGCGGCTGCCCGTTTCAGCCGGCAATCGTGCTGTGCAGTTGTGGCCATAGGGTTCTCGCGTCTGTCTGAGGATACCCGTTCGATGCGCCGTGGCGAGGAAGCAGCTACGAGCGGCGTGGCACAGCCAGCTCTGCTGGCCCAGAGCTGCGCAAGGGCTCCGATCTGGGCTGTCTCCTCCGCGCCCTCTGCGTTGATTCGAAACTCTTGAACCCTTGAACTTCTAAATCTCAACCCTTCTCCAGCCCGCTTCCCGAAGCTCAAACATAATCAAACAGTGCCATAAACCCAAAATCCATATGCAACTGCTGATGACAATGAAACAGCGTGAGGCCCGGATTATCCGCCACAAAATCAATCTCCACTTCCTGATACCCTCCCACCATAACCACATCCTTCAAGAATTCCCGCAGTAGCCACCGCCGCCAAACGAGTCAATTCAAAACTATGCCGGTGCAAATGAATCGGATGAATATCGTCGCTCGCATTCCGCATCCGCAGCCGTGTAGCGCTTTCCTGTCTTCAAATGAAACGATGCGGGCGCAACTCCGCCGGACATGGGGTAAGAAGCACCATTGATGGTCCAAAGGTTGAATCCATCTTCCGCTGCATTGTTCTTGGCGAAAGTCATTTCGATGGATTCGTCCGGCGGCGCCGCGGCCGCGCCCGGCTTCGCGAAACGCGTATAGTTCCACTTGAACGGTGGCGGCGTAATCCATTCCGGCTTGCCGCTCCGCCCGGCGTACTCAACAACAATCCCCATGCCGTGCCGCCGGTCGTCATCGTCCAGGTCCCCCAAAATCCACACGCCCGGATGACTCATCTCCACAATCGCAGAAATCCGCTCCGCCGTTCCCAGCCACAACACCGGCACCCTCACCGGATTTGGCACCGGATTGCCGTCGAGCGCAATCACTTGAAACGCATGTCCTGGCAGAGCCAGGCTGCGAATCTCCGTCGCGCTGCCATTCAGCACATGAAACAGCACGCGCTCGCCCGGTTTCACCCGGATCGGCTCACCATGCCCCAGCATCCGCCCGTTGATCGTGAACGACTCATACCCAACTTCAAATCCGTGCGGCATCCCATTCGCCAGAGACGCCTTCATCGCGGACTCGCCCGTCCTCCTCCAGTGACTTCACGCGGCCCGCCGGCGCAAGAAAATTCATATCCATATCGCCGCCCCGGCTGAACGTCGGCTCAAATTCCTTCAGCACTATAAAAACTTCCCGGTCGTAATTTCCCGGCGAGGATTTCGGCTCAATGTAGACCGGCCCTACCTGTCCGCTATATTGCCCGGCGGCAAGATCCGCGCCTGCTCGGTTATGTGTATGGTAAAACCGAAAGCCTGCAGGACCAGGCTGTGAACTCGACTCTCCGCATCCCGTGCGCGGGAATAAACGGTGTCCCTTCCTCGGCAGCCCCATCCACATCTGTCGAAAGCCGCTGCCCATGCCAGTGCAATTGCTCCGGCGTGTCCGTCTCGTTAAACACGTCGACTGCGACCGGCACTCCTTCCTTAAAGCGCAGTAACGGCCCCGGAAACTGTCCATTGTAGGTAATCGCGGAAACGATCCGTTTGGGAGCAATCTCCACCGGCGAACTTTTGATGTGAAGCGTGTAGTCAGCTGGTGCGTTCTGTGCCGGAACGCCGGACGCGTCCCCATGCGGTTCCAGCGCACAAGTCAGAGCTGCTCGCTGCGAGAGCAGCAAACCGCCCGCAGTCACACTCGATGTTTTCAGAAACTGCCGGCGTGACTCCCGAGAGTGCCTCATGGAACTATTTTGCGGCCGCGGCTTCTACAACGCCCACCTTATCCACTCCGCTGCACGCAATGTAAACACGGCCATCGCGTGTAGCCGCCATGTTCCGCACCACGCCTCCGCCCGAAGGAATATTCGCCCGCGCAAACGTCTCCGTCTTCGGATCGAACCGCACAATCGTATTGGGCTTCACTCCCGACTCGCTGTACCACACCATGCCATCCGGCGTAATCACGATTCCGTACGGATTCGACTCGGCTCCGCCAGGAGAGTCATACATTTTCACCGCTCTCGTGCCCGTGTTGAGCAACCCCAAATGCCCGCTCTTGAAATCCGTGAAATACACCGTATCATCCGCGGCAATCGCCAACCGCCGCGGCCGCGCCGATTCCGGCAGGACAAGTTCCGTGATCTTCATCGTCTTCGGATCGATCATTCCCATCTTGTTCGTGCCCAGTTCACAAAACACAGGCACGCCCTTGCTGTTGATCTGAATCCCGTACGGAAGCGCGCTCTCCGTCGGCACTTCCTTCAACTCAATCTTCCCGGTCTTCGGGTCCAGACGCCCCACCATGTTGCCGCCCTGCGTCGTGAACCACAGGATTCCGTGCGCATCAAAAACCGCCGTATGCGGATCGTCCGCCTTCTCGATCGGCATCTTGTATTCCGTCACTTTGCCGGTCCGTGGATCCAATTTCCCGATGTAGCCGCCAAAGTTCGCGGTGTACCAAATATTTCCCTCGCTGTCACCCACCAGTCCATGCGGGCCGGAATTCTTGCCCTCGACCAGCGGATACTCTTTGAACTCTCCGTTCTTCGGATCCATCCGTCCCAATTTATTGGCCATCTGTTCCGTGAACCACAGCGCCCCGTCCGGCCCCACTGCCGGATCGTGCGGGTGCGCACCTTTAGTCGGGACACTCCATTCCCGAATCGTCACCTTCAAATCCGCCACGTCTCCCGGCTGCGCGGGCGGTCGATGCCGCGGCGAGGCCAGCGCCATAAAAACTCCCACCAAAACAAGCGCGACGATTCCCAAAGTCCGGTTCCTCATATCCGCCTCCAGCTCTTGCAAAACTATCGCAGTTTACCATCCCCTCGCGACTATCTTCTTGGACGTACCAACCAACTCAAGAGATACACGCATGCCTCACCGCAAGCCCCTAGTGCCTCGTGATTCAACCTCTTGCGACTTGGCGCCCCGCGGCCTTGCGTCGCAGATAAGGTTCTTGCCATACACCTCTCCGATGTTGCGATCCTGAGGCGTACGTAGCTTGCGCTCCGATGGAGCTCAGCCCTTCCATCACTCTTCGATTTATGTACGTGGACTTAATCCGCGGCGGCATCTGACGCCGGAACTTTTGCGCTCGGATGATCGAAGCGAAGAACGCTATTCACGAACTGGCTCGAGCGTCCCGCCGAGATGGCTGCAGCACTCGCTGCTTCAACGTCGTGTAATCCTGCGTCCCACAGAACAAATCCGAAAGCAATTGACGAAACACCGCGTTGCGCTGCAGGAACTGCACCATGCGCGTCGTGACCGCCGTGCCCAAGAACGACCCGCGATAGAAGCGCCGCACGATGCGAGCGGCAAATTCCAGCTCCAGCGAAAACGAAGCCCGCACCCGTGCCGGGTATTTCTCCGGGCAACCCTCTGCAAGCGATCGTCCCAGAATTTCCCCAGAGCGCATGGCGTAGAAACAGCCCTTCGCCCGTCAGCGGATCGACCCACGCCGCAGCATCTCCGCAAAGCGCCCAGTTGCGGCCAATCACGGCGCGGTCCGAAAGCGTTCGCACCTGCGGCGATGGCAGCACGTGGCTATAAAATTTGGCGCTTCGCCGTCTCGATCTCTTCCGCGCCAGCAAATCGGTGCAGGTGCTCGCGCAATTCATTGCTGGTGTGCGTCTGCCATGCTTCCGCAGATGCCCAGAGAAAGATGGTCCGCGCGGGGAAACGACCAGATGTAGCCTTCGAATTCCGGCAAAAACTTGATCGATGATCTGATCCGCAGTCTGCGGCACGAAATATCCCTGAGTCATTTCCAGTTCGTCGCGGGCCAGAGCGCGGGTGCCGGGCAGAAACTGGTTGCGCGCGCCTCCGGCCAGCACCACAAAATCGCTCTCGCGCCACTCGCCATCCACCGCATAGCGCGGCCTTGTCCGTCGAAGTGTCCACGGTCTGGACGCGCGAGTGATGAATGCGGCAGCCTGCGTCGCGTGCGCGGTCCAGCAGCAGGCCGTTCAGAACTGGTGCGCGAATAAATGACGATGGGATGTAGCAGGTCTAGCCGCGCCCGCTGATTTTCCGCGCTGATGATTTCCACCTTCTGAATCAGTTTCTTCGGGAGAGGATTGTCCAGCAGAAAAGGGAAGCACTGCGTGGCCTTATACGTCAGTCCGCCGCCGCACGGTTTTTCCCAGGCAAGATGCTCATCGAAAATGTCTACGGTATGGCCGGCGCGCGCGAGTTGTTCGCCGCACATGGCACCAGAAGGCCCGCCACCGACAATGACATAGTCAGCCATTCATCTTCCGCAATTTCGCTTGTTTCCATCTCCGGCGCAGGAAGGATGGACAAAAGATTCGGGGCGTAGCATCTCTTAGGACAGGGGAAAGAGCACCAGACAAAACCCCGCGAGCAGTATAGCACCGAACACTGCAGCCGCTGCCGCTGAGCCTGTCTGCCGCCGTACCAATTGTGATACCCAGTCCAGAAAGCAGTAATTGCAAGGCAAAGTACGGCGACAGCAGCACCAGCAGTATTTCCCCGCTCTTCAAATAAAGTACGCCAGAACGCCAGCGCGAGCCCATGCCAGAACTATCAGCAAGAGCCAGAACGCATAACGAGCTCGTCCATTAACCACCGGACCGGCAAGCAGCTCCACTCCAAAGAGAAACAAAAACACGGCCGCGAAGAACAGCGGAAAGTCTCTCCCACCGCTGAAGTGTCAACCACGCCCCGTGGCCGTGAGTTCGAACCATCCAGTAATAAGAAAGTGCAAGAGAATGGCCGCGAAAGCCGCACCAAACAGCAATCCGGGCGCAGTCGCGAAGCCTTCGCGCACGACTGCTTCACGTGCAACAGAATCAGGCCCAAGCCCACGATCAGGAAAAAGCTGGCCAGATAATCCCCCTCAAACAAGTGAAGAATCCGCAGAGGCTGCCAGATAGCGCAGCAAGTACAGGGCGATAACGGAGAACAGAGCGACCTCCAGCGCGCCTCGCATCCGGCGACGGAATATCCGCTGCTCTCCAAATCCGCGCGTGGTTCTTTCCCGTCATCTCCCGAATGAACGGTCCGCCAACAGCAGCAGCCCTGCGATTCCCAGAAGGCATCCGGCAAGGTTTGCACCGCGAAGGCAGTCGCGCGTCGTCGGGCAAAGAAAGCACCCGCGACGCCCAGCCTTGTGATTCGCGCGCCACCGTCGGCGAAAACAGCATGCTGACGTGCGTGTTCCGCGGAACTACCGTGAATTTCACCGAGGAATCGTCGCTCTTGGCGGCAAGATCCGCGGCGTTGTCCACGAAGCTCTTTGGCTCCAACTGGCCCACGAGAATCAGCGTATTTGGCGTCAGACGCGGCAGAGTGTGGAACAGCAGATTTTCGTGGATCACCCCGTGAGCCTCGTTGCATCGGCGCCGGCGAAATCGCAATCACCCCCGCCGGCCGAAATTTGTCCGCGACGCGCAGTGGCGATCGCCCCGCCCATCGAGTGACCTGCCAGAATGGTGCGATCCGGCAGGATCATTCCGCGAGCCGCCAGCCCACGCACGAATGACAACGAGCACCGGTTCCGCCTTTTCCGGCGTGAACGGCCCGGGCGAGCGTCCATGGCCAGGAAGATCCGGCACATACACGCGCAAGCCTAGTCTCCGCGAAACTCCGTGCGAGGTATTGCATGATCATCTGATTCGCCGAAATTCCGTGCAGCAGCACCACCGATCCGGTCTCCGGGCTTGCCGCCAGATCCGCGCGGGTCACCATCAGAAGATCCATGCGGCAGGCAGCGGCGTCGACCAGTAAGCGCTGCTCCGCAGTACCGTGCGTGTCGGGTACAGCGTCAACGCCGCTCCTGCGACCAGGCAGAGTATCCCCGCAATCGCCTGCACCACCTCTTTTCTCTTATTCAAGCTGCCCGCTCCCGGAATCGGCCAAATCGGAGGGCGTGATAAACTGATTTTTCGAAGCTGACGGCAAGCTTGCCTCTTTCAGCAAACATGGAGAGCCTTTGCATCCAGCAGTTCTAACATTGGAAGAAATGATTGTGCGGTTTGGCCGGGAGAAACGCAACGGCAAGCGCGTGGTGTTCACCAATGGTTGTTTCGATCTGCTTCATCCGGGGCACATTCACAGCCTGGAAGCCGCGCGCGCCTTGGTGATTTGTTGATCGTGGGCGTAAACAGCGACGAAAGTGTGCGCACCCTCAAAGGACGCGGGCAGGCCTTTGATCCCTGCGGAAGAGCGCGCCGAGATTCTCGCCAGTCTCGAATGTGTGGACGGCGTCGTGATCTTCGACGAATTGACGCCGCAGAAAGTGATCGCGGCGCTTTTGCCGGACATCCTCGTGAAGGGCAGCGACTGGCCCGGAAATCAAATTGTGGGCCGCGAAGAAGTCGAAGCGGCTGGTGGAAAAGTTGTGCTGGTCGATGTGGTGCCGGGTTATTCCACCACCGAGATCCTGAAAAAGATTCGTGGCTAAACAGATTTGCAAAAGAACGAAGGCAAAGATGTTGAACGAGCGCGCCGAGCAATAGGGACCGACCCCAGGAAGAAATGATACTGCCGGCGGTGAGAGAACGATTGGAAGCACTTCTGCGCCACCCTTCAATGGAGGGCGTGGTGGGAGAGGTGCGCTCGGGCGCCAACCTGGTCGGCCTCTCCGGCCTGCACGATGTGGCAAAACCGCTGGTGGCCGCCCATGTCGTCCACGAATTACGGCGCCCCGCCTTCTTCATTACGGAGAACAACCGCCGCGCCGAAGAATTAGCCGAAACTCTGCGATTCTTTGCTCAGATTTTTCCCGGACCTACCGGCGGCATCGCCGTGCTGCCTGCCTTCGACAGCCTTCCCTGGGATCCGCAATCCCCCCACGCCGACATCCTCGAACGCAGGGCCGCCACGCTCTACCGCTTGGCGAACGGAGAGGTTTCCCTGGTGCATCGCGCCGGTCGCAGCGGCGCTGTGGCGCTATCAGGACCCCTACGTCTATCTCACTCTGGCGCGCACTCTTCGCGAAAGACTCCGAAGCCAACCACGAAGAACTGATCACGCATCTGGCCAGCATCGGCTATGCGCGCACGGAAATGGTCGAACTCCCCGGCCAGTTTGCCGTTCGCGGCGGCATCGTGGACGTCTTCTCTCCGGAAGCGCTGCGACCGGTGCGCATTGAACTGCTCGGCGACACCGTCGAATCCGTTCGCGAATTTGACCCGCGCACGCAACGCTCGATTGCGCCGGTAGTGAAAACCACGATTCTTCCGCTCACCGAATGGAGCGTTCCCGCCCCCGGCAGCCGCGAGGCGCAAGATTGGGAACCCGCGGGATGGTTTGGGGCCGCCAAGGAACCTGGCGCCAGCTCGCTCTTTGAACTTGCGGAAAGCTCGCTCAAGCCCATCGTGTTCCTCGATGAGCCGGAAACCTTCGCGCAAGCTCGGAAAGTGCTCCTCGAAGCCGCCACGGAAAACTACGAGCGCCATGGCCAGGCCAATGCCCCCGTGGTATCTGACTTCTTCTGGAACGAAGAACAGTGGGAAAAAGCGCTGAACAAGATCCTCTCGCATCGAACTGGAACAACTGAATCTCGGCACGATCCGACGGCCAACGTTTTGAACTGAGTGCCCGGCCAAGCACGCGCTTCCACGGCGACGTCGTTGCCTGTCTCGGCGACGTGAAGTCGCAGATCTCCGCCGGTGGCACCGTTTTCCTGACCGCGGCCAGCACGGGCGAACTCGAGCGCTACGCCGATATCTGCCGCGAATACGAAGTGCCTTACGTCCTCGGCGAAACCGAAGAAGCCGCCGCCGGTTTCACCGCCGAGAGCGCTTCGGAAACGGCGCGGCTGCTCGTTGATGCGCGCGCCCTTTGCCGCAGGCGTGGCGTTTCCGGAAGTGAAGCTCACCCTGTTCGGCAACGCGGATCTATTCGACGTGACCCCTGCGGTCGAACGCCCAAGCCGCAAAATCCGCACTTCTGGCTTCTTCGCCGATTTCGCCGAATTAAAGCCCGGGGATTTCGTTGTGCACGTCGACCATGGCATCGGCCAGTTCGAAGGCCTGCGCTTGATCGAATCCGATGGCCGACGCGGCGAGTTCATGCTGCTTGCGCTACGCCGAAGACGCCCGCCTATACGTTCCGCTCGAGCGCATGGACCTGGTGCAGAGCTACCGCGTCGTCGAAGGGCACTCATCCGCCGCTTGGACAAACTCGGCGGCACCGCTTGGAACACGCGCAAGACCCGTGTTCGCAAATCCCTCGAGGACATGGCCGACAAGCTCCTCGTCCTCTATGCCGAGCGCAAAACGGCCCAGGGCTTTGCCTTCTCGCCCGACGGTAACTGGCAGCGCGAATTCGAAGACGCCTTCGAGTTCGAAGAGACTCCGGACCAGAATGACCGCCATCTGCCGACGTCAAGCGCGACCTCGAAAAATCCTCCCCCATGGATCGCCTGCTCTGCGGCGACGTCGGCTACGGCAAAACCGAAGTAGCCATGCGCGCCGCCTTCAAAGCCGTCACCGATGCAAAACAAGTGGCGGTGCTGACCCCCACGACCGTCCTGGCCTTCCAGCATTTTGAAACCTTCAAGAAGCGCTTCGCCGCTTTCCCCGCGCGCATCGAGATGCTCAGCCGCTTCCGGACGGCCGCCGAGCAGAAGCAAATCATGGCCGACCTCGAAACCGGAAAAGTCGATATCGTCATCGGCACGCACCGTCTGCTCTCGAAAGACGTCAAGTTTCAGGATCTGGGTCTTGCTGGTTGTGGACGAAGAACAGCGCTTCGGCGTCGCCCACAAAGAGCGCCTGAAGGAAATGCGCAAAAACGTTCACGCCCTCGCCCTTTCCGCCACTCCGATCCCTCGCACTTTGCACATGTCTCTCGTCGGCTTGCGCGATATGTCCGTCATCGAGACTCCGCCGCGAGACCGCCTGGCCATTCAAACCGTTGTCGCCGCCTTCGATGAGGAAATCGTGAAAAAGGCCATTGAGAATGAACTGGCCCGCGACGGCCAGGTCTTCTTCATCCACAACCGCGTCGAGTCCATCTATTCCCTCGGCAGCCTGGTCGCCAGGCTCGTTCCCAAAGCCCGCGTCGTCGTCGCCCACGGCCAGTTGGCGGAACGCGAACTCGAGCAGGTCATGCTCAAGTTCATCCGCGATGAAGCGGACGTGCTCGTTGCCACTACCATCGTCGAAAACGGCCTGGACATTCCCCGCGCCAACACCATCCTGATCAATCGTGCCGATCGCCTCGGCCTTGCCGAACTCTACCAACTCCGCGGCAGAGTCGGGCGCTCCAGTCAACGCGCTTACGCCTACCTCCTCGTTCCCCCAGAAACTGTCCTTTCCGACGTCGCCCGCAAACGCCTCGCTGCCATGAAGGAGTTCAGCGAACTCGGCGCCGGATTCCGTATCGCCGCTCTCGATCTGGAACTTCGCGGCGCGGGCAACATGCTCGGCCGCCAGCAGCACGGCCACATTGAGGCCATCGGCTTTGACATGTACGTCCAGATGCTGGAGCGCGCCGTCGCCAAGCTGAAAGGCGAGGAAGCCGCTCCCGAGCTGCGCACCACACTCAGCCTGGGCCTCGATGTGCGCATCCCGCAGGAGTACATTCCCAGCGAAAATCTGCGCCTCCGGACCTACAAGAGGATCTCCTCGATCGCCACCGAAGCCGAGCGGCAGGACGTCCACAAGGAGCTGGAAGACCGCTTCGGGGCCCTCCCCAAGGCCGTAGATAACCTTCTGGAGTTTGCCGTCCTCAAATCCCTTTGTGAGCGGTTGCGCATTGCCGCCGTGGAGCGCCAGGGAACCAAGATCGCTCTACGCTTCCATCCAGAGACCACCCTCGAGCCTGCCGCGGTTGTAAAGGTGGTTCGCTCGCGAAAGGGAATCAGGCTCGATCCGAGCGGCGTCTTGTGGATGGAACTGGAACGAGGGGAGTCCGTCACCGCCGCGCTGCGCAAGGTTCTTGCGGGCTTAAGCGCGGCAAAGCGAAAGCTGACAAGGCCAAGAAATCCACGTTAAACTTTGGGAATGGGGAGATCTCATGAAAAATTTAGCATTGCTCGTTGGGCTTTTGACCGCTTGGCCGCTCCTGGCCCAGAAGCCCCCTGCTCAGACTCCGCCCGCCCAGAACCCGCCGGCGCAGTCCTCAGGCGCCGCAGAATCCTCCCGCGCTGGAGAAGCCGGCGATGGACGCCCCGGACCCTGCCGATGCAAAGCCCCCCGATCCCAAGCCCGCGGCATCTGAAGAAGGCCGACAATCCTCCGCTGAAGGCGCCGAAAAAGCTCGCCGAAGGCGAGGGCAAAGTCGTCGAAGAAATCATCGCGCGCGTCAACAACGAAATCATCACTCGCTCCGAACTGGAAAGAGCCCGCGCCTCCGCGGCTGAAGGTGCCCAACACGATTGCAGCGGGCGTTGCACCCCGGAACAGCTCCAGGTGGCCGTCGAAGACAGCCAAAAATTCGCCCTCCGCGATCTCATCGACCAATCGCTTCTCGCCCAACGCGGCAAGGACATGGACATCAACGTCAGAGCCTGATGTCGTCAAGCAATTAGACCAGATCCGCCATCCAGAACAACTTGAAGGACCTAGACGATCTTGAAAAAGCCGTCACCTCCGAGAACATGAACTGGGACGATTTCAAGAGCAACATCGAAAACAGGCTTGCTCACCCAAGAAGTGATTCGCCGCGAGGTCGGCTCGCACATCAACATTGGCCGCGACGATGCCATGAAGTATTACGAAGAGCATAAGAAGGACTTCGTCATGCAGGAACAGGTCGCCCTGAGCGCCATCGAAGTCAAGACCGAGGGCAAGAAGGAATCGGAAATTGCGGAACTGAAAATCAAGGCGCAAAAGCTGCACGACCGCGTCAAGGAAGGCGAGGACTTTGGCGAATCTGGCCAAGCATTTTTCCGATGGCGCCACCGCCCAGCAGGGTGGCTTCCTCGGCGTCTATAAGCGAGGCGAACTTTCCAAGGAACTCGAAGACATCGGTCTTCAAAATGAAGAAGAACGAGATGACCGACGTCATCGAAACCAAGCAGGGATTCTTGATCCTGCAGGTGCTGGAGCACTACGAGGAAGGCGAGCAGCCCTTCGATAAGGTCGAAAACGAAATTAGGACCATCTTTACAACGACAAAATGGAGCCTGCTCTCCGCGAATACCTCAAGACCCTTCGCGAGCAGAGCTATGTCGTCATCAAGCCCGGTTATCCAGGAAATGGCCGGCGGCGGCAACTCAGAGATCGAAGAAGTCAGCGCCACTCCGGAAGCCACGAAAGAAAAGAAGGGCCACAAGAAGTATCTTCTGTTTGGAAAAACCACCGAGCCGAAATCATGAAGACTCCCTTTCGTCAAGGATCTGACGGCCGAACAGGTGATTACCGGCTTTTTCCTCGTCCATGAGAAAGAGGTCCGCAATACCAATGCGGGCAAGCCTTACCTGCGCATGGAACTCGGTGATCGCAGCGGCACCATCGAAGCGCGCATGTGGGACCAGTTCGATGCTCTCGCCAAGGGCGTCAACCGCGACGATTTCGTGAAGGTGCAGGCGCGCGTCGAGATCTACCGCAATAAGCCCCAATTGTCCTTCCAACAGTTCCGCCTCGCGAAGCCCGAGGAGATCGACCTCGGCGATTTTCTCGCGCACACTTCCTTTAACGTCGAGGACATGTACAAGCAATTGCTCGCTTACGCCGAGGAGATGAAGAATCCGTGGCTGAAGAAGCTGGTGACGAAAATATTGAGCGATCCGCAACTCGCCGCGCGCTTTAAGCGTGCTCCGGCCGCGAAAGTCATGCACCACGCCTATCTCGGCGGCTTGCTCGAACACGTCGTGGGCCTGTGCGGCTCTCGCCAAGCTGGTTGCTGCCCACTACCGCGAACTGGATGTGGATCTGTCTGCTCACCGCCGCGATGCTCCACGACGTCGGAAAGCTCGACGAACTTTGCTACGAGCGCTCGGTCGCTACACGCTCCGAAGGACAGCTGCTTGGGCCACATCGTTATGGAATTGGAAACCGTGACGAAGGCCATGGATGAAATCGAAGGATTTCCGGCCAAACTGAAGACGGTGGTCCAGCACATCCTGATCAGCCATCACGGCCAGTATGAGTTCGGTTCGCCCAAATTGCCCATGATCCGCGAAGCGCTGGTGTTCCACTATATGGACGACATGGACTCCAAGATGGCTGCCGTGCGCGCTGCCCTGGCGATCGACTCCGGGGAAGAGGAATGGTCCGCCTACAGCGGAGCCCTCGGCCGCAAATTTCTGCGGCTGGAAAAGTATTTGGCGGAAGCACCGGTCGAAGCTGCCGAAGAAGGATGAAAAAAATTAACTGCGACAATCCACAATTCACCGAGCGGGCCCGCGAACATCCTGGGCAAGAGCGCAGCGCCTGATCGACAGCGCGTATTCCTCCCTGATTCCCGCTGGAATACAAGGTGCGCAATCTGTGTATCCGCCCGGCAACGGTTCTCGCGCCGATGGCCGGCGTCACGGACACCTTGTTCCGCCGCGTCATTCGCGGCCTGGGCGGCTGCGGCCTGCTGATGACGGAGTTCACCAGCTCAGAGGGAATCACGCGCAGCGCTGGCAAAGCCAGCGCGGTACCTTTATTTCCAGGAAGATGAGCATCCCATAGCCGCGCAGCTCTTCGGCGCCAATCCCAAGGTGATGGCAGACGCCGCGCGCATGGTGGAAGACCTCGGCTATGACGCGGTGGACATCAACCTGGGCTGCCCGGCCAAGAAAGTCGTCAAGTGTGGCGGCTCCGGCCTTCTTGCGGGAATTGCCGCTTGCTCGAGGAGATTTTCCGCAGCGTGCGCGCCGCCGTGAAGATTCCCGCTGACGATCAAATTGCGCGCCGGCTGGGATGAAAATTCGATCGTGGCCACAGAGGTTGTCAAGATGGCGGAGCAGGTCGGCATTGAAGCCGCCGCCATTCATCCGCGTACGCGCTTGCAAGGCTATGCCGGGCAAAGCGGACTGGAATCTCATCGCCGAAGTGAAGCAATCCGTGAACATCCCCATCATCGGAAACGGCGACATTCAGTGTCCCGAAGATGCCGCGCGGATGGTTCAGGAAACCGGCTGCGATGCGGTCATGATCGGCCGCGCGGCTGCCACCAACCCATGGATCTTTGCGCAAATCAACGAATTTCGCGAATCCGGGCAGCTACTCCGTTCCCACCGAAGACGACCGCCATCGTTTACTTTCTGGCTACTACCAGCAAATTCTTAACTCCAATCTACCCGATGCTATGGGAAAAATGAAACAGTTCGCCTGCTGGTTTACTCATGGGGTCGGGAATGGCAGCGAACTGCGTGGAATTGTGCATTTGGCGCGCACGCCTGGGGAAGTGGTCGAAAACGTCGAACGCTTCTTCGAGCGGAAAGCGGCCGTTGGGGGAAATCCAGCCCATGAGCCAGACTAAGCGAGAAGATTGCCCGTCAACGGTCCGAACGTAGAATCTCCGTACGCCTGCCTCTGCGCGTTCGGGGATAAGACGCGCGAGGTTTCAGCTTCGAGGAAGATACAGCCAGCGAAAATCTATGCCGCAGCGGTGCCGCGTTTCGCACCCGCTTCGACGTGGCCATTGGTTCCAGCTTGCAGATCCGGATACCGCTACAAGGCCGTGGCCGCCCGCGGCGGGACGAGAAGCGACTTCGAGACCCAGGGCCGCGTCGTGCACGTCAGCGAACCGCTACCCGAGCGGCGAACGGGTCGTCGGCGTTCACTTCGTGGGCCCGCGCTTCCAGCGCATGTTCCGCTCCGAATCCGCCGCCTAACCGTCCCTTCTCCAAATCTCTTGTAGGGATCGCCTTCCGAGGCGGTCCGCCAACTCAACCGCCCCTCAAGCGAAAATCTCGCCACCGAATCATGCCTCTTGTAAGGTCGCAACATCGTTGCGCCTCATGCCCGCAATATTAACGCCCCAAGGCCCAGCCAAGACTTAATGAACTTGCCCCCTCGGGCTATTCGGTCGCTGGCGGCTCCTCGTCCAGGAGCTGGCGGTAGGCGTCGCGCTTGCTCATGCCTCGTTCTTTGGCCGCCAGCTTCAGCGCTTCCTTGCGATCCAGTTTCGCCTGGTGCATCAGCTCATCGACGCGCGCGGCCAGCGACTGAGCGGTATCCAATAATTGCGCCGGGCGCGCCCTTTTCCGCTGGCCCGATCACCAGAGTCATTTCGCCCTTCGCGGGATGCTCGTCCAGGGTCTGAAAAATGTCCGTCAGCCTGCCGCGTCGAAACTCCTCATGCAGTTTCGTCACTTCCCGCGCCAGGCAGGCGGGCCGGTCACCGAGAATCGCCACGGCATCGGCAATCGTGTCCGAGAATGCGGTGCGGCGCCTCGTAGAAAATCAGCGTGCGGTCCTCGATGCGCAGGCGTTCCAGCGCGCGCTGGCGCTCGCCGCTGCGAGCCGGCAGAAAGCCAAGAAACAAAAACTCTTCGTTGGGCAGGCCCGGAGGCGGAAAGCGCCGCGAGCAGCGCCGCCGGGCCCGGAATCGGGAACAACGGGGATGTGGTGGCGGATCGCCAGTGTCACCAGCCGGTGCCCGGGGTCGGAAACCAGCGGCATGCCCGCGTCACTGACCAGCGCGATATTTGCCCCTTCCTCCATCGCCAGCACCAGCTCCGAAGCGCGCGTCAACTCGTTGTGCTCGTGGTAGCTCACCAGCGGCTTATGAATTTCAAAATGATTCAGCAGTTTCAGCGTGTGCCGGGTATCCTCGCAAGCGATCTGGTCCACCTCCTTCAGAATGCGCAAGCGCCCGCAGGGTAATGTCTTCCAGGTTGCCAATCGGCGTGGCGACCAGGTAGAGGCAGCCGCGGCGGGCCTCCTGAGGAGATTTGGAATGCGTGTTGTCAGTCATGGAATTGGTAGGGAGTCAGTTTAGCATGGCGGGCAGGCCGTTAGCGGCGCATGCTATAATCGACTTTTGCGGTATACGCAGGAGGCCGGACCGTGCCGTTGTACGAGTACGAGTGCACGAAATGCCACAAAAAGACGGAAAAAATTGAGAGCGTATCGGGCCCGCATCTGAAGAAATGCCCGCACTGCGGCGGCAAGGTTGAGCGCCTGCAATCTGCGCCGGCGATTCAATTCAAGGGCGCGGGCTGGTACGTGACCGATTACGCGGCGCAAGAAGACCTGCCAGCGGCGACAGAGCAACCCGCCGACAAGGAATCCTCCAAAGATTCCTCCAAAGAGACCGCCGAAAGAGAAGGAACCTACCAAAGGAGATCTCGCCAAGGAAGGCTCCAAAGACACAGCTGCCACCAAGGAATCTAAAGAAGAAGAAGCCCGACAAAGAAGTAAGCCAGTTTCCTTCGAACACGCCACCCGCTCAGGCCTCTGGCGGCACAGCCCTCGAGTTTGCGACCGTATTTATGGCTACAGCTTCAACGTCTTTAGGTATGCCGCGGAACGCCTCGCCAAATTCCTTGTTCTGCAAAGCAAGCTCCACCGTGGCCTTCAGGAATCCCAGCTTATCCCCCGCATCATAGGAAATTCCCTCATAAATCAATGCCCACAATCCTTGTTCCTTCGCCAGGATGCGCAGCGCATCCGTCAACTGGATCTCGCCGCCCGCGCCGGGTTTCGTGCGCTCCAGGCAGTCAAAGATCGCGGGGGGCAGAACGTATCGTCCGGTGATGGCAAGATTCGAAGGCGCCGTCTTCCATCTTCGGTTTCTCCACCAGGTCGCGAATGCGCAGCAAGCGCTCTCCGAAAGGCGGCCAGTGGCGCCGGCTTCGCCCGTCCACAATTCCGTAAAGATGCGTCTTATCGCGCGGCACTTCCTCCACGGCGATGGCCCCGGTGCCGGTGGCCTCGTACACATCGATCAGTTGCTTGGTCGCTGGATTTGGCCCGGGGATCAGCACGTCGCCAAGGAGCACCGCGAACGGTTCGTCGCCCACGAGATCCTTTGCCACCAGCACGGCATGGCCCAGCCCCAGCGGCTCCTTTTGCCGCGTGTAGCTGACCTGCACCATGTCGCTGATATCGCCGCACCATTTCCGCCTGCTCATGTCTTGCCTTTTTCCTCCAGGAATCGTTCAAGCACCGGAGCGTTATCGAAATGATCCTCAATCGAATTCTTTGCCTTTGCCGGTCACGATGATGACGTGCTCGATGCCGGACGCCACGCATTCTTCGACCACATACTGGATCTGTGGCTTGTCCACAACCGTCAGCATCTCCTTCGGTTGTGCTTTCGTGGCGGGCAGAAAGCGCGTGCCAAGTCCCGCGGCGGGCAGCACGGCTTTGCGAACTCTTCGGATCGGAACGGCGTTCAGCGGGGACTGCGTCGGCTCTTGAGTCATGGATGAGTTGTCAGTGATCACGCTCGCGAAAAATTTAAACCCTAGGCACAGTAGCCGCCGCGCGGGACTTTTGTCAATCAAACCAACGACAGGCGGCTTCCTGGGAGTTTAGTACTGGCATCGCTGCAAAATTCTCTGGAGTCTCTGGATTGCGGCCAAGAGCGTCAGGGTGTTGTCCTGGAGGCGACCGCCAGGGAAGATAGGCCCGGCTTATACCCATAGAAATCGCCTATGGCGTGGAGACGGTCGATCACCTCCTGGTCGTACTGCCGTTTGAGGGCGCCGGTCAGAATGTTATGCTCGCCATTAGGATCGTTGGCGAGGTCAAACAGATAGCTCTGCGCGGGGGAATCGTACGTAGCATAGAAATACCTGCCATTGCCCGCAAGAATGCCGTAGGCCGCACGCACGTCCGAGGCAAAGAAGAGGTCATCCCGACCATACGAATGTAGCTCGTCGAGAGTAGTGGCAAAGAGCGGGCGCCCGAACAAGGGGTGAGACACGATGGGGCGGTGGCCCAAAAGGTAGTACAGCGAGGGCGTGATATCGATCAGCGAAGACACGCGCGAATCGTCGTACACCAGGTTCCTGCGCATCGCACTGGGGAGATGGATGAGGAGCGGCACCCTCATAATTTCCGGATAAATCACCAACGAATGGCTGATCCGGCCGAATTCCCCGGTGGCGTCACCGTGGTCGGAGGTGATGATAATGATGCTGTTCTCATATTGGTCGTGGGCTTTCAGCCAGGAAAAGAACTTGCCCAGGAATTCGTCCACCTGATGCACTTCGAAGGAGATACGGTAGCTGAACCCGGGCCGAGCGCTCCACCCGGAAGCCATCGGCGTTGGCAGTTTATTTCGCGCAAGCTGGTGAACGTTTTTCGGTTGGGAATAAAAGAAGATAGGCGCAGAATCGCTAGGCCGATTTTGCAGCACGGTCTCGAGCTGACTGAGCGTGGAGTTGATTTCCAGTTGGTTCCAGAACTGCATATCGGTATCCAAACGCAGGACGTCCTTGGAGGGAGGAACCGTCACCTTGAGGATCTCGTCTTGACTGAGGACTATCTGATAGCCATCGGTCCGCACCAATTTCTCCAGGCTGTTCACACGGGAGAATGGCTGCACATAGTGCGTGTGCAGGAGGAGGGCCCCGGTCCACATGGCCGGCTCGGACAGGGAAGTGCCTGCATACGGAGTATAGACGTTACGTAGCGCGATGTTCTCTTTGGCAAACGCGTCCAAATTGGGTGTGAAGTCGACCTTGCTGTTGTAAGCTCCGAGGTAATCGGGCCGCATCGAGTCGACAACGATGAAATAAATGTTGGGCCGTTCGCCTTTCACCCGAACCAGGGAATCCACCAATTTCAGATCGAACGTCATCTTCACGTTCGGGACGTTGGTGTAGGCCCGCATGATCCGGCAAGCCTCTTCGCAAGGTTCCGAGCGGCCATTCCCCAATAGGTGGTGCACGAGGTTAAAGGAAACGTCGCTCGCTGCATATTTCTCGAAGCATTGCTGAATTTCGTCGTCCGTCTTTCCCAAGGGTTTCGCCCAAAGGATTTCGCTGGCCTGCAAGTCCTCATAAGAGAGAATCGCTGAAATGATCGCCAGAAGTACCAACGACAATTTGTACCGCGGGCTTTGCCGCTGCATCCGGTACACGCAGAAGCCCACAACGATCCAGAACACGAGTGCGAATGTTCCTTGAATGAAGCCGTTCCAGTCCGCACCCCCGATGAACGCGTGGAGCGCCAAGACCGCGAGCGCCACGGAAATTGAAACCAGGGCAGGTAGCAGGATACTGCGCCCAAACTTTTGCGCCGACTCCGCCGGAGGGGAAAGGAGAAATGGTGCGGCGATGGACAATCCCAGGAACGAAAGCGCGGCTGACAATGACGCTGCGTACAGATGCACCTGCCAACCCTCAAAGGTGAAGGCGCTCTGCAGAAAACGTGCACAAATAACCCACAATAAGCCAAAGACCAACAGGGTCGAAAGCCTCCATCGCCAGGCACGCGGATGGGCTGCCCTGGCCGCAGCGATGCGCACCAAATTCAGCACGGAGATCAGTAGGATGAGGACAATGAAGTGAGAAAAGATGCTCCAGATCGTCAGGTAAATGTCTTTTACCGTGAATTTCATTATGTGGGTTGCGGTGTAACTCTGCAATCGGGTCGCGCCCGCATACACCAGCGCAATGCCCGCGGATAGCAACATCGCCGTCGAGTAAGAGAAGTGGGAAACGCTGCGTGTGCTTTCCGGGACAGCGGCACTTTCTTTCCAGACGCCAAGCGCCGCGACGAGCACGATCGGCCAGAGCGTGATGACGCTATACCAGTAAGCGGTGACGTTTCCTTGCAACGTGGCAAGCGGCAACTCCACAAGAAGAAAAAACCCGGCAACTCCCAGGACGCCCCAAGCGAGCAGAAAAGTGCGCCAATTTGCGAACTGTCGGTAGGCGAGAGCAATGGAAATGAGCGCCGTCCCATACAGAAAAGCGTGGTGCTGCACAAACCACGGCATCCACGAATATGCGGGCGCTTTGATCAGAGCGTAGTAGGTATAGGGAAGTGACGCTAGCAAGGCATAGAGCGACGTGAGCACCAGGAACATGCCCCAGTAGAACTTCAGTATTAGGTCGATCCACTTTCGCATTAGTCTTTGCTTCAGCGAGAGCGCCGCAATGGAGTTATCGGAGTGTTGGGAGAACCTCCACTCACCTTTTCAGTGTACCGGAGAAAGGCTGTGTCTCCGCGTCGAACTATCCCCGCTTCGCCGAACTAAGCAACACGCCTGCAACTCCGGCGCTGAGCCTGCGGACATTTACCCCGCCTCGCCCGATGCGCCTTTCTCACTCACCCTCGCCAACTTACGGCACCCCTATTGAGATCTTTCCGGGCGCAGTCAACGGATCACGCCAGATGACATCACGTTGGTCTCTTGGGACTATGGTCGAAATTGCAATTCCTTAGAAATTCCAGTTAGCATGGATTCTTGTCCATTGCATGAGTACGCCAACAGCCAAAGGCATGCGCATCCTCGGCATCGAGTCGTCCTGTGACGAGACCGCTGCCGCCGTTGTCGTCGACGGGCGCACCATCCTCTCCAGCGTGGTGGCCTCGCAGTTCGATATCCACCGCAAGTACGGCGGCGTGGTTCCGGAACTGGCCTCGCGCGAACATTTGCGCCAGATCGTCCCCGTGGTTCGTGAGGCGATGGAGCAAGCCGGCCTGCAATTGGCGGAGTTGGATGCCATCAGCGTAACCCAAGGCCCTGGCTTAGTGGGCTCGCTCCTCGTCGGCATTACCTATGGCAAGACACTGGCCGCAGCATTGGGCAAACCCCTCATTGCAGTGAACCATCTGGAGGGCCACATCCACGCGGCGTTCCTGGAGGCTCACCAACACGGCGAATCGCCCAAACTGCCCGCCGTCTGCCTGATCGTTTCAGGCGGCCACACCGTTCTCTATGAAGTGAGAGCAGCAGATCCTTCAAAGCCTGCAGCATTCGCGTACAGAAAACTCGGGCAAACCCGCGACGATGCGGCCGGCGAAGCCTACGACAAGGTCGCGAAACTTCTCGGCCTCGGCTATCCCGGTGGCCCGATTCTGGACAGATTGGCTGCGGCGGCGCTCGACGCCCCTGCTCCGACAAAATTCGGTCCTACCAAGACGCGCGGCAACCCGCTCGACTTCAGCTTCAGCGGCCTGAAAACTGCGGTTCTCTATCACGTGCGCGAGCACCCGGAATACAACAGGAAATCCACAACAGGGAAGCCGCCCTCGCAGCCGGGGGCCGCAGATTCGAGGAATTGTTGCCGCTCTGCAGCCCGCAAACGCTCGGCTTAGTCCGCGCATTTCAGAGCGCCGTCGTTCGAGACCTCGAGGTGCGGACGATGGCTAGCTGCCGAGGAATGCAACGTCAAAACTATCCTCGTCTCCGGCGGAGTCGCCGCCAACAGCCAACTCCGTGCGACGTTCGAGGAACGGGCTCGATCGCGCGGCCTTAAAGTCTATTTTCCCAGCCGCGCGCTCTCGACCGACAACGCGGCGATGATCGCTGCAGCGGCGTACCCACGTTTTCAGCTGGGACAATTTGCCGATTCGACTCTCAACGCAACCGCGAGCATGCCACTGGCTTGAGCAAGAGCGCAGGGTTGTTCATGTTCGCAGATTAAAACAGGCCACCGACAAAAAAACGGGCAATCCCGCAAGGGCGGGACTGCCCGCTCGAGACAATTCGATTTTTGGATATGACTAATCCACCTTTTCCTGCAACGTCGGGAATTGCAACTTGGCCTTGGCCAGGGACTTTACCACCAACCCTTCGGCGTTTTCCGGGCTGAGGTTCCGCGCCGTCGCCATCTCGCTCACCAGCAGATACTTGGCGCGTTCCAGCATTTTCTTTTCGCGGAAGGAGAGAGGTTTACTGCGGCTGAGGGATACGAGGCTCTTCAGAACGACGGCCACTTCCAGGAGGGAACCCGTGCGCATGCGCTCGGAATTCTCTTTGAATCGGTGCTTCCAGTCATGGTGTGAGTTGAGCTTGCCTCTTTCAAGGAAGCCCAGCACCTTGCTGGCATCGATGGAACGGATAACGGATCGCAATCCAACTGCCGGGGCGTTCGATGAAGGAACCATCACGCGCAAGCCGCTGGAAATAATGCGAATCATAAAGTAACGTTCTGTTCTGCCGTTGAGTACTCCGTAACTGATTTGTTCTACTGTCCCTACGCCGTGGTTTGGATAAACGACTTTGTCGCCGATCTTATAGTCCATAGCTTCGGTGGCCCCCCAGAAGATAAACGAAGTGTAATCAAGTGTGCTGCAAGAGTCAAGATATATCCAGTGGAATCAGGAAGATAGAGAGAGTCCAATTCTGATTTGGCAGCGAAATTGCTCAAGGCCGTTCCATTTCACGCGCTCCGATTGTATTCTCCCCAAGATGTCACTCTCCGGCGGGAAGGAAGGAACGGGTGAAGCTCCTCTAACAAAGCGTTTGCTTTGAAGGAGTAAGCTGGCAGAGACAGGGTTCTTCTTTATCGTGATTACTTTAGCCATTGATACATGTGAGGCCCGCGGGAGTGTGGCCGTTCGTCGCGGCGGCGCGATGGTCGCACTCAAAAGGCATGAGGGAAACTCCGACTACTCGGCGTGGTTACTCCCGGCCGTGGACCAAGTTCTGGCCGAGGCCGGACTCAAATTGGAGCAGGTTGACCTTCTGGCCGTAGCCACCGGGCCGGGCTCCTTCACGGGGCTCCGCGTGGGACTGACTACCGTCAAGGCTTGGGCCGAGGTTTACGGCAAGCCGATCGTGGGTGTATCGAGGCTCGAAGCGATAGCGCGCTCGCAAGTGGCCGTGACAAGTTTCGTGGCGGCCTCGTACGACGCGCAGCGGGGCCAACTTTTCGCAGGTCTCTACCGGACCATGTCTGGCAGTCTGGCGCGGGTGGGGGATGAACGGGTGATCTCTCCAGAGGAACTTCTTGAGTCGATAGAGAGCCAAGTGGGCACTGCGCCCGTGACCTGGATTAGCCTGGATCGAGAACGGATCACTGAGCTGGAAGCATGGAAACATAGACTTGCGCGGGGTGACATCTTGCAACTCTGCCCGCCAGAGCTTGCGTCAAGCATCGGAATCTTGGCGGAAGAGCGTGCCATTCTTGGTGAATTCACCGACCCGTTGGAGCTGGACGCCAATTATGTCCGGCGTTCCGATGCCGAGATTTTCTGGAAGGGGCCACCCTCCCATGTCCGCTGATTCTCCGCTTTGGCGGAAACCGCCAGAAGTCTCGGCGTGCCACAAAGAGGATCTCGGCAAGATTCATGAGCTACTGAGAGCTGCACCGGAAGCGGCCGCATGGTCCTCTGCTGCCCTAGCAGATTCCTTGGAACACTACCCTTCGTACTTCCTCGTCGGCTGGCAAGGTGAAGAACTCTCGGGATTTATCTCGGGGCGCAAGGTCGTGGACGAAGGCGAAATCATGAACCTAGCAGTGCGGCCGCATTCCAGGCGTCAAGGGGTAGGCAAAGCCCTTGTTAAATCATTACTTAAGCTTTTTGCGCGCGAAGCAGTCCATAAAGTCTTCCTTGAAGTGCGTGAATCGAATGGACAAGCCATTGCGTTTTACCAAGAACTCGGCTTCCGTCAAGCCGGCAGGCGCGAGGGGTATTACCGGGACCCAGTCGAAGGCGCCCTGATCCTCTCCGTGAGGATCGGTTCCCAGCTCGGTACTGGCCAGCCCAGCAGGTAGTACCATGGAAATTCACAGGCCAGGTACCGTTTTGTCCTTGACGGGGATTTTCCCGGTGCTAGTCTGCGTTCATGTAGTGTTCACATTCCAGTCGTGAGGAGAAACGCATGGCCACAGCGCAGCGGAGTCCTCGGGACGTAATTTTCGAATCAGACGCCGAGTATCAGCGTCTGGTCGAGAAGCACCGGCAGTACGAAGCAGAACTTCAGAAACTCTCGCAGTCTCCCTACCTCAGTTCCGAAGACCTCATCGAAGAAATCCGGTTGAAAAAACTAAAGCTTCACGTGAAGGATGAAATGGAGCGCATCGCCGCGCATATCCACAGTGCGGGCGCTAGACATACGCAGTGACCCGCCGTTAAAGACCCACCCGGCAGAGAGAAGTATCGTAGAATGACCAGAGTCCTCCCGCGGCAGTGAGCGCGGCGGAGCAGGGGAGATTATGGTCCGGGAAGGGTATTTCCTTTGGATTGCCCCGCATTTCTGGTCGGTCTCCTGCTTCTGAGTTTCGGCCGAGCAGTTGGATCTTTGCTCTGGGAATGCTGCTGGTGCTGCTCGGCCTGTTTGTCTTCAGTTTTTTCCGGAATCCGGAGCGAACTATCCCGGGCGAGGCCGGTCTCATCGTAGCGCCTGCCGATGGCCGCGTTGTCGTGGTCAAACAAGAAGAGAACAACGGGCGTCCCGGGAATCGCGTCAGTATTTTCCTGGCGATCTGGAACGTGCACGTGAATCGAGCTCCCGCCTCGGGCAAGATCACTCGTCTTGACTACAAGCCAGGAAAATTTCTCGCCGCATATAACGCGAACGCCTCTTTCCAAAATGAGCAGAACGTATTCACGCAAACCACCGAGGACGGCGAGATCGTGTACAAGCAGATCGCGGGTTGGGTGGCGCGGCGCGTAGTGGCCTGGAAGAAAGCGGGCGACGACCGTGGCGCGTGGCGAGCGCATCGGCTTGGTGAGGTTCGGTTCGCGCGTTGACTTGTGGCTGCCGGAAGGCGCGGAAATCCTTGTGAAAGTGAGGAGAGAATGTGAAGGGCGGATCAAGCGTCCTGGCGCGCATGCAGGATCCGGCTAGAGTCAGAAACGTTCGCCCAAATAGTCGTTCCGGAATCGCCACTCAGAAAATGGAAGAAGACAGCGCTCGTAGTACTCTGTGGAAGGGTTAAACGCTCCTGATGGACGAACAAGCACAACAATTCATGCCGTTTCCCGAAGGTAAGAGGCGCGAACGCCGTCTGCGCCGCGGAATCTATCTTCTTCCCAGCCTGTTTACGGTGGCGAATCTGCTTTGCGGCTACTACGCCTGTGTCGCCGCCCTGATAGGCACCAATGAAGATTTTGACCATGCAGCGAAGGCCATCGGCATCGCCATTTTGTTTGACACCATGGACGGCCGCATCGCTCGGCTGACGGGCACAAACACCGAGTTTGGCGTGCAATTTGACTCGCTTGCGGACGTGGTGAGCTTTGGGATCGCGCCGGCGATCCTGGCGTACGCGTGGGGATTCCGAAGCGGGTTCGCCTCCATGGACGGCTTCCACCAGTCTGGGGGAATTTGCCTGGTTGTGTTGCCTGACCTTCCTGATCTGTTCGGCATGGAGGCTCGCTCGGTTTAACGTGAAGGGCATGGAACCGGGCGGCAATAAGAATTTCGTTGGCATGCCAACGCCGGCCGCTGCGGGCGTCGTGGCGGCGATTGTGCATGCTTGCCATTGGCTCGGGCCCATCACGGACAAGCAATTGTCGATCGCCTGGTTTGTGCTGTTGCCGGTTCTGGGAGGTCTGATGGCCAGCACCGTGCGTTACTACAGTTTCAAGGATATTCCGTGGACTCGCCGCCAGCCCTCGATCACCATCATTCTCCTTTTCCTTCTTGTGGGCGTGATCTGGAAATATTCGGAGTACGCCCTCGTGATCATCGCGGGCACTTATGCGATCGCCGGCGTTATTTTGCACGTGATCCGCTTCGTCCGGCACCACCTCGTTGCCAGGACCGCTTGACCCATGTCGTCGGACCGTCACGCGCAGAAGATTGTCATCGCCGGCGCCTCGTCACTCCTCGGAAACGAAGTAAAATCCGTCCTCGAAGAGAGCCGTTTCGCGGGTTGGGATCTGCGCCTCGTGGACGAAGAAGTGGTCGCCGGCACGCTCACGGAAGCTGCCGGCGAGGCCACGCTCATCCAGCGCGTGGAAGAAGATTCGTTTCACGGAGCACGCTACGCGTTCCTAACGGGTTCGACAGCGTTCGCCAAGCAGTGCCTCGGGCCCGCCAAGCAAGCGGGCGCGACTGTCCTCGATTTTTCCCGAGCCAGTCTGTCCGATCCGGATGCCACGCCTTGGTTTCCCGAAATCGAGGCGCTCACCGGGAAGAGCGTCCCTAAGAAATCAAAAATATTTTGCGTCTTTTCCGCCGCGGGCGCGGCCCTAGCTGCACTGGCTCTTGTCTTGCGCCGCTATGACCTGCAGCGCCTGGTGGCGGTCGTGTTCCACCCGGTCTCTGAGGCGGGAAGGGAAGGCATCGAAGAGTTGGAAACCCAGACGTCGCAATTGCTTTCCTTCCAGAGCATCGGCTACCCAGTGTTTGGCACGCAGGCGGCGTTCAACCTCCTGCCGCGCTATGGCGAGGAGAGCCGACACGATTTGCACCAAAGCCTGCTGCAGGATTCGCGCGGAGGTGAGCGCGGCGGTGGGCGATGCCGGCGAGGATGCGAAAATTGCCGTGGACCTGATTCACGCGCCGGTGTTTTATGGGATGACCTTCAGTGCGTGCGCTGAATCTGGGAGTAAAATCGGACCTGGCCGCTCTGACCGATGCCTGTAAGGAGGCTGGATTCTCGATAGTTCCGGCCGCGGAAGCGGCTCCGAGCAACGTAAGCGTGGCCGCGGAAACCAGCCGTTTTTCTGCGCGAGCCGGAGGCGGATAGCCGCGCGTCGAGGCGGACGTGGTGGTTCTGGGGAGCGGCGGACAATTTGCGATTGCCTGCATGGAGCGGCTGCAAACTCGCGGAATGGTTGGAAGGATGAATCGCCGTCGATTCTGGAGAGTGGTCTTGGGGATGGCGTGCTGCGGCTTCGTCGCGGGCTGTGGCTACCATCTTGCCGGGCACGGCTCCGATGCGCTGCCGAAGACCATTCACGTCATCGCGGTTCCCGCCATGGAAAACAAATCCAGCACCTTCAAGATCGAGCAGAAACTGACCGCCGCCACGATTCACGAATTCCTGGCCAAAACGAATTACAAAATTGTCTCCGATCCGAATGCCGGCGACGCCGTGCTGACAGGAAAGGTTCTCAGCCTGGAGATTTTGCCGCTCCTGTTTCAGACACGACCATCCCCGACCGCGACTACGCGGGTTCCACCGCGCAGGCTACAGCCATGATCATCAACATGAAGTGTGAAGTCACCCTCACGCAGCGCGAAAACGATAAAGTTCTCTATCACTCCGACAATTTTGTCTTCCGCGGCGAGTATCAACTCGCCACGAGCGGAACGCACCACTCCCACGAAGGCCGAAGTCGAGACCTTCTTCCAGGAAGGCGAGCCCGCCTTCGACCGCATGTCTCAGGATTTTGCCGCTCGCCTGGTGTCGGCGGTCACGGAGAACTTCTGATGGCGCGGCTGAGCTTCGAGCAGCTCAAGGAGCGGCTGGAGAACGGCAAGGCCATACCCGCGGTTCTGTTGTTGGGAGACGAGCCCTATCTTCGCGATGCCTGCCGCGCCGCGCTCATCGACAAATTTGTTCCGGAGTCAGCCCGCGCCTGGGCGGTTTCGCGTTTTTCCGCGGACCGCGGTGGAACCCAGTCCGCGCTGCAGCAGTCGCAGAGCCTGCCGATGCTTTCCTCTCAGCAGGTGGTGTTCCTGGAAAATGCGGAAGCGATCGAGAAACTGGGAGAAAAGGCCAGAGAAGAAGCAGTCGATTACATCGTGTCCTACCTGCAGGATCCCGCGCCGTTCACCGTTCTGGTGATCGAGGCCGAGAAGCTGGACATGCGCATGCTTCTCGGGAAAAAACTTGCCGACCTGGCTCTGGTGGTCGAAGTTGGCCTCGGCGACAGAGCAGGAGGAACGCCTCGCGTGCGCTGAAGTTTTGGCGAGAGCGCTCGCCAGGGAACACGGCATCACTCTTCGAAGAAGGCGCTGCGGAGGACTTGGCCGAATTCGTAAATGGCGATCTGATGCGCCTGAAGACCGAGGTGGAAAAGCTCGCGACCTTTGCCGCTGACCGCAAGATCATTCGCCGGGACGACGTCGTCGCGCTAGTGATCTCGGAGAGATCCACCACGATCTGGGAAGTAGCCGAGCTTCTGGCTTCCCACCAGCCGCGCAAGGCCCTCGAATTCATCGACCGCTTGCTGCGCGATGGCGAGGAGCCGCCCATGATGGTCGGCGCGCATGGCCTGGATGTACCGCAAACTCCTGGAGGCCAGCGAAGTGCGCGGCGTGACCAATGGCTGGCAAGCCGCCAGGGCCCTCTCCATGCGGCCGGAGCAGGCGGAGCTGGCCATTCAATGTGCGCGAAAAATTCCCAGAGAGCGCTTGCTCGATGGTTTGCAAGCGTTGCAGGAGGCCGACAACCGGTTGAAAGGCGGCGCTAAAGACATTCGCGCCATCATGGAATTTTTGGTGTGGCGCCTGAGCGGCGACCGCGCCGCCGCGGCCAGGTAAAGTCCCGAAAAGCAAAAATGACGGGCAGCGGGTTCGCTGCCCGTCACAAACTCAACAAAGAGTCGCCTTACCTGGCGGCCTTTGCCTTCATCTGGTTGAACGCCAGGCGAGATGCGGGACTTGTAGCGGTTCCCGGTGTTCTCGTGCAGCACCCCCTTGGCGATGGCCCCGTCAATCGCGGACAGCGTGGGATTCAGAAGATTTCCGGCGGCCGTGGCGTCTCCCGCGGTAATTGCGGTGCGCAGGCGCTTCATCGTCGCTGCGGACGCGAGTGCGATTGGCGCGATTCACTTCCGCACGTTGGCGAGATTGCGCCGCACGCTTTAAAACCGACTTCTTCTTTTTCTTAACTTTGGTAGCCTGACCTTGGGCCATCTATTGCTCCTTATGCGTTTTTCTTCAAACTATTAGTTTGAAGGGAGTGAGCACGCTTTGTCAAACGACCTGAAACCAGTGCCACGCGTGCCTTGAGTCCTAACTCTTCAACAAAACAGCGCGGCGATCTCCACTTCCGAGCTGGAACGGTGTCCTAGAGCCAAACGCGATCAACTCTGCCTGCTCGTCAATTCACGCAATCCCATCATCACCGTCGAAACCAGTGAAGAGCACCGCCTGTTCGCTCTGCTCGAACGCGTCGCGGAGCGACTCGCGATTCCGCTTTACACCTGGAGCGTCACCACGGGGCTGGCCAGAGTGGGTGGCAGCGGCCCTGTACAACTCCGATCAGCCGGAACAGGCGCTGGCCAATATCGGCGCCATCCAGGGCGATGCGATCTTCCTGCTGAAAGATTTTGCGCGCTACTGCGATAACGACCGCGTCAGCCGGAGGCTCCGCGACCTCGCGGACGGGTTTCGCACCGCGCGTCGTTCGATCGTCCTCTCGGCGGCTTCCCTTGCGCTCCCCGCGGAGCTAAGCGCGGATTCCGTGGAGTTTCAACTGGGTCTGCCGTCGGCGGAAGAACTGCTTGGCGGAGTGCGGGGCACACTTGCCGAGTTGAATGTCTCTCATGGCTTGCCAAACGCGCTCGATGTCGCCGGCATGGGCCAACTAGCCACGAATCTCAGCGGGCTTTCCGAAGAAGAAGCCCTTCGCGCTTTGCGCCAATGTGCCATGGCGCGTGGAAAAGCGGATGCCGGGCTGCTCGACGATGTGATGGAAGCCAAGCGCCAGGCGCTTCGCACCGAGGGTTTGCTCGAGGCAGTGAAACGCGATGCGTCCTTTAACGACGTGGCCGGACTGCAACGTCTTCGCGAATGGATTGCCAAACGCAAGAGTGCCTGGACCCCGGAAGGGCAGCGCTTCGGCCTCGTGCCCCCAAAGGGAATCCTGATTACCGGCGTGCAAGGCTGCGGAAAGAGTCTGGCGGCACGCGCAGTGGCGGGCGAATGGGGCTACGAACTTGTCCGCCTGGACGCCGGGGCGCTGTACGACAAATTTGTCGGCGAGAGCGAAAAGCGTTTGCGCAAGGCGTTGGACCTGGCGCAGAAGCTCTCGCCGGTGGTGTTGTGGATTGACGAAATTGAAAAGGCCTTCGCTTCGGCCGGAGCTAGCGGCGACGCCGACGCCGGACTGTCGCAGCGCCTGCTGGCCACGCTGCTGACGTGGATGCAGGACCGGGAAAGCGGCGTGTTCCTTGCGGCAACGTCGAACAACATCACGGTCCTGCCGCCGGAAATGATGCGCAAGGGACGCTTCGACGAAATCTTCTTCGTTGACTTGCCGAACTCAGGGATTCGCGCCGCCCTGTTCACCCTGCACTTGAAAAAGCGCGGCAGGGACCCCGCCACATTCGATGTCGCCAGACTGGCCGAGGCAAGCGAAGGATTCTCCGGAGCGGAAATCGAGCAGGCCATCGTCTCCGGCTTGTACACGGCGTTCAGTCAGAAGCTGCAGCTTTCGACGGAAATCTCTGCTCGGGGAGATCAAGTCCACGCAGCCACTGAGCGTGACTCGCGCCGAGGAAATTTCCTCCGATTCGCGAGTGGGCCAAGAACCGCGCGGCTCCCGCGGACTGAACTGAGCTTTAATAAATCGCAAAGAAAAACGGCCCGGCGTGGAGGTGCGCCGGGCCGTTTTTCGTTTCGGGGTTGCTATTTTTTCTCGTCAAGGGAAAACGCGAAGTCGAAGACCATCTCTCCCACAGGCACCCGCAGCGAAAGCTCGCGGGCATTGCCATCACGGTCGAACCACAGCACACCGGCGGTCGTCTGTCCGGAGGGCAAGAATGCGGACTTGAGCGCGATGGCTTGGACGTCGACCGACTCGCCCCGGTCGAAAACGCCGGGTCGCCACGAAGCGAGAGTCAGTTGCGGGCTAAGATAATCCCGTGCTGGCGAAGTGCGGTACGAAAGCCGCTCGGCGACCGGTGCTCCCGTGGAACAAGGTGCAACGGCGCTCGGCGAAGGCACTGCGTCGGCGAGCGTCCAAAGAACCTGATGGGTCGGCGTATGCGCGACTTTCTCCGTTTTCGTGGCCAGCAAAGAGCGTAGATTCGGCTGCAACTCGTCGAGCGTCACGATACCGGCCTGCACAGCGACGCTGCCACCGCTCTGATTCGAAATCGCCACGTTGGCACGGTACTTCCATCCGCTATCCTGCAACGAAACCTGTACGGTGATGCCGTTGGCGGTGATGGACTCCACGTGACGCCCGTGGCTCAGAAACTCGACACAGCCAGGCGCGCCGGATTCCCACCGTGCCACTCCATTCACGGCTGCCGCGGACGAAGGCTTTGTATTTTCTGCGGGCGCCGTCGCTTCGCCATCGGGCGCCAGGTACATGCGCGCGACGTAACCTTCCTGGCCCTCCCGCGTGCGGATTTGCAGAGTGTATCCCTCGCGGTCGGAAAGAACCGCGACCGTGTCGCCGCAGGCAAGCGAACCAACGACGTGCAGCGGCAACGCCTGCTCCTCATCGGCGGTAATCGGAATGCTGCTGACGCCGTGGCACTTGACCAACGCCGTAGGCGCCACCTTAGGCGCAACACCGGGAATTTCTTCCGCGCCGAGCGCCGGCAAGCACGCCAGCAAAAGAGCGGAGGCGAGGATAGAACGTTTCGGGGACGCGAGCATAAATTGTATCTCCCTCAGAGGTTTCGAATTCTCAGTCTCGAATTAGGTTGTATATGCAATTGTTGGGTCAGGGAGCGCCAGCGTCTATAGCTCTCGAGTACCAGAGTACAGGTTATTCTCGTGTTACTGTCCTTAGGGTGGGTTTTCGAGGAAAAGTACAGGTGAGGAATTGAAAAAGCGAGGCGAGATGAAAAGTTCGTTGCTCTTGATGGGAAGTGTGTTGTTGATAGCCGCATCCGCTCATGCGCAACAATCTGCGGCGCAGGAACCTGCCGGAAAACCTCAGGAAAACTGCGCGAACCTCCCGGCGCTGGAAAAGCAAGTGGAGGCGCTGGATGCGCGCTTAAAAGACTGGCCGGAACTGGCCCGCTATCGAGAGGCAAATGCAAAATTGGCAGCGCCCGCGAAAGACGAGGAACGCGTGGTCTTCCTCGGTGACTCCATCACCGACAGTTGGCAGAACCCGCAATTTGGAGGATTTTTCCCCGGGAAGCCGTACATCGATCGCGGCATCAGCGGACAGACCACCCCGCAAATGCTCGTGCGCTTCCGGCCCGATGTCATCGCCTTGCACCCGCGCGTGGTGGTCATTCTCGCGGGGACGAACGACATCGCCGGAAACACCGGGCCGATGACGCTCGAGGAGATCGAAGGAAATCTGTCGTCCCTGTCCGAGCTGGCGCATGCGCATGGAATTCGCGTGGTGCTCTCCTCGGTGATGCCCGTGAGCGACGTGACGGCTCCCGATGGCAAGAAGATTGTCCAGACCGCACGGCGGCCGCCGGAAAAAATTCTAGCGCTAAACGAGTGGATCAAGAAATACGCCGCGGAGCATGCGGACGCATATCTCGATTATTTTTCGGCCATGGTCGACGAGAAAGGGCTCCTGAAAAGCGACTTGACCTATGACGGTCTGCATCCCCAGGCCAAGGGCTACGCGGTCATGGCCCCATTGGCGGAGCAAGCCATTCAAGAAGCGCTCTCGCACAAACCGTGAGCGGAACCCCGGCTGTGGGGGTGTCTTTTACAGGAGTGTAACTTGACCCCCACGCAGGTGTGCGCTAGCTTGAAAGGAGTCTCCCCGTATTCAGGCTGTCGCACAGCCAGAAGGCTTCAGGAGGAAACCCATCGGCCACCCATTTCGGGCAGCGTCGCAACCTTCCAATTGGATGAAGCGCACCATTCATATCTCCGGGAAGCTCGAACCATTCTTCGGAACCCTTGACGAAAATATACGATTGCTGGAAGACGCCCTGCAGGTGCGCACGCACTTGCACGACACCCGGCTGACCATTGAAGGCGCCCAGGAGTGCGTTGACCAGGCCGTGCGTATCGTCGAGGAGTACAACCACCTGACGCGGCACGGGCGCGTGCTGTCGGGCACGGAGATCAAATCGCTGATGCGCGTGGCCACGGAGGAGCCGCAGGCTTCTCCGCGCGGGATGTTTGAGAACGGGCGCACGCGTTCCTTTGGCAAGAAAACCGTTACGCCGAAAAACGCCAGCCAGCGCCGCTACATGGAAGAGATCGAAAACCACGACATGACCTTTGGCATCGGCCCGGGCGGCACGGGGAAAACCTACCTCGCCGTGGCCATGGCCGTCAGCGCGCTCCTGACGAAGCAAGTGAACCGCATTATCCTGGCGCGGCCGGCGGTGGAAGCCGGTGAGCGGCTGGGATTCCTGCCCGGCACGCTGCAGCAGAAGATCGATCCGTACATGCGCCCGCTCTATGACGCGCTCTACGACATGCTGGACGCGGACAAACTGGAGCGTTTCCTGGAGAAGGGCATCATTGAGGTGGCGCCTCTGGCGTTCATGCGCGGGCGCACGTTGAACGATTCCTTCGTCATTCTCGACGAAGCGCAGAACACCACCAGCGAGCAGATGAAAATGTTCCTGACGCGCCTGGGATTCAATTCCAAGGCGGTCATCACCGGGGACGTCACACAAATCGATCTGCCCACGGGGAAAAAGTCCGGGCTGGTGGAAGCCATGGAGATCTGCGGGCGCATTCCCGGCATCAGCGTCATCCAATTCGGCGAGAAAGACGTGGTGCGTCATAACCTGGTGCAGCAGATCATCCGCGCCTACGAAGAGCATGACATGACTCACCCGCAGAGAACCGGCAACGGCCAGGGCCGCGGCAAGGATTCGCCCAGTTCGGAGAAATCCCTTTCGTAGTTCAGAATGCCGACCAAACGACGCAAGCCTAGGGCCTCCAGGGGGAAGAGCGAACTTTCTGCGGTCAGGAATGACCAGCGTCGCGTGCGCCTGGATGTAACAACGCTGGAGCGCTTCTTGCTCCGCGTGAACCGCGAACTCGGCCTCGACCCTCATTCCGCATTCGTTCGCTTCGTGACCGACGCGGAAATGGCGCGCCTGAATCAGACCTTTCGCAAGAAGGCGGGCACCACGGACGTTCTTTCGTTTCCTTCCGAAATACGGCGCCGCCCCGCGGTCCTTCGGCGCCGCATCAAAGCGCTCGACGGCGCCTTCCTCGGCGACATCGCCATCTCTCCAATCGTGGCGCGGCGCAACGCTAAAACGTTTGGCCGGACCATGACACAGGAGATTTGCATTCTGATGCTGCATGGCGTCCTGCACCTTCTGGGATATGATCACGAGACCGATCGCGGCGAGATGGAACGAGTGGAAGCCAGGCTGCGGCGTCGGTTGGAGTTAGCCGGATGATGCTGTGGGCCTACGTCGGCAGCGTGGTGGTTCTGGCCCTCGGCCTGCCGATCTTTTCCTATCTCACGCTTATCTACCGTGAACTCGGGCGCATGACCACCGGCCGCGTCCACGAGCACCTGGAAATTTTTGAAGCGGAAATCGAGCCCAAGCTCCAGATCAACCGGAGAAGCGGCGGGCGTACCTTCCGCATCCTCGGCCATTTCTGGCTGGCGTTTGTGGTGCTGGAGACCACCCGCGGTGTTGTCTACCTGGTGCCCGGCCGCTGGGAATCGCTGCTGCAATTCCTGGTCTTCCTCTCGCTTGAAGTTGTCATCGCCATGCATTTCATCCCGGACATGCTGCTGTACCGCACCACAGGGCGCTGGCTTCTTCCGCTTCTTCCGCTGATCCGCGCGGGCATGTGGCTAGTCTGGCCCATCCGCGTTTTCCTGGAGGGCGCGGAATCGCTGGCCCGCATTTCGGAACAGGAGGTCGAGCGCACGGAAGAGCAGCGCACGGAGGAGGGCATCGAGGCGCTTGTGGAAGTGGCGGAAGAAGAAGGCATCATCGAACCGGAACAAGCCGACCTGATCGAGCAGGTCGTGGAATTCAGCGACAAGCGCGTGCGCGAAGTGATGACTCCGCGGCCGGATGTCGTTGCCATCCAGGCGGACGCTCCGCTGGAAGAGATGCACGCCAAGTTCGTGGAAAGAAAATTCTCAAAGATGCCTGTGTACGAGAAATCGCCGGACGACATCATCGGCGTGGTGTATGCCCAGGACTTGTTGCAAATCGCGGATACGGATCTGCCGAAACGCAAAGTACGGGAACTGCTCAAGCCCATCCTCTTTGTGCCGGAAACGAAGGCCGGCTCCGATCTTCTTCGCGAGATGCGGCAAAAAGGGCAGTCGATGGTTGTGGTCATCGATGAGCACGGCTCGGTGGCGGGAATCGCCACCGTGGAAGATTTGGTCGAGGAAATTGTGGGCGAAAGCAAGTCCGGCAGGATGAAGCCCGCTCCGGATGCGTCCCGCGAGGCCGATGGCAGTCTAATCCTCCGCGGCAGCATGTCCATTTCCGAAGTCGAGAAACTTCTTGGCATTCAATTCGGCGATCACTCCGACGAAACCGTGACCACCGTCGCCGGTCTTCTCAGCCACGCGCTGGGCAAAGTTCCGGCCCCAGCGGACAAGATCGACCTCGAAGGCTACCGCTTCGAAGTCCTGGAAGCGAATCAACGCAAAGTGTTGCGCCTGCGCGCGCGGCGCCTCGCAACCGCCAGCTCCAAAGCCACGCATCCGTCTTGAAGTGAGAGGCATTGTGCCAGGCAAAAAAGACGCAGAAAACAATAAGAGCCGCCGCGCGGGATTCGTGGCCATCATCGGCCGGCCAAACGCGGGGAAATCCACGCTGCTGAACCGCTTCGTGGGGCAGAAGGTGGCAATCGTTACCTCGAAGCCTCAGACAACGCGCAATCGCATTCAGGGCATTGTCACCCGGCCCCGCGGGCAAATCGTCTTTGTCGACACTCCCGGATTGCACGAAGCTAAAACTGCGTTGAACCGCCAGATGATGCGGGAGGTAGCCGCAGCTCTGGAGGGCATCGACGTGCTGCTCATGATGGTCGATGCCAGCCGCACGCAGCCCCACGCCGATGCGCTTCTCCTCGAAAAAGGCAAGCGCTTTGGCGGCAAGGCCATCCTGGCGCTGAATAAGACCGACCGCGTGCCCAAGCCCAAGCTCTTGCCGCTTCTCGATGCCTTCGCCAAGGCGTTTCCGTTTGCCGCGCTCGTGCCCATCTCCGCACTCAAGGGAGATGGATGCGACGATCTTCTCGAGGAAATCCTGAAGAACTTGCCGGAAGGAGAACCTTTCTTTCCGGAAGACCAGATCACGGACCAGCCCGAGCGCTTCCTGGTGGGCGAGATCATCCGTGAAAAAGCCATCGACCAGACCTACCACGAAGTCCCTCACGCCCTCGCCGTGGTCATCGATCAATTTGAGGAATCACCGACCTTGCTGCGTATCCACGCCACTCTGCATGTCGAGCGTGATTCGCAGAAAAAGATTCTCATCGGCCACAAGGGCGACATGCTGAAGAAAATTGGCACCATGGCGCGCAAGGATCTGGAAACGCTTCTAGGCACAAAGATATTTCTCGCGATGTTCGTGAAAGTGGTTCCCGACTGGCGGGAAAACCCGCAGAGAGTCCGCGAGCTCGATTGGCACAGCCAGCTCGAAGCCCTGGCGCAGAATCATTCCGCCAAAAACGAAGGAAATTAAGCTCCCCCATGTGGTCCGCCAAAGCCGGAATTTTCGAGTGCAGCTACCGCTCGACGCGCTTCATGTACGCTGTCGCCTCGGCATGCGGGAGAGCATCTTCCGCAAAAGTAAAAGTTCCTTTCTCTTTCACTTCGCGCGCGGCTCGCACAAATGTTCCAAGTGCAGCTCGAGCCATGGCGCCACCCACGCTGATCCGCTTTACTCCGACAGCGGCAAGTTCTTGGACGGAGTAGGTCGCACTCTTCAAGCCCATCAGCACGTTTACGGGCTTGGGAACCGAAGCACAAACCTCTCGGATGGCTTCGAGCCCGGGGAGCCCTGGCGCATATAAAACATCGGCGCCAGCCTCGGCGAAAGATTGCAATCGCCGAATGGTGTCGCCGAGATCGGGGCGGTCATGAAGGAAATTCTCGGCTCTTGCCGTCAGCAGGAACCGGCACTCGTGAGCCGCCTCTGCCGCCGCCGCAAGCCGTTCAACCGCAAGTTGGAATTCGTAGATAGGATCATCCGGGTCTCCAGTTGCGTCTTCAATGGATCCCCCGGCCAAACCAACATCCGCCGCAAGCCGAATGGTAGCCGCGCACATTTCAGGAGACCGGCCGAACCCGTCCTCCAGATCAGCCGACACCGGCAAATGCGTCGCCTCGACAATGGACTTCGCATTCTCCAAAATTCCGTCGCGGGTCAGCTCGCTTGACAAATCAGCCCGTCCGACGGCGAACGCGTAACCTGCGCTTGTAGTCGCAAGCGCTTCGAAACCTAGCGCGGTCAAAATTATCGCGGTTCCTGCGTTCCACGGATTGGGAATCACAAACGCCCCCGCCCGTTCATGGAGGGCGCGGAATGCTTTGTATTTCTCGTCCCGTGTTGTCTCCGGTTTCATGACGTTGAAGACTCCCTTCAAAGCGCACATCCAGTAGCGAGTCCATGAATCGATTGCCGGCCATAGACCTCAAATTACTCCGGCGCGGCGATTCCCAGGGACTTCATCTTGCGGTACAGATGCGACCGCTCCAACCCCAGCGCCGACGCGGTCTGCGTCATGTTCCAACGGTGCTCTTGCAGCTTCCTCAGGATGAACTCGCGTTCATACGCGCTGCGCGCTTCGTGCAGCGTCGAGTACGGCTGCTGCGGGCTTTCAGCAACCCCGCGGAATAGTTCTGGGGGCAGGTGATGGGGTTCGATGCGTGATTGCGGACAGACGATCACTAGTCGCTCCACCAGGTTCTTCAATTCGCGTACGTTGCCAGGCCACGGGAACCGCAGCAGGATCTCCAGTGCTCCGTCGCTCAACTCCCTCGTCTTCTTTCCATATTCCGCGCTGAACTCATTCAGGAAGAAGCGCGCCAGGACTGGGATGTCCTCTTTACGGTCGCGCAAGGGCGGCACGAGGAAGGGAATAACGTTCAGGCGATAAAAAAGATCCTGGCGAAATGCGCCGCGTGCGATCTCCTGCTCCAGAATCTTGTTTGTGGCGGCGATGACACGCACATCCACGCGAAACGTCTGGTTGGACCCGATCGGCTCGATGCGCTGCTCTTCGAGTACGCGCAGAACCTTGGACTGCGTGCGATGGCTCATGTCGCCCACCTCGTCCAGAAACAGCGTGCCGCCATCCGCCTTCTGAAATTTTCCGATTTTATCGTCGGTAGCGCCGCTGAAGCTGCCCTTCACATGGCCGAACAGCTCCGATTCGATCAATTCCTCGGGGATGGCCGCACAACTAACTTCCACGAACGGGCCCTTATTGCGCAAGCTGTTTGCGTGCAGCGCCCGCGCCACTAATTCTTTTCCTGTCCCGCTCTCTCCATAGATGAGCACGCGGCCATTGGTTGGTGCAGTCACGGCAATCTGTTGACGCAGCGCTTTCATCGGCACACTCTCGCCGATCACCTGATACCGCCGGATCATCTCACTGCGCAGCGTCCGGTTCTCCTCCTGCCAAGCGCCGTTGCTGCAGCGCATTGCGCACCAGGACAATAATTCTTTCCAGCGAAAGCGGCTTCTCGATGAAGTCGAACGCGCCCAGTTTCGTCGCACGCACCGCGGTTTCAATGGTGCCGTGGCCGGAAATCATGATCACCGCCGGCGGGCCGGGCAGATCTTGAATGCGGCTGAGCGCTTCCATCCCATCGATGCCCGGCAGCCAGACGTCCAGAAGGACGACCTGAAAATCGCCCCCGGCGATATGTGCGAGGGCCTCTTCGCCGGAAGCAACGGCATCCACGGAGTAGCGTTCATCCCGCAGGATGGAGGTCAGGGACTCCCGGATGCCCTCTTCGTCATCGACAATCAGAATTTTTGGGTGCAAAGTCATCGATCGCTGTCGGCTCCAGTGCGCTCGGTTCCGGAGGCGGCGGACAACTCCGCGACAGGCAACTCGATCAGAAAGCGCGAACCGGCGGGACGATTGTCTTCCACGCGCAGCGAGCCGCCATGTTCGGAAATGATGCGGGCGGCAATCGCCGAGCCCCAGGCCTGTGCCTCGATCCTTGGTGGAGAAGTGCGGCAGAAAAAGTTTGTCCTTATCCTCGGGCGATATGCCGTGGCCGGTATCGGCGACGGCGATCTCAATCGTATCGGATTCCGGGCGCAAATGCGTGGCCACCATGATTTCGCGCCTGGTCGCGTCTTCAAGCGCTTCCGCGGCATTGTCGATCAGGTTGATGATCACGCTGCGAAGCAATGGCCCGTCCGCGCGGATTGCCGGCAAGATTCTCTTCCAGCGATGTCCTCAACTGAATGCCATCCAGCCTCCCGGAGAAAACTTCCAAGGCTTCTTGGACTGCCGTGTTTGCGTCCGTGGGCTCCAACTTGGCCGTCGGAAAGCGCACGAACTGGGAGAACTCGTTGACGAGCGCCGACAGGGTGGCAACCTCCCGCACGATCAGCCCGGAGCATTCCTGTGCGACGCGCGCGAGTTCGGGATCCTTGGCAGTGTCGGCCCTCACCGGCGCGGAGCTCCAAGTGATGCAGTATGCGTTGCGCGGAAAGCTGGATCGGCGTGAGCGGGATTCTTGATTTCGTGGGCGATGCGCCGTGCCACTTCCTGCCACGCCGCGGATTTTTGCGCGCGCAGCACTTCTGTCAGGTCGTCGAACACCAGCACGAAGCCCGTATTGGCGCGGCGCGGCCCGAGCGAGCTGACCGTTACCGCCAGTGCAACACCCGGTCGCTCACCACCACTTCGATCTCCCGCGTCACCACTCCCATTCGCAGCGCCCGCCTCATCAACTGTTGCAAGGTGCGATGCGCCTCCGACCCACCAGTAGCTCTTCCAGCGAACTCGCCTCTCGGGACGCCACCTGGAACATCTCTTCCAGCGCTTTGTTGGTGCGTTGGATCGCCGCCGTTGGCATCCAGGTAGATCACCCCGGCTGGAATATTCTCCAGAACGGTTTCCATCAACTGCCGCCGGCGTTCCAGTTCCTGCACCGCCTGTTGCAGATTGCGCGTGAACTCGTCGATCTGCGTGCGATTGTCCCGCAGCTGGGTGGTCATGGAATTGAACGAGCGCACCAGCACGCCAAGCTCGTCCTGCGCTTGCTCCGGAACCTGATACTCGAAATTTCCGGCGGAAACTTCGCGCGTGCCTTCGGCGAGCGCCTGAATCGGTACAGTCACCTGCTTGGCGAGGAAAAGCGCCACCCAGGTTGCTGCGGAAAGGACGAGAATGGTGAAAAAGAAAAGAATCAGACAGCATCTGGCGCTTGAACGCGCGCAGGTTCTGCTTCACGTTCTCGTACTGCTGGGTCTGCTCCCGAATCGTGGTCCACCGTTTCAGGAAGTCTGGACTGGTGCGATAAGCCGCGATGAGCGTGCTGTTGGGGTGGTCCGCCAAGTTCACAGGAAGCGGGCCGCGAAATAGCTATTGTTCCCTTGGCCTGCCAGATTTCCACGCCGCTCGGCAAAGTGTTCTGGAGTGAACCTTGGACCCCGCTGACGGTGCAGAGCTCCTTGGAGCGGTCTTCCGGTTGGTCGTCGCAGATCACTCCGCCCTTCAGAAATTTTCCGTCCGCGTCATAAAGCCAGACCGCATCGAGTCCCGAGCTCAACGAATGCTGCAAGAAGGCTTCGGGCGTTTCCCCGGCATGCAGAGCCGCTTGGTAGCCGAGCGTGTGCAATCGAGGGAGCGTCCCGCGGCCAAGATCGTTCAACAGTTTCTGTGTTTCTTCGGAAGCGATTTCCAGCGGCCGGGGGAACCACCTGCCCAGCGTGCGGTTCAGCAGGGAATAGCTGACGAAGAACATGAAAATCACGGGCAGCAGCGAAACCGCCATGGCTCCCAAGACCATCTTCGTTTTGAAGCGCGCACCGAGTTGCGCCTTGCTGCTCTCCATGCGCAACCGCACGAAGCTGCGAATAAGGATCAGGCTGAAGACCAGCAGCGCGGCGGTGATGAAGCTGAAACCGCGATACAAGCGCGATGAAGTCGCGCCAGGAACGCGGTTCAAACGGCACATCCAGCGAGCCGAGGGTGAACACCGCCGCAAGCAGCAGCGTGACCAGCACACCGCCGATCACGAGCCGCGTGCGCGACTTCTTGGAGCTGGCCGGGCTCATGGGTGTGCCTCCGCGGAAGCGGAGAAGAAATGGCCGCAACGCGCAGCCGCTCGCAAACCGGATCGCGTTTGCGGCAGAAATGCTTGCCGGTATGCACGATCAACGCGTGGTACTCATTGAAGAGCGGTGCACTGGAGCGGAAGGTTCTGCTCGAATAGTCGACGGATCTCTTCGTAGGACTGTTTTCCGCTGCGCCAACTGTGGCGTTCCAGAATCCGCCGCGTATAGGCGTCGACAACAAACACAGGATGACTTCCCGGCATACAACAAAATCGAATCGGCGGTCTCCGGGCCAATGCCATGGACGGCCAGGAGTTGTTCGCGCAGCTCAGCCGTGGGCGTGGCGAAGAGCTTGTCGAGCGAGCCTTGATACTGCTCTCGGAGAAAATCGACGAATGCTTTCAGCTTGCGCGCCTTCTGCCGGAAATAGCCCGACGAACGAATGAATCGAGACAAGCGAGCCAGCGGGAACGCGCTCGATGGCCACGCGGGGAGCAGAAGCTTTTCCCTGCGCAATGCCGCGATGCGCCCGTTCCACGTTCGACCAACTGGTATTCTGCGTCAGAATCGCTCCGACAATCACTTCAAAACGCGTGCGTCCCGGCCACCAGTGCTGTGGTCCATAGCGCCTGAAATAACGCATCATAATAAATGCTCAGTTCCGGCAGAAGTCGTAGGCTCCGGCGAACTGGCGAGCCGCGCGCAGGTGCGCCGAGCTGCGATTGCGATGAAGCGGGCGGAGTCGGCAAAATGCGGGTGGCAGACATCTCTTTCGCAAGATAGCGACGCGCTTGCGGCAAGTCAAGAAATAGACACTGGCCTGGCGCGCCAGACCTGTTCCGGCGTACAGGTATTAGCGAATTCACAACGATGGTTCAAAATCGAACGACGCAATCTCGGCCCCTTTGCTATGTTGAGCGTTGGGTGCACTGTGTTTAGGGAGTCCTACGGATGTCTGTCCGTTTGGGTGAAATCTTACTGAAAGAAAGCCTGATCACTCAGGACCAGTTGGAGAAAGCGCTCGAATTTCAGCGCTCCAACGGGGGCAAGCTGGGAAGCTGCCTGACGAAGATGGGCTTCATCACCGATGACGACATCACGGGTGTGCTTTCCCGCCAGTACGGCGTTCCTTCCATCAACCTGAAGTATTACGAAATCGATCCCAATGTCATCAAGCTGATCCCCCAGGACACCGCGCTGCGCTACCAGGTGATCCCGCTTTCGCGCGTCGGTTCGGTGCTGACCATTGCGATGACCGACCCCACCAACGTCTTCGCCATGGACGACATCAAGTTCATGACTGGGTTCAACGTGGAACCGGTCGTGGCATCGGAATCCGCGATTGGGGAAGCGATCAGCCGGTTCTATGGCGGCAGCGCCTCCAGCCACGAGGAACTCAGCTCCTTGATGAAGGACCTGGTCGATGAAGACCAGGAACTGGAGTTGGCCGCCGAAGAGCAGGAAATGGACGCGGCCATGCTGGAGAAGGCCGCCGAAGAAGCTCCCATCATCAAGCTGGTGAACCTGATCCTGACGGATTCCGTGAAGCGCGGCGCCAGCGATATTCACGTCGAGCCTTACGAGAACGAAATGCGCGTGCGCTTCCGCGTTGACGGCGTGCTGCAAACGGTGATGAGCCCGCCGATGAAGCTGCGCGATGCCATCACCAGCCGTATGAAAATCATGGCCAAGCTGGACATCGCCGAAAAGCGCTTGCCGCAAGACGGCCGCATCATGATCAAGTACAAGGCCGAGGGCAAAAAGAAGGAATTGGACTTCCGCGTTTCCACCGTCCCCACGCTCTACGGCGAAAAGATCGTGCTCCGGTTGCTGGACAAGGAAAACCTGCGGCTGGACATGACCAAGCTCGGTTTCGAACCGGAATCCTTGAAAAAGTTCGAACGCAACATCTTGCAGCCGTACGGCATGGTGCTGGTCACCGGTCCTACGGGCTCGGGTAAAACCAACACCCTGTACTCCTCGGTCTCCCGCCTCAATCAGGTCGATACCAACATCATGACCGCCGAGGATCCTGTCGAATTCCAGTTGCAGGGCATCAACCAGGTCCAGATGAAGGACCAGATCGGTTTGAACTTCGCCGCCGCCTTGCGCGCCTTCCTTCGCCAAGATCCCAACATCATTCTGGTCGGTGAGATTCGAGACTTTGAAACCGCGGAAATTGCCGTGAAAGCGGCGCTGACCGGCCACTTGGTGCTTTCGACCCTGCACACCAACGACGCCCCCTCTACCATCAGCCGTTTGATGAACATGGGTATCGAACCCTTCCTGGTGGCTACTTCGGTGAACCTGATTTGCGCGCAGCGCCTGGTTCGCCGGGTTTGCGCGCAACTGCAAGGAAGAACTGGAAATTCCAGAGCAGGCGCTGATCGACGCCGGGCTATACGCCGGAAGAGGCGAAGACCACCAAGATTTATCACGGCAAGGGCTGTTCCACCTGCGGCAAGCGCGGCTATAAGGGCCGCACCGGCTTGTACGAGGTGATGGAGATCAACGACGAATTGCGCGAACTGATTCTCGTTGGCGCCTCGGCGCTGGAGCTGAAGAAAAAGGCCATCGAACAGGGCATGATCACCCTTCGGCGCAGCGGACTCATTAAGTCGGCGCCTGGGACTAACGACCTTGGAAGAAGTGATCCGTGAAACGGTTCTATAGAACGGAGAAGAGGCGACTATGGCTGGTATAACACTAAGCGAACTACTGAAGAAAATGATCGAGATGGGAGGCAGCGACCTCCACATCACCACCAACAGCGCGCCGCGCGTGCGTGTCCACGGCCGCTTGCGTCCGCTCGATATGCCGCCTTTGACCGCCGCCGATACCAAATCGCTGGCCTACAGCGTGCTCACCGACGCGCAGAAGCACCGCTTCGAGGAAAACCTCGAGCTGGACTTCTCCTTCGGCTTGAAGAACCTGGCGCGCTTCCGCGGCAACGTCTTCAATCAACGCGGCGCCGTCGGCGCAGTCTTCCGCACCATTCCCTGGGAAATTAAGGGCTTCGACGCTTTGGGACTTCCCGCGGTGGTGAAGAGGCCTTTGCGACAAGCCGCGCGGCCTGGTTCTGGTCACCGGGCCAACCGGTTCCGGCAAGTCCACCACCCTGGCGGCCATGCTCGACAAGATCAACGCCGAACGCGAAGAGCACATGATCACCATCGAGGACCCCATCGAGTTCCTCCACAACCACAAGAAGTGCCTGGTGAACCAGCGCGAAGTCCACGCCGACACGCACTCCTTCGCCAATTCGCTGCGCGCCGCGCTTGCGCGAAGACCCCGACGTCGTGCTCATCGGCGAAATGCGCGACCTGGAAACCATCGAATCCGCCCTGCGCATCGCGGAAACCGGCCACTTGACCTTCGCGACTCTGCACACGAATTCGGCCGCTTCCACCATCAACCGTATCATCGACGTTTTCCCGTCGCACCAGCAGCCGCAGATTCGCGCGCAGCTCTCCATGGTGCTCGAGGGAATCCTTTGCCAGGCGCTGTTGCCGCGCGGTGACGGCCGGGGCCGCGTCATGGTGATGGAAGTTCTCATTCCCACGCCGGCGATCCGCAACCTGATTCGCGAAGACAAAATTCACCAGATCTATTCCGCGATGCAAACCGGCACGGGCCAGACCGGCATGCAGACATTCAACCAGGGACTGGCCAGCGCCTACTTTGCTAAGCTCATCACTCTGGATATGGCGTTGTCCCGTTCGTCGAACCCCGACGAGCTGCAGGACATGATCAATCGTGGAGTAGCTAGTACGCCGTCGGCTGGCAAAGGCACAGGTGGCAAGTCGCCCGTCGGTGCGCGCCACTAGTTTCCGAGAACGCTGAAAGATTCGGGTGGAAGTACGGAAGTTTACGATAAATGTTTCGGTTCGCTGAGGAGGAGATACCATGCCGGTCTTTACGTACAAGGGAACCAATCGCACGGGCGCATCGGTTGCGGGCGAGATGAACGCCAACAACAAGACGGAGCTGCAGAGCCTGCTGCGCCGCCAGCAGATTACACCCACGCGCATGTCGGAAAAGGGCAAGGAGTTCAACCTGCCCACCTTCGGCGGGGGCGTCAAGGCCAAGGAACTCGCCATCTTCACGCGCCAGTTCTCGGTCATGATCGACGCCGGTTTGCCTCTGGTGCAGTGCCTGGAGATCCTTGCCAGCCAGCAGGAGAACAAGATTTTCCAGAAAGTTCTCGACCGGCACGCGCAGCGCCGTCGAAGGCGGCAGCAACCTGTCCACCGCCATGAAGCAGTATCCCAAGGTTTTCGATCCGCTTTACAGCAACATGGTGGAAGCGGGCGAGACCGGCGGTATTCTAGACACCATTCTCCAGCGCCTTTCCACTTACATCGAAAAGAACGTGAAGCTCAAGGCCGCCGTGAAGTCCGCCTTGATCTACCCGATCGGCGTCATCAGCATTGCCGCGGCCGTCATCACGCTGCTTCTCTGGAAGGTCGTTCCGATTTTCGCCACTCTGTTTGCGGGCTTGGGCGTTGACCTTCCACTCCCGACGAAAATCGTCATCGGCCTTGAGCCACTTTGTCGGCAGTATCTTTGGCCTGCTGATTTTTGTGGGCCTCTTTGCGGGCATTTTCGGCATAAAAATCTGGTACGGCACAGACACGGGCGGCAGGTTGTGATCGACACCATCATCCTCAAGCTGCCCGTCCTCGGAATCCTGATGCGCAAGATTGCGGTCGCCCGCTTCACTCGCACGCTCGGCACCCTCATTTCCAGCGGCGTCCCGATCCTTGAGGGCTTGGACATCACCGCCAGGACTTCCGGAAACGCGGTCGTCGAAAGAGCGCTCTTCCAGGTCCGCAAAGCTCTCGAAGAAGGTAAATCCCTCACCGAACCGCTGAAGGAATCCGGAGGTCTTCCCGGGCATGGTGACCCAGATGATCGCCGTCGGCGAACAGACCGGCGCGATGGATGCCATGCTGCAGAAGATTGCGGACTTCTACGAGGACGAAGTGGACGTCGCCGTCAAAGACTTGCTCACCGCCCTCGAACCCATCATGATCGTTTTCCTCGGCTTGGTGGTCGGCGGCGTCGTCATCTCCATGTACTTGCCGCTGTTCTCGTTGATCGGAAAGCTGAGCAGCTCGCACTAAAAGGGTTAGTTCTTCTTCGGAAAGCGGAGGGCAGGTGGCGAAGCCCCTGTCCTCCCATTTCTGTTTTGGATTAGGTCTTGGGGGAGGGAAGCCGGCTTCGTTCCGTGCTTCTCATCCATGGAACAAACACTGACACGCCGGGAATGGCTCGAGTGGCTGACCAAGGTCCGCTGGTCATGATCGCTCTCATCCTGGGCGTCGGCGTGGTTTGGCCTCAGTACTCGCCTCCGGCTGGGACTGCTCGCTTTTTTCTTCCCATCTTATTCTGTGGATCACCATCGGCATTCTTCACCTGATCCTTGTCCGCCTGCTTCCCTCGGCCTCCTGGCTCGGGGCCCTGCAGGTTTCCTGCGATGTGGGGATGATTACCGCCATCGTCTATGCCACCGGCTTGCAGGACAGCAACTTCACCTCGTTGTATCTGCTGGTCATTATCGTGGCCAGCATCCTGTTCTCGCGCCAGGTTGCTTTCCTCACTTCTCTGTTCTGTCTTTCCTCGCTCGCTTTGACCACCGCGCTCGTGTACAGCGGCAAGATCCCGCGGACATCCGTCGCCACGCCTACGTTTGAGAACATCCGGCTTTGGTTTCTGAGCAATTCGTTTGGCTTTCTTGCCGTTGCGTATCTGGCGAGCCTGCTGGCTGTCTCCCTGCGCAAGAAGAGTTCGGAACTCGAGCAGAAAAGGGAAGAGTTGCTGGAATTGCAGGATTTCACCGCGGACATTATCCACTCCATGCGCGGCGGCTTGGTCACCACCGATCTGGAGGGGCGCGTGGTGCTCTTGAATCGCACCGGCGAGGAGATTCTTGGGCGCTCTTTCACCGAGCTGCGCGGACATGATCTGCGAGAAGTGGATTCCCGGAATTCTGGCTCGAGAATATGTCTTCACTCCCGGAAAGGCTCTCCTTCCGCCGTGAAATCGAGGTGCGAATCCCTGGCGGGCAGCGCCGCTTTCTGGGCATCTCCGTTTCGCCGCTTCGCACGCGCGATGCTGCCCGCAGCGGGTACGTCTTCAATTTTCAGGATCTGACGGAACTTCGCCACTTGGAGCAGGAAGTCGCCACCAAGGAACGCATGGCTGCCGTCGGGCGCCTCTCCGCCGCCATTGCTCACGAGATTCGCCAGCCGCTCACTTCCATCGCCGGCGCTGTGAAGGAACTTGGGCGGCTCGTGCCCCTTGAGGAAGACGAGAAGCACCTGGTCAGCATCGTCAGCAGGGAATCCGAACGCCTGAACCACATCATCACGGATTTCCTGAACTATTCCCGGGAGAAGTCCTACGCGTTCCAGGAAGAAGACATCCGCGCTCTGCTGGAGGAAACGCTCATGCTGATGGAGCGCAAAGCCCGACGTGGTCAAGAAGTTCACCTGGTTCGCGCGTTCAATGGGCAGGTCTCCAGGGCGCGCGTGGACCCCAACAAGATCAAACAGGTGTTCTGGAACCTCTGTGACAACGCGCGTGCGTGCCATGCCCGAAGGGGGCACGCTGACGGTCGGCATCGAACACGATCCCGGCTTGGCTGCGCATTTCCTTCCGCGATACCGGCGTCGGCATGGAACCGCAGCAGCGCGCCAAGATTTTCGAACCGCTGCAATCGAATTTCGAGGGCGGCACCGGCCTTGGGCTCGCCATCGTCTACCAGATTGTTCAGGCCCACAATGGACGGATCACCGTTTTCAGCGAAAAGGACAAGGGTGCGGAGTTCGTGATCGAGCTCCCGCGCATTGAATGAGGCGCTATGCAAGCAACGAAAACCGCTCCGAAAGACGCCGGCCGCGAGATGGCTCACATCCTGGTGGTCGACGACGAAAAGTCCATTTGCGAGTTGCTGGAAATCACCTTCCGAAAGGATGGCCACCGCGTCGAGGTGGCCCACAGTGTCGAGGCTGCCAAGCGCAAACTGGAAGGCTCGCTCTTCGACATCGTCATTTCCGATGTGCGCATGCCCGGCGCCACCGGCGTGGAATTGCTGCGCTTCGCACGCGAAGTGGCCCCGGACTCCTACTTCGTCCTGATCACCGGAGTACCTTCGCTCGAGACGGCCATTGCCGCTGCCAATGAGGGCGCCAACCGGTACGTCATCAAGGATCACGACCTGGTTGAGCAGTTGCGCGTGGCTGTCCGCGAAGTCACGGAAAGCCAGAGGTGGAAAAAGGAAGCCGGCTATCTCCGCCGCGAACTTCGCCGTCTTACCGGCCTCGACAACATCATCGGCCAGAGCCCCAAGATGAAGGCCATCTTTGACCTCATCCAGACCGTGGCGCCTCAGAACAGCCGCGTCCTCATCACCGGCGAAAGCGGCACCGGCAAGGAGTTGGTGGCCCGGGCCATCCATGAGAACAGCACTCGCTCTTCGGCTCCCTTTATCACCATCAACTGCGGCGCCTTTCCGGAAACCCTCCTCGAATCCGAACTATTCGGCTACATCAAGGGCGCCTTCACAGGGGCCAACGACAATCGCCGTGGACTCTTCCAGGCTGCGCACGGTGGCACGCTCTTCCTGGACGAGATCGGCAACATGAACCTGGCCATGCAGGTGAAGCTTTTCCGGGTTCTCCAGGAAGGAAAGGTGCGTCCCATCGGCAGCACCGAGGAGATCGACGTTGACGTTCGCGTGATTGCTGCTACCAACAAAGACCTGGAGAAGGCCATCACCGCCGGCGAATTCCGCGAAGACCTTTTTTACCGCTTGAGTGTTATTCCTCTCCACGTGCCGTCTTTGCGCGATCGCCGCGAGGACATTCCACTGCTGGCCCGTCATTTCCTGGAGTCCTTCCGCACTTCGATGGGAAAGAGCATCGAAGGCATCTCGCCGGAGGCCATGCGCCGCCTGGAGTCTTACGATTGGCCGGGGAATGTCCGCGAGCTGGAGAACACCATGGAACGTGCCGTGGCCCTCGAAAGCGGACCCGTAATCTCCGTGCCCGTTCTTCCGGATCGCGTCGCCGACCCCTCCGCTGCGCCTGCGGCGGCGCTCGGCCTGCCGGACACGGTGCAAATTCCGGCCGAGGGCGTTGACTTTGAGCGCGTCGTCGCTGCGACCGAGAAGCGCTACCTGCAAGCCGCTCTGGAAAAAGCGGGCGGCGTTCGAACACAGGCGGCGGAACTTCTAAAGATCAGCTACCGTTCCTTCCGCCATTTCGCTAAGAAGCACAACCTCTAACAAAAATTCCGCGTGTGGATCTTATTGCAAGCGTTTCGAAAGGCCCTTCCGAATGAGTGAACGAATTCGTATTGCGCTGCTTTGGGCGGCGGTACTGGTCGCCTATGGGAACTCGTTACCGAACGGCTTCACGATGGACGATAACTTATACGTGTTGGACAACCCGATGTTGACCAGTTTTTCTGTGAGAGGACTGTTCCAGCCGACCAGCTACAACAACGTTTTTCGCCCCTTCACGTTCGCCACTTTTGCTTTCAATTGGACAGTCGGCGGTAACCATCCATTTGGCTATCACCTGCTTAATCTTTTGCTGCAGGCGGCGGTCACGTTACTCCTCTTCCTGGTCATCAGGCGGCTCCTCGAAGCGGTGCCACAAGCAGCGACAATCGCCTTCGTGACTGCCCTGTTATTTGCTGTACACCCCATTCATACCGAAGCCGTGGCTTCCATCGCGGGGCGTTCGGAGTTGCTTGCCGCTGGATTCCTGCTGGCGGCTTGGCTCCTGCACCTGCATGACCGGCCGATTCCGGCGCTGTTCTGTTTCGTCCTCGCGATGTTGTCCAAGGAATCGGCCGTAGTCTTCCTCCCGCTCGTTCTTGCAGGCGATTATACGCGCGGCAAGCCGAAACCGCTTCATCGCTATGGCTCGATCGCTGCAACGACTGCGGTGTACTTGACTTTGCTTTGGAAAGTCCAAGGAGGCCGCTTCGGAGAAAAAAGCATCGATTTTCTGGACAATCCGCTTGCCCACCTTCCTGCCAGTTTGAGAATTCTCAACGCGTTGCGTATCGCCTGGAAGTATGTGGGTCTGCAGGTTTATCCGGCCACACTTTCCTGCGACTATTCGTATAATGCGATTCTCCTCTATACGAATTGGCGTCACACGATACCGCCCGCCCTCGCAGCTCTCTTCGTGCTGGCACTTTGGCTTTGGGCCCTGTGGGTCCATCAAAGGGCATGGGTCCTGGCCGGTGCGATCTATCTTGCTAGCTTTGCAGTTATAGCCAACGTTCTTGTGCCGACGGGAACGATCATGGGTGAGCGGCTCGCGTACCTGCCTTCAGCGGGTTTTTGTCTGCTGGTTGTCCTCATCTGGATCCAACTCGAGAACCGCCACCGGAAGTTGGCCTGGGCCGTCCTTGGCATTCTTTTAGCAGCCCTGACCGCGCGCACTGTCGTGCGCAACCGGGACTGGCGGGACAATTTCAGCCTTTTTTCGTCCGGCGCACAGGCAGTCCCGGGGAGCGCAAAAATGCACGCCAATCTCGCGCTCCAGTACTATTATCGCGATCAAGTGGATGAGGCCAGCAGGGAAGTTCAAACCGCCCTCCGCATTTACCCGGATCTGCCGGAGGCCATATGCTATGACGCGCTTATTGAGATCCGCAGGGGTCATGATCGGGAGGCTCGCCAATTACTAGAGAAGGCGATGTCCATGACCACAACGGAGAATCCCAAGTACGATTTCATGGCGGTAAACCTGGCAGTGGTGGAAATGAAGCTTGGACAGAATGAAGATGCGCTGAAGCTTCTGGACCAGGAGATCGCGAAACTGCCGACACTGTCACGTGCCTGGTCAAACCGCGGCGTCATTCGGTATCAACGTGGCCAGATGGCGGCCGCTCAGGCCGACGCGGACATGGCCATTCGTTTGGATCCCTTGAACGTGCAGGCCCAAAACTTGCTTGGGCTATTGAACAAATCCGCCCCTGCCGCGTCCCAACCTTAGCCTGCGTGTCGGTGCAACGGCCACAAGTGTCGGAGATAGAAAAATCAGCTATCGTTCCTTCCCCCACTTCGCAAGGAAGCACATCCTTAGGGATCGCTCATTAGAATGTCCGACTGTTCCCCTTTACTGTGGAGTTAAGCTGACGGATGAGCAGCCAGCTCGAATGACAAATACTGACTGTGAGGCAGGCAGAAAAGGGCGACGATTAGCATCGGGCATGTCCCACCTTGGTACTTATAATTATACAAAACTTCTATATAGTTCCTAAGCCGTTAAACATCATCATTGCACATCTTCCTAGGATGTTTCCAACTGAAGCTCCTGCAATGGCAAGTGAACTGCACAACTGCTGGTAACGCTCTGACCAACATCTTCTCTCAGGTCAAGCTTAAGGAGATTTAATGAAGAAGCAGAAGGGTTTCTCTCTTATCGAATTGCTGATCGTCGTGGCGATCATTTTGATCATCGCGGCCATCGCTATCCCGAACCTCATGCGCTCGAAGATGGCAGCGAATGAGTCTTCGGCCGTTGGTTCTCTCCGTACGGTCAACACCGCAGAAGTCACCTATTCCACGAACTTCCCTGCCGTTGGGTTCGCTGCAAGCTTAAAGTCGCTGGGCAATGGCGGCACGGCTGGTGGCTGCGCGGGAAGTCCGGCTGCCTCAACCACAGCGGCTTGCTTGGTTGACGACAGTCTTTCATCCGGCACTAAGAGCGGCTACACCTTTACAGCGGTTGGCGCAGGTGGTACGCCAGCGGTGATTTACACCTCGCTGGCGAACGCGACCGTCCTGAACCAGACCGGCGGGCGCTCGTTCTGCAGCGACCAGTCCGGTGTGATCTACTACCTGTTGGCGGCGAATGGCTGCACGCCCAGCACGGCGACGGGCCCACTCTAGAAAGAACGGCAAGTCCACAAATTTCCGTGTGAATCGGCAGAGCGGGTTGCTTGTAACCCGCTCTGTTTTTTGTGCCGACTGGATTGGCTCCTTGTCTCGTATCCTTGCTTAGGTGCGCGTTTGGACAATTCCACATTCTTCTTGTTTGCGGGTGCATGCCTGCGGTGGAGAAAATGATCTGAATCGTGAGACGTATCTCGTTCCACCGAATTTGAACACATGAAGCCCGCGACCCTTTTACGAATTGCTCTTAGCCTCGTGCTTCTGCAGGGGATCTTCTACCTTTCCGGCGCTCGCTACCTTTTGAATGGCACGCTTAATTCCGAATTCTTCTCGATCGCGCTTCTCAGTCTTTTCTTTATCCTTCTTCGCACTCGCGTTTCGATCCGCGAATTTCTTGCCGTGCTTCTTCTCTTTGCCGCTCTTCTTGTTTTTGAATTCCGTTTCATGGGCTACCCCTCGACTTGGCCGATTCGGATCTCGCTGCTTGGCATGGCCAGTCTGGGCGTACTGTTCCTCCGGCTCATTTGGGCAGCCCCATTACAACGCCGCTTCGCTGCCTTCGTCGTGATTCCATCCTTGCTTTTTGTCATCTCGGAATGGTGTGCCTCCATCTTTCTCCGCTTGACTGAGCTCCTCCACCCTAAAGCGCTTGACCTCTATCTATACTCCTTCGACGCCAGCACGCGGATTCAATTCCCGTTTTTCATGGGCCGGCTTTTCGCCAAATTCCCTGTTTTTTCTCACGTTTGTTTCTTGGTTTATATTGGTCTTCCAATTGCCATTGGCCTCAGCTTCGCCGGCTGCCTTCTTCGCAGCGAGCGGACCGCCTTGGCGGCTTGCGTCGCCTTTCTGTTGACCGGTCCGATTGGCGTTCTCTTTTATAATCTGTTCCCCGCCCTTGGTCCCATCCATCTCTTTGGGCCTGGCTTTCCGTGGCACCCGCTCACCCTCGATCAGGCTCGCCGCGTTTTTCTGGAGCCTATCCCCCTGGCCGGCGCTAGAAATGCTATTCCTTCTCTTCACGCCGCTTGGATTTTTCTTGTAGTCTGGTATTCCCGGAAGCTTTCCCTCTTCGAGAAGACAGTGGCTGCCTTCTGCGCTGTCCTGACCCTCTTCGCCACACTTGGCACGGGCGAACATTACTTCATTGATTTGGTTGTAGCCGTCCCATTTGCTGTCCTGATTGTTGCGCTCGCGAACCTACTCGTCGGCCCGCGGCGGTCCAGGCAATTTCTGCCGCTCGGCGTCGGGCTTGGGGGAGTGACAGCTTGGCTGCTGGGTCTGCGACACGCCACCCACTTCTTTTGGCGCTCGCCGGTCATTCCTTGGTTCGCCTTCGCTGTCACATTCGCTGCCTGTTTTCTCGCGTTCAAGAAGCTCGGAAGTCCGGCGGCAGAGCCAATCGGCAAGCAGGCCTTAGCCGAACCCCTCACGCGCGCTGTTTTAGTTTAGATACTCCTGACCGTTTCGGGCGGCTCCATGTGACACTTTATGTCACAATTCTCATGTTTAGCCCCACCTGCTCCGGGATTCGACTGCGCCGAAGTGTGTCATGGACAGTGTAAACAGCATAGAATCAGTGAGTTACGCCATTCCACTACTCTTGCATCCATGTCCCCATCCTTGGCGAACCACTTGCTCTAATGCAGTTGTGCTCTGGCACTAAAGATATCCTCTCAAGGAGATTTCATGAAGAAGCAGAAGGGTTTCTCTCTTATCGAATTGCTGATCGTCGTGGCGATCATTTTGATCATCGCGGCCATCGCTATCCCGAACCTCATGCGCTCGAAGATGGCAGCGAATGAATCTTCGGCCGTTGGTTCTCTCCGTACGATCAACACTGCGGAAGTCACCTATTCCACGAACTTCCCTGCCGTTGGGTTTGCCGGAGCGTTGGCGGCCCTAGGCAATGGAGGCACGGCTGGTGGCTGTGCGGGAAGTCCGGCTGCCACTACGGCTGCGGCTTGCTTGGTTGACGACAGTCTTTCATCCGGCACCAAGAGCGGCTACACCTTTACAGCGGTTGGCGCGGGTGGTACGCCAGCGGTGATTTACACCTCGCTGGCGAACGCGACCGTCCTGAACCAGACCGGCGGGCGCTCGTTCTGCAGCGACCAGTCCGGCGTAATCTACTACCTGTTGGCGGCGAATGGCTGCACGCCCAGCACGGCGACGGGCCCACTCTAGAAAGAACGACAGGTTCACAAATTTCCGTGTGAATCGGCAGAGCGGGTTGCTTGTAACCCGCTCTGCTTTTTTGTTCCCGGTGCGAGGTGGGCACGAACTGGACCGATGCGATTCCGAATCGTGAAGGGAAGATGACACTCTGTGCCCACGCCATGACTTTTCCCGGCCATTGGAGATAGCGGCTAATAACCCAGGAGACGTTTCCCTCTGACAACAAAGACTTTACACAGGTGAACACTACCTTCTTGAGGTACCTTTTGGCCCTCCGCGTGCACCCTAATAGATGAGACCTATGGGGTTGAGTTGCGCTTCGGATGGCTGGAGACAGCTACAATGAAAAAACAGCAAATTGGATTTTCGCTGATTGAGCTTCTGGTGGTTGTGGCGATCATTCTCATCATCGCCGCCATCGCCATTCCCAGCTTCCTTCATGCAAAAATGTCTGCAAATGAATCCTCTGCCGTTTCTTCGCTCCACTCCGTTTCCACCGCGGAAATCGGCTACTCCACAACGTTCATCAACGTCGGGTTCTCCGTTGCCCTCGCAGATCTAGGCACTGGCGGGGTGTCTCCTTGCCCCGGGACCGCCAACGCGTCCTGCTTTATCGACCCCACTTTGGCCAGCGGCACAAAGTCCGGATATGTCTTTACCTATGTGCAAGATGCTAGTAGTACTCCTTCCGTGGGGTACACCTTCAATGGCGACCCTCTGGTACCGCACATCACGGGGGAACGCGGTTTCTATGTCGACCAGAACAACCTCATCCGCGCCAATTCCACCGGTCCCGCCACTGCCTCCAGCCCGCCGCTCTAAGGCTTCTACTGCTAAACTACCTGAGTGCGATTCGCGCTTCCGCTCCTGCTTGCTTCCCTGATGTTCCCGCCGCAAGGAAGCGGCCAGGACCGCATCCTGCAGCTCTTTGAGTCCCGTTATGGTTCCGCCCACACGTTGCAGGCGGCTTTCCTGGAACGCTACAGCGAGAATGGGCGTGTCATCCGCATCGAGGCGGGTGACGCCTACTTCCTGCGTCCCGGGAAGATGCGCTGGGACTATCAAGCTCCGGAAAAAAACACCTTCCTGGTGGACGGCAAATTTGTCTGGTTTTACTCCCCCGCGGACCACACCGCCACGCGTATGCCTGCCAAGCAGAGCGAAGACTGGCGCACGCCGCTGGCATTCCTTGTGTCTCACATCAAGCTCTCGCGTCTCTGTTCGCAAGTCGAAAGCGCGCGTGGCGTAAAACCTTCCCTGGCGAATGCCTCTGTTTACCGTTGTACGTTGCGCGAATCTCCCGATCCGCCATCTTCCTCGGCGCGCTCGGCTCTCTTTGAGCTCTCGCCCGAGGGAGATCTCAACCGAATTGTCATCCCGCAAGAAGGCGGAATTGAGTTGGAATTCTCCTTTACTGATTGGAGATGGAACCCCGCCCTGGACAAAGCGGTGTTTCAATTTGCTCCACCAAGCGACACCGTCATTGTCGATGGTCTGCTACCGGATACACCCGGCCTGCGTCAGTAACCAATAGGGGGAATTGAACTTGTACTCCAGGCTGTGCCTTAGGCGAACTGTTTTCGCCCCGAATCCCGGCCAAGCTCCAGTTGAGGTAAACTATCCTTCTATGGGCGAATTTGTTTGCCGTGTCGCCGACGCGAATGGCCATGTCTTTTCTCACGTCGAGGCGGCTGCAAGCCAGGACGAAGCGCGCCAGAAGCTTGCCGACCGGGGTCTGTACGTCTACTCTGTCGATCCCCGCAACACCCTGGTCAGCGGCTTCTTTGGAGTGCGCAAGGAACGCAAGATCGGCGGCAACGATTTCCTGGTCCTCAACCAGCAGTTCAATACCCTTATCAAGGCGGGCCTTCCAATCCTGCGGGCCCTGGACTTGCTTGCCACCCGCGCCAGCGCCCCCAAGCTTCGCCCCGTGCTCACGCAGATTCGAGACCGCGTCCGGGAGGGGAAATCTCTCTCGGAAGCGGTGGACGAAGCCGGCGTTTTCTCCAAAGTCTATTCCACGGCAATTCTTGCCGGCGAGAAGAGCGGGAATCTTTCCGGCGTGCTCGAATACTACATTGCCTATCAGCGGGTCAGCACCGGCGTTCAGAAAAAGATCCTCGCGGCGCTGGTATACCCGGCGCTTTTGATTGTTGTGGCGACGATCATCGTCACGTACCTGGTTACCTTCGTCGTGCCGAAGTTCGGCGCCCTCTATCGAGACCTGGGCGTGGAATTGCCCAGGCCTACCAAGATTCTCATCGCCATCACCGTCGATTATCGCAGTTACATTCTGGCCATCATCGCGCTTTTGGCCCTGGCGGTGGCGGGAGTTTTCTTCTGGTCCCGCAGCGAAGAAGGCGGAGTTGCGTTCGATCGCCTGAAATTTAAATTGCCGGTGCTCGGTCCGACACTCTTGAAATTTCAAGTGGCCCAATTCTCACGCACTCTTGCTACGCTCTTAACTGGGGGCACGCCCCTGGTCGCGGCACTTGCGACGGCTTCGGATTCCATCGGCAGCAAGCTATTGCGTGGCACCGTCACGAACGCCACTCAGATGGTGCGCGAGGGCGAGTCGCTTGCATGGCGCTCTCTCCGCCAAGCGCGTCATGCCGGAAATGGCGCTGGACATGATTGAAGTGGGAGAGTCTAGCGGTGCGTTGGCGCCCATGCTGAACAGCGTCGCCGAGTTCTACGAGGAAGAAGTCGCCGTTGAAACTGGGAGCCCTGGTCTCCCTCATTGAGCCCGCTTCTCCTGATCTTTATGGGACTTATCGTTGCCTTTATCTTGATTTCGCTTTATCTGCCCATTTTCTCGTTCTCCATCTCGGGAACGACGAGGTAGGGACGCTTATTTCATGGCCACGCCTAACGCCAATCCGCCGAATGCCGCGCTCCCTGCTGGCGGTCCGCTGGACTTGGAGCAGGAGCGCGAACAGGCACGTCGCTTGGCCGCCCGCTATCGCTGCGGATTTATCGACCTTCAGGAACAGCGCATTGATGCGGACCTGTTCCGCACCATTCCCGCCGACCTGATGTTCCGGTATAACTTCGTTCCCCTCGTCGTGCATGACAACACGCTGGTTATTGCCGTTGCCGATCCCAGTCAGGTGCATCCTCAGTGACGAACTTCCTCTCCTTCTAAGCAAGAAGCTGGCCATCCGTGTTGCCACGCCCCGCCAGATCAGCGATCTTGCTAAAACGCACCGAGCAGTCCCAGCGCGTCCTCGAGCAAGCCACTGAAGCCTTCACCCTGCAAGTCTCCAAGGAAGAAGAAGAGGGCGAAGAGACCATCTCCGGCGATCGCCTGACGCGCGATACCACCGTCAGCCCCGTCGTCCGCCTCGTCGAAACCATTATCTTTACCGCTCTCGAGCGCCGCGCCAGTGACATTCACATTGAAGCTCGCGATGCCGAGGTCGCCGTCAAATACCGCATTGACGGCGTTCTTCAGCACGCCATGCAGCCCATCGCCAAGGAATGGCACTCCACCGTGATTTCCCGTATTAAGGTCCTCAGCGACCTGGATATCGCCGAGCGCCGTGTTCCCCAAGACGGCCGTTTCCGCGTGAAGTACAAGGGACGCTTCATCGACTTGCGCGTTTCTATTATGCCCGCCAGCCACGGGGAGGACGCCGTGCTGCGAGTCCTCGACAAGGAAACCTTGTCGGAAAAATTCCAGAGTCTCAGTCTGGATGTTGTGGGTTTTTCCCTGGATGAAACGCGTCGGTTCCGCCGCTACATCCGTGAGCCGTATGGCATGGTCCTGGTCACGGGTCCCACAGGCTCGGGAAAAACCACTACGTTATACGCCGCCATTAATGAGATTAAATCCGACGAGGACAAGATCGTCACCATCGAAGATCCGGTTGAATATCAGCTTCGCGGCATCACCCAAATCCCGGTCAACGAAAAGAAAGGCCTCACCTTCGCTCGCGGTTTGCGCTCCATACTCCGCCATGACCCCGATAAGATCATGGTTGGCGAAATCCGCGACCAGGAAACCGCCCAGATCGCCATCCAGTCCGCCCTCACTGGCCACCTCGTCTTTACCACTGTCCACGCCAACAACGTCACAGACGTCATCGGCCGGTTCATCAATATGGGTGTCGAACCCTACAATTTCGTATCCGCGCTCAATTGCATCCTGGCTCAGCGTCTCGTCCGCCTCATCTGCGGCCATTGCAAGCGGCTCAAGAAGCAGACCGCCACCGAATTGACGGAATCCGGACTCGATCCGGCTGGCGTCAGCAACTTTCAATTTTCCGAGGGGGGCGGTTGCCTGGAGTGTTCCGGCACGGGATTCCACGGGCGCAGTGCCATTTGCGAATTGCTGGACTTGAGCGATCATATCCGGGAAATGATTGTGGATCGCAGGCCCACCTCCGAAATCAAACGCGCCGCCATCGCCGAGGGTATGATTACCTTGCGGGAAAGCGGCCTCGCCAAGGTTCGCGATGGCGTGACCACGCTGCGGGAAATCAACAAGGTGACCTTCGTTGAGTAGCTTTGCCGCATCTCGGGTTGGAACTTCCTGGAGCAACTTCCTCCATCAATTCGAGCGCTGGATGGAAGACACTCCTCATCCACACCTGGCCTTGGAATTTACACCCGAACAGGTGGCCGCCGTGCGCTTTACCCGCAGTGGCTCCCTCGGCGGATATTCTGCCGAGACACTTCCCAAGGGCGCCCTTGTTCCTTCAGCCATCGAACCAAACGTGGGGGATCCTGGCGTCGTGAAGGCCGCGGTTGCAAGAGTTTGCCGGGAACTTGACGCCAAGGAGGAAGATGCGGCCGTGTTGGTTCCTGACCCCGTGATCCGCGTCTTCGTTCAACACTTTGAGGATTTCCCGCGCAGCAGCGAGGAAGTGATTCCCATGTTGCGCTGGAAGCTGAAGAAAAGCGTGCCCTTCGAGGTCGATGAGACTTTGCTTTCTTACATGCGACAGGCGCCGCGCACGGACGGCGTCGATGTGGTTACCGCCATCGCCCGCCTTCGCATCATCAAGGAATACGAAGCTCTCCTGGAAGAGGTTTCCCTTCGGCCCGGAGTGGTTCTGAGCTCCACACTTGCCGCCATTAGTCTTCTCGAGGATCAGAGACCTACTTTGCTGGCGCGCGTTTCGGGCACTTCTCTCACCACCGCCATCGTCCGCGAAGGTGTTCTGGCTGGTTATCGCTGCACGGAGCTGCCGGCCAACTCCAGTACGCTGACTCCGCAAATGCTGCTGGAGGAGATCTTTCCTCTGGCCGCGTACTATCAGGACACCTGGCAGGAAGGTATTCAGGCGGTGCGCGTCGCGGGCCTCGGGAGCCGCTTGCCACAATTTGTGCGCCCGCTGGAGGAAGAATTCAAGTGCCAGGTGCGCTCTCTGCTGGGTGCGGCAGTCTCTGACGGCACGTTAGGCGCGGATACCCGTCCTCTTGCAGAAAGGGAATTGGAAGGGTTGGTCGGCTGGATGCGGAATCGAAACTGAAGGAGAAGCGCTAGAGAATCGCATGTACGTAAGGCTCAATCTCGCCACCAATCCGCTGGTCAGTCACCGGAGATTCCTGGTGGGTTCCGCGCTGCTCGGGATCCTGGGCAGTGTTCTCTTCCTGTATCTCGGTTGGCATTTCTACACCTTGCGCAAGGCCGATGAAGATTATCGCGCCCGCGTCGGCAAAGTTCAGCGGGAGATGGATCGCCTCCTGGAACAGCGCCGCGAACTTGAGCACTTCTTCGGCAAGGACGAAAACCGCAATCTGGAGCAGCGCGCTAAGTTCGATGGGGCGGTCATCGAAGGACGCAGTTTCAATTGGACCAAGATGTTCATGGATCTCGAGCATACCTTGCCTCCAGGTGTGCACGTGTTGCGCATTGAGCCGAAGCTGGACCGCGATTCCCTCGCCGTGAAATTTGTCGTTGGGGCCTCCAGCCAGGAAGCGAAAGTGAATCTCCTCAAGGCCTTCGAGGGGTCCAAGTCTTTCGCGCACATTGAACTGACTTCCGAGGCGGCGCCCAAGGAAAGCAGCAAGGATGCGTTTACGGTCGAGTTTTCAGCGGTATATACGGGGATCTGACGATGCGCGAATTCAAGCGCAAGAAGCAGCTCATCATCGCAGGCCTGGCGATCCTTCTTCTGGCGGACGCTGCCCTCGTCTATTTCAATTCCAAGCTCGCCTCTCCCCAGGAAAATCAGCAGCAGTCCCTCGCCGCGCAAACCCGCCAGTTGGCTCTGGTGAAAGCCGATGTCCAGCGCGCCGCGGAAATCCGCGCAAAGATTCCCGATGTTCTGAAGGGATTTGACAGGTTTGAAACTACGTTGCTTCCCGCTTCAAAAGGCTACTCGGTGATCTTGGAGGAAATGGATCAGTATGCCCACGAATCTCACTTGATCGTCGAAGATGTGAAGTATCACGAAATGGATGTGAAGGACCGCGGCCTAACGGAGTTGACCTTGCAGTCCTCGGTCACGGGCGATTACAACGGCATTGTGAATTTCCTGAACCATTTGCAGCGCTCCAAGAATAATTACATCGTGGATTCCCTCAATGTGGAATCCCAGGTTTCGGGACAGGGGCCTGCGGGGGTGCTGCGGGTCAATCTGCACATGCGCACCTACTTTCGGAAGGCTTGATGGCACAGACGAAACAGGCGAAAGAACTGATCGCGCTCGTGGCTCTTCTGGTGATCGCCGGATTGGTCTGGTATTTTTACTTTGGCCAAGCCAAAATCGGGACAGGCACTTCGTCGCCCTCGGAAGGCTACACGCCCATCAATGCTGAGGATTACAGCGTCATCCTGAAGGAATGGACGGACGCACAGTCCACCCAGTACAAGCCCTCTGGGCGGAATATTTTCATCGCCGGCTCGGCGCCTGCTTCGCCAACGGACGCGGGCACTCCAAAACCCGCGAAGCCCGGTTTCCCGGTACAAGATCAGCCGAAACCGCCGCCACCTCCGCCGATTCCGCAACTCACCATGAAGTTTTTCGGTTATGGCACCCTGCCCGTCCAACGGCCCGCGCCGGGCTTTTTTGCTGGACGGCGAGGAGGTACACATTGTCAGTGAAGGAGACACCATTCAGAACCATATCCGGATAACGCACATCGGCAATGACCGCATCGAATACGAAGATACGGAAACCGGCCAGAAGAATGCGACCAACTTGGAGATGCCCCCGCCAGCATGAGAACGCGCTCTCACAAACGCTCTGTTCGTAACGCGGAGTCCGGCTACGCGCTGATTCTCATCATGTTTTTTCTTGCGCTCCTCGTCGTGAGCACCTTCGTCGCGGCTCCCACGGTGCTTAGCAGCATCCAACGCGAGCGAGAAGCGGAAATGGTCTGGCGTGGCAAGCAATACGTCCGTGGGGTGCGACTGTATTACTTGAAAATGCATCACTTCCCGACTGCGCTGGACGATTTGACCAAGCCCAAAACCGGAATTCGTTTCATGCGTCAGGCGTACAAAGATCCGATGAACCAGGTCGATGGCACCTGGCGGTTGATCTATGTCGGTCCCAACGGTCAGCTCATTGGGAGCCTTAAGGACCCCAGCACCACCAGCCCGTTTGGGCAAATGGCACAGTCGCCGGCAGGTGCGCAGGGCATCGGGTCGTCTCTCTTCGCTTCACCCAACGGTTCCGGGTCTGGAAATTCCACGTTTGGCAATTCCAATTCCACAAATTCTTTCTCGTCCACCTTTGGCCAGGGCTCCAGTTTCGGCCAGAATTCAAGTTTTGGCCAGAATTCCAGCTTCGGCCAGACACCTGGAAGCACGCAAGGCGCTGCCGTCGGAACCGCCCTGCAGAACTCCTCTTCGCCCACGGACCCCAATGCGCAAAACCCGAGTGGGGGGAACCCCGGCGCGCCTAGCGATTCCGGCCAACCGGCGCCACTCGGGATAATGGATGCCAGCAACACCATCGGTGGGAATATCATCGGCGTGGGCAGCAAGATTAACAAGCAATCCTTCTTGTGGTACGAGAAGGCTAAGAACTACCGGCAGTTTGAGTTTATCTGGGATCCCTCGAAGGACATGAGGGTCGGTGGGGCTTCCGTGGGTATCGGAACGCCGGCACAAAATTTGAATGGAACGAACCCGCAGGGTCCGGGTTCTACGAATTCGCCGTTCGCGCCGGGGACGAATCCTAACTCGAATCCCGGGCAGAATCAGAACCCGCCACCGAATCAGAATCCTCCGGCGAACCAAACTCCCAACGGCAATCCCGATCCGACCGACACACAGCCGCTGCAGGCTCCTCCGCCGAATCCGTAAAGTTAGCGCCTTTCAAGCGCCTGAATCGCGCGCCGGACGGTACGGCGCAACGCCTGAGTTGCGTGCGGACTACGGCGTGGAGGGCGGTGATTGCAGAGAGAGCGGCGCGGTAGTTTCGGCCTTGATTTTGGCGTAGCTCTTGGTTATGCGCTGCACGTACTTCATGGTTTCCAGAAACGGCGGGACGCGGCGTCCATATTGGTCGACGCGCTCGGGGCCGGCGTTATACGCGGCCAGGGCCAGCGTGAGGTTGTGGTACTTCCCCAGGAGTTGCTTCAGGTAGCGCGTCCCGGCGTTCACATTTTCTTCCGGATCAAAAATATTTTTCACTCCGAACTGAGCCGCGGTCTGCGGAAGCAACTGCATCAACCCGCTTGCCTTCTTGGGGGAGACCGCTTTGGGGTCGAAATTCGATTCGATGGCCACAACGCAATGAATCAGGTCCGCGTCCATGCCGTAGCGGTCGGCGGCGGCGCGGATGATTTTCTGGAATGGGGTTGTTTCGCTCAGCGGCATCTCGATGGGAGTAAAAATCTCTTCTGGCTCGATGCCCACGATCTCGTCCAGGGGGACTTCCGCCACGCCGCCTCTTAAGTGCAGGATGTACCGGTCGCTCAAGATTTCGTAGCCGGTCACGTTCAGGCGCGCGCCGCTGCGCAGCACCACGTAGTCCGCGCGGGCAGCCGTTGCCGCACCCAGCAACAGCGCCAGGGCAGCCAAGCCGCGCATCTCGAAGCGTCGTATTCCCAGCCTCAATCTGTCGCCTCCACCAGGGCAAAGCGGTCGATCGCTGCTGCCACGCCGTCGTCGTCATTCGAGCGGGTCACGTGCCATCCTCGTTCTTTCAGTTCTGGCACGCTATTTCCCATCACGACGGGTACCCCTGCGAAGGATAGCATCTCCAAATCGTTGTGATTGTCGCCGATGGCCAGGATTTCCTCGCGGGATACACCGCGAGCCGCTGCCCATTCGGCCAGTGCCGCGCCTTTTGACACGGTGGGATGGATCACGTCGATCATCGAGAAATCCTTGTCCTCGTATACCGTGACGGCAAGGGCGAACTCCTCCGCAAATTGGACGCGGCGGAGGGCCTGCTCGGCTTCTCGCATCGCGGTGACGCCGCCGCTGAACACCACCTGGATGGGATCGTCCTCCAGGCAGCTCTCGAGCGGCTTGGCTTCAGCCAGGAATTCGCGGTTGCGTGTGTAGTATCCGCCGCGCGTGGGGTGTTCCCAGTCGATGGTCTCCAGCATCACCTGATTTGCCTTCGGCCGGTCGAACACTACCGCGGTTGCATCGCGCCAAGGCTCTGTGGCCTGGAGCACACGCCGCGCGGTTTCCCGGGGTAGCAGGTGGCGCACGAGCGTCTGCCCCTCCTTGGTACGCACCAGCGCCCCGTTATTCACGATCATGGTGAGCGGCGAGGGAATCTGCCGCGCCACGGGCAGCGCGAAGTCGTAGCGTCGGCCGGTGACCAGGGCGACTTCGATGCCGCGCCGCGTGGCTTCCGCAATCGCAGCGCGGTTGCCGGGGGAAACCTCCCAACGGCTGTTCAGCAGCGTGCCGTCGATATCGAGAGCAATGAAGCGTATGGCCATAACTCCTAGTTTACCGGAAGGCGCGGCGCGACCTCTGAAAAGAACACCGGCTGGTGCTCCGGGAGCCGCCAATTTGGTTGTGCTAAAATTTTCCATTCATGGCCACTCATCGGCTTTACTACGACGATTCGTACATGCAGAACTTTCATGCGCGCGTGATCGCTTGTATGCCCGCGGAACCGGTTCTCTCCGAACGCGGACTGCAACCCGCTTGGGAAGTGCTGCTGGACCGCACGGCGTTCTATCCCTCCTCGGGCGGGCAGCCGAATGATGTAGGCAGGCTCGGAGATGCTCGAGTTGTGGACGTGCGCGATGCCGGCGACGAGATCGCGCATATCGTCGACCGCGAGCTCCCGCTCGGCGCCGTGGATGGCTGCGTCGATTGGGCGCGGCGTTTCGACCACATGCAGCAGCACACCGGGCAGCATCTCCTCTCCGCCATGTTCCAGGAGCGCTTTGGATTGCCGACGGTTTCGTTTCACCTTGGAAGCGACCTTTGCACGATCGATGTTCGCGGGCCGGAGCCTTCGGCGGATGCGCTACGCGGCGCGCAACGTGCCGCGAACGCGGTTATTTTCGAGGACCGCCCCATCAATGTGCGGTACGGCACCGCGGACCAATTGGCGCAGAAGGGTGTGCGCAAGGAAGTGGACCGCGAGGGAATTCTGCGGGCGATTGAAATTGAGGCTGCGGATTTGCAACCCTGCGGCGGAACGCACGTGAAGAGCACCGGCCAGATCGGTTTGGTGCTGGTTCGGCGCTGCACGAAGATTCGCCAGGACTGGCGCGTCGAATTCGCCTGCGGCCATCGCGCCGAACGACTCGCCACCGCCGATTTCCAAATGCTGCGCGCCATCGCCGACCGCCTCAGCTGCGCGCCGGATGAAACCCTCTCGGCCATCGAAAAATCTTCCGCTGAGCGCGACGCGCATTTCAAAAGCTTGCGTGCCACCACGCAGCAACTCGCCGAAGCCCGCGCCAAGCTGCTGGTGGCCGCTGCGCCCGCGTCCAATGGCGTTCGTCTGATCGCCCAACTCCTCCGCGAGGAAAATCCCGAGCTGCTCCTCCCGCTAGCTACCGAAATAGCCAAAAACGAAAACACCATTGCGCTGCTGATCCACGAGCCCACCGGCCAGCTCGTCTTCGCCCAATCGTCCGGCCCGGGTAAGGAAGCGGCAGGGAAGGACCTTGCAGCCGTCCTAAAGCAAGTCCTGGCCACCAACCCGGGCAAAGGCGGAGGCACGCGCGATTTCGTCCGCGCCAAGCTCGCCGACCCCTCCCAGGCTGCATCAGTCTTAGCCTTAGCCACCAGACTGCTAGCCCTGTAGTCGCCGGCCTTAAGGTTGGTTGGCGATAGGGTTCAGGAGTCTGTAGCGGGAATAGGGGGAGTTGTGGCAAGATGTGGGCATGGGAAACAGAGACAAAGGCAGACGCGAAAAAAAGAAGCCGAAGAAGGAAACTCCGAAGCTAGCCCCGCCGAGGCGCGACGCGCATGTGATCCCGACGCCCGTCGTTCCCACTCCACCCCCCGAAAATCGCTAAGATTGCTTGCCTGATTCGGCCACGCGACCTGCGCTCGCACCGTAAGCCGGGCACATTCCTATCTAAAAGTAAAGGTTGCAACACCTTCGCCGCTGTGTGAATTCTTCAGGCATGAAGGAGCTCACGCCGTTTCAGCCTGGGAAGTGCCTTGATGGATTTCCCGGCCTTCCGTTCGGCAAGCCGCAGGTCGTAGAGGCTCTGCAGATTGAGCCAAATCTGCGCACTGGTGCCAAAGAAGTGAGCGAGGCGGAGGGCCGTATCGCCGGTGACGGCGCACGAGGCGGCTCCGTGCGGAGACACCGGTAGTGAACCGCGGGCGGAGGATGGATATCCGCTGAGGGCGCTGCCTCAGACTTCGACGGATCGGCCTCGGAAGAGGTGCACCACGAGCATGATAATGCCAATTATCAGCAGGATATGAATCAGGCCGCTGGAAACGTGGAAGGCAAACATCCCGAGCAACCACATGACAATTAGAACCAGAGCGATTAATCCGAGCATGTTTTGTACTCCTTTTTGCGTGAGAGAGCTGCAACCAGAAATCCCCAGGTCACGCAGAGGGCGGAGGCCGAATTCAGTCTGGAGTTCTGCTTGCGGTCAGAAGGGTGGCAGACTGGGGAATCGAAAGCTGTTCGATATTGGGCACTTTGGGGAAGTCAGGTGGAGCGCGGAAAGGTGTTGTTTGACGTGGGAGAAGCCCGAGATGGCGGGGTAAACCCGTCTCTACAGGAAGCAAGATCAGGGGATCTTGCGGACGTGGGGCGCAACGGTCCCGCGCCACTACGGAGAACTTGGGGCGTGTATACTGGACGCGGGAATTCCGGCGAATTGCCGTCGATTACGGGAGAAAGCGATGAAGGCATTTATTTTTGGCATTGTGACGATGATTCTGCTCGCCGTGGCGGGCGTGGTGTTGGCGCTGATGGGTTACGTGAGCATGCGGGCGGACGATCCGCCTTCGAAGATGGAGAGCGCGATCGCGATGCGCGCGATGGATGCGAGCGTGGAACGCGCGGCGCCGAAGTTGAAGAACCCACTGGAGGCGGACGAGGTGAACTTGGCGGCCGGAGCGCGGCTGTATCGGGAGAACTGCACGGTTTGTCACGGCGATCCCGCGCATACGAAGGCGCCGCTGGCGGACTCGCTGAATCCGCCCGCGCCGCAGTTCATGGAGGACATGGCGGATATGCCGGAGAATGAGAATTTTTATATTTTGCAGCACGGCGTTCGGTGGACGGCCATGCCGGGATGGAAGAACGTCTTAACCGAGCAACAGATGTGGCAGTTGGTGACGTTCCTGACAAAGATGCATGATCTTCCGCCGGCGGCGAAGCAGGTTTTTGCTGAAGGGGCGGGCCAGACGCAAGCGCCGGCGCCTGCGCCGGCTAACACGCATTGAGTGATTAAGAGTTCAAAAGTTCAGCAGTTCAGGAAGAGGGGATTTCACGCGGTGGGCGTCTGGGTCGGAACGCAGAGCACGCAGAGAAGCGAGACCCAAAAGCAGAGAAGTTGTGATGTTTGAATTTAGGAGCCCACCCTCTCTGCACAAGGCGCAGAAACGGTGGGGAACCCTCAAGATCATTGGTTCCGTGGCGTAACGAGGAATCGTTGTGCCACGGTCGCCGGGATAAAGACCGGCGCCTACGCGTAAATCCCAGGATCGGGGATGGGCTCGATATTGCCTAGGAGGAAGGCGTAGCCTGCTACGCCGAGGAGGAGGATTGCAGTTGCCGTCACGAAGGCTGCGGCGAAGGAGTGAGTGGCGGAAACGATGAAGCCGGTGATGATGGGGGCGGAGATGGCGCCGAGTTGGCCTGAAAGATTGGCGATGCTGGCGAGGGTGCCGACGCTGCCTTGAGGGGCGATTAGGGAGGGGGCGGTCCAGGCGACTGGAGCGGCGGCAGCAAGGCCGCCGATGGCGAGGCTGATCCAGAAGAGGGCGGCGGTGGAGCTGTGAGGGTGGGCGGCGCCCAGGATGGCCAGGCCGAAACTGGTGCCACCGATGAGGACGGATTGGCGGACACGCTGGGCGCTCCAACCGCGTTGGATCAGGAAGTCGACGAGCCAGCCGCCGACGAAGAGATCAGTGAAGGTGGCGAAGAGCCAAGGGACGCTGGTGTAGAAAACGGAATGGAGGAGATCCATCCCGAGCGAGTGGGAGAGATAGGTCGGCAGCCAGTAGAGCAGCATGTAAAAGACGTAGTTGTAGGCGCCCCAGCCGAAGGCCAGGCCATAGACTTTTCGCTGACGGAATAAATAATTGAGCTGGGAACTAGCGGTTGTTTGCGACGGGTTTTCCCCCTGCGCGCCGCCGTCGCGGATGTAGTTGAGCTCTGCCGCGGAGAGATGCTCGTCCTGGCTTGGATTGCGGTAATAGCGGGAGAAGAGGGCAAAATAGAACAAGCTGATGAAGCCCGTGGCGGCAAAGCTCCAGCGCCAGCCAAAATGCAAAAGCAACAGGCCGAGGAAGGGAACTCCGATGGCCGAGGAAAGCTTTGCCGCGGAATCGGTGAGAGCGATGGCGAAGCTGCGTTCACGCTGGGGAAACCAGTAGCCGAGGGCTTTGGCGTTGGCCGGGAAGGTTGGGGCTTCGGCGACGCCGAGAGTAAGGCGGGCGGCGAAAAAGAGGCCGAGGCTGGGAGAGATGGCGGCGGCGAAGGAGGCGATGCTCCAGAGACAAGTGCTGATGCGGCCGATGCGGCGGACGCCGAAACGATCGAGCAAAAGGCCCGCGGGCATTTGCATCAGCGCGTAGGACCAACTGAACGCGCTGGAGAGTACGCCGAAGGCGATGATCGAAAGACCGAAGGAGGCGTGAAGGGCATCCTGGGAAACGGTGAGGTTGATGCGATCAAAGAAGCTGATGACTACGCCCAACGCGAGAAGGAATGCCATGCGCCAGCGCCTGCGGGGGATGCGCGAGGGCCCGGGATTCGCCTGGGACGATTGCATTGCGTAAGGGATAGTTTGCGCCGTTAGCTTCAGACTTGCGCATAATAGCATGCAAGGTGAAACGAATGACGATGGGGAAGGGATTTCTGGAGCGGACGCTTTCCGAGGCGGAGATTCGGGAAGTTGTCGCTGGAGCGTCCGCGGAAATGCAGGTGAAAGGCAAGCGCGTGTTGACGATCATTCCGGACGGCACGCGGACGATGCCGATGGCCGTGATGTTCCGGATAATCCAGGAGGAGATCGGCGCGCGGGCGGCGGCGAGCGATTACCTTGTGGCGCTGGGGACGCACCCGCTGATGAGCGAGGAGCAATTGACGCGGATGATGGGGCGGCCGGTGAAGGATGGTATGTGTGACGGCGCGCGCGTGTTCAATCATCGGTGGGACTTGCCGGATACGTTTGCAGAGATTGGGACGATTTCAGCGAGCGAGGTGGAGGAAGTGTCCAACGGGCTGCTGGCGGAACCAATCTGCGTGAAGATCAACCGGCTGATTTTTGAATACGACCAGGTTTTGATCTGCGGGCCGGTTTTTCCTCACGAGGTGGTTGGGTTTTCGGGAGGGAATAAGTACCTGTTTCCGGGAATCAGCGGGAAAGAGATGATCGACCAGACGCACTGGCTGGGGGCGTTGTTGGGGAGTTACAACCTGATCGGGACATGTGCCACGCCGGTGCGCGAAATGATTGACAGGGCCGCGCAGAAGATTACGGTTCCGGTGACGTGCCTGGCACTGGTGGTGACGAAAGAGGGAGTTTCCGGATTGTATTTCGGCCGTGCGCGTGAGGCGTGGAAGTCCGCGGCGGCGCTTTCTTCACAAAAGCACATCGAGTGGATAGAGCGGCCTTTTCGGCGTGTGCTTGCGGTGATGCCAGAGATGTATGGCGATATTTGGACGGCCGCGAAGGGGATGTATAAAGCGGAGCCCGCGATCGCGGACGGCGGGGAAGTGGTGATTTACGCGCCGCACATCACGGAATTCAGTTATACGCACGGAGCGTTCATCGAGAGGGTCGGTTATCACTGCCGGGATTATTTCCTGAAGCAGTGGGAGCGATTTGCGGACGTGCCGCGTGGCGTGCTGGCGCATTCGACGCATTTGTGCGGTCAGGGCACGTTTGATGCGGAGACCGGCCTGGAGAAGGACCGGATTCGTGTCACGCTGGCCACTGGAATTTCAGAAGAGCGGTGCCGGCAATTGAATTTGGGTTATCTGGACCCTGCCGGCGTGAAGATGGAAGAGTGGCGAGGGCGCGAAGAAGAGGGAATCAAGGTGATTCCGCGCGCCGGCGAGATTCTTTTTCGAATCAAACCGTAGTCACGCAACTCCCGGCAATAAGACAATTACAGACAATTTGCAGAAACAGGCGGTCAGGCCTGGGCCGCTTTCTTGGCTGCGGCGGAATCGTAGCTTTCGCCGTAGATGGCTGGGACTTGGCCGCCCATGGCGCGCAAATAGGTGGAAAGCTGGCCGCGGTGGTGGATGGTGTGGTTCAGGGAAAAGTTGAGGTACGCGACGGCGGGAAGCTGGAGCAGGCCGCGGAAATCGATGGCGCGAGCCAGCTGTTCGCCGGAGAGCTTGGACAGCGGCTCGATATTCTTGGCGAAGGAAGCGCCGTACCATTCGGCGGTTTGCGCAGGGGTTCTCACGTCTTCCGGGCGATGGTTGGGAGTGAAATCGAACCCACCGGCGACAATGCCACTATAAAAGCGATGTTCGGCCGCCACGACATGCCAGGCCAGCTCCATGGCCGTTTTGGAGTTAGGGTCGGGGCGGTAGTCGGAATTGGTCTGCGGGATGGCTTCAATAATGGAGCGAGTCGTGCGATGTTCGTTCTTCACATAGGGGAGCGTGTACTGCAGCAGGAAGCTGGCTTGTTCAGGCGTCATCGGAATCATGAAATTTCACCTCTATAGACGGAGTTTACACCCGCGCGTTGGATGCGCGGATGGGGAAAATGGGTAGGAGGCTGGATGGGAGAATGCGCCAGCTCTCCGGCCGGGACTACAGGCTGGGAAAAGGCGAACACAGGAGCTAGAAGAAGCGTGCGCGGACGCGGTCGGGAAGCTTGGCTAGATCGACAACGGTCAGGAAGTCGATAGTCTTGAATTCTCGGTCGATCGCTGGAGGTCCGCAAATCCGGCCGGAAATCTCAAGGTAGGCGCGGAAGAGGCGGGGGGGACGGGCAACTGCCACGGGCCCGCCGCTCGGCTGGCAATCATAGCCCGGTTGCGGCAGGGTGCGCAGAGAGGGCGGAACAAGGTACTTTTCCTTAAGGGCGGCGTACATGGCTGCGCCATAGTTTTCGTCCTGAGAAGAGATGGAACTGCACCCGAACAGATAACGGGCGTCGTGGCGCGTGGCGTAGATGGCGATACCCTTCCAAAGCGCGTGCAAAACCATGATGTTGCGAAAATCGATATGAACGCAGGCTCGGCCGAGCTCGAGCAACTCCGCGCGAAGGGGCTCATAAATGGAGAAATCGAAGAGTTGATTGCCGTAATAGCCGAGATTGCGGCGGGCGACCTCGCCGGTTTGCAGGCGATACGTGCCGACGAGCTTCCCGGATTCGAGGTCGCGAACCATGAGATGGTCGCAGAAGGAGTCAAAGGGGTCGATATCCAGGCCGGAACGGTCGGAGGTGGAAAGACCTTCGCCAAGTTCGAGGTTGAAGACGCTGTAGCGGAGACGCTGGCACTCGATCAAATCCTCAGGGGACTGCCCGAGACTGACACGGAAGAGGGAAGTTTCGGTTAAGAGTGGGTCGGTTGTAACCGTTCTCACAGTTGACCTCTGGCTGAATTGAGTTTCCCTTGGTCCAGGTTACGGCAATGTTTCATCTAGGTCATTTTCGCGCGTTCGAGGTTACCCTTTCGGAACACGGACCTACCCCCCTTCCTAATAGTACTGAGAACAAGTAGCAAAGGGAAGCCAGGTTCGTTTGCGAGGGCTTGGACGTAGCCAAAGATGCACCCGGGGGAGGATTGCAGGAATGGGAGAGATGGGAAAGAATGGGCGCGCCAAATTATTGAGGAAGTGTGCAAGGCGTCGGCGAGGAGCGATCATGCGAATGATGCTGGGTTGCGGGGGAGTGCTACTGGTTTTGGGGAGTTGCGGAGCGGTATTTGGGCAAAGCGGGGGTCCGCTCAGCAGGCTGATCGAGCCACACGACTACGTGCAGAAGCGGGTATCGAGCTACGACCGCACGGGCGGGAACGCGGATTACCGCGTTGTCGCGCCGGGAGAGACGCTGACGGTGCTGGACGAGGCAGGGCCGGGAGTGATTACCCATATCTGGTTCACGTTCTCATCCGACGAGTCGTACCACTTGAAGAAGCTGGTGTTGCGCATGTACTGGGATGAGGAGGCGACGCCGAGCGTCGAGGCGCCGATCGGCGATTTTTTTGGATTGGGCCTGGGCGAATATTTCACGTTTGAGGCGTTGCCGCTTTCGGTGGCGCCGAACCGCGCGGTGAATTCGTTCTTTCCCATGCCGTTTCAGAAGCACGCGCGGATCACCGTGACGAACATGGGGCAAAGGAAGCTGGATGCGCTTTACTACAACATCGACTATCAGGCGTACGCGAAGGCGCTTCCGGCAGACACGCTGTATTTCCACGCGCAGTACCGGCAGGCATCGCCGAACAAGGGGCTAACGGGAGATTGGAAGGACAACGACGATCCGCGGCAGAATGACCGGAAGAACCTAACCGGGGAGGGGAACTATCTTTGGTTGGAAGCCACCGGCCGGGGACACTTCGCGGGCGTGACCATGAGCGTGCTGCAGAACCAGGATTACTGGTGGGGCGAGGGCGACGACATGTTCTTTATCGATGGGGAGAAAGAGGCTTCGATTAACGGGACCGGGAGCGAGGACTATTTCTTGGGCGCTTACGATTTTGGAGGGAAGGCGTTTTCATACGCGTTGTATGGCGCGCCGGTGGTGGGGGAAGAGAAGGCGGGAAGCCGGAGCAGCGTGTACCGGTTTCACCTGGATTCGCCGATACCGTTCACTAAGTCATTGAAGGCGACGATAGAGCACGGCCATGCGAATGGGAGGTCGGACAACTATTTTTCGGTGGCATATTGGTATCAGACGGAGCCGCACGCGGTGTTTCCGGCCTTGCCCCCGGTGGAGGAGAGATTGCCGCGGGTACATGCGGTTGGTGGGCCGGGGAATGCGCCGAAGTGACAAGGCAAGAGACCGTGCCTTGTAGCTCAGGCCTTCGAGGCCTGAGGGTTTTCATTGATCCCAGTACGACTGCAGAAAGTCGAGATCAGTATTGCTTGTGGGGGGCTTGGTCGTCTGAGTAAGGAAAGGCCTCACCCCTCGAAGGGGTGAGCTGCAGGGTCAGGCCTTTTGCTCAAGGTGGGCCCAGCGGGCGTAGAGGTTGTCGATGGCTTTTTGGGCGGCTTCGAGTTCGAGGGAGAGAGTGCGGAGGCGTGCGGCATCGGCCATTACGGCGGGGTCGAGGAGGGAGTCGTGGGCGGCCTGGAGTTGACGTTCGGCTTCGGCGATGCGCTCTTCGATGGTTTCCAGTTCGCGGGTTTCCTTGTACGAAAGCTTCCTTTTTGCGGCCGGAGTGGAGGCCGGCGGTGGACTGCTCTGCGCGGACTGTGGAGGTGGGGCAAGAGATTTGTTTTTCGCGGCTGTGAGTTGGGCGTTTTGCCACGTTTCCCACTGCGAATAGTCGGCAAAGCGTTCGGCGTGGCCGAGGCCATCTAGGCCGAGCACGACGGTGGAAACGCGATCCAGCATATAGCGGTCGTGGGTGACCAGAACCAAAGCGCCCCGATATTCTAGCAGGCTTTCTTCCAGAATTTCCAGCGTGGGGATGTCGAGATCGTTGGTGGGCTCGTCGAGAAGGAGGACATCGGCGGGCTGAAGCATGAGTTGCGCGATCAGGACACGGGCGCGTTCCCCGCCAGAGAGGCGGCCAACGGGTTGATTGAGTTGCTCGCCGGTGAAGAGGAAGCGGGCCGCCCAGGCGGCCACGTGGATGACGCGATCCTGGTAAATCACGGAATCGGAATCGGGTGCGAGGGCGCGGCGGAGGGTGGTCTCTGGTTCAAGGGCGCGATTCTGGTCGAAATAGACGATGCGTAGGGAATCGGCCTGGCGCATTTTGCCGCGGATGGGCTTGATGTCGCCTTTGAGAAGGCGGAGGAGAGTGGTCTTGCCGCTGCCGTTGGGGCCCACGAGGCCGACGCGCATGCCGGAAGTAATGATGAAATGGATGTGATCGAAGAGCGCGCGATCGCCGAAGGAGTAGCTGACGTCGTCAAGGGTGATGAGCTGTTTGGTTTTGCGGTCCGAGGAGGAGAAATCGATCTGGGGGCTGGTGGTGCGTGTGCGGGCATTGAGGTCGGCGAGTTCGCCAATCAGTTCGTGGGCTTTATCGATGCGCGCCTTGGACTTTGTGGTGCGGGCTTTGGGGCCGCGGCGAAGCCAATCGATTTCCGTGTGCACGCGATTTTCGAGGGCGGCCTGGCGATTGCGCTGGGCGTGAAGATATTCTTCCTTGGCTTCGAGGAAGGCGCTGTAGTTGCCGGAGACCCGCAGCGTGCCGTTTTCGTAGACAGGATTGATTTCCACGATTTCGTTGGCGATGTTTTCGAGGAAATAGCGGTCGTGGCTGACGACGACGCAGGCGAAGGACGCCGTTTGGAGAACGGTTTCCAACCACTCGATGCCGGCGAGATCAAGGTGGTTGGTGGGCTCGTCGAGGAGGAGAACGTCGGGCAGGCGCACTAGAGCGGCGGCGATGGCCAGTCGCTTTCGCCAGCCGCCGGAGAGCGTGGACGCAGGGGCGTCCAGATCAGTGAGGCCCGCGCGGCCGAGGATCGCGGCTATACGCGCCGGGCGTTCGCCCTCAGGCACGCGGGCTTCGTCCAGGGCGGTGTCGATGACGGAACGAATGGATTCGCCTGGCGCAAACTCCGAAATTTGGCGCACCAGGCTGAGGTGCACGCCCTTGCGAATGGCCAGATCGCCGCTATCGGGTTGGATGCTGCCGCTGAGGATTTCCATGAGAGTGGACTTGCCCGATCCGTTGGGTCCGATGACGCCGATGCGTTCGCCCTCGGAAACCATGAAGCAGAGATTTTGGAAGAGCGGAGAGGCGCCGAATCTTTTGGCAAGGCCTTGAGCGCTGACGATGGGTGGCAATTGGGTTGATGTTCCCTTGAATGTGGATGCATGAAGAGTAGCAGCAGAGGGAGATTCAGGCGAATCGGGGAGGGATGGTTGAGCTGGCGGGCCGACTCAGAAGGCGGTGCTTAGGAAGAAAGACAGAAAAGTTTATGGGATTGGTGGACGTGACAGGGTTCGAACCTGCGACCTCGTCGTTGCGAACGACGCGCTCTCCCAGCTGAGCTACACGCCCCCAAGCAGCAACATTTGAATTTTAGCAGAGGGTCGGGGAAGTTTCCAACGGGCGGAGAGCCGAGTTAGGGGACTGGACAATAGCCGAAGCTGTGCCATTCCTGCCGACCCGCCTCCACAACTTTGTATCCTCGCGGGATCGCGAATACCGATTTCTCCGCCTCTTGGTGCGTGATATTTTGCAGCGTCAACGTATGCAAGCTATTCCCCGGGCCGGCGCGTTTCACCTGCACGAAAGCCTGCAACTCCTTCGAAAACCAGTAGTCCGTCACCACCGTGACAGCTTCAGCGTTACCCGCGAACCCGGCAGGGTACCGCATGGTTTCGCGCCCGTGCCGCACGGCCATCCCCTGGACGCTTTCGTGGCCAAGTTCTTCTCGCTGAATGTCGATTTGCGGCTGCGACTGCTGGAGGCCGGAAAGCTCGGAGGGCTCCACATAGACGGTGTGCCTCGACGCCGCGGGCGGCCGCTTGGAAGCGGACACTTTCTGATATTTAATCCGGAACGCCTGTTTGTCGAACGGAGTGAGTGTGATCTCGGTCAGTGAAACCGCGTCGAAAATCGAGGTGTTGATCAGCCTAAGATCAACGGCCGCGCCTTCGGGATTGCGATCGATGTCCAGGCGGGTGCGCCCGAACGAGTCACGAAAGACCTTGCTGCGAAATCGTACTGTCGTGGTGTTGCCTTGCGCGTCGGTCGTGCTATTTTCTGCTTCGATCGTCGCCGTGAGCGGCATCGAGCAGAGTGGGGCTATGTTGAACCCGGTCAGGTCCGCCGGCCCGCTGCCATTAAGGATGGGCGGCAGGAGCGCCTTCCCCTCGTCTTGCCGGATTGCCTGACGAGCGCTGCACGACATCGCGCACACGGCCCAGAGTGTAAGAATTGAAATCGCCATTCGACTCCGCATGCAGTTCACCTCAGTCAACGTGTCCGGAGGAGCCCCGTCCAGTCCTTCTTCTGCTTAGTACGATGATGGGCGAAATTCTTGCGGGATCGACCCCCACGAGATTGCGGGGGCGCCAAAAGCGAAACGGGCGCCGCAGGGGCGCCCGATCTTGAAGAACAAGATGCAGCAACGGGATCAGGGTTGGGTGAATGCGGTCTTGCCGGACGTGCCGTTGCGCTGGGCGATGATTTTGCGCGCGTTTTCGTAGAGGGCGCGGGCCTGCGGAACGGCCTCGATGGCCCGTTGGACTTGCGGATCGGCGTCAAGCAGGACCTTGAAGCCTTCCTGGGTGCCATAGTTGTACATAAAGACTTCCTGCTTGATCTTGCGTTTCAACCAGTCCTGATTTTCGGCGAATTCGGATTCCGTGTAACGGATATTGTGCTTGGAGAGATAGTCGCGGAATTCCTTGACGATTTTGTCATCGGCTTCAAAGCTGTGCGTAATGGCGGGCCGTGTACCGAGGAAATAGCGTGTGAAACCGCCAACACCCTGCTCTCCAAGGAACAGGACGTCGTTGCGGTACATCTCCTCCTGAAACTTGGTCGGCTTGGGTGCATCAATCAGGATGTCGGGCGTGATGCCGCCGCCGCCGGTGACCTGCCGTCCGCTGTCGGTCTGGCGAATCTCGGTGGGATGTTCGGGAACCTTGCGCTCGTAGTGATACTCGTAGAGGGAGACGGATTTGTAGTCGCGCTGGATGAGGCGGCCGCTGGGGGTGTAGTAGCGGGCGGTGGTAAGCGCGATGCCGGTGTTTTCGGCGAGAGGCTGGACGGTCTGCACGAGGCCCTTGCCGAAGGTGGTTTCGCCGACGACGAGGCCGCGGTCGTGGTCCTGGACGGCGCCGGTAACGATTTCTGCGGCGGAGGCGGAGTTGTTGTTGACGAGGATGACGAGGGGGACGGTCATGCCCTGATTGCCGCGAATGGCGTAGAAGCGGCGCTCCGGCGCGCTGCGGCCGTGATAGGAGACGATGAGCTGATTCTTTTCGAGAAAGATGTCGCCAACGGCGACGGCTTCATTCAGAAGGCCGCCGGGATTATTGCGCATATCCAGCACCAGGCCGTCGAGGGAGTTGGCGCCCAGCTGTTTGAGGGCATCGGCGATTTCGCGGTCGGTGGTTTCGTTGAACTGAGAGAGGCGCATGTAGCCGATGCCGGGCTTCAACAGGAAATAATGTCCACGGAGTGGTGCGGAATCTCGTCCCGGGTGACCGTGAAAACGAGCGGATCGGTGTAGCCTTCGCGATTCACCTCGATCTTGACGTTGGTGCCCCTCGGGCCCTTGAGCATGTCCGCCACTTCGCTGCCGGAGAGAGAGTCGGTGGGCTTGTCGTCGACTTTGGTGATGATATCACCCGCGCGGAGGCCGGCTTTGAATGCGGGGGCGTCAACGTAGGGAGCAACGACAACGGTGCGGGATTCACGAGGAGCGATCACCATGCCGACGCCGAAATATTTGCCGCGCTGATCTTCCCGGAGGAGCGCATACTGGCGAGCATCGAAGAAGGTGGAATGCGGGTCCAGCATTCGCAGCATACCCGGGATGGCGCCCTGGTAAACGGCTTTGTCGACGTCCACGGGCTCGGCGTAATTGGCTCTGAACGATATCGAGGACGCTGGTGAAGCCCCGGACGGAAGATTGGAAGTCGTCCGTCGAGGAGGTGGTGGCGCGGACCGAGGGGCCATAAATGCCGCCGAGGACGGCGGAAATACCGAGGACTACGATGACTAGAACTATGCCACGACGTTCTGGATTCATAAGCACCCTCGTTAGAGTCTGAAACCCTAGTATAACATGCACAATGTCAACTGTCGTTTGACACTGGTGCGTACCCTTTCTATGATGCACACAGGGCGCAATTTGGCTCCCAGGGACTTCCAAGTTCGATAATGCTAAGCGTTCCGCACATGATCGTGGTTTTCGTGGTGGTCCTGGTGGTATTTGGGCCCCAGAAGCTTCCGGAATTGGCGCGGAGCTTCGGAAAACTGCTGGCCGAGTTCCGCAAAGCCTCAAACGACTTCAAGAGCGCGTTTGAGGAGGAGATGCGAGACTTGGAAAGGCAGGCGCGCATTGCGGAATTGAAGAAGCAGGTGGCGGAAGCCAATGCGGCCACCGATGCGGCTTTGAGAAGTTCAGTGAATCCGACCACTCCCGCCTCCACCCCGGTTGCTTCTGGCGTCCACGGAGGCCGAGGCCCCCGTGAATGGTGCTGTTCCAGAGACTATCCCCCGATTGGACGGCGGAAGCGCGCAAACGGAAGCGGCAGCGACAACGGCGGTTAAAGGCGAGCCTGAGCCTGCCGCAGAAACCCCTCCCTCTCATGACCAACAGCAACCAGCTTGACAACTCGATCGCTGCCCGGATGGAAGCCGCCGGGGGCCAGATGACGTTTTTCGAGCATCTGTCGGAACTGCGGAAACGCATCATCAATTCGCTGTACGCGATCGGAATCGGGGCGTTCATCGGTGTGTACATTTCGCCGAAGGTGATCCGATTCATCAACGAACCCATGCTGAAGGCGCTGCGCGAAGCGCATTTCGAATCCAAGCTCTATTACAACCACCCCGCGGGCGCATTGAATCTCGTGATCACGCTTGGCGTGTACATAGGATTGGTGCTTGCCTCGCCGGTCGTGCTGTATCAGATCTGGCTGTTCGTGGCACCCGCACTCTATAAACACGAGCGGAGTGCCGTCACCGGATTCCTCTTTTCCACTGTGTTTCTATTCCTCTCGGGGATTGCGTTCGGATACTTCGTAACCCTGCCTTATATGTTGAAGTTCCTTGTTGGCTTCCAGCAATTTGGCGGGACGGTGGCGCCGCTACTGAGCATCAACGAGTACTTTGACTTGATACTGATCGTTCTGCTGGGACTGGGGCTGGTGTTTGAGCTGCCGATCTTGATTTTCTTTTTGTCGTTGTTCGGGATCGTGACGCCACAATTCCTGTGGAACAACTTCCGCTACGCCATTGCAATCATTGCGGTGGTGGCGGCGATCATCACGCCGACGCCCGATGCGCAAACCATGTTGATCTTCATGTGCCCCATGGTCCGACTGTATTTTGTGGGGATTGGCGTGTCCGCGGCAGTGGTGCGCAAGAAGAAGAAGCGGCTTGCGGCGGAAAGCGCGGGTCACATCCGCATGAGAGTTCCCTGGATTCATTGACACCTCGTCCCGTGAGGAGTGGCGATGTCGGTGCGTGCTTGCGCTGGTGCTGGGCTGCAAATCCGGCAAATCGACCGCAGCAACCTGCGCCGGGCCACCCCGTTCATGAGCGCGGTGGCGGGCGCTGCCCGTGCGCCTGGTGATGAGGCGCCCTCTCCGCAGACAAGACCGGTGGATTCGATGGCAAGCGAGCGTACGACCAGGTGGCCAAGCAGGTGAGCTTTGGTCCGCGGCCGCCGGGTTCTGCCGCGATCGCGAAACTGCAGGAGTACCTGGAAGCGGAACTGAAGTCCTACGGCTGCGCCGTGGAAACGGATTCGTTTTCCGCGGACACGCCCGACGGCCGCGTGCCGATGAAGAATATTCTGGTGAAAATTCCCGGCGCAAAAGCCGGGGATCATCCTGCTGGGCACGCATTACGACACCAAAAAGCTGGACAATTTTGTGGGCGCGGATGACGCGGGTTCATCCACTGGGGTGATGCTGGAGTTGGCGCGGCTGCTGTGCAAGCAGCCGCCGGGCAGGTATGCGGTCTGGATTGCGTTCTTTGACGCGGAAGAGGCGTTCAATCCCACGGTGTGGAAGGATCCGGACAATTGTTACGGGAGCCGGCAAATGGCCGCGCAGATGGCGGCAAACGGGGATTTGCCGAAGGTGAAGGCGTTTATCCTAGCGGATCTGGTAGGGGGGCGCACGCCGCATTTCGGGCGCGATCCCGAATCCACAAAATGGGTTGTGGATCTTGTATGGAGCGTGGCGGCGAAGCTTGGATATTCCAATGTTTTCGTGGATGAGGCGAAAGGTCCCGGCGGGGACGACCATCTTTCCTTTACGCGGCGGAAGGTGCCTTCGGTAGACATCATTGATCTCGATATCGCCAACGATGTGCCGTACTGGCATACGCCGCAGGATACGATGGACAAGATCAGCCCGAAGACGCTGGCGATTACCGGGCATACCATCCTCGAATCCGTCCAAGAACTGCAGAAAAAATAATCGCAAAACGAACTTCAAGGTCATTTGATCGTCCGGACAACGGGCGCGGCAGTGCTGTGTCTCTAGCTGGATCTAAGCCTCGAAGGTGACTTCGTGATGCTTCGAGACGGCAGAGTGCTTTTGGAGCGTTTCGTCGTTGCGGTAGGGGAAATCGGAACGGTAGTGGCTGCCGCGGCTCTCTTCGCGGGCGAGGGCGGAGCGGGCGATGAGCAGTGCCAGGGAGTGGAGGTGGCGAAGCTCGTGTCCGAAGCGGCCCTCTTTTTCGGCGCGCGGAATTTCCAGGGCCGCGAGAATTTCGATGGCCTCTTTCAATTCCTTCCCGCTGCGAAGAATGCCGACCTGCTTCCACATGACTTCCCGGAGTTTGTCGAGCACGGCAGCAGCGGCTTTCGGCTCATGTTTGTCCGGACTCTTTCCCGAATGGTTCCAGGTCTTGGGTGCGGGAGAGCCCGGCAGGTGCCCTTGTGTTTTCCTGGAGCCCGGAGCGTCCTTGATCATGGCGACGCCTGTGCGCGCGCCGAAGACAAGTCCTTCGAGCAGGGAGTTGCTGGCAAAACGATTCGCGCCATGGACGCCGGTGGTGCCCGTTTCCCCGGCGGCATAGAGGCCGGGAATCGAAGTGCGTCCCCAAAGATCGGTCTTCACGCCGCCCATCGTGAAGTGCGCGGCGGGACGGACGGGTGCAAGGTCGCTGGCGAGGTCGAGGCCGTACGTGAGGCAAGTCGAATAGATGTGTGGGAAGCGCTTCTCGAAGAAATCCGTCGGCTTGGAAGTCATGTCGAGATAGACATGCGGGCTGTTGGTGCGGTGCATTTCGCTGGCGATAGCGCGTGCGATGACGTCGCGCGGTGCGAGTTCCTGTCCCTCGTGATAGCGCTTCATGAACCGCTCCAGGTGAATGTTGCGAAGAATGGCGCCTTCGCTGCGGAGGGCTTCGCTGAGGAGGAAGCGCGGCGCTCCTTTGATGGCCAGGGCGGTAGGATGGAATTGCACGAATTCCATGTCGGAAAGAATGGCTCCGGCGTCGTAAGCGATGGCCATGCCGTCGCCGGTGGCGACTTCGGGATTGGTGGTTTCGCGGTACAGCTGGCCGAGGCCGCCTGTGGCGAGAAGCAGAGCGCCCGCGCGGAGTTCGTGGAGGGAGCCGTCGTTTTCGTCGATGAATCGAACGCCGGCGGCGCGGCCTTTCTCGAGGATCAGGTGTGTCGTGAACGCGTGCGGGCGAAGATGAAGGTAAGGAATGGAGTGGGCGCGGGCCAGGAGGGCGCGGCTGATCTCGCGGCCGGTGGAATCGCCGTGTGCGTGCAGGATGCGGGAGCGGCTGTGAGCGGCTTCGCGGGTGAAAGCGAGTTTTGTGCCCGCGCGGTCGAACTCTGTGCCCCACTCGATTAGCTGCGTGATGTACTTGGGGCCTTCCTCGACGAGGAGAGCCACGGCTTCCGGGCGGCAGAGGTCGTCGCCGGCGTTGAGAGTGTCCTGCTCGTGGAGGCTGATTTCATCTTCGTCGCTGAGAGCAACGGAGATGCCGTCTTTGGCGTAGGCGGTGGCGGATTCGCTGAGTTGAGATTTGGCGAGGACCAGGACGCTGCCGGCCTGGCTGAGTTCAATCGCTGCGCGGATGCCCGCCACGCCGGAGCCGACAACGGCGTAATCGACGTGATAGACCTTCTGGGAAAGAGTCATGGAAAGCCTGCTTCCGGCGCAGGATTATGGTAGCACGAAGGGTTTTGGCGGCAGTTGGGGATGGAGGTGTGATTTGATTTTGGAAGAGAAGCGAAAAGATTAGCGTAGAGGACACGTAGAAGAGGCCTCCAAAAGTACAGACAGGCGTGTCCGTGCCACAAAGAATAGCGCAGACATGGTTCGCCAGCCTCCCGCGGAGTGCGCCCCTATTTGTCGTATTTGAAGGATTTGTTCGGATAGGGAGGCGGCACCGGGATTGGGCGCGGATCCTTTTGGATTTCGTCCTGGAGGACCTTCAGGGCGGCGTCGAGTTGGGCGTCGCTGCCGGAGTAGGTGGCGTTGGGGAGATTGTCCACCTCGATATCGGGGTCGACGCCGTGGCCTTCGATCAGCCATTTGCGTTCCGGGCCGTAGACACCAGACTCCGCGGCGGTGGCGATGCCTTCATCGGCCAAGACAGTGTCAAAGGAGAGCCAGATTTCTCCGCCCCAGGTGCGCTTGCCGATGATTTTGCCTATGTCGAGACGGCGAATGCCCTCGGTGAAGGCTTCGCCATCGGAGCCGGTGTTCTCGTCGCAAATGACGACTACGTGGCCGCGGAAAGCGTACTGCATGTTCCAGTAGGGATTGCCGATGCGGGGTTGCCAGTAAAACCACGCTTTGCGGAGCAGCTTCGAAAGAATCCAGGAATCGATGTTGCCGCCGCCATTGTGCCGCACGTCGATGATGAGCCCCTGGCGATCGAAAACCGGATAGAACTCGCGCGCCCACTGCTCGATGTCGCCGGAACCCATAGCGCGGAGATGGACATAGCCGATGTGCCCCGCTGAGCCGGACTCGACCTTGAGGCGGCGGGAATACTCCCATTCGTTGTAACGAAGGTTGCGCTCGTCGTTTTCGGAAACGGGCGCAACGAGGACCTCGCGGCTCTTTCCGTCGGCGGATTTTACGAGAAGCAGAACCTTGCGTCCGGCCTTTCCGCGGAGGAGAGCGCGTTCGTCGGGGACGCCAAGCACGTCTTCGCCATCGATGCTGAGAATGATTTCGCCTTCATGGACGAGGGAATCGGGGCGAGCGAGAGGCGGAGCCTGATTGGGCAGATCGGGATCGTGCAGATAGATATGATCCACGACGTACCCACCGGCTTTCTCGTCGCGGCGGAGAAGCGCGCCGAGGGAAGCGATATCGACCTGGTCGGCTGGCTTGCGTGCATCGCCGCCGAAGACAAAGATGTGGAGGGCCGAAAGTTCGCCGACCATTTGCGCGATGACGTCGTTGAGCTCGTTGCGGTCGGAAACGCGGTCCACGAGGGGCAGATAGCGGTCGCGGATCTGCGGCCAGTCGAGGCCGTGCATGTTACGGTCATAGAAAAAGTCGCGCTCCAGGCGCCAGGCGTCGAAGAAAAGCTCGCGGAATTCGGAGCGGGGATTGGTCAGGATGGTCCAGCGGGACATGTCGATTTTGGCTTTAGCGAGGGCTTTCGCATCGGAAAAGGTGGAAGGCTTGGCGTCGGAATCGAAAATGTAGAAGTCGTCGCCCTTCCAGACCAGAAGTTTTTTGCGATCGGACGAGATCTCGTAGCCTTTGACTTCGGCCCAGACGGTTTCCGGCGCTTCGCCCTTGTTGGCAATGTCCATGCACTGCAAATTGTGTTTGGGCTCGGTGCCTGGAGCGCGATCCAACCAGCACAAGCGCTTCTCCGTGGCCGCAAGAGCGGAATAATTTCCGGGAGGCGCCGGAATTTCGTTAAGCCGCGCCGCGATATCCGTGAAATCGATGTTTACGGTGGGAGGAGCCTTCTTTTCTTCGGCAGGCTTTTTCTCTTCGGCGGATTTCTTTTCCTCGGCGGGCTTCTTTGCGTCCGCGGCATTCTTATCCTTTTCGTCCGCGGTCTTGCCGGGCTTGGACTCCTCGGGTTTTTCGGGCTTGTCCGGGTGCAATTCGTCAACCGGGGCAAACGGAGAGCGCAGGCCGGGAGTGAGAGCGAGTTCGTACACCTTCATGGAGCGGTCGAAGTACGGATCGGGCTGCCGAGAGCCCCAGGGGGAGGGAATGACGGTTTTGAGCATGCGATCGGAGAGGAAATAAAGCCACTTGCCGTCCGAACTCCATGCAGGATTGCCGTTGTTGTAGCGATCGGAGGTGAGAGCGTGGATGGCGCCGGTACTGGCGTTGAGAACTCTGATTTGCGAGAAGGTGTTGTCAGCGATTTCCTCATAGGCGAGCCACTGGCTGTCGGGAGACCAGGTGAGATTGTCGAAGTCGCCATTCATGGACTGCGCGATTTTCTTGTCCGTCTTGGTTTTGAAGTCGAAGAGCCATAGTTCCTGATCTTTATTGCGGTGAGCCAGCCAGTGGCCGTCCGGGGAGGGCACGCCGTCCCAGCGGAGGACTTTGGCGTCGTGGGTGACCTGCTCGGGCTTGCCAACCCCGTTGGCGGGATAGCTCCAGAATTCGGTTTCGCCGGATTCCGTGGAGATGGCCAGGACGGATTTTCCATCGGGCATGTAGCGGGCATCTCGGTAACGGATGCCGGAGTTGCCGGCGACCTTGACGATGCGGCCGCTGGCAGCGGCAGGCAGGGTGAAGACTTCGCCGCGGGCGGTGAAAACGGCGGCGGAGCCATCCGGTGCAAGGTGAGCCATGGAGAGATAATCGAGGGGCTTCTTGACCCAGTGGTCGCGTAACTGATCGAAATCGGAAACCAGGGTGATGGGAATGATGGCGTCCTGATTGGTGCTGAGATCGAGGAGCCAGAGGTCGGCGCCACACTGATAGACAATGCGGCCTTCGGAAAGCGAGGCGGATTGCACGTCAAAGCCGCGGTGGTGCGTGTGCTGCTTGAGGTCGTGTCCCTGCGGATCCATGGAGAAAACATTCAGGGTGCCGTCGCGATCGGAAACGAAGTAAACGCGGCCGTCCCAGAACATGGGATTGCGGGAAGTGCCTGCGTAGTCCGCGGTGAGGGGAACGGCTTCGGCGCCGGAATCGTAGCGCCAGATATTTTGAGCCGTGCCGCCCTGATAGCGCTTTGTGTTGCTGCCTTGCCAGGTGAGTCGCGTGAAGAAAAGAGTTTTACCGTCGGGAGTGAAGCTGCCTTCGGCGGCTTGGGAAAGAGGAATAATTTCGCGGCGGCCCTCGGAGTCAACGGAGACTAGCTTGGCATCCGGAAGCGTGGAGTAGCGGCGGGTGCGATACAGGACGCGGCCGTCCGGCGTCCAGCCGGTGACCACTGCGCCGGCGTCCCAGGTGCGGCGCTGGGGCAGGCCGCCATCCACGGGCATGGTGTAAACGTCAACGGGGCCTTCGTAGCTTGCGCTGAAGGCCACAGTCTTTCCGTCTGGAGAAATGGCGGCGTGAAATTCCTCGCCGGGATTGGATGTGAGACGGCGAGCGGACCCGCCTTGGGTACTGACGGACCAGAGATCGCCTTCCGCCGTGAAGACGATGGTATCGCCGTGGATTGCGGGGAAACGATAATAACCGGGGCGCGTGGCAGGAGGGTTGCCGGCGTTGAGAGGGAGGAAGATGAAAAGCGCGAGGAAAAGAGCATAGAGCGAAGAACGCCACGTGTTTGCCGGCGGGGTGAGCATCGTCGATTCGCTTTCCGCCGTGCACACGAGCTGCGCGCAAAACGAGCAGCGGAGGATTCGTGGTGAGCGGCTTGGCCGATTGGAATCTACCTGAACGACGCGGAAGAATTCAGGCACCGGAGAGTATACACCGAGTGAGGCGGGATGCCGCGGGTTCAGGGCGGTGCAGGGCTTATGCTACATTGAGAGAATTCACCCAGAGTGATGAAACGCAACGGTTCACATATCATTCGAGTTCGTGCCGCCGCCGGCGATTATTCCGTGGTGTGCCGGCGAGGGCTGCTGCGAAACGCGGAAGAGGTGATCGCGCGGCTGGGAAAATTTTCGAGCGCGCACATTTTGAGTTCGAAGGGGGTTTGGCGGGCCGTCGGCAAAATGGTACGCCGAGGAATTTCGGCGCGCGCGGCTCAGGTGCATCTGTTTGATGACGCGGAGGCCGCGAAAGACCTGGAGACCGTGGAAGCGATTGCGCGGAAGTTGATGCGGGCCGGGGCGGACCGGAAATCGTTGCTGATTGCGGTGGGTGGCGGCGTCGTGGGAGACGTGGTTGGGTTTGCAGCCGCTTCGTATTTGAGAGGTGTGGCGCTGGTGCAAGTGCCGACGACGGTCGTGGCACAGGTGGACAGCGCGATCGGCGGGAAGACCGGAGTGAACCTGCCGGAAGGGAAGAACCTGGTAGGGGCGTTTTACCCACCTAGGCTGGTGCTGGTTGATCCCGAGGCACTGGCCAGCTTGCCTGAGCGAGAATTTCGCGGCGGACTTGCGGAGGTGATCAAGTATGGCGTGATTGCGGACGCCAAATTGTTTGCCTTTCTGGAACAAAACTGGGAGAAGATTCTGGGACGGGATAGACGGGCGCTGGAACATGTAATTCGGCGATCGATTGAAATCAAAGCGCACGTGGTCAGCCGCGATGAGAAGGAATCCGGGTTGCGAGAGATTCTGAATTTCGGGCACACCTTCGCGCACGCTTTGGAAACGGTGACGCGCTACCGGAGATATCAACATGGGGAGGCGGTGGCATGGGGAATGATGTGCGCGGCGCTGCTGGGCCATGAGAGCGTGAACACCCCGGCTAACGATGTAGCGCGGATGATAGCGTTGGTGCGGCGCATAGGGCCGCTGCCAGGTTGGCCCGCCGTTCGACCGAAAAAGCTTTTTACGGCCATGCGGGCGGACAAGAAGGCAAAGTTCGGGAAAATGCGATTCGTGTTGTCGCCACGGCTGGGAACTGCGCAGTCGTACGACGGAGTGGGGGAGAAGACCGCCATTCGCGTGTTGCGGTTTGGGCCGCGGTTCGTGATGGGACCGATGAATTTGCCCGGGAAACGTCATGGTTGAATCCGGCGGCTTGCCGAAGGGCACGCAACCCGAGGGCGCGAAAAACCAGGAAGAAGCTTCGCGGCAAGTGCGCGAAATGTTTACGCGCATCGCGCCGCGCTATGACCTCTTGAACCATCTGCTTTCGGCGCAGATGGACCGATTGTGGCGCGCGCGAACGGCCAGGGAACTGAAGCCTATCCTGGAGCGGCCCGACACCGTGGTGCTGGATCTCTGCTGTGGCACCGGGGATTTGGCGTTTTCGCTGCAGCGCAGGGCGAAGGCGCGCGTTCTCGGGGCGGATTTTTCTCACAGCATGCTGGTTCGCGCGCGGGAAAAGGCGCTTGCGGCGGACGGGTTGGCGCCCTTGTCGTTCCTGGAGGCGGACGCGCTGCGATTACCTTTTGCCGATGGAGCGTTCGACCTGGTAACCTCCGCCTTCGGATTCCGAAACCTGGCGAGTTATGAGGATGGACTGCGTGAGATTTTTCGCGTCCTGAAGCCGGGAGGAACCATCGGGATTCTGGAATTCACCGAACCGGCCCCGGGAGTTCTGGGGGATGCGTATCGCTTTTACTGCAGGACCGTGCTGCCCAGGATTGGCGGGTGGATTTCCGGCGATGCGGGCGCATACGCCTATCTGCCGAAATCGGTGGCGCAATTCTTCCGGCCGGAGGAATTTGCGGCGCTGTTGAGACGTGTCGGTTACGTCCAGGTGCGCTACCGGCTGATGACGCTTGGTTCCGTTGCCCTGCATCTGGGTTTGCGCCCCTAGGCCCCGGGAATAGGGTATTATCCCGGCGAGATGGGCGACGTTCACGTCTTCTCCGCGAAAATCTACAAGGTGGGAATCATCCGGTTTGTGGATGTGTCCGCCGAGGTGTCGAGGGCCATCGGTGGCGGGGCAGCGCACGTGCCGGTCGTGGGGGAAGTGGACGGCTTGCCTCTGCGAAGCACGCTGGTGCCGCGCGGGAAGGGCTGCTACCGCTTGGCAATCCACGGCGAAATCCGAAAGAAGTTGGGAGTGGATGCAGGAGCGGTGGTGGAGATTGCCATTGAGCGGGACGAGGAATCGCGCGAACCCCTTTTGCCGCCGGCCCTGGTCTTGGCCCTGCGGAATTCACCAACGGCGCAAGCTGCATTCCGCAAGATGACGACCGCGCTGCGGCGGCAAGTGATGCGCTACCTCACTTCTGTCAAGAAGCAGGCCACACTGGAAAGGCGCGTAGCGACATTTGTGCGGCGGCTTGAGGCTCGGGCGAAGCAAAAGCAGGCAAGAACAAGAAAGCGGGGATGACCCGGGCCCCGTGCGAGCACCCAAGAGTGCAATTGACGGCTTGACATCACCGGCGCTATTTACTAGAGTCTACTACTTCTGATGTATTCCATAGTGGGAAACCTGGAAACTGCTGTTAAAGAGAGGAAAGGCGAACGGGGAGGCGGCGAGCTCCGGGGATATATGGCCGCGCAGCGAGGCCGGAAAAGTGTGCAGTTTACTAATGACTGGTACGGAGTGTCTATTGTGGCGGGGGTTTGCGGCCTGTAATCTCACCGAAGATGGAAGAGTGGAAGCGAGGGAGAACCCGGCATGAATGACGCGAGCATCGCGGCAAACAACGGAATGGCTCAGACGGCGGTGAGTGAGCTGAAGGGGCGAATTCGCCGGATTCACTTGGAAGAGTCCCTGGCGGAATTGGCGTGCGGCTTGTGCCTGGAACAAGTCCCTGTGGAAGCGGCGTTCCTGCGAATCCAGGATAAAGCGATGGAGAGAATGGTGCCCTTGCTGGACACGAAGATTTTGTGCAACGCGGAAGCGATTCAGAGCTGCCTGGAGATGGTGGCCGAAGAATCCGAGCGCGTAGCCTGGAGCGCGCTTCGAAAAGGCACGCAGATGCTCGAAGAGGGATTGGCCATCCTGGAAGAAGGAGAACTGGAGCTGCCCGAGGGCGGTTACGTGAATTAGAGGGTGCGGGGCAAGTCCAGCCTGTAGGTCAGGCTTTTCGGCCTGAGGAATTTCAGAACAAAAGCACGATTCCGGCACTTGTGGCTTGCGCATTCTAGGCCTGAAGGTTTTCGCTGCGTTTAAGCGGGCTTCGCTACGAACGAGCGGTTATTTCTTGGGTAAATCCTCATCCCGCGAAGAGGTGAGTACAGTTTAAGTGCGTTGCCTCGGCAGGCTACCGGGCCCAGCCTGGGTCGCCGCCGGCCTTGCGCAGATCGTCTTCCATGTCGCTGAGCTGCTGATGGAGGGAATCGATCTCTTTCTTCTTGGCGTCGATCTTTGCGGCCTTTTCGTTGATGTCGGAGCGGCTGTACTGCTGCATCAAGGCTTTTTGAGGATCGGGGTAATACTGGACCTGATCCTTATCGAGTTCGCGCTGAAGGACGTCGAGTTCCGTCTCGGCATTCGCGAGCTGGTCGCGGGCTTTCTGGAAGCGCTTGCGCCAGTAAGCCTCGGACTTGGGATCGTCTTCGGGGTTCGCTTCCTTGCCCTGCGCGGCATCCTTGTCCGCGCCCGATTTGGGAGCAGTCGCGTCAGTAACGGCAGGCGCGTTGGTGGCGGGGGAGATGTCGTCGTTCGTCAGAACCTTTTTTGGTTTCGGGGCGTTTTTCAACTGTTCGCGGGCTTTACGCGCTGCGGCGGCAACATCGTCGGTGTTTTGATCCTGCGCGGGCAAGGAAAAGGCGACCAGGCCAAACAGGGCAGTCAGTGCGGCGAGGCGAAGAAGAGTTGGTAAACGCATATAGACTTTCCTCCACCGGAGCGGGCAGGAAGCTCCCAAGACGGATCCAATCCGACCAATCCCATTTTACTCTCTTTCGGTGAGAATCCGCGCAACCATTCTCGTAAGGGTAAATGCGTGGCGGAACATAACGCTCACGGCCGTAAGTTCGGATAATTTTGAGAAATGGCGAATCCAAACCATGGGAGGGCATAAACGACGAAGCCCGCAGCGATTCCCAGGAACGTGCCCAGGGGGAGTTGGTACTGCGCGGCGAGGGCCCAGCGAAGCCCGTTGACACTGCCCAGGCCGCGTCGGTGGGCGCGTTCGGCAAGCAGACGCCGCCAGCCGGACAGGTAGAGAAGAGCAACGGTTGCCAGCCCAATGATGCTGCCAAGCAAGGTTCCCAGCAGAATCGTCAGAAAAGCTCCGCGGACCCCCAGAAAGGCCCCAACCATAGCCATCATTTTGACGTCGCCCATGCCCATCCCCTCCTGCTTCCGGAAAAGCTTGTAAAGCGCGGCAGCTCCCCAGAGGAGCAAGCTGCCGAAGGCCGCACCTAGCAGGGCATCCAGAACGCCCATCAGCATGAGCGGAACATGGCGATCGTGTATCCAGAGATCGGAGAATCCACTAGGAGGAATTCGGGTTGCGAAAGCGAGGGCCACTCCGAAGCCGAACCAGTTCACGGCGTCGGGAAGCAGGCGTACGCGGATATCGGTGACGATCAGGATGATCAGCAGGCAGCCAAACAGGAGAAATTTGAACGTAGGAAGCGTGATGCCAAACGTGTAGTAGGTGAGCACGAAAAACAGCCCCGTGAGGAGTTCGACGACGGGATACATGGGCGAGATCGGCAAATGGCAATTGCGGCATTTGCCCCGAAGAAGAATCCAGCCGAGGACGGGGATGTTGTCGTAGGGCTTGATCGGCGAGTCGCAACGCGGGCAGCGGGATCCCGGGGTGATGATGGAAATGTCTTCGGGAATGCGCGAGATGCAAACATTCAGGAAACTGCCGATGACAAGGCCGAAGAGGAAGAAGAAGAGCGGGATCACAGCATTGAATTTGCCACAGGCACGGGAACGGCTCAATGCGCGGAGTGGGCGTGCGTGTCGGATGGCTAACGGGAAGAGGAGACTCGTGATTCGCGATTAGTGACTTGTGAAGAGATTGTGGCGACTTGGGGGATGGGGCGGCGTTCGATAGACTGAACCTTATGGCGATGAGCGGGTATGAGCACTGGATACGCCGGTATGAACACCGGCGCTGGACGAACGACGATAATCGCATGGTGCGGCCGTTTGAGTGGGGGCTGGAGCACATCGATGGGCGAGCCCACGAGGCCGAACCGCGGCAATTTGTTGCCGAATATGCGAGCGAGGCGATCGCTCGGAGCGAGGATTGGTTTGCGCCAGCAGAAGTGCGCGACTACCGGCTGGACAGCGAGAATGTGCTGACGTTTACCAGCCCGTTGCAATCGCCGTGGCGGAAGAACAATACCGTGCACGCACAGTTTTTTCCGGCGCGAAAAGCGGGGCCGGCGGTGCTGGTTCTGCCGAATTGGAATGCCAAGTGGCACGGCCAGGTGGTGCTGAGTCGCTGGCTGCAGCGAATTGGAATCAGCGCCATGAAAATGAGCTTGCCGTACCACGACCGGCGAATGGCCGACGGGCATGAACGCGCGGATCAGTTAGTGGGCCCGAATATCGGGCTGACGTTGGCGGCGAACCGGCAGGCGGTGCAGGACGCGCGGGCGTGCTTGACGTGGCTGGAACGGCAGGGGTACGACCGGCTGGGTATCCTGGGAACCAGCATCGGCTCGTCCGTGGGATACATCACTCTGGTGCATGACGAGCGGGTGCGCGCGGGCGGATTTTTTCATGTGTCCACCTACTTCGCCGATGTCGTGAGCCAGGGTATGACCACGAACCACGTGTGGGAGGCGCTCCGGCACGAGGTGAGCGTCGAGGAATTGCGGAGATACTGGGCGCCCGTCAGCCCGATGCCCTATGTGGAGCGCGGGATGGGTGCGCGGCGAAATACCTTCATGGTGTACGGCAAATATGACCCAACGTTTTTGCCGGAACTGACGAAGCAAATGCTGGCGGCGCTGCGGCTACACGGGGCGGATCCGCGAACGCTAGAGCTGCCGGTGGGGCACTACTCGCTGGAGTTGGCTCCGTTCAGCTATATCGCAGGGTGGCGCATGATCACGTACTTTCTGGAAGCACTGGGGTGAGAAAGGCTTGCCCAAACCGAGAATTAGGGACATAATCGACCGAGGTAGACATTGGTCTACCGAGGTGGATTATGAGCTTGAATATCAAAGATCCGGAGGCACACAAACTCGCCCAAGAGCTCGCAGAAGAAACGGGTGAGACCATGACCAGCGCGGTTACGGAGGCGCTCCGCGAGCGCCTCGAGAGGGTCCGGGGGAAGCGCGAGAAGAGACTTACGGTCGAGGAGATGCTCGCGATTGGCCGCCGCATCCGAAGCCATCTCAAAGGACCCGTGCCCGATCATGCCGAACTCTTGTATGACCAAAACGGCCTGCCAAAATGATTTTGGATAGTTCTGCTCTGCTGGCAATTTTATTTCAGGAGGCGGACGGCGAACTCTACGCGCGGTCGATCCGCGACTCGGATTTGTGCCGCATCTCTGCTCCGACGTTTGTGGAATTGTGCATGGTGATTGAGTCAGGATCGGGCGATGCCGGGATTCGCCAATGTGATGCTTTCTTTGAAGGAAACGGGATTGAGATCGAGCCGTTTAGCAAAAGACAGGCACAAGTAGCGAGGCAGGCTTTCTCGGACTTTGGCAAGGGACGGCATCCGGCGGGGTTGAACCTGGGAGATTGTTTCTCCTACGCTCTGGCGAAGGTGTCGAGAGAACCTTTGTTGTTCAAAGGGAATGACTTCCGAAAGACTGATATCACACCCGCGCTTTGAGAACCGTCGGGGCGAGTGAATGCGGCGAGGCAAAACAGAATAGGAACTCACGCAGAGGGCGCGGAGAGAAGAGCGCGGAATTCAAGGAGACGCTGGCTAGTGCAGCACGTTAGCGATGGCGGCGCTAGCGATTAGGTGGACGACCGCGTTGATGTCGGAGGCGAGGGGGCGGTCGGCGATGAGCTTGGGGGAGACGGCACGTACGGCGGCTTGCGCTTTTTGGGCGAAGGTGCCGGTTTGCAGAGGGGCGAGCAGGTCGATGCCTTGGCAGGCGCACAGCAGTTCAATGGCGAGGATGTGGCGGAGATTGCAGAGCATGCGATCGAGGCGGCGCGCGCCGCTCATGCCCATGGAGACGTAGTCCTCCTGGTTGCCTGAGGTAGAAATCGAATCGACAGAATGGGGCGTGGCCAGGGCGCGGTTTTCGCTGGTGAGCGCGGCGGCGGTGACTTGCGCGATCATGAACCCGGAATTGAGCCCGGGATCGGGCGTGAGGAATGCCGGGAGCATGCTGGTGAGCGGGTTGGTCATCTGCTCGATGCGGCGTTCGGAGATCCCGCTGACCGTGGCGATGGCGATGGCTACTTGATCGGCGGCCATGGCGAGCGGCTGGCCGTGGAAATTGCCGCCGCTGATGATGTCGCCGGTGCCATTTTCCTTTAAAAATACGAGCGGATTGTCCGTGGCGCTGTTGAGCTCCACGAGAGCCATTTCGCGCGCCTGCGCGAGGGAATCGCGGACCGCGCCGTGTACTTGCGGGGTGCAACGGAGGCTGTAGGCATCCTGGACGCGGGTATCTCTATCTGGCGCGCGGTGGGATTCGCGGATCTGGCTCCCATGATTGAGGCGGGCGAGGTTTTGCGCGGTTGTAGCGGCGCCGGAATACTCGCGCGCCTGCATGATGCGCGCGTCGAACGCCCCGGGGCTTCCACGCAGGGCATCGAGAGAGAGCGAGGCCGCGACGTCCGCAGTATCCGTGAGCATGTCCGCTTCGCGCAACGCAAGGCTGAGAAGAGCGAGCATTCCCTGCGTGCCATTCAGTAGGGACAAGCCTTCCTTCGCTTCGAGCGCTACCGGCGCGATGTCAGCACGTCTGAGGGCTTCTCCGCCAAGGAGCTTTTCAGACTTCAAGATGGCGTCGCCTTCGCCGATGACTACCTGGGCGAGATGCGCGAGCGGGGCGAGATCGCCGGAAGCCCCGACCGAGCCCTGGGAGGGAATTACGGGATGAACGCCGGCATTTAGCATGGCACACAGCGTTTCGACAATGATTGGGCGAACGCCGCTGAGCCCTTTGGCGAGCGCATTGGCGCGGAGGACCATCATGGAGCGCGTTTCGGCTTCGGAGAGGGCTGCGCCTACGCCACAGGAATGAGATCGTACGAGATTGACTTGCAACTGGCGAACCTGCTCGGGGGAGATGCGCACGCTGGCGAGTTTGCCGAAGCCGGTGTTGATGCCATAGGCGGTACGCCCTTCGGCAAGGAGCTTGTCCACCACGGCGCGAGAAGCGCTCATGCGGACTTTGGCATCGGGCGAAATCGAAACCGGTTCGTGCTGGAGCGCTACCGAATGGAGTTGCGTAAACGTCAGGTCATTGCCGGTAAGAGCGATGGTCATGGGAGGTTTACCGGGAAGAAGAGAGGACGGTTCACACAGAGTTCGCAGAGGGCTGAGCACGGAGTTCGCGGTGAAGAGCGGCGAGATGACGGAGAGGTCATGAAGCGCTCCTGTCCACGGGAAGCGACGCCGCGATCGCCAGGAAGGCAGTTTTGTATTTGGCGGGAAAGTGTTTGACGTGTCCGGCACGGCTGCAGGCGATGTGCGTAGTTTCACCAGTGGCGAGGAGTTTTTTGTCCTCCTGGCGGAAAAGCTCGTATCCAAATTTCAGAACGCGGTTTCTCGCTTCAAGAATGCGCGTGCGTACTGTGAGAAGCTCGTCATACCGCGCCGGGTGCTGGTAGCGGCAATGGACGTCGGCGACGACGATGTAGGTGTCGTCCTCGATTTCCATCTGTTTGTAGTCGAAGCCCATGGCCCGCATGATTTCCACGCGGCCGACCTCAAACCAAATCAAGTAGTTTGAGTGATACACCACGCCCATCTGGTCGGTCTCGGCGTAGCGCACACGAACGGTGACATCGTGATATTCGAGCATGATGAGTTCGTTGGAAACTCCGGCGAGTGGAGCATCGACGGAGCACAAGCAATAGTATGCCGGAAGAAGGGGCGGGGAAGAAATGGGCGGGGATGGGGGTAGGCCAACAGCCACCAGCCTACAGCAAGAGGTGGACTCGTGACTCGCAATAGTACACACTATGCTATATGAGGAATACATTATCATGCAGCACTATAGCAGGCTTCAGGTCTGGCAGCGTAGCCACAAACTGGTCCTCAATCTGTATCATATGACGCAGGCTTTTCCCTCAGGAGAACGATACGGACTCACGGCGCAGCTTCGTCGAGCGGCGTTGTCAGTGCCAACGAATATTGCTGAGGGTTCCAAACGAGCTGCGCCCAGGGACTATGCGCACTTTCTGAACATCGCCGAGGGGTCACTCTCGGAGACGGAGTATCTTGTCATCGTCAGCCGAGACCTTGGTTACGTTCCTTTAGAGATTGCGTCCGCGTATTTGGCTGAAGCATCTGAGCTACTCAGAATGCTTCATGCTCTGCGGAAAACAGTTTAGGGCGATGCCGGGCCGAAAGTCGCTTCGCGCAAAACTGTCGGCTGTTGACTAAAGGCTGGAGGCTAGTGTTTTCCCGCGTCCCCCTGCCACACGGGTTTGCGCTTTTCCAGAAACGCGGCGAGACCTTCCTGGAAGTCCGGGGTGCAGCGGACTCGGGCGCTTTCGAGGACGGCGCGTTCGAGGTCGTGATCGACGCCGGCGGCCGCGGCCGAGACGAGCAGGTGCTTGGCCCGGGTGATGCTGCTGGGACTGGCGGCGAGGATGGTTTCCGCCAGTTCGTTGGCGCGACTCATCAAATTCTCCGCCGGAACAATTTCGTTGACGAGTCCCATCTCCTTGGCTTCGGCGGCCTCGATGAGGCGACCGGTAAGCAGGAGGTCTCGACAGCGCTTCTCGCCAACCTGACGCATCAGGAACACCGAGACGATCGCCGGAAGAAAACCAATTTTGACCTCAGTGTAGCCGAATTTCGCTTCGGGGACCGCGAGGGTGAAATCGCAGAGCGTGGCGATTCCGCACCCTCCGGCGAGGGCGTGGCCATTTACGGCGGCGATGATCGGCCGGGAGAAGCTCCAGATTTTGCGGAACATTTTGGCGATGCGCTTGGAGTCTTCCTGGTTTTCGGCCGGCGTTTGACGGGCGATGGCTTGCAGGAGCTCGAGGTCGATGCCGGCGCAGAAAGCTTTGCCCGTGGCGGTGAGGATGACCACGCGCGCGTGAGTTTTCTCGATGGCGTCCAGCGCCGTTTGCAGCTCGGCAATCATTTGCGTCGAGATGGCGTTGCGCTTCTCCGGCCGGTTGAGAGTGATGGTGGAAAGATGGCCGTCCGTTTCGAGAACGAGCGTTTCAAAAGGCATACCGGTGCTCCCTAGCTGGCAACGGCGCCGCGCGCGTACTTGGCGCGAATGTCGTTGGCCATTTGGATGACGCTAGATAGTTTAGCGCCATCCAGGCCGGGCGTGACACCAACACTGACAAGAGCCGCAAGAACGCTCTCCGTAGGGATGTTGCCGACCAGTTCGTCTCCGGCGAAGGGGCAGCCGCCGAGGCCAGTAAGCGCGGAATCGAACCGGCGGCATCCGGCGGCGTAGGCGGCGAGGATTTTGGCTTCGGCGTCTTCGGCGCGGGCGTGAAGATGGACGCCCAGTTCGATGCCTGCGACATGATCTTTCACCTGATTGAAAAGATCGTGGACAAGATCGGGCGTGGCGGTGCCAACCGTGTCCGCAAGGGAAACCGTTGTGACGTGGATATGCTTGAGCCAGTCGAGGGTGTCTTGCACGAGTTCGGGGCCCCAGGGCTCGTCATAAGGATTGCCGAAAGCCATGGAGATGTAAATGACCAGGGATTTGTTGGCGGCTTTGGTTTCGCGTTTGAGAGTTTCGACAAGTGCGCGGGATTCCGCGCGGCTCATGTTGGCGTTCGAGCGCCGGAAGTAAGCGGAAATGGAGTAAGGGTAGCCGATGGTGGAAACGCCGGATGTGGCGAGGGCACGCTCAAGACCTTTTTCGTTCACGACGATGCCAATGATCTCGGGGAGCGTGCTCCCGTCGGGAAGGGAATCGAGCAGCCTGGCCAAGACTTCCTCGCTGTCCGCCATTTGCTTCACGTGCTTAGGCGAAACGAAGCTGACGGCATCAATATGCTGAAAGCCGGTGAGGATCAGCTCCTTCAAATACTTGGCTTTGTATTCCGTGGGGATGAAGTCCGGAAGGCCCTGCCATGCGTCGCGCGGGCATTCGATTAACTTAACGGGTGAGGTCATTGGGCCTATTTTCTCAAGAAAGGGGCGAAATCAAGGATCACGCAGCAGATTCCCAAAACAGAAAAAAAGATCCACGTTTGTGCATTGCAATGAAATCATAACATTCAATCGGGCCGGATTTCCCATGCCGTGCAACAAGAGGGCGAAGGAAACCTGTAGCTCACCCCTTCGAGGGGTGAGGCTGTTCCAACCGGTTGCAACCAACTCGGCCACGGGGGACGCGGGTCTCACGTTGTTAGAGCCGTGCCGACGCGAATGGAAACCCTCAGGTCTGGAAGGCCTGAGCTACAGGTCTTTTGCATTTCACGTTTGCAATACACCGGTTTTGAATTCGCGGATGTTGGAGTTTAAGGCGGCGGCTTGGAGCGCCCAGATGAGGGCATCGCGCGTTTGCGCTGGGTCGATAATGGCGTCGAGCCATAAACGGGCGGCCGCGTAGCGCGGGTCGGTCTGGTGTTCGTAGGTGGCTTTGATGGAGTCTAACAATTCTTTTTTGGCCTTTTCGTCGACCTTTTTGCCTTCGCGCTCGAGCTGCTTGAGCTTGATCTCGACCAACGTGTTGGCGGCCGCATCGCCGCTCATGACCGCGAATTTTGCGCTGGGCCAGGCAAACATGAAGCGCGGATCGTAGGCCTTGCCGCACATGGCGTAATTGCCGGCGCCGAAGCTGCCGCCGAGAATCACGGTGATTTTGGGCACCACGCTGTTGGCCACGGCGTTGACCATTTTCGCGCCGGCGCGGATGATGCCGCTCCACTCGGCGTCCTTGCCGACCATGAAGCCGTTGACGTCGTGAAGAAAAATCAGCGGGATGCGGTTCTGGTTGCAGTCCAGGATGAAGCGCGCGGCTTTTTCGGCGGATTCGGTGTAGATAACGCCACCGAACTCGATGCGCTTCTGATCGGAATGCGGCGCGTGCGTCTGGACGTGCATTTTCTGGTTGGCGACAATACCCACGGCCCAGCCGCCGATGCGCGCGTAGCCGCAGAGAAGCGTTTCACCGTACTCGGCGCGGTATTCCTCAAAGATGCTGCCATCGACAATGCGCGCGATGATTTCGTGCATGTCGTATTGCTTGCCGGGATCGCCGGAAAAAATGCCGTAGATCTCGTCCGCGGCGTACAGCGGCTCGGCCAGGCGCGAGTGGCTGAAGATCGGTGGATTCGGCGCACCCATCTTGTCGGCGATGGCGCGTGTGCGTTTCAGACAAGATTCATCATCGGGCTCACGAAAGTCCACCGTGCCGCTGATCTGCGCGTGCATTTTCGCCCCGCCCAACTCTTCGGCGGAAGTCTTCTGGCCGATTGCGGCTTGGACCAGCGCAGGTCCCGCGAGGAATAGCCCGGAGCCTTCGGTCATCAGGATGTGATCGCACATCACCGGAAGATACGCGCCGCCGGCAACGCACATTCCCATGATGGCGGTGATTTGCGGAATGCCCATGGCGCTCATGACGGCGTTGTTGCGAAAGACGCGGCCGAAATCGTCCGTGTCCGGGAAAACGTCTTCCTGAAGGGGGAGAAATACGCCCGCGGAATCGACGAGATAGATCGTGGGGATGTGATTGTCGATGGCGATATTCTGCGCGCGGATCACTTTCTTAGCGGTCATCGGGAAAAAGGCGCCGGCCTTTACGGTGGCGTCGTTGGCGATAATCATGAACAGGCGGCCGGAAACACGGCCGAGGCCGGTGATGGTTCCGGCGGAGGGTGCGCCGCCCCATTCCTCGTACATTTCATAGGCCGCGTAGATGCCGAGTTCGAAGAAGTGCGTGCCAGGGTCGATGAGCGCAGCGACGCGTTCGCGGGCGGTGAGACGATTCTTTTTGTGTTGGGATTCGATGGCCTTCGCGCCACCGCCTTGCCGGATCTTTTCCTCTTCGTTTTTCAATTCCGTAAGAAGATCGACCATGCGGTGGGCATTCTTGTCGAACTGGGGAGATTTGGGATTGACGGAAGATTTCAGCGTGGACACGCGAAGACCTCGGCCCGAAAGATAGCGACAGGGAAGTATACGAAGCAAGGAAGTAAAGAAGCAATGAAACAAGCCTTGTAGCTCGGCCCTTCGAGGCCTGAGGGTTTTCCTAGCGGCGAGCACGATTCTGGACGGTCGAGAGCGGCGTTGCTTCTGGCGGGCTGGTTGCCGGAGTCAGGAAAGGCCCACCTCTTGAAGGGGTGAGCTACAGGGAAGGCGTGAGGTACAGGGCTTAGTGGGATAGACTCGCGGTATGACAAATATCATTTTGGATTTAGAGTTGGCGCGGGAGGTTGAGCTGGCGGAAGCCGCGGCTGCGGTCGCATGCGCGGAAAGGATGACTTCCATGCAGCCGGACTCCGGGGGCGCGATCGAACGCATCGCCGGCGGATACGCCGTGTACTGCGGAGCTGACAACCCGGTCACGCAAGCCGTCGGACTGGGACTGAGCGGCCCGGTGAGTGCGGAGGAGTTTGACCGGTTGGAGTCGTTTTATTTCAGCCGCAATGAGCCGGTGCGCGTGGAGATTTGCCCGATGGCGGATGCGAGTTTGACGGCGCATTTCAACGAACGGGGATATCACGTAGCGGAATTTTCGAACGTGATGGCGCGCCCGGTTCCCAGCGGTTCGAGCTCAACCCCGCCGCGGGGACTGGAAATCCGCCGGGCCAGCGCGGATGAACTGGACTTATGGGTCATGACGGTGGCGCAAGGATTCGCGGAAAATTATCCGGTGACGCAGGAACTTCTCAGCGTGATGAAGATGTTCGCGTTGGGAAAACAAACGGAGTGCTACCTGGCGCGGATCGACGGGCGAGTGGTGGGCGGGGCGACGCTGGCCGTGCGGGGAAGAATTGCCGGGTTGTTTGGGGCGAGCACGCTGATGGAGTTTCGCAAACGGGGAGTGCAGACGGCGCTCCTGGAGGCTCGCCTGAAGCGCGCGGTGGAAGCGGGATGCGAACTGGCCATGAGCATTGCGCTGCCGGGAAGCTATTCCCAACGGAACATTACGCGGCAAGGGTTTCAAACGCTCTACACCCGAGTGAAGTTCGAGCGCGGCGTGAGAAAGTAACGAAGCAAAGAAGTGATGGGGAATGTCTTGTAGCTCAGGCCTTCGAGGCCTGAGGATTTTCATAGCGCTTGGCACAGATGCACGGGAGCGATCACAACGTTGCCAATCGCGCATGTGTCTGCCGATGCGGCGGAAAAGCCTCACCCCTCGAAGGGGTGAGCTACAGGCGCTGGGAGCGGACCACGCGCGATTGGATGAAGTCGATGATGTCCTGAGTGGAGGTGCCGGGCAGAAAAATCCCGGCGATGCCGGACTGCTTCAGCGCGGGAATGTCGGCTTCAGGAATAATGCCGCCCACGAGGACGGTGACGTCCTGCATGCCTTTTTCGTGGAGGAGCTTCATGAGCTGGGGACAAAGCGTGTTGTGCGCCCCGGAAAGAATCGAGAGGCCGATGACGTCCACGTCTTCCTGGACGGCCGCGGAGGCAATCATCTCCGGTGTTTGGCGCAGCCCGGTATAAATGACCTCCATGCCGGCATCGCGAAGCGCCCGGGCAATCACTTTGGCGCCCCGGTCATGACCATCCAACCCAGGCTTGGCAATCAGCACTCGAATTTTCTTCTCCGGCATTTTCCCCTCTTCTCTGTGTACTCTGTGGCCTCTGTGGTGAAACTCTTTCTTTTAGAGAACGAGACGCTTGATGCCGTCTTTCAAAACCAGAACGTTGAAATTGATCAAAAGGCCGATCTTATGCCCGGACAATTTCATATATGTCAGCATAATAGAATCGTGGATGGGGGCAAGGGCATCGATGCACTTCAACTCCAGGACAACCCTGTCCGCAACTAACAGATCCAGCCTGTATCCACAATCCAGTTTGACACCTTTGTAAACGACCGGAACGGGCTTTTGCCGCTCGAATGGGATGGTTCGCATCGATAGTTCATGGCAGAGACATTCCTCGTAAGTTGACTCAAGCAATCCAGGACCGAGGAGCTTGTGGACTTCTATCGCCGCCCCAATGATTCCGTGCGTTAGATCCTTATCTGTCAAAGAGTTTCACCACAGAGGACACAGAGAGCTCAGAGATGAAAAACCTTAAGTGATCGCGACTTCCTCGTAGGCGCCGAAGACGGTGCGGAGGGCTTCGCAGATTTCGCCGAGCGTGGCGTAGGCTTTTACCGCGTCGTAGAGGAAGGGCATCAGATTGTCGTCGCCTTCGGCGGATTTGCGCAGCGCGTTGAGGCGGCGCTCCACTTCGGCGGCGGAGCGGTCGGCGCGCAGCTTGCGCAGGCGCGCGGCCTGTCGAAGTGCGACGGTTTCGTCGATTTGCAGGACCTCGATCGGCTTCTCCTGCGTGACGTACTCGTTGACGCCGACGATAATCTTTTCCTTTTTGTCCACAGCCATCTGGTAGCGGTAGCTGGCTTCCGCGATTTCGCGCTGCGGGTAACTCTTTTCGATGGCCGCGACCATGCCGCCCATGCTGTCGATGCGGCGGATGTACTCCCACGCGCCCTGCTCGACCTCATTGGTAAGCGCTTCGACGAAGTAGGAACCTCCCAGCGGATCGACGGTGTTGGTCACCCCGGTTTCGTGCGCGATGATCTGCTGCGTGCGCAGCGCGAGGGTGGCGGCAAATTCCGTCGGCAGCGCCCAGGCTTCATCCAGCGAATTGGTGTGCAGCGATTGCGTGCCGCCCAGCACGCCGGCAAGCGCCTGGATGGCGGTGCGCACTACGTTATTCATGGGCTGCTGCGCAGTGAGGGAGCAGCCCGCGGTTTGCGTGTGGAAGCGCATGGCCCAGGAGCGCGGATTGGTGGATTTATAGCGCTCGGTCATGGCCTTGTGCCAGATGCGCCGCGCGGCCCGGTACTTCGCAATTTCCTCGAAGAAATCGTTGTGCGCGTTGAAGAAGAAAGAGAGTTGCGGCGTGAATTCGTCCACGGCCAGCCCGCGTCGCATGGCCCACTCCACATATTCCATGCCGTCGCGAAGGGTGAAGGCGAGCTCCTGAATGGCGGTCGAGCCGGCCTCGCGGATGTGGTAGCCGCTGATGGAGATAACGTTGAACTTCGGCGTGTGCTTCATCCCGAATTCGAAGGTGTCGATCACCAGGCGCATGGAAGGTTCGGGCGGATAAATATATTCCTTCTGCGCGATGTATTCCTTCAGAATGTCGTTCTGCAGCGTCCCGGAAATGGTCTTCCAGTCCGCCCCCTGCTTTTCGGCCACCGCAAGGTACATCGCCCAGATGACCGCGGCGGGAGAGTTGATGGTCATCGACGTGGTTACGTTGGCGAGCGGAATTTGGTCGAAGAGAACTTCCATGTCCGCCAAGGAACTGATGGCCACGCCGCATTTGCCGACTTCGCCCTCCGCCAGCACGTGGTCGGAGTCGTAACCCATCAACGTGGGAAGGTCGAAGGCAGTGGAGAGCCCGGTCTGTCCATGATCGAGGAGATAGCGAAAGCGCTGATTGGTGTCCTCGGCGGTGCCGAAACCCGCGAATTGCCGCATGGTCCACAGCCGGCTTCGATACATGGAAGGGTGAATGCCGCGGGTGTAGGGAGGCTCGCCCGGAAGGCTGAGGTCGCGCGCGGGATCCCAACCCGCGAGGTCGGCTTCGGTGTAGAGGCGCCGGATCGGGTAGCTCGATGTCGTTGTGAACTCTTTTTGGCGCTCGGGATTTTTCGCGAGAGTGGGGGCAAGCGTGTTTTTCTCCCAGGCTTTTTCGGCGGGGGAAGGCTTGCGTGAGCTTGCCGGCGTGGCAGGCGATTTGGTTTTGATGTCCGACGGCTCGCTCATTCGATGGCGCTCCCGGGGCCCGAGATCACAGCAGTGTGTAGCGCGCAGGCGAATAAGGAAAGCGATAGGCGCGCGATCACAAAAAGTAATGCTATGCGAAAGCCCTGCGAGGGGCAAGCGAGGATGGGAGATCGTGTGCGTAGCATGCGGCGCTTGTGACGGGTTGCTTGCCGGTGTTGGGAAAGGCCTCACCCCTCGAAGGGGTGAGCTACAGAATTAACGTTGGCCGGGAACGTTGGCCTGCTCCAAAGCTTTAAAGAGCGATTCGGTCCCAACGACCTGGCCGTTCAGGGTGCCGGGAATCAAAGTGTCCTTCTCGATGCCGCCCTTCTGAGCTCCGGCAATCGTGACGTTATTGACCTCGAGCGTGCGGCCGAGCGCGGCCTCGTAATTCGCCTTGGCTTCAGCAAGGTTTGCCAAGGCGCGCAGTTCGGTGCCCTGAGCGATAATCAGGTCGCGCTGGGTGAGGATGACGTTATAAACCGTGGAAGCGCCCAGTTGATATTTTTTCTGCTCGGCGTCAAAGGTCTGCTGCTGGAGTTCCCTGGCCTTGCTGGCCGCCTCAACTTGGGCGCGGCCCTGCTCCAGCGCTATGGTGGTACTGCGAACGTTGAGCAGGGCAGTGTTTTTGGTCTGCTGCACCTGTGCCTCAAATTGACGCATTACCAGTTGGGCGTGGATGTTGTCCGCCTGGTTCGCGCGATTGCGCAGGGGAAGACTCACTGTGATCTGGCCCGCATATATCGGGAAATTATTGTGGAAAATCTGCGATTGGGCAGTCGAGAAGCCGTCCTTGTTAGTGCCGGTGACCGGAGTAACAGTCTCTGGAATAAAGTAACCCGCGATGGGGGCGCCGGTGGCATCAACGACGGGCGGCCCGGCTACGGTGCCGGCTGCGCCGGTTGTGAAAGAGTTGCCGGCGAGCCCATAGGAAGAGTACTGAAGGCCAAGGGTGGCCGTCGGCAGCAGGGCGTTCTTTGTGGCGCGGACGTCCACCTCGGCATTCTTGAGGTTGTAATACTGTTCCTGAAGATCCGGACGCTTCTGGAAGGCTTCCTTGACGGCATCTTCGAACGAAGAGGTCGCAATGGCCGCGGGCACATCCGGCTTGTCGGTCGGAATAATTTCCACGCTGATGAGATTGGAAGCCATCGGATCCTTGGAAATATAGTTCTTAACCACCAGTTCGTCCTGGAGCTGCGTGGTTTGCGCGACAATCAGATTTTGGCGATCGGTGGCGAGTTCGGATTCGGCGCGGGTCACGTCGAGAGGCGCCATGGTGCCGATTTCGAGCTGCTTCTTATTGTCGTTATAAAGTTTTTCCGCGACGGTGACGGCTTTTTGCTGCACACCCACGTTCTCGCGCGCGTACACCAGTTCCCAGTAGGCGACGATGGTATTGGTCGTCGTGGTGATGGCCTGCTGGGCGAACGCGAGATCGGCAATCTTGCGGTTATTTTCCGCGATGATGATGTTGCGGCGATTGACAAACCGCCCTGCCCCCGCCAAAAGTTGCTGCTGAAATCCAATCGTCAGTGAGGATTCCACGTACGGATTGAAGAAGTTCGCCGCGGTGGAAGAAGAGCGCGTGTTGCTCCAGGTCGCACTGAAGGTACTGCCGGTAACGAAGTTCTGCGTATAACCAGTGGTGTATTGCGCCGTGTGCGAGAAGAGAGGCTGCGCAACGGTGGTGCTGGTTGGTGATCCCGTGCCAGAGAGAAAGGGGTTGGCAATGGGTATGGTGGCAGCTGTATCGCTAACGGTCTGGCTGAGTACGGGGTCGTAGTAGAAAAACGGGAAATTGGCGGTCGATCCGACCGCGATGCTGCCGGGTGTGCCGTACCCGAATCCCCCGGCCTTCGCTTTGAGCAGGCTGACGTCCCCGATCCATGGATTGTAGCGCGCGACCACGATGTCCATGCTGTTTTCCAGCGCCAGCGCAATGGCATCCTGGAGACTCAGTTGGAGCTTGCCGTCGTGGATCAGTTGCTCCAAACGGGGCGAATTGGTCAGCTCGCCTGGATTGACAAACTGGCTGCGATAAGGGTTAAAGATCGAAGGAAACGCGCTCGGCGCCTTGGAAAAGTCAAATTTAGAGACGCCCAGCGAGATGGGCACGCCGCCCTGGGCTGCCGGGTGCGCCTGAGCGGGCGGGGCGGGCTCCTGCGCCAGAACCGGAGCGACCGGCGCGCTCGCCATCACTCCCACCAAAAAGGCTGCGAGCAGAGGTCGAAAAAACGTCTTCTTCATAGGTATCCTCACCTTACATTTGGACTTGGAGCGTGTACAGCGAAAGCGTGTCACCGTGTTTCTTTAGTGTTAACGTTCGCAGCGCCTAATTTGTTTCATGTGGACACAGCTAAGAAGGAGCGCCGAAACAGGTTGCGAATCCCGGCAACTTGGAAAACGCAGTGTAACAGGCAGCCGCAATCCTTGACAACGCGAGAACTGGTGGCTAATCTCCTGACGTTTCGACGTTTAGGAATCCGAAACGGTTCGTTTTGGCGCATAATAGGCAGTATGTTCACGCGCGAAGAACTTTTGTGGCTTTTTGAGACCGCCGGGGCCATCCGGCACGGTCATTTTGAGCTCTCCAGCGGGCTGCACAGCGGCACGTACGTGCAGTGCGCGTTGGTTTTGCAATACCCGGCTTTTGCGGAAAAATTGGGCCGGGCCTTGGCGGCGCTTTTCTCGGATGCGCGGATCGATGCCGTGGTGTCCCCGGCTTTGGGCGGGGTCGTCATCGGCCAGGAAGTGGCGCGGGCGCTGCCGGCCCCAAAGGATGCGGTGGGCGGCGGAGTGCCGGCCATGTTCGTGGAGCGCGATGGCAGCGGCACGCTGACCTTGCGCCGGGGATTTACGCTGCAGCCCGATCAACACGTTTTGGTGGTCGAAGATGTGTGGACCACCGGCGGCTCAACCGATGAGGCCATTCGCGTGGTGCAGGAGGCCGGGGGCCGTGTAGTAGCCGCAGGGGCGTTAATCGATCGCAGCGGCGGCCAAATTGATTTCCCCGTGGAGTCCAACGCTCTGATCGAATTGAAGATCGACAGCTACGAGCCGGAGGACTGCCCGCTGTGCCGGCAGGGAAATGTGGCCGTAAAGCCCGGCAGCCGCTTCGTGCGCAGCGCTTCCTAGAATCGCGCGGTCCATTTCTGAATGCGCACGTTCAAACTCACGATTGCCTACGACGGCACCGATTTCCACGGCTGGCAGATGCAGGCGAACAAGCCCACGGTGCAGGGAGAGATCGTGGCCGTGCTGTGCCGTCTCACGCAGGAGAATGTGCAGTTGCACGGCGCGGGACGCACGGATGCGGGCGTGCACGCGCTCGGGCAGGTGGCCAGCTTTCGCACGCACTCTCCGCTGTCCAGCGGGGAATTTCAGCGCGCCCTGAATGCGCTCTTACCGCCAACCATTCGGATCGTCGCTGCCGAAGAGATGGGGCCGGATTTCAGCGCGCGCTGGTCGGCCCGGGCGAAGGTTTATCGCTATCGGTTGTACCGTGGAAAAGTGGTGCCGCCGATGTTGTGGCGCTACGTCCTGCACTATCCGTTTCCGCTCGAGGAAGAGCTGATGAAAGACGCGGCGGCGCGCTATACCGGCGTGCATGACTTCTCCTCGTTTGCGGCTTCAACCGGTTCCGAAGACGACGATAAAGAGCGCAACATGGTGCGCGAGATCTTTTCGGCGGAGCTCCAGCGCACCGAGGACGGGGAAGAGTTGTGGTTCACCGTGCACGGGCGCTCTTTCCTGCGGTACATGGTGCGCAAAATGGTTGGCACACTTCTGGATGTCGGGCGAGGGAAGCTGAAGCCGGAAGATATCGATAAGCTCTATGAGTTGAAGGACCGATCGAAGTCCGGCCCGACGGTGCCGCCGCAGGGATTGTTCATGGTGCGCGTGGACCACGACGAGCCGTACCGTGTGAGTGACCTCTAATCCTGCGCGAACATTCGTGAAGAAAACAAAAGCGCCGCCGGAAGGTTTCCCTTGCCGGCGGCGCCCTTGTTCAGGGGTAAACGTTTAGTTAGTGGTGGCCTGAGCAAATCCCGTGAAGTAGAACAGCACGTAGGATTTGATCGTGCCGTCGGCTTGCGGGATGCCAAACACCTTGACCGGAGTGCTGGTCACGAGGTTGGTGGTCAGCGTGTTCTGGCCTGTGGTAGTCGAGGCGTCCACGGGGCTGACGGTAAGGAAGCCGCCGTTCCAATCCACCTGATAGACAAGCGTGGCGGAGCCGGTAGTGGTGTCGATGGTGACGGGCACCGCTTGCGTGCCGCCCGGGACCGTGACGGTAATGCTGCCGTTATTGTACGAGGTAGCTGCGACGCCGAGAGGTACTTTGGTCGGTGTCAGCACCGCCGAAGGCGCAGCCCAGCCGTTCACCGCGTTCGGATCGTTCCACGTTGCGTAGGTTTCGCCAGCCGCCAGCACAGGGCCAACAGAGCCGCCGAAAGTCACGGTGCCGTTGGTGGCGTTGTCAAAATCCGGGATGGCGTTGGTGCCGCTGTCTACGATGGTCGGGAAGGTAAAATTCCACCACTTGAATCCCGTGATGGATGCGGCCGACATAGGATCGTTGCCATTCGTCGTGCTGGAGGAGATAAACGGCAACTGCACGGTGTAATCATCGCTAGTATCTTGGAAATTGCGCGTGTAAGTAAAGTTGTTCAGGTTGCTGCCAGTGATGGTGCCGTCATAGCGTGCGATCTCAATGTCGATCGAACTCGCAACGAACGAGCTGGCCAATGGATCCACAACACACGCATGCACCTTGAAGCCGCGCACCAGGTTGGAGAGGAACGTGGGCCCCTGCCCGATGGCGTTGGCGTCCGTTTGTGCCTTCCACGGCGTGCGGAAGTAGAACAGGGTGTTCGCGTCCACGGTGAGAGGAACGCCTAGGCCCAGTTCGTTTTCGACTACCAGCGTGCTCGTTGCCGCGTCCACGTGCAGGACATGGCCTTCGGGGCTAACCCACACGCCATTGAACGAGCTGCTCGCCCACAGGCGCACGGCGACGAGCGAACCGTCCACCTGGTAGCGAGCGGCAACGCGGATGTACTTGCCGCCGATCGAGGAAGCGATGCTGCTAAAGTCCATGATTGTGGCTTGCGTCTTCCCGTCGACATCGTAGTAGATCGTCCCATTAGTCGAGTCCGCCTCGACCGAGAGAGACTGCGCGCTCGTTATCTCGGTTTCCGGACTTGTTGGTGGGTAGACCGGGTAGTCCTTATAGAAAGTCAGCGTGCTGTTGTCCGTGGAGACACTCTGCGCGGTGCCGTAGTGGTGGCGCAGGACCAGCCGCGTGAGGTCATGGATGGGGCGGTGGCGCAGTGGGCCTTTGAAGTTGACCGCCCACACCGTTGTGCCGGCGTTTGCCGGCGGCACATGCGCCACGATAAACGCCGGATGGGAGAGATCGAACTCCAGGTCCAGGGCATTGCTTTGCGTTGCGCTTACGACCAGGGGAGAATCGAGCGTCAGCTTAACGGGCACAGTCAGGCTGCCCGCGCTGCCCGTGGTGCCGAGGATCTGGATCTGGCTGGACGGGATCGTCGTGCTGGGAGCGGCGGCGAAGCCCACTTCCGGATCGGCCGATGTCGTCAAGATGACGTCGCCTGGATTACCGCTGACCGTTATCGTCGCGGCTGTGTATGTGCCTACGGGGACGCTCATATTGCCGAGGATTTCATTGAGTTGATCCAGCTGCAGCAGGTTGACGTAGGGCGCCGGGCTGGATGCGGTGTAAAGCGTGACGTCGCTCCCGCCCCCTTGCGGCGTCAAAGTAATCGACACCACTCTCACGCAGATGGCGGCCCAGTCTTCCGTTGGCGAATCGCTGATAATTACATTGACCGTGCCATTCTGCGGTTGAGGATTGCTATTGTTGGAACTGGAACTGCCAGACGAGCACCCCAGGGTAAAGAGCATCAGTGCGGCCGAGGCCACGCCGAGAATCACTCGCGATTTATAGGACTTCATCAGTCATCTCCTAAGGAGGGGCGAGGCCTCCGAAATTTTGGGTTCGAAATCAGCTTCGTTTTTTTTAACCACCGCGGGCTAGTGAGGACTCGACCAACCCGAATGCTGAATGAAACACAGGCGTGCGGCAAGAGTTGCGCGGGAAATCCTGCTCCAGACTGGTACGAAAGTACTACCGGGACGCAATTAGATTGAATGCGATTCTGTTTCGTCTTTCCACCAGATTCCGCCTTTCAATCGTTTGGGGCAAAGCTGGCAAAATCGGATAGAATGCAGACCATGAATCGACAAACCTTTCCAGGTATTTTTCTATTTTCTATTCTCCTGACGTTATTTGCGGCTGCCATTCTGATCACCCCGGCCACCGCGACGGATAAGCATCCTTTCGGACTGGATGACTATGCGGCGCTGCGTCGCGCGACGGCCGTGGCCGTTTCACCCGATGGCAAGAGCATTTTGTTCGGAGTCAGCTTTGATGGTGAGCAGGGCCGCACAAAACACGAATGGCATCTGATCGACACCTCGGGTGAAAACAATCGGAAACTGGAGCTTCCAGAATCGTTCCAGCCGTCGGGTTTCACGAAGGAAGGCGACGCAATTTACGGCACCTATGAAGTGGAGAAGAAAGATCAGCTCGGGATTATTCCCCTGGCCACCGGCAAACCGACGAGGATGATTGCTTTGCCCAATGGCATTCACGGGACGGCGATCTCGCCGGATGGAGGCTGGTTCGCGCTGACGGCGGATCCCCGTCCCCCAGATGCGCTCAAAGAAATGCGCCAAGTCGTCGAAAACGATTTGACGAGCGTGTATGTGGCCAGAGTGAATAGCGCGGAAGGCGCGTGGTGGTGCCCGGAACTGAAGGATGTGACGGATGTGGCTTGGTCATCGGATGGCGCGCAACTCGCAATTGTCACGCAATTTCAAAAGATCGGGCATCACGATGTGCGCTCATCACTGTGGATTTGCACCGCCGGCGGAGCCCGCAAGGTTGCGGAAGTCCCAAACGCCGTTGCCGGTATAGCCTGGGCCAATGGTGGAAAAGATCTAGCCTTCGCCAGCACAACCACGGACGTCCTGACCCCCGATCATTTGTGGACCGTGCCCGCTTCCGGCGGCGCGGCCGTCGATCAGACGCCGAAGCTGGATGGGACGATTCCCGGTGTGACCAACGATCCGCACGGGACGGTGTGGATCGAGATGCACAAGGGCACGATTGTCGAACTGTATTCCTATCGCGATGGTAAGTTGCAACCTGCGTATCGCTGGCCGGGAGGCATTGTGTATACCGCACCGGCATTCTCTCCCTTTGCCTCCGCGCCGGAAGTCTTGGCGTTCACCGTCGGTGATCCCGCGCACGCGACGAACGTGGCTGTCGCGCACGGAACCGAACTTCAGAAAATCACCCACGAAGGCGATGACACTTTGGCGAAAGTCGCTCTCGGCGAAGTTCGTGTGGTGAATTGGACGGCCAAGGATGGAACAAAACTGGAAGGCATTCTCACGCTGCCCGCGAATTTCGAAGCCGGGAAGCGTTTTCCGTATCTGGTGTTGCCGCATGGCGGGCCGGAGGCAAACGACACGCTGGACTTCGACCTTTTCTCGCGAATGATCGCCGGATGCGGTTACGTGGTCCTACAGCCGCAGTATCGCGGCTCCACTGGGTATGGAACGGATTTTCTCCAAGCGATTTACCAGCACTTCGGGGATCGCGCGTATAGCGATGTCGACAGCGCAACGGATTATGCGGTTGCGCAGGGCTGGGCCGACCCCAATCGTTTGGCAATCTTTGGCTGGAGCGCGGGGGGATTTATGACCTCGTGGACGGTGACCCAGACGCATCGCTACAAGGCCGCCATCGAGGGCGCGGGGATCACGGACTGGCTGAGCTTCATTCCCACCAGCGACATCTCGCAGGTGGATTACGACATGCGCTTGCAGGAAAAAGATCCCGCGCCGTTTTTGCAGTTCTCCGCGGTCATGCACGCCGATCAAGTAACCACGCCGCTGCTGATTTTGCACGGCGAATCCGACCTGCGCGTGCCCACTTTCCAAGGGCGCGAATACTTTGTTTTGCTCGCGGAGCGCGGGAAGACCGTGCGCATGGTCACCTACCCCGGCTCGCCGCATTTCCCCCGACTCGCAGAACAGCGGCGCAACATTTTCGCGGAACTGAAGGCATGGCTGGATAAGTACAATCCGTAGGGCGCTACAAAATTGAATCTCGTGAGAGATAGGCGCTAGAATCGCGATCATGGATTTTACAGTGAGCCGGAAGGAGATCACTCTTGGCTGAAGAAACCCCGGCAACACCCTCAACAGACTCTGCCCCAGCGACGGCGGAAGAAAAGCCGTCCGCCCCGAAGTTGAAAACCCGGAAGTCGAAGCAGCGCGCCTGCGACGAAAAGGACGCGAAGGGAAAACTTTGCAACGGCCACCTGAAGCGCTGGTTCGACTTTCCACGGGAAATTGTCGCCCTCGTCGGTGGCAAGGACGCGGAAATTTATCGCTGCGAATTTTGCAAGACCATTTACCGCCCGGACCCCAAGCAATTGCCGAACAGCTACACCGTTCGGTACTGAGAAGGCAGGGAGGCCCCTCCGCCGTGTCCCAGAACGACTGGATTTACGATTGGAACCTGGCCGGGAACGTGCCCATCCCTCCCGGCACACAGGTCCTTGTAAACGATGAGACCCTCCGCGACGGTCTGCAGAATCCCTCGATTCACGACCCGACCATCGAGGAAAAAATAGAAATCCTTCACCTCATGGAAGGTCTGGGCATCGATTCCGTGAATATCGGCTTGCCGGGCGCTGGTCCTCGCGCGGCGGAGCATGTGGAAGCATTGGCGCGAGAAATTGCCAAGAACCACATGCGCATCAAGCCGAATTGTGCGGCGCGCACATTGGAAGCGGACATCCGGCCGATCGCGGAAATTTCCCAACGCGTTGGAATTGCCATCGAAGCGGCCACGTTTCTGGGTTCGAGCCCAATCCGCAGGCTGGTGGAAGACTGGAGCGTCGATCATCTGGAACGTACCACGGAAAAGGCCGTCCGCTTCGCCGTTGCGCAAGGCCTCCCTTCGATGTACGTCACCGAAGATACCGTGCGCACCGATCCGGAAACCATTCAGCGGCTGTACACCACCGCGATCCGCAGCGGCGCGCGGGCCATCGTGCTCTGCGACACCGTGGGCCACGCCACGCCGGAGGGCGCCTACAACCTGGTGAAATTCGTAATCGAGAAAGTCGTGAAGCCATGCGGGAAAGACATCCGCGTCGACTGGCACGGCCATCGCGATCGCGGCTTGTCGATCGCCAATTCGCTTGCTGCTATCGCCGGCGGCGCGCGGCAAATCCACGGCGTGGCTCTTTCGCTCGGCGAACGTGTGGGCAACACGCCCACGGAATTGCTGCTAGTCAATTTACAGTTGATGGGGCTGCGGCAAAATGACCTCAGTTCCTTGCGCACCTACTGCGAAAAGATTGCCAAGGCCACGCACACCGTCATCCCACCCAATTACCCGGTCTTCGGCAGAGACGCCTTCCGCACCGCCACGGGCGTGCATGCCGCGGCGATCATCAAGGCCTTGCGGACCCATGATCGGAAGCTGGCCGACTCCGTGTACAGCGGCGTGCCGGCGCATCTTTTTGGCTTGGAGCAGATCGTGGAGATCGGGCCGATGAGTGGAAAATCAAACGTGATTTATTGGATGGAGCGCCATGGTGTTCCGGAGAGCGACGAAATCGTCAATCGCATCTATGAAGCCGCTAAGCAGTCTCCGCGCGTGCTGACAGATGACGAAGTGCGGGCGCTGTGCGGCGCTCCGGCTTCTTAGGAGAGCAGTGAGCAATGGCTGAGCCACCTGTAGCTCAGGCCTTCGAGGCCTGAGGGTTTTCGAAGCACGGCACGAATTCAGCGTCGAGCAAAACATTGGCGACAATTGAGTTGGTTGCCAGAGTGATGAACACCGCCACCCCTCGAAGGGGTAAGCTACAGGGAAGCGGGGGACGCGGACCGCCGGGACTCCCGTCGTGATGTAGAATGCCACTCTGTCCTCAATGGCTGTAGAAAAACAACTCCCTTCGAAGCCGCCTCCTCTTCGCCTGTCCTTTCAGGCAGTGAAACGCGTTGCCGTTTGCGCTATTCTTTTCGCTATGCCGATTCGCTCTTCGGTTGCTCCTCACGCCCCGCGGCAAGACCGTTCCATCGCGCTTGCGGACCAGCCGGAAGTGCACGTCGCTCTCGATTGGCTGGACAAGAACCTCGATTGGGTAACGGACCAGCAAGTCCGCCTCACGGAAATTCCCGCACCGTCCTTCCAGGAAGAAAAGCGCGCGGAAGCGGTAAGAGCCCTTTTGGCTGCCGAGGGTCTCTCTCTCCACGGGGACAAGATGGGCAACGTTATTGGCGAACTGCACGGTTCCCGGGAAGATGAGGTTGTGCTCCTGACGGCGCATCTGGACACCGTATTCCCCGCGGGCACGGAAGTGAAGGTTAAGCGCGAGGGCACTCGCCTGGTGGCTCCGGGCATCTCCGACAATGGTACTGGGCTGGCAGGAATGCTGGCGGTGGCGCGCGCGCTGCATGCGGCGAAGATCAAGCCCGAGCGTACAATTCTGTTTGCGGCGAACGTGGGAGAAGAAGGCGAAGGCAATCTGCGCGGAATGCGCGCGCTCATTGATGCCTATCGGGCGAAGTTGCGCGCCGTGATTGTCCTGGACGGTTCCGGCATCGATCATGTGACCACGAAGGCGCTGGCCTCAAAGAGGCTGGAAGTCGTTATTACCGGGCCCGGGGGACACAGTTGGTCCGATTTCGGGATGCCCAATCCGATCAACGCCCTGGTGCGCGGCTCGGTGCGCTTCATCAATACCAAAGTACCTGCTTCTCCGCGCACCACGTTTAATCTCGGGCAGGTCGAGGGCGGCACTTCGGTCAACTCGATTCCTTACGAAGCGAAATTAAAAGTGGATTTGCGCTCGGAGAACGAAGACGAAATCGCCCGCATGGAAACGGCGCTCCGCGAATGCGTCGCAACGGGCGTCAAGGACGAGATGGACAATTCCCGAGATCGCAGCCGTGGCAAGCTGGAATGGAAAGCAAATCTCATTGGAAGCAGGCCGGGCGGGGACCTGGCGCCGGACTCGCCGCTGCTGGCGGCGCTGCGCTCCGCCGACGAATTTGTCGGCAACCGGTCGCGCCTCGAAAGATCTTCCACGGACGCGAACATCCCGCTTTCCATGGGCATTGATGCAATTGCTGTCGGCGCGGGCGGAAACGGCGGCGGCGCGCACTCTTTGCAGGAATGGTATGAACCGGCAGGCCGGGAGATCGGGTTGAAGCGCGTGCTGCTCACCCTGCTCGGTGTCTCCGGCCTGGCGACCGGAAAGAGCCAATGAGAAAAACCGCTCGGCTAGCTGGGCAAGGAGCGCTGTGGCTCGCATCAGTGCTCGCCATTCTTACGTTTGCCGTGCCGGCGAATGCGCAAACCTCGCAGCCGACCCTTCACCCCACAACCTATTACCTGCACGGCAGGATCTACACCAACGATCCCAAACATCCCTGGGCGGAAGCCATGGCCGTGCGCGATGGGCAGATCCTGTGCATCGGCACGCTTTCCCAGGTTCTGCTCGATTGCGGCGGCGCGGAATCCAGTGACGTGGTGCAGTTGAAGGGACATTTTCTGATGCCCGGCTTCAACGATGCGCACACGCACCTCGGCGGGGCGGGCCGCGACAAGCTCACTCTCCTCCTAAATGGAAGTTCCTCTTCCGCGGACCTCCTGAATCTCGTTCGCGCCGCCGCCGAAAGGCACCACCCCGGCGAATGGATCCTGGGCAGCGGTTGGGACCAAACCCGCTGGGCCGACCAGAAATATCCCTCTCGCCTGGACCTCGACCAGGTCGCCCCCAACAATCCCGTCTATCTCGAACACATCTCCGGCCACATCGCCCTTGCCAATTCTCTCGCCTTGAAGCATGGCGAGATCACCGTCGACACCCCAAATCCGCCGGGCGGCGATATCGAGCGATTCGCCGATGGCGAGCCCAACGGTGTTCTGAAAGAAAACGCCAAGGAATTGGTTACCGAGCGCATTCCCGATCCCTCGGACGCGGAGCGAAGAAAGGGAATTGAGCTGGTGCTCGAAGAGTTGGCCCGGAATGGCGTCACCTCGGTGCAGGATTTCTCCGAGTGGGAGGATTTCCTTGTCTTCACGCAATTGAAGCAGGAAAAGAAATTGACGGTACGGATCACGGAGTGGCTGCCGTTCAATCTCTCCCTCGATGAGCTGCAAAACCGCCGCGCACAGGGAGGGAGCACCGACCCGTGGTTGCGGACGGGAGCCTTGAAAGGCTTTCTGGATGGCGCCATGGGAACCCGCACCGCCGCGCTCCTTGCGCCGTATTCGGATGAACCCTCGACCAGCGGCATTCTGATCCTGGCGCCTGAAAAGCTGAAAGCCATGGCCATCGAGCGCGACCGCTTGGGCTTTCAGATCGCTTTTCACGCCATCGGCGACCGGGCGAATCGACTCGCTCTGGACACGTTCGAAACTTTGATAAGAATCAATCCGCCGCGTGACCGCCGCGATCGCATCGAGCATGCCCAGGTCGTTGCGCCGCAAGATATCGGGCGCTTCGGTGAGTTGCACGTCATCGCTTCCATGCAGCCCTCCCATGAAACCAATGATATGCGTTGGGCGGAACTGCGCCTCGGCCCGGAACGCTCCAAGGGCGCTTACGCCTGGAACTCCCTCCAGAAGGCGGGAGCGATGCTCGCCTTCGGCACCGATTACGATGTAGAACCCATCAACCCGCTACGCGGCCTCTACGCCTGCGTCACGCGCGAAGCTCCCGAGGGCGGCCCTCCCGGCGGCTGGATCCCCCAGGAGAAACTCCCCCTGGAGGATTGCATCCGTGCTTACACCGCCGGCTCTGCCTACGCCGAGTTCATGGAAGGGAAGAAGGGCGAATTGAGAACCGGTGAGTTTGCGGATTTTGTAGTGCTTTCGCAAGATCTCACGAAAATTCCGCCGCAGGACTTCCTGAAGACCGAAGTGCTTCGCACCGTCGCCGGCGGCAGGGTTGTCTATCAGAAGAATTGAATCGTATCCAGTTCGCCGGTGAACTCGTTGCCCTTCAGCTTGTAAAAATAGAGCCGCACGTGGCGGCCCTTCCATGCGGAACAGTCGGGGACATGCTCGGAGTCCTGTTTCGCCGTTGTGAGCACCTGCAGTGCGGCAAAGTCCGTGAAGCGAAACTTCATGAGTGTCTGGCCGACTGTAAGGATTACTTTCCCCGGGCTGCTTCCGCAATCGGCTGAGGCGATATTTCCTTGGACGGCATACTCCGTGCCTTGCGGAGGATTTGCGCTGGACGGAACTGCCGGTGCTCCGCCCTTCGGAGTCGCGGAAGAATCGGAGGCATTTTTGCCGGCGGGTACATCCACGATTCTGCCGGCGGTGGCGGCCACGCCGGTGCCTTGTTGCGGCTCGCGTGACTGCTGAGCCACGGCCGTAACCTGCGCGTCATAGCTTTCTCGGCTGGCAATGGCCTGCATGAGTTGCTGGACGTTTGCCCGTTCCTCGGGGGTCTTGGCGGCTGCCTGAATGCGCTCGGCAAGCGTCTTTGCGTCCGCGGTCTTCCCGGCGTTCAGGAGCACATAGGTATAACTGGCGGCAAAAGCAAGATTGCCGGGCTCCAATTCAATGGCCTTGCGCCCGGCGGCGAACGCCTTTTCGCGCGTTTCGGGATGCACGGAGTAGACCGTTGAAAGCGCCGCGTAGGCGGGGGCGAATTGCGGATTCATCTGTATGGTTTTTTCGAGCGAGGCAATTAGCTTTGGCGCCTGTTCGTCCGAGGGAAGGCCGTAGCGCAATTGCGTCTCGGCTTCGAAGTAATACGGAAAATAACTGCTGGTATTTAGTTCGATGGCGCGGGCGAAAGCCGTTTCCGCCAGCAGATACTGTAGCTGGGAGTAAGCGAGCAGGCCCTGCGCCTCATGGGCGAGCGGAAGCTTCGGGTCCGCCCGGAGCGCTTCGTCCACCTCAGCCATGGCTTCTTTTGGCCGCTGTGTGTGCGCGTAGAAGAGCGCCAGATCGGCGGCCGCTTCCGCGGGTGGCAGGACGCGACTCGAATAACTCTTCGGGTCGCCGTGAATCGCTGTATTGACCCTGCCGACGTAAAACGATTGCTGGCGCGCGTACGCTTCCATTGCCCTGGAAAAGTCTTTTAAATCGCCAAAGGCTTTCTGCGCGGCCCCCAGTTGATCTCCGCTGGCATCCCACGCCGAGAGAAAAGTGAACAGGTACTGGCGTTTGCGCGCTTCCGGATCCATCAGCAGGTAGTGGACGATTGCCCAGCACTCCGCGTAGAAGACCGACGCGTGGTTTTGTTCGTTGTAGTAAGGCGAATGGGCGTCGGCCAGAAGCAGCTCGTCCATGGGAATTAAGCGCTCCTGATGCAGGGTTTGCAGGTGAGTCGCCGCGATTTTCCCGATCTCCACGTCCTTATCGTGAATGGTGGAGTTGCCGTAGAATTCCGCCAGGCCTTCGTTCAGCCATACCGGCAAGCCCCGAAAATTCAGGTTCATGATGGCGTGCGTATATTCGTGGTAAACCACTTCGTAGGGATTGTCGCCCTCGATGTTTGTCCGCACGGCCACGAAGTGCCGCTCTTCGCCCGGAACGTAGATTCCCGCTGGGTGTATGCGCCCCTTGACCTCCCAATAGCCGGGCAGAAGCAGCTTCAGCGAATCTTCGTTCTTTACCGCAAAAATGATGAGCGGCTTGCCGAGGTCCACGCGCAATCTCGGGAAGGAATTGTGAAAGACTTCACGGAATTGCTCGAACTGGTCGGCGATTTTCCGCGCCTCTTTCTCGCCGCCGTTGCTGATGACCGTAAAATTCGGAGAGCGGATTTCGATCCAAGTATCTTTGGATGCCGCCGCGAGCGGCCGCGCACAAAGGCTAAGCAGCGCAAGGAACCGAAGGACCAGACGGGCAGATCGGGAGCCGCGTAACATAATGGGGCCAATGTACAAAAACACCCGCAAGATGCAAGGATACGCTCCATACCTGGTGATTGAAACAGACGTCGTGAATCCAAGATTGATTTGCGGATAAACTGACGTGGCGGTGTCGCGGAGTTTCCCGAATGAATCGCAAGATCCAAGCCGATCTGTCGCTCATGTTCTGTTCGCTGATCTGGGGCGTCACCTTTGTGGTGGTGAAAAACGGCCTGGATCATGCCTCGCCGTTCGTGTTCCTTGCGGTGCGGTTCACGATTGCCGCGGCGCTGATGGCTGTTTTCCGGCCAAGAGTGCTCGCCAGGATTGAGAGGGAAGAGGTTTTTGCCGGGATGCGCCTGGCGTTCTTCATGTTCGCGGGCTACTGCTTTCAGACAGCCGGGCTGCAATACACCACTGCCACCAACTCCGGCTTCGTCACCGGATCAAGCGTGGTCTTCGTGCCGCTACTCCTCGGGGTTTTCTGGGGACGTAGCCTGACACGCTGGATTTATGTGGGCGCCTTCGCGGCGCTGATCGGGCTCTACTTCCTGACCGTTCCGGCCGAGGGATTGCGCTACCTGAATCGCGGCGACGTTTTCACCCTTGTAGCCGCGGGGTTTTACGCCGTGCACATCATTTTGGTGGGCGAGTACTCGCAGGAACACTCCGTCTCCGCGCTCAGTTTGATTCAGGTGGCCGGGTGCGCCTTAATCGCCTGGCCTCTGACGGGCTTCGCAGGCGCAATCCACTGGCAACCGGTGCGCTTTGCCTGGGGCTGGCCGCTATTCGTCTCAATTCTAATTTGCGCCGTGTTCGCCACCGCCGTGGCGTTCACCGTGCAACTATGGGCGCAGCAATACACCTCGCCGGGCCACGCCGCCATCCTGTTTGCACTCGAGCCGGTGTTTGCGGTGATCACGTCCTACTTGCTGCTCCACGAACGCTTGAGCCCACGCGCCTGGAAAGGCGCGGCGCTGGTCGTTGCCGGAATTGTGCTAGCGGAATTATTGGGCGAACCGGCAGCGCCGGAAGCGCCCGAACCCATCTTCGAAGGACGAATTTATTTCAAGCCGTGGTGGCGGGCAAGATGAGAAAAACAGTCGGCAGTCTGAAGTTAGAAGTTCGTAGGCAGGAGCTGGGAGCAGTTCGCAAGGTCCGGCTCCTAACTCGTAACTCTTGACTACTGACTACCGACTACGAGCTGCCGTTCGAGTAGTACTTCACATCCACGGTCTCGTACATCTTCGCGGATCCGGCGTGGGCTTTCTCGTAAGCGTCGATGGATCCGGCGTGGAGCAGGGAAGTGCCGATGTCGTCCAGGCCCTTCAGCAATACTTCCTTTCGCGAGGGCGCAATGTCAAACCTGTATTCGAGGCCGTGCTTGTCTTTCACCGTCTGGCTCGGCAAATCCACTGTCAAGGAGTAACCCTCTTCTCTTTCGGTTCGCTGAAAAAGTTCCTCGATCTGCGCTTCGGTCAGTTCGGCGGGAAGGATGCCGTTCTTGAAGCAATTGTTGTAGAAAATGTCCGCGTAGCTGGGCGCAAGAATGACCCGAAAGCCGTAATCGCCGATGGCCCAGGGAGCATGCTCGCGGCTGGAGCCGCAGCCAAAGTTGGCGCGTGTCAGGAGCACCGAAGCGCCCTTATACCGCGGAAAGTTCAGCACAAATTCCGGGTTCGGCTTTTCCCCAGGCTGCAAATAGCGCCAGTCATAAAAGAGGATGCGGCCAAACCCCTGGCGCGTCAGAGCCTTCAAGAACTGCTTCGGCACCATCTGATCGGTATCCACGTTAACGCGATCCAGCGGTTGAACTAGTCCGGTGTGCGTGATGAACGGTTGCATGGGCAAGAGACCTCAAAGTTCGGATTGCTCTTTGCGAAATGGATATCAGATATCAGTGCTCAGATATCAAGAACCTGAACCGTGCGAGGGATCTTGCTTCCTGATATCTGATATCCGGTATCTGATATCCGATCGCTGATCGCCGGTCGCACACTCTACTCCACATGCGCGACGTCAAACTCTCGCACATCCACGAAATGGCCCGCGATGGCGGCAGCTGCGGCCATGACCGGGCTTACAAGATGCGTGCGGCTGTCGCGCCCCTGACGCCCTTCGAAATTGCGATTGGAAGTGCTGGCGCTGCGCTCATGCGGCGGCAAAACATCCGCATTCATCCCGATGCACATGCTGCAGCCCGCATCGCGCCATTCGAAACCCGCATCGGAGAAAATCTTATCCAAGCCTTCTTTTTCCGCCTGCGCCTTGATGCCGCGCGACCCGGGAACGATCAACGCCTGCTTGATGTTCTTGGCCACGTGCTTGCCCTCGACCAAATGGGCCGCGGCGCGCAAATCGTCCAAGCGCGAATTCGTGCAAGAGCCGATGAACACGCGATCGACGGGAATGTCCATGATCGGCGTCCCCGGCGTCAGCCCCATGTACTTCAGCGCGCTCTCCGTGGCCTTCTGATCGTTCAGGTCCTTGAAGTCGTGCGGATCCGGCACGCGGCCGGTCACGCTGGTAACCATTCCAGGATTCGTTCCCCAAGTCACCTGCGGCCCAATCTCCTCGGCGCGCAGTTCGACGGTCGAGTCAAATTTCGCCCCGTCGTCGCTCTTCAGCAGCTTCCAGCGCTCCACCGCGTCCTGAAACTCTTTTCCGCGAGGCACAAACGGCCGCCCTTCGAGATAGGCGAACGTGGTCTCATCCGGCGCCACCATTCCCGCGCGCGCTCCACCTTCGATCGTCATGTTGCAGACGGTCATCCGCCCATCCATCGAAAGCGCGCGAATCGCCTCGCCGCCATACTCCGCCACGCACCCGTTGCCCCCGCCGATGCCGATCTTGCCGATGATGGCGAGGATGATGTCCTTCGCGGTGACTCCTTTCGGCCGTTTCCCGTTCACCACGAGATGCAGCGTCTTCGATTTGCTCTGCACCAAACACTGCGTCGCCAGCACATGCTCGACTTCGCTGGTGCCGATGCCGAACGCCAGCGTCCCGAAAGCGCCGTGCGTGGACGTGTGGCTGTCTCCGCAGACAATCGTCTGCCCCGGTTGTGTAATTCCCAGTTCCGGGCCGATGATGTGCACGATGCCCTGATTCTTGCTGTGCATGTCGAAGAGCCGCACGCCGGTTTCCCGGCAATTGCGTTCCAGCGCCTCAAACTGCAACTTGGCGTCTTGATCCACGATCGGCAGGATGCGGTCCTTCGTCGGAACGGAATGATCCATCACCGCAAACGTAAGGTCCGGCCGGCGTACCTTTCGCCCCTCCGCCTTCAACCCGGCAAACGCCTGCGGCGAAGTTCCTTCGTGAATGAGGTGGCGGTCGATGTAGATCAGCGCGGGCTTTTGCGGTTCTTCGTAAACCAGATGGCTATTCCAGATTTTTTCGTAGAGGGTCTTTTGGGTCATAGCGGTACCCCTATAGTCTAACATTCCGAAAAGAGGCGGCAAGCGGGTACCCAAAGAACGGATCAAGCGGAAGCTTTGGTAGTCCGGTTGACCTCGCAGAGGTCCACCTGGTAATGGCGCACTCTGTGGTCGTACGAGGTCAACAGGTGCAGCGCCTCATCGGCGATCACCGCAGCTTCCCGGTCCGGTCCGGCGAAACTGTCGATCGCCTCCATCGAAGCCCAAAGCGTCTCCACGATGAATTGCACCACCACTCCGTCCGACTGCGAAAGGATGCGCGCCTCCCGGAATCCGTCCACGGCGCGCAAGCTCGGCAAGACATTCATATTGAAGTGCTGCAGGTAGTCCGGGAACCGCAGCTCGGTTGTTCGCGCGGACCAGAAGCGAATCACCATTTCAGCCGCCTCCGCGAGCCGCATTTTCCAGCGATGGAGGCTCGCCACCGACGACAACCGTCCACGGCCGCACCTCCCAATGTTTTACCAGGCCATTCCAAACGTAGGGATCATTTTGAGCAAAGGCTGTGGCTGCTTGCGGGGTGTCGCCGCGAAAGATAATCAGCGCGCCATCCGTCGGTTCGGATAGTGCGCCGGCCAGAACGATTTCGCCGCGGCGATGCGCCTCCGCGGCCAGGCGCAAGTGTTCCTCGCGGAAAGGCACGCGTCGTTCTACAAAATTTTCCACGACTTCATACAGCAAAGCGTAATAGGCCATCCAACCCCTCCTTCAGTGCGGGTCGGGCCAACACCGAAATAGCGTATCACGGTGTGAGATTGCAGGAGATGGGAGAGCGTTGCTTGGGCAAGAAGGCAATAAGCTAACAGCCGACAGGATGGGCGTCCCAGATCGACGAGCTTTTGGAGTGCGGCGGCTTGCCGCCGCTTTTACGGCTGAAAATGTCCCGCCAAGTGGAAACCTTGGCTATAGTTCCTTACTTCGCAAAAGCGGTAGCAAGCTACGGCACTCAAAAGCCGCAGCGGCCCTACCCACTCACCGAGAAGCTGCCCGTACCGGATGCAGTGGTTCCCGTACCGGCAGATGCTCCGCTATTTTGCGTGAACTGCAGCAGGTCCTGTTGCAAGGACGTATACGCCTGCTGCGCGTTAGAAAGGTTGCCGGACTGCAGCGCCGAGCCCAACTCATTGAACAGTTGGCTGATCGCGCTCGAGGAGCTCGAGTTGCTGCTCCCGCCACCATGATGGTGGTGATGGTGCCCTTGGGTGGATTGGCCCTGCGAGGACCGATTCTGAAAGTCCTGTTGGATGGTAGTGTAGTCCTGCTGGGCACCCGTAAGGTTGCCGGATTGGAGGTCACTGGAAAGCTGGTTAAACGCCGTGGCGATGGGATTGTTGCTCTGAGCCGACGCAGCCAAATTGCTCTGCGGCTGGTTCTGCCGCAAGGTCGCAAAGTCCGCTTGCGCCGCGGACAAATTCCCGGACTGCAGATCCTGGCTAAGTTGCGCGAACTCCTGCCGAAACTGTTGTCCCTTATTGTTGCTGCCCTGAGCGACCTGACTACCGAGATAACTAAATAAGCTGCTGCCGGCAATGCCCAATACTGACATTATGGTCTCCTCCCGCGGATGTTTCTTCTCCCCCTAGGAGGAGCATCAGCACTATCGTGGATAGCTTTAGCGCCGTTCCGTCCCCGGCTTCTTGGGCAAGTCGCGTGCCAACCGTCTTGGACTGCAGCAAAGTTCAATCTGTTCCACCAGCAATACTTAGCGGCTCCCTAGGGCGCGGATTCTTCGCACACGAGAGCCACTAGGCAAACTCTGCCCGCCACGCCAGGCCATCCTTGCCCGCTTCTGCCGGGGTTAAGTCTCGATGGATTCAGAACGCGGAGACAAAATGAAATCTCGCACTCGAAGGTTGAGCGAACCCTTTGGAGTGCGGCGCCTCGGCGCCGCTTTTACGGTCCAAGCCCACCACGCAGACCATTCAGCACGGGCGAAGGTTCACCCGCCGGCGATCGAAGGAACCAGCATCAACCGGTCGCCATCTTTCAGCGCCGACGCCTCGCCGCCCAGAAAGCGGATGTCCTCTTCGTTCAGATAAACATTTATAAATTGGCGAATCTGCCCCTCCTCGTCGCGCACGTGGCGAGAGAGCGCGGGAAAGCGCGTGACCAGCTCATTCAGCGCTTCGGCGACCGTGGCCGCGCCGCTTTCCAGCTTGGGAGCGCCGTCGGTAAACCGCCGGAACGCCGTGGGAATCTCAATCGTTACTAACATTGTAGAGTTGCTCCTGGTCTAAGGTTCAACGAACTCCTTGGAGTGCGGCGGCTTGCCGCCGCTCTTACGGCTGAAGCGGTATCACGGCGCCCATTGCTTGTGAGGAACGGTATGCATTGCAAAGGCGGTAGCAAGCAACCGCACTCCAAAATGAGCCGCCACCGTACCTCCGACTGCGCCAAGGGAAGCGGGAAAATCCGTGCTCCCGTCAATCCCGAAGCCAATGACTCAATTCGCCCGGACCGGCTCATCCAACTGCTGCGCCACCAGCGCCTCAAACGCCTCCAGGCGCGGCGCAATGGCCTCCGTCGCGGGGAAGTCCGCGGCGATCGCATCGGTAGTCTTCAAGCCGTTACCCGTGATGCAGACCACGGTGGTTTCGTCGAGGCCGATGCGTCCCTGCTGAATCAGCTTGGCTGCGACGCCAGCCGTTACGCCACCGGCGGTTTCCGCGAAGATGCCTTCGGTTTGCGCCAGCAGCTTGATGGACTCGACGATTTCCGGATCGGAAATGCACTCCGCCCAGCCTCCGGATTCGGTGATCAGCCGCCGCGCATAGTGGCCATCGGCGGGATTGCCAATCGCCAACGAGCGCGCAATCGTGTTCGGCTTCTGCGGTTCCACGCGCGACAGCCCGCGCTTAACGGCGTCCGCGATTGGCGAGCAGCCGGTAGCCTGAGCGCCGAAGAATTTCACCTGCTTCGGTTCCACCCAGCCAAGATGCGCCAATTCGCAAAATGCCTTCGCGATTTTCCCGATGAGCGAACCACCCGCCATCGGCACCACCACGTTGTCCGGCAACTCCCATCCGAGCTGTTCGGCGATCTCATACCCGTGGGTCTTCGAGCCCTCAGCGTAATACGGCCGCAAATTTACGTTTACCAGTCCCCATTGGAATCTGTCGGCAATCTGCGTGCACAGCCGGTTCACCTGGTCGTAGTTCCCGTTTATGCGGATAATCTTGGCTCCGTAAACTGCGGTGTTCAAAATCTTGGCGGGCTCCAAGTCCGCGGGAATGAAAACGGTGGCGTCAAAGCCTTGCTGTGCGCCTTGCGCGGCAACCGCGTTCGCCAGGTTGCCCGTCGAGGAGCAGCCCACGGTTTTGAACCCGAATCGCCGCGCGGCCGCCAATGCCGTTGCCACCACGCGATCCTTGAACGAAAGAGTAGGGAAGCACACGGCGTCGTTCTTGAAATACAGGTTCCTTACGCCCCACTGCGCCCCGAGGGTTCTCGACTTCACGAGCGGGGTGCCGCCGATCGGCTGCGCCGGAGTAAAACCTTCCGGCAAGGGCAGCAACTCGGCGTAGCGCCACATGTTGAACGCGCGGTGCGACAGAGCTTCGCGCCTGACCTCCCGGCTCAGCGCTTCGTAGTCGTAACTTACCTCCAGCGGGGAAAAACACTCCTCACAGAACGATTGCGGGGCATTGGCGTACTTCTTGCCGCATTCCCGGCACCGCAAAAAATAGACTTCCTTCATAAGTGACCTCGTGCCAGGCACCGCCGAGGCAGGGCCCAGCTCTGAAATGACGTGACAATTGACTAAGGGCAGCGCGGAGGGGCAAAATGAAAAACCCTCCGTGCCAAAAAGCTTGGAGGGTCTCAGAGAATCCAGTGTCTGTGAACTCTACCAACTCTTTAGCAGTTTTTTACGTGGAGCAAGTCGCCCTAAATCGCCACGTGACGCCGCTCTTGCGGCTAATCTCTTTATGCTAGAACTCGAACTGTTTGTCAAGATGAAAGTTAGCTCCCAAAACCGCTCACAACAGTTTGCTCACCTTTTGCGTCAAACACTATGGTGCAGGATTTCCTCCAGTGAGACCCGGCCAGACGGCCAGTTAACGTCGAGGCGCATCTAAAAAGGAGAGAAACCGCCGCCCTGGCGCGGTGTTATACTCTCCGAAAGTGGACTGGGCCACGGAATAGATAGGAGCAACACAGATGGATCAAGTACGAAACATGGTGGATTGGACGCGGCGCCGGAAGCTCATCGCGACCGTATCGATCACGGCTACTCTCGTCATCGGAATTTTCATCGGCACCCTGGTTTCCGGCAGGGTTTCGGCGATGCGCGGTTTTGCATTTGCGGGTACCAACGCAACGCCTCTGGCGCTGCCGGACCCCATCCCATCCTCGAACTCATTCTCGGCAATCGTCAACCGGGTTGAGCCGGCGGTCGTGAATATCGCCACGACCCAGGTGATCGATCGAAAATCGCGGAAGCATCGCTCTTCGCCCATCGACCCCGATGATCCCAGTGAGGACTTTTTCTTCCACTTCTTTGATGGCCAACCCGGAGGCAACGCTCAGCCTCAAGCGGAGCGCAGCCTCGGTTCCGGCGTGATTCTGGACAAGTCCGGTTACATCCTGACGAACAACCACGTCATCGAACAGGCCACCAAGGTCCAAGTGCAGCTCAACGGCGATACCACCAAGTACACCGCCAAGGTCATCGGCGCGGATGAAGAATCCGATCTCGCGGTCATCAAGATTGACGCCGGCAAAGAACTGCCCTTCGCCAAACTCGGCAATTCGGATGGCGTGCAAGTGGGCGATTGGGTTTTGGCCATCGGCAGCCCCTTTGGCCTGAATGCCACGGTGACTGCGGGCATCATCAGCGCCAAGGATCGCACCGGGATGAGCAATCGTCAGTTCCAGCGCTTTCTGCAGACGGATGCCGCCATCAATCCGGGCAATTCCGGCGGACCGCTGGTGGATATGGCCGGGCAAGTCATCGGCATCAACACGGCGATCCTGACGGGTGGGCGCGGGTATGAAGGCGTCGGCTTTGCCATGCCCTCAAGCACGGCCATCAGCGTCTACGATCAGATCGTGAAGTCCGGCCGCGTTACGCGCGGTTCCATCGGCGTGCAGTTCCAGGAAGAACTCGGCACCAACCAAATCACTCTGAAGTCTCTTGGTGCTCCCCACGGCGTGGTGATCGAATCCGTGCAGCCCGGAAGCCCGGCGGAAAAAGCCGGACTGAAGGGTGGCGACGTCATCAGCGCCCTGAATGGCACGCCTATCAAGACCGGCAACGACCTCGTCAATCCCATCGCTTCCGCTCCCATTGGCAGCAAGGTCAAGCTCACCTACTATCGCGACAAGCAAGCGCGGGAAGCCACCGTGACCGTCGAAGACCGTACGCACGTCTTCCCGAACATCGCTGGCCGCGTCAGCAGCACCCCCGACGATTCCGTCCCCGCCGAGTTCGGCCTGCGTGTCGAGAGCCTCACTCCGGAACGCGCCGAGCGCGTCGGCGTGGAAGGACAGAAGGGTGTCCTGGTCAGCGAAGTCGAACCCACCAGCTTTGCGGATGACATCGGGTTCGCGCCCGGCGATATCATCTCCGAGGTGAACGGCCAGTCCGTTCCCACCGTCGATGAGTACCGCAAGGCCGTTGACAAGCTCAAGCCCGGAGAAAACGTTGTGTTCAAGGTTCTGCGGCGCAGCGACAAGGACCGCATCTTGACCGTATTTCTCCCCGGCGTGGTTCCGGCGGACGGCAAATAACAGGGCACCTACACCCAGCTATGCGTCAACGGTTGTACAAGAGAAGTCTTCGCGGACTGATTCTCGCGGCACTGACGGCGGGCACTTGGACGGTGCCCGCCGCCTCCGCGCAGGGCACCGCGGCGCAGCCCAAGAAGCCGGTGCACAAGGGCTCGTCCGGCGCGACTGCGGCGCATTCCACAAGCGTCTCCACCGCGAAGAAATCCACACACCCAACCAGCGGCAAGGCTTCCAGCAAGAAAAAGAGCACGAAAGTAAAGGGCCAAGCTGCCCCAACCCCGGATCGCATCAACGAAATTCAGGAAGCGCTCGCCCGAAAGGGCGTCTTTACTGGCACCCCGACCGGGCAGTGGGACGATTCCACCGTGGAAGCGATGAAGAAGTTCCAGTCTTCTAACGGATTGAATCCCTCGGGCAAACTCGATGCCCTGACCCTTGAAAAACTTGGCCTCGGTTCGGAAACCGCCGGCCTCGCGGCCCCGACGCCGCCGCCCAATTCCGCCAACCGCCTCCGCAATCAGTCTTCCGCCCCGCCCGAGCCCAGCAACTAGCAAGCCGCCCCGGCCGGTAGCATAGGCTTCAGCCTGTGCTCTTGGGTTTCCTTAGTCCCGCAGCGCCGCGCCCTCAGCCCGCCATCTTGGATTTATCCCAATCAGTCCGTCCGCGTCCAACCTCCTAGCTTTCACCGAATCCTCGATAGAGCCCATTAAAGAATTGCGTTTGCCCTGGTTCCACCCAAACCGTAAACTATCCCCATGTTCGGCAAACCACACAAGACCGCCTTCGCATGCTGCTGTTGTATGTGTCGCGCAAAAGTGTCCTCTGGTGTGGGGAGGCTGAACCGCTAGCAAAAGGTTTAGCCATCGCGAACTTCCGAACCCATCGCCAGAATGCCTGGTCGATGGGTTTTTGTTTTGGCGGGTTGTGGGCTGACTCCCTTCTCTAGGAGGCGGGGGCTTCAGCCACCGCGTAAATTATGCAAGACGATTGGGCTTTAGCCCCTGAGGAAGGGTTTTTCGCAGCTTCTCGGTAAGCTCCTGGGGCTCTGAAGGAGCGAACACCCCACAATTGGTCCGCAAGCAACACAGTGTGTGGACCGAGCGAAACGATTTGGTGGGTGCACCCATCGTGAACCTGAACGCCGCCACTCCTGCGGCAATCCCGGCGTGCCAGAGCGCCTAGGCCAAGGTTCGCGTTGCGTGCACGGGTGGCAAGGCTCGCGTCAAGGCGGTCCTTGCCATCTGCAGTCCAGCTGTACAACGGCGGCGCGGTAGCCAAGTGGTAAGGCATGGGTCTGCAAAACTCAAATCACGGGTTCGATTCCCGTCCGCGCCTCCATTCAAAACAAACAACTTACTGTATTGTCTTAGACTTACAGTTCTAGTTGCGCTTGGTTGCTTTTGCTTGACTTTCGCTGTTTTGCGTTGTTTTTGGATGGTTTGGTGACAATCTTGGTCACAACTCGGGCCGGTTAGCAGGGTTTACATTGTCGACTCTGCTCCCTATGAGGACAGTTTGCCCTGCCAAACTCAGGGCCTAACTCAGGCGGTTGACGTACACGGGTCGCGTGCGAGACGCGTGCGGTCGCGGGTTCCATTGACAAAGCTCATTGCTCTACATATCATTATAGTTAGGCCCTAAGTTAAGGGGAACAAATGAAGCACGTTGACAAGGCGAAGGCAGCGGCACTCGATCGGGCGGCCGAGAAACTGCACGCTGTTTTTGACGAACACATGTCCCAATTTTCCCCGGAAGAGCAAGAGCGCCGATGGGATAAGCTAGAAAACCATCTCAACGCCGTTCGCGTTCCTCTATCTCCTTCAGTTCCTTCCAATAACCGCGGTAAGCATCGAGAGCAACATTCCACGGTTCAGAATTCTCGATTATCCCCTGCGAAGACAAAGCGTTTCTAAATAGACTCTCCGTCTCCAGGGTCAGTAACTGCCCAATGAGATTCCACTGTCTGCGTTTTTCCTCTTTAGCCGCTTCTTTGGCCGGCGGTATCCATCCACGCTCGTCCGTCATAGTTAATGGAAAGCCTAGCATTACCGGGTTGTTATTGACAACTTACTAGCTAAGATATGGCTTGCAGTGACCGGACGCCTTAGTCTGCGACCACCATAACACTAACGTGCCGATATTTCTCGAAAGATTCGTCTTGCCGCTCTTCGCGGCGGGCGTGGTGATACTGGCCCTGACCAATCCTATGAAGTATGATGCCGTTCAGAGAATCACCGGAACTACAGCTCTTGTTTTTGCTGCTTATTTTGTCGCGCACACCCTCTACAAGAAACCTGAAGAGCAGTTTTTCACGGCAGACGTGGTGGTCGCCCTAATCGGAAATGGGGAAGCATGAGCAGTTTACAATAGGAGCGAGGTGTCGCCGGTAGCAGCAATCTTGCTCTTAAGGGTAGTAAATTTGCAAAGTCAACCCGTCTCAATAAGTTTAATTTCGCTGGAGATGAGAGGACACGGATGGGTGCAACTCAAACGCGTACCCACCAAAGGCATTACGCCATACTTCGATCCGATGAATAACGCCAGAAATGTCTCAATTAGACCTGACGATATCTTCGATTTACTTATATCAAAGGGGAAGATCGGTGCTAGTGAAACGTTGGAAGGAACAATGTTGGCTCTCTTGGCCGCGGGTGGCCCATCCTTGCGGCGTTGGATCCTGCAAGGGTGGGTCTTGGGGCCCTATTTCCCTCTGTCGTTTGACGCTCTGGCCACTGGCCGCTAGACTCAATTTCTCCCAGGAGGGGCCATGGCAACGGCAGTTTCCGCGCGCGTCTTCAAGAATTTCATCAACGGCGAATGGGTCGCTCCGAAGAGCGGCAAGACCCACCTGAATCATAACCCCGCCAACACCGGCGAGATCGTCGGCGAGTTTCCGCTCTCCAGCCAGGCCGATGTGGATGCCGCCGTTTCCGCCGCGCGCGAAGCCTACAAATCATGGCGGCTGGTGCCCGCTCCGAAGCGCGCCGAAATTCTGTTCCGCGTTGCCGAGCTGCTCGTCAAGCGCAAGGAAGAGTTCTCCCGCGACATGACACGCGAAATGGGCAAGGTCCTCGCCGAAACGCGCGGCGACGTCCAGGAAGCCATCGACATGACCTACTACATGGCCGGCGAAGGCCGCCGCCTCTTCGGCCAGACCACGCCCTCCGAGCTTCCCAACAAATTCGCCATGAGCGTCCGCCAATCCATCGGCGTCTGCGGCATGATCACGCCTTGGAATTTCCCCATGGCGATTCCTTCCTGGAAGATGATGCCCGCGCTCGTCTGCGGCAATACGGTCGTCCTCAAGCCCGCCGAAGACACGCCGCTTTCCTCCTATCACCTCGTCGAAACCATGGCTGAGGCCGGTATTCCTCCCGGCGTCGTCAATCTCGTCAGCGGCGATGGCCCCGGTGCAGGTGCGCCGCTCTCCAAGCACAAGGATGTTCCGGTCATCAGCTTCACCGGTTCCACTTCCACCGGCCGCATCATCGCGGAAATCTGCGCTCCGGATTTCAAGCACTGCAGCCTGGAAATGGGCGGCAAAAACATCATCCTCGTCCTGGACGACGCCAATCTCGATCTGGCCGTCGACGGCGCCATCTGGGGCGGCTTCGGCACCACCGGCCAGCGCTGCACCGCCGCCAGCCGCATCGGCGTGCACAAATCTCTATACAAGGAATTTCGTCAGCCGCCTCGTCGAACGCGCCAAAAACTCAGAGTCGGCAACGGCCTCGATTCCATCCATCGACATGGGGCCGGTGATCAACGAGCAGCAACTGCAAACCGTGATGAGCTACGTCGAGATCGGCAAGAAGGAAGGCGCAAAGCTTCTCACCGGTGGACATCGCCTGGACAAGGCCGATCACGCCAAGGGTTGGTTCCACGAGCCAACGGTTTTCGGCGATTGCGATCCCGAAGATGCGCATTGCCCAAGAAGAAATCTTCGGCCCCGTCGTATCCGTCATTCCCATCGACAATCTCGAGCAGGGAATTGAAGTCGCCAACGGCGTGCCCTACGGCCTGTCCGCTTCCGTCTACACGCGCAACGTCAACGCCGCCTTCGCCGCCACTCCGCGACCTCTACACCGGGATCGTCTACATCAACGCCCCCACCATCGGCGCCGAAACGCATCTCCCCTTCGGCGGCACCAAGCAAACCGGCAACGGCCATCGCGAAGCCGCCGTCGCCGCCATCGATTTCTTCACCGAGTGGAAATCCATCTACATCGACTATTCCGACAAGCTCCAGCGCGCCCAGATCGACAACAATTAGGTTGTTCCCTCGTGTCTTGCACTTCACTTTGTGACAGAATCTAGGCCATGGCTGATATAACTCTTTCCTCGAAGAACACGATTGTGATCCCTCGAGAGGCGCGCCAGGCCTTGGGCCTGAAACCCGGAGATAAACTCCTCGTAGTTGTTCGCGGGCAGCATTTGATCGTGATGCGGAAGCCTAAGTCCTTTGCTACCGCTCTTGCGGGCCGCGGCCGGGGATTGTACCCCGAGGATTACGTAAAGAAGGAACGCGAGAGTTGGGAGTAGTCCCTTTCCTAATCAGTTCCTTTGACTCGGCTTGACAGCCTTCCTAGAATAGTAGTTAGCACCCATTGAGGGGGGTTGCGATGCGCTACCCCGCTCTACAGGAACGCCGCAACCGCCAGGTTCTGGCCGACATCGTCCGCACCTATATCGAGACGGGTGAGCCGGTATCCTCGCGTGCGATCACCAGGCGTTTTGAGGAGCACCTCAGCACCGCAACGATCCGCAGCGTGATGGCCGACCTTGAGGATGGTGGGTATCTCTATCAGCCGCACACCTCGGCCGGGCGCGTTCCCACGGCAGCGGCTTATCGCTTCTTCGCCCAGGAAATTGCCTCGCAAGCGACCCTAACTGTCGAGGACCGCGAGTGGATCAATCGGGAAATGGCCGGCGGCTCCACGCCCTGCGGAATTTACCGAACGCGCCGGCCACGTTCTTGCCGAAGTATCGAAGGGGCTTGGGCATCGTCGTTTCTCCACCCTTGCGGAAGACCGTTCTCGAGCACGCGCGCATGTGGCTGATTCCCGATGGCCGTGTCGTGGTCGTGCTCATCTCTCCCGGAGGCAACACGCGCGACAAGGTGCTCCGTCCTTCGCGTCTCTTCACTCAGCAGGAGCTCGACGCCACCGCCGATTTCCTCAACCAGCACTACTCCGGCTGGACGCTGGACGCGATTCGCACCGACCTTCTACAGAAGCTGGCCACCGAGCGTGAGCGCTACGAGGACATTGCCCGCAGCGCGCTCACCCTTTGTGATCCAGCAGTCCTGGGCGATCAACCGGGTCCGCAGATTTATGTCGAAGGCACCGCGCAGATTGTCACCGCTCCGGAATTCGCCGATCAGGCGCAGTTGGGGGAATTGCTCGCGGCCATCGAGGAAAAGCACCGCCTCATCACCGTGTTGAACGCCTGCATCGAAACCCCCGAGCCGGTGTTCGTTCAGATCGGCGTCAAGGACATCTCGCAATCCGGCGAAAACATCGCGCTCATCAGTGCGCCATACTCGACGCAATGACGCGGTGCAGGGTTCCCTGGGCGTGCTCGGGCCTACGCGCATGCACTACGAGCGCGCCATGACCGCCGTCGCCTACGTCGCCCAGCTTTTCAGCGAAGCGTTGAGTAAAATTGAATAGAGACCAGTCACAGAAATTGAGGAAGCATTCATGAAGGACCGTGACTTCGAAATCAAGCTGCCCCGCAGGGATGCAGCCAGCCCTCCGCCGAAGAAAAACCCGCGGCCGAAGACGCACCGCGCGATGATGCGGAAGCAAAGAAACTCGCCGCGGAGCTGGAAGACCTGCGCCAGTCCCTGGTTCGCCATCAAGCGGACTTCGCCAATTACCGCAAGCGCGCCGAAAAAGAAAATCGCGAAGCAGGGCCAGCGCGCCACGGCACGCGTCATCGAAGCAACTCATTCCCGTCGTCGATGGCTTCGAGCATGCCCTCGCCGCTCATCGCGAGGCGGAATACGACAACTATCGCAAGGGCTTTGAGCTGATCTACAAGCAACTCCTGGATAATCTCACCCGCCTTGGTGCCGAGCGCATCGATCCGCAGGGAAAGCCATTCGATCCGCATCTTCACCAGGCTGTCGATCGCGCCGAAACCACCGAGCATCCCGACGGCACCGTCCTCGAGGTGTTTCAGCCCGGCTACGTCTTTCATGGCCGCGTTCTTCGCCCCGCCATGGTGCGCGTAGCCGTTCATCCGAATCCTGCATCGAATAAGTTCGCAAACTAACCATGGCTCGATCCCAACAACGCGATTTCTACGAAGTTCTCGGCGTCACCAAAACCGCTTCGGTCGAGGAAATCAAGTCCGCCTACCGCAAAGTCGGCCCTCAGTGGCATCCCGACCGCAATCCCGACAACAAGGAAGAGGCCGAAATACGCTTTCGTGAGTGCACCGAAGCCTACAGCGTCCTCAGCGACGCGCAGAAGCGCCAGATATACGACACGTACGGCCACGCGGGTCTCGCCGGCGCCAGCGGCCAGTCCGACTTCAACGACTCCATCTTCCAGGACTTCCACGACATCTTCGGTGACTTTCTTCGGCTTCGAGGATCTCTTTGGCGGAGGCCGGGCGCGCAGCGGGCCGTTCGCGCGTGTCCAGCGCGGCGCCGATCTTCGCTATGACATGACGCTCACCTTTGAAGAAGCCTCGACGGGCATCAACACCAAAATCCGTGTCCCGCGCCAGGAATACTGCGAATCCTGCAACGGCACCGGCGCGAAGAAGGGAACTGGCGTCGTCGCTTGCCAGACCTGCGGCGGCCGCGGTCAGTTGGTTTATCAGCAGGGATTTTTCACCATCAACCGCACCTGCCCCGCTTGTCAGGGCGCGGGACAAATCGTCAAGGAACGTTGTCCCGACTGCCGTGGCCAGGGGCGCGTCGATCGCGAGCGCACCATCGAACTCCGCATTCCCCCCGGCGTTGACACCGGTACTCGTCTCCGCGTCCAAGGTGAAGGCGAGCCCGGCCCGAATGGCGGTCCTCGCCGGCGATCTTTACGTCGTTCTCGAAGTGAAGGAGCACAGCTTCTTCGAGCGCCGCGGCGCGGATCTCTACTGCACCATTCCTCTCAGCATCGCCCAAGCCGCCCTCGGTGCGGAAGTTCTGGTGCCCGGACTGAACGGTGAGGAGCGCCTGAAAGTTCCCGAAGGTACACAAAGCGGCGCCGTGTTCCGCATCAAGGGCAAAGGCTTGCCGGATCCCCACGGCGGCGGCCGCGGCGATCTCTACTACCATGTGCGTGTCCTGACGCCGATCAAGCTCAGCAAGGATCAGCGCAAGCTCCTCGAGCAGCTTCACGCCACCCTCAAAGTGGACAACAAGCCCGCCGAGCGCGGCTCCTCTCTCTTCGACAAAGTAAAAGACATCTTCGGGTAACTTTGGAGTGCGGCGGCTTGCCTCCGCTTTTGCGGTTGCAGCCCGGTCGCGCAATTCACATTCGATCTCGGTCCATTCCATGCCAAGATAACTCACAAATGCGGCGCCGTTTCTTCGTCGAAAAACCCGAGCAGAATCGCGCCACTATGAAAGGCGAAGCTGCTCACCATCTCGGCCGCGTCCTACGCGCGCAAGTCGGCCAACTCTACGAACTCAGTGACGGTGAGGCGGTCTGGCTCGGGCGAATCGAAAATATCGGCCGCGACCTCGTGGAATTTCAACTGATCGAACAACTCCCCGCATCCGCCCCCCAACTCAATATCACGCTCCTGCTCTCGGTCGTGAAGTTCGACGCCTTCGAATGGGCACTCGAAAAAGCCACGGAGCTGGGTGTCACGCGCATCGTTCCGCTTGCCGCCGCGCGCAGCGAGAAAGCCCTTCTCGCCGCCGCGCTCAAGCGCTCCGAGCGCTGGAAAAAAATCCTGCTCGAGTCTTCCCAACAGTCCCGCCGCGTCCGGCTGCCCATCCTGGACCCGCTCGCAAAACCCGAAGCTCTCTTCTCCTCCCAAAATCGAGGAGTGCGCATCCTGCTCTCCGAATCTCCCGAGGCGAAACCCCTTCGCGAAGCCCTCTCTGGCGTTCACGACTCGGCCGCAACCCTCGCCATTGGCCCCGAAGGCGGTTGGACCGACGCCGAGTTCGCCGCCGCGCGTGCCGCCTCCTTCCGCGAAGCCTCCCTCGGCAAACTCATCCTGCGCACAGAAACCGCGGTCGTTGCCTCGCTAGCCGCCCTCAATTTCGCCCTCTCTACCGATTGAACCTGTGAGCACCCTCGCCCATGCCGCGCATCTCTATCCGCGGTCTTAGCAGTAGCGCCGGTTTTTGATGCCAGCTCCTTGGTTTGTCTCTGTAGGGGCGCAGCATCGCTGCGCCCCATGTCCGCACGATTTTCCCGCTATGCGCGTTCCGCGATTGCCTCTTCCGCAAGCAAGATTATTCCAGCCAAGCTGGGGTGCAGCAGTGCTGGACCCCTCCGCAGAATGGCAGTGAATTCGAATTTTTCTCCCTCTTACAGTACCCAATCGCCTCCACAATCCGTCTAAAAAAATGTCCAGAACGGTTCTTCCCGCGCTATGTTGCCTGCCCGCTGCAAGCAAGGCCCGCGCGAATCCAATCCTGAGCGTCCGAACATTCCGCCACGCACCTCAAATCGCGACTGGCCTAACATCCGGACGCCGTGTTATAAATGAAAGGCAGCACGAAATGCTGAAACCCGACGAGAACAACAGCTCCCCTCCCCAAGGGGCCTCTTCCACCGCCCCGCCTTCTCCTTTGGCACCCGAGGTCTCTCCTTCGCGCGGTTCGGAGACCGTCTCCTCGCCTGCGCATCATTTTCTGCGGAATGAAATTCGCGTCTGGACCCGCGACCTCCTCATCGCCATCGGCCTGGCCCTGGTCATCATCGTGTTCCTCTATCAGCCCGTGAAGGTCGAAGGCACGAGCATGGCCCCGCTCCTCTCCGACCAGGAGCGCATCTTCATCAACAAGTTTGTCTACCGCTTCGAACCAATCGATCGCGACGACGTCGTCGTCTTCTGGTATCCCTTGGACCGCTCCAAGTCCTTCATCAAGCGCGTCATCGCACTCCCGGGAGAAACCGTCGAAATTCGCCGTGGGACGGTTTTCATCAACGGCCGCGCCATCATCGAGCCCTACGTGCCCCCGCAATACGCCGACGTGAGCGATTACGGCCCCATGATAGTTCCTCGCGGTAGCTATTTCGTCATGGGTGACCACCGCATCAGTTCCAACGATTCACGCGTGTTTGGCCCGGTTGCCAGCCAGTACATCTATGGCCGCGCCGTTTTTGCCTACTGGCCCGTGGACCACTTCGGTTCCTTGTCCGCAACCGAGGCCAACGACAAATGACGTTTGACGGAGGATGACCCACTGACCGACGTTCAGCACAGACCCGCCACTCTCGCGCTCGAAGACGGGCGCGTCTTTAACGGCCGCGCGGCCGGAGCCATCACGCGCCGCGGCGGCGAAGTCGTTTTCAATACCAGCCTCACCGGTTATCAGGAAGTCTTCACCGATCCCAGCTACGCGGGGCAGATCGTTTGCCTCACCTATCCTCACATCGGCAATGTCGGGGCGAATCTCGACGATGAAGAATCTTCGCGGCCGTACATTGAGTCCCTCGATCGTCCGCGAATTCTCGCAAGTCGCTTCCAGCTGGCGTTCCGGTGAAAGCGCGCAACTCTATCTGAATCGCCACAAAATTCCCGTGATCTGGGACATTGATACGCGCGCACTTGTTCTTCACCTCCGCAAATTCGGCGCTCTTCGCGCCATCGTCGCCACCGACGGCACTGCGGCCGACCAGCTCATCTTCGAAGCCAAGCAGCTTCCCACGATGGCCGGGCAGGAACTAGCCAGCCGCGTCAGTTGCGGCAAAGCGTACGACTGGCAGAAGGGCTCGATCGAGCTCGCCAGCTCTCCCTGGGCCGAACAGATGGGCGAATCCGGGGACGGCCCGGATACCGGCAAATTCAAAGTGGTCGCCTACGATTTCGGCATCAAGCAGAACATTCTTCGCATGCTCATCGATCATCATTGTGAAGTCACCGTCGTTCCCGCAGCCACTTCGGCCGAGGACGTTCTCTCGCTGCGGCCCGATGGCGTATTCCTCTCCAATGGCCCCGGCGACCCGGAGCCCGTAACCTACGCCCAGGAAAATATCCGCAAGCTCGCCGGCCGGGTCCCCATCTTCGGCATCTGCCTCGGCCACCAGCTCTGCGGTCTCGCCCTCGGCGGAAAAACCTTTAAGCTAAAGTTCGGCCATCACGGCTCCAATCATCCGGTGAAAAATCTTCTGACCAATCAGGTGGAAATTACCGCCCAGAATCACGGCTTCTGTGTCGATCCCGAATCGCTGCCCTCGAGCGACGTCGAAATCACCCACCTCAACCTGAACGACCATACCAACGAAGGCATGCGCCACAAAAATCTGCCGCTCTTCAGCGTGCAGTACCACCCGGAAGCCTCCCCCGGCCCGCACGACTCCCACTACCTCTTTACCCAATTCACGGATTTGATGAAAGAATTCGCACATCCAGGAAGTTCACGCTCCTAGCTATGGTTAGCCAAATGCATAATTCGAGACACGCCACGATTCGCAAGGGTTTGGCGCCCATCGCCGCGGCGCTCCTTGCATCCGTGCTTCTGGCCACAACTCCCAAGCTGAACATTAAGACGAAGCATGGTCTTCCTGAGGAAGAGCAGCGCAAGCAGCAGATGGAGCGCCTTGCAAAGCAATATGACCTCGGCAAGTACACCATCACGCGCGACATTATGATCGACCGCGGCGCCATGAACCATTCTTCACCTGTGCTTACTCTCAATTTGCGCTTCCTCGACAATGACGACCTCGCCCTCTCCGCTTACGTTCACGAGCAGGGACACTGGCTCCTGATGGAGCGCTATCGCGCCGATAACCCGGCCTTGTTCGAGGACCTGCATCGGAATTTTCCTAACCTCGAGTATCGAACCCCGGAAGGCGACGGCGAAATCCGCAGCAGCTATTTTCATATCGCCGTGTGCATGCTCGAGTGGCAGGCCATGGAGCAGTTGGTCGGCCCCGAACGTGCCCGCAAAGTCATCGAGTGGAAGCAGCGCGATCACTACACCGGCATTTACGCGCTTCTGCTCAGTCATCGCGAACAAGTGGAAAGCGTGTTGAATCGCCACGGAGTGCAGTGGTGAGGAATAGCCTTTGGATGGAGCACGGCAAAAATGCGCCCCTGAGGAAAGATGCCTAAACGCAACGACATCCGCAAAATCCTGATCATCGGCTCCGGCCCGATTGTCATCGGCCAGGCGTGCGAATTCGACTATTCCGGCGCCCAGGCCTGCAAGGCTTTGCGCGCCGAAGGCTACGAAGTTGTCCTGGTGAACTCCAATCCCGCCACCATCATGACCGATCCGGAATTGGCGCATCGCACCTACATCGAGCCCCTCACCAAGGAATATCTCGAGGAAATCATCATCAAGGAACGACCCGAACGCCGTTCTTCCCACCGTCGGCGGCCAAACCGCTCTCAACCTCGCCGTCGAACTCGCGGAAAGCGGCATCCTCGAAAAATACAAAGTCGAAATGATCGGTGCCTCGCTCCGCGCCATCAAAGTTGCCGAAGACCGCCTGTGGTTCAAAGACGCCTGCCGCAAAATCGGTCTCGAAGTACCCGCTTCCGCCCTCGTCAACAGCGCGCAGGACGCCATGCGCCTGTGCGACCAACTCGGCTTTCCGCTCGTCATTCGTCCTTCCTTCACTCTCGGCGGCACCGGCGGCTCCATCGCCTACAACAAGGAAGAATTCGGCGAAGCCATCGCCCACGCCCTCGACATGAGCCCCGTCCACGAAGCCCTCGTCGAAGAATCCGTTCTCGGCTGGAAAGAATTCGAACTCGAAGTCATGCGCGACTACCGCGACAACTTCGTCGTCATCTGCACCATCGAAAATTTCGACCCCATGGGCGTCCACACCGGCGATTCCATCACCGTCGCCCCGGCGCAGACTCTTACCGACAAGGAATACCAGCGCATGCGCGATGCCGCCGCGGCCATCATCCGCGAAGTCGGCGTCGAAACAGGCGGCTCCAACGTGCAATTCGCCGTCAACCCGGAAAACGGCCGCATGGTCGTCATCGAGATGAACCCGCGCGTCTCCCGCAGCTCCGCGCTGGCCAGTAAAGCCACCGGTTTCCCCATCGCCAAAATCGCCGCGCGCCTCGCGGTGGGCATGTCCCTCGACGAAATTCCCAACGACATCACGCAGAAAACTCCCGCGTCCTTCGAGCCCACCATCGACTACGTCGTCGTGAAAATTCCCAAGTGGCAATTCGAAAAATTCCCCGGCGCGGACAGCACTCTCGGCACGCAGATGAAATCCGTCGGCGAAGTCATGGCCATCGGCCGCACCTTCAAGGAAGCCCTGCAGAAAGGCATCCGTTCGCTCGAGCCCAGCGCGCCCTGGCGCGCGCCCGCGGAAACTCCAACCTCGCTCTTGCGGGAAAAACTGGCCACGCCGCGGCCGAACCGCATCCACTGGATTCTCACTGCCCTGGACCGCGGCCTGCCCGCGCAGCGACAGTTTGCGAGCTCACCAAGATCGATCCGTGGTTCATCCACCAGATCGAGGAGATCGTCCAGGTCAATCGCCGCGCCGCCGCCGTCACCGTCGAAACCGCCTCCAAGGAACTTGCTCCGCGACGTCAAGCGCATCGGCACCAGCGACGAGCACCTCGCGCAATTCTGGAAGACCACCCCCGCCGCCGTCCGCCTGCAGCGAGCCCGCTACGGCGTCGCTCCCGTCTTCAAGCGCGTGGACACCTGCGCCGCCGAGTTCGAGTCCTTCACTCCCTACCTCTATTCCAGCTACGAGGACGAGGACGAAGCCAACGTCACCCAAAAGCAGAAAATCATGATCCTCGGCAGCGGTCCGAATCGCATCGGGCAGGGAATTGAATTCGACTACTGCTGCTGCCACGCCAGCTTTGCTCTTCGCGCCGATGGCTTTGAAACCGTCATGGTCAATTGCAATCCGGAAACGGTTTCCACCGACTACGACACGTCCGATCGCCTCTACTTCGAACCGCTCACCCTCGAAGACGTTCTCGCCATCGTCGAACAGGAAAAGCCCAGCGGCGTCATCGTCCAGTTTGGCGGCCAGACGCCGCTCAATCTCGCGCTCGAACTAAAACGCAATGGCGTCCCCATCGTCGGCACCGCTCCCGAATCGATCGACCTCGCCGAAGATCGCCGCCGCTTCGGCCGTCTCCTAGACGAACTGCGAATTCCGCAGCCTCGCAACGGCACCGCGCTCGTCCCCGAAGAAGCCGCGCGTGTCGCCGGCGAAATCGGCCTGCCCGTCCTCGTTCGCCCCAGCTACGTCCTCGGCGGCCGCGCCATGGTCATCGCCTACGACGTCAACACCGTTCAGGAATACGTCGCGCAAGCCGCCATGATGGGCCCCGCGCGTCCCGTGCTCATCGATCAATTCCTCGAGGAAGCCACCGAAGTGGACGTCGACGCTCTCGCCGACGGCACCGACGTTGTCATCGGCGGCATCATGGAGCACATCGAAGAAGCCGGCGTGCACTCCGGCGACTCCTCCTGCGTCCTGCCTCCCGTCAGCCTCTCGCCAAAAGTTCTGGAAACCATTCGCGACTACACCAAGCGTCTGGCCCTCGCTCTCAAAGTCATCGGCCTCATGAACGTGCAGTACGCCATCCAGCGAGAAACCGTCTACGTTCTCGAAGTGAATCCGCGCGCTTCCCGCACCGTTCCCTACGTCAGCAAAGCCACCGGCGTGCCTCTCGCCAAGGTTGCCGCGCGCCTCATGGTTGGCCGCCGCCTTTCGGACATGAAGCTTCCCATCGTCCATCACAACGGCGTCGCCGAAATCGCCGTGCGCGAATACTTCTCCGTGAAATCACCGGTCTTCCCCTTCAACAAATTTCGCGGCGTGGACACGATTCTCGGCCCCGAAATGCGCTCCACCGGCGAAGTCATGGGCATCTCCACCGACTACGGTCAGGCGTTCGCTAAAGCCCAATTGGCCGCCGGCCAGAAACTTCCCAGCAGCGGCACGGTCTTCATCAGCGTGAACGACCGCGACAAGCGTGGCATCGGCCCGCTCGGCAAGGACCTCGTCTCTCTCGGTTTCAAGCTTGTCGCCACGCGCGGCACCTGCTCCGCCTTCCGGCTCCGCCAGTGTGCCCTGCGACGAAGTCTTTAAGGTGAACGAAGGACGCCCCAACATTGTCGACCTCATCAAAACCGGCAAAATCCATCTCGTCATCAACACGCCGCTCGGCCGCGAATCCTTCTACGACGAAAAATCCATTCGCCGCGCCGCCATTCGCTACAACATCACCTGCATCACCACGATCTCGGCGGCTCACGCCGCCGTTCGCGGCATTCACTCGCTTCTCGAATTGCAGCGCGAAGTGAACTGCCTGCAAGATCTTCACGGCTCCGGCGTCACGGCCACGGGCGGGTCGGCCTCGGGAGACTAAACCATGGAGATTCGCGGCATTTTCCCGGCTCTGACCACTCCGTTCACCTCCCACGAATCGATCTTTTTCTCCGCCCTAAAGGAAAACATCCAGCGCTACAATCGCACCGGCCTGGCCGGCTACGTCGTCCTCGGCTCCACCGGCGAATCGGTCATGCTCTCCCGCGAGGAGGCTGATTCCGTTCTAGTCGCCGCAAAGGAAGCCGCCGCCCCGGAAAAAATCCTGATCGCCGGCACCGGCGCCGAATCCACCTCCGAAACCGTCGTCCGCACAAAGCGCGCCGCGTCCCTCGGCTATCACTTGGCTCTCGTCAAGACGCCGTACTACTACAAGCCCGTCTATCGCCCGGAAACCTATATCCAGCACTATCGCGCCGTCGCCGACACTTCTCCCATTCCGATTCTGCTGTACTCCGTGCCGCAATTTACCGGTGTGACTCTCGAGACTCCCGAAATTCTCGCTCTCGCGGATCATCCCAACATCGCAGGCATCAAAGACAGTTCCGGCAACATTCAGCGTGTCGGTGAAATCGTGGCGGGCGCACGCCGTTCGTTTCAGGTGCTCACCGGCGGAGCCGGCGTAATCTATCCCGCGCTCGTCGTCGGCGCCCGTGGTGCCATTCTGGCCCTGGCCTCTGCGCTTCCGGAAAAATGCGTCGAACTCTACGATCTCGTCCAGCATGGCGAGCACGAACAGGCCAAACAACTCCAGCACCTCCTCGTCCAAGCCTCCAAACGCATCGTCTCCGAAAGCGGCATCCCCGGCGTGAAGTACGCCATGGACCTGCGCGGCTTTCATGGCGGCTTGCCTCGTCTCCCGCTCGCGGCCCCAACCGAAGACAAAAAGCGCGCCATCGCGGCCATGGTTTCGCAACTCCAATCCGCCGCCGCCCGCACCCACTAAAGAGCATCTGCTCAGCCACTCTCGCTCTCGAACTTCCCCGTGGCACAGCCATTCCTGGCTGTGCTCTTGGGGTACTCTTCATGCTTCTCTGCAGCGCTGGCTTTCATGCCGGCATCTTGGGTTTTCTTCTCTTCCTCTGCGAACTCCGCGCCTCCGCGTCCTCTGCGTTAATCCGTTTCTTGGGTTCCTCTTTCTCTTGTAGGGCCGCCAATCCAACCCTATCTCCACTTACCCCTTTGCTTCTCTCCCCCAGAGGCGTAGCATCGCTGCGCCCATGTCCGCCGATCCCCAATTCTTGAGCCTCTTTCTTCTCGCGCCGCCGAACGCACCCGCCGCATTCTCCATTTGCCGTCACTTTTTTCTCCCTTTACATCTAAGCGCTCATGGACTGTCGCGCCCTCTTACCCCACCAACTCCCCCACGCGACAAAGCTATTTCGCGACTACATCGAGAATTTCTCCAAAGTGCGAATCCTTCTATGAGCACGTCCCGGAGCTGAAAGTCCGCCGCCCGCTACGCCAAGAACCTGCAATTCCCCGCCGAACGCCGCCGCGAGGTCGCCGGCATTCTGCGTGCACAAAATCTCCTCTACGGCAGCGGCGAGGAGACCCAGAAAAATCTTCAGCGCCTCGCGGACGGCGCTGTCGCCCTCGTCAGTGGCCAGCAGGTCGGCCTCTTCGGCGGTCCCGCATTTTCCTTTTACAAGGCCCTGACCGCGATTCAGGCGGCTCAAGACCTCACGCAAAAGGGAATCCCCGCCGTTCCCGTCTTCTGGATGGCCACGGAAGACCACGACGTCGACGAAGTCCGCCACGTGACCTGGTTTCACGACGGCCAATTGCAAGCCTTCGAACTTCCCAAGCCCGCCGAGATGCTGTCCCCGTTGGCCGCATTCCGCTGGGCAAGGAAGTCGACGAACTCGTCGCCGTGCTCAACCCCTGCTCGGACAAACCTTTGGCGATCTGCTCCACGAGACCTACACAGCGGCTGGCACCTACAGTAGCGCCTTCGCCGCACTTTTTGCCCGCATTTTCTCCGAGCACGGCCTGATCCTGCTTGATCCCCTCGACGAACGTCTCCATCGCGTCGCCGCGCCCGTTCTCCGCGATGCCCTCGCACATCGCGACGAATTGAACGACTTGCTCCTTCGACGCGGCAAAGAACTGGAGCGCGCCGGCTACGAAGTCGCAAGTAAAGGTCACTTCGCACAGCACGCTGCTCTTTTCGCTCGAGGACGGTAAGCGCCGGGTCATCACCGCCTCCAACGGCAATTTTTCCAGCGGCGCACTCGACCATGCCGCGCGAAAGCTGGCTTCGCCGCGTCGAAGCCTCGCCGGAGAAATTCAGCCCCAACGCTCTGCTCAGGTCGGTCATGCAGGATTTTCTTCTCCCCACAGTCGCCTATTTCGGCGGCCCGGCCGAAATCGCCTATTACGCCCAGTCGCAGGTGCTCTACCAAAGACTTCTCGGGCGCATGCCCGTGTTGTTCCCGCGCGCGGACTTCACCCTGGTCGACCCAAAGGCCGAACGCATTTTGAAGAAGTATCACCTGAAAGTAGAAGACGTCTGGTCCGGCTCGCAGCTCCTCCGCAAGCGCATGTATAATTCCGCCATCCCGAAAAAACTTGCTCGCGAATTTGACGCCACCCTCCGCCAGATGGAAAAGAGCGCTCGGAAGCTCGACAAATCCATCGCCAAGGTCGATCCCACCATTCAGGCCACCATCACCCGCGCCGAAAAGCGCATCCGCTACCAGATCGAGAAGCTCCGTCACAAAACCGGCGCGGCCCTCGACCGCCACGAGCAGCAGATCGCCCAGCACGAAAAATTCCTCCAAAATCTTCTCTACCCCCAAAAGGGATTGCAATCCCGCGATCTCTGTTTCCTCCCGTTCCTCGGTCGCTGGGGCTCCGGCGGCCTCCATCAACTCCAAAAACTGGCCAGCCCGAAAAAACCTGGCCGCCACCTCATCGTCCTCATCCCCTGATTCTCAACGGTATCCTGTAGGGCCCGCCTTCTGAGGCGGCCGCCAACTAAACCGCACCCAGACCGCTCTTTCGCCTAGCCCGCCAAAATGTCATCCTGTCTCCGCAAAACAAGACAGGAGAACCCGATGCAATCCATTCCAGTAAAATCCTCCCGACGCACGCAACTTGTGGACATCACCCACGACGTCCAGCGCATCGTCACAGCCCTCGGCATCCGCGTCGGCACCTGCTTCCTCTATGTCCCCCACACCACCGCGGGAATCCTCATCAACGAACACGCCGATCCCGACGTCGCTTCCGACGCCGAAGGCTCGCTCGATCGCCTGATCCCCATGGCCGGCCCGTTTCGTCACGCCGAGGGCAATTCCGACTCGCACGTCAAAACTATCCTCACCGGTATTTCGCAATTCGTCTTCGTCGAGGAAGGCAAGCTGGCGCTCGGCCGTTGGCAAGGCATCTTCCTCGCCGAATTCGACGGCCCGCGCGAGCGCAAGGTTTACGTCAAGGTCTTGCCGGACCGCGTGTAGCACGCTCCGGAACTCTCCCCTTGTTTCTCCGGCCAGCAGGAATAGACTGTGCCGCATGGGGGAGCGCCATGCGCCGACTGGTAGCGGCTCTTTTCATCCTCAGCTTCTCTGCTCTCGCGCAACGCTCCGATAATTCTCATGCGTTCGATTACGACGCGAATCTTCCCCTCGATTCCCAGGATGTTGGCATGGACTTTCGCGGTCCCGTGGGCGTCTACGATTTGTCCTACGCCAGCCCCAAAGGTGGACGCGTGCCTGCGTATCTTGTTCTGCCGCCGGGCAAGGGGCCGTTCGCCGCGGTCATCTGGGGCCATTGGTGTTGGCCAAATTCGGAATTCCACAATCGCAAGGAGTTCTTGGACGAAGCAGTCGCCCTCGCGCCCTCCGGCGTGGCTTCTCTCTTGATTGATCTCCCCGTCGCGCGGCCCGGCTACGTGGAAGACAAGGATCCTCTCTCCAGCCAGGAAATCGACGATCTTGTCCAAATCGTGGTCGATATCCGTCGTGGCGCCGATCTCCTCTTCGCGCGCCCCTTCGTTGACCCGAAACGCCTCGCCTACGTCGGCCACAGTTGCGGAGCCACGGCCGGCGGTATCGTCAGCGGAGTCGACAAGCGGTTTCGCGCGTTCGTTCTTATGGCTGGCGACCTCTCCGACGAAGCCGTTCACAAAAGCCAGGGTTACCAGGAATATCGCCAGAAGCTCGGCCCGGAGAAGGTGGACGCCTTCGTCGCCAAATATTCCTGGACCGACGCCGCCCGATTTATTTCCCACGCCGCCCCAGCAACCCTCTTCCTCCAATACGCCACCCAGGAGTCGTTCCTCACGTCCGAGATGGCCAAAGCCATGGCCGCCGTCGCCAGCGAACCCAAGCAGTTCAAGCTCTACGACGCTCCCCACGCCCTAAACGCCGAAGCCCGCCGTGACCGCATCGCCTTCCTCACCGAACAACTCCAACTCAAACCCCTAGCACCCGACGCCATCGCCAAAATCCCCGATCTCCCCAAACCGCCCGAACCCCAACCCTGATAGGTTCTCACTCTTGTAGGGTCCGCCTTCCGAGGCGGACCGCCAACTCAACCGCACCTCAACCCATCCATTCCAACTCCATGACCCTCGGGTGCCCCACGGGCCGATGTTGCACGTGGGCTCTAGGGTTCCCCACCGCAACGAATAAATTCAACCGGCTTCCTGCCTAACTTTTTCACTCTTGAACTCTCCCCACAACTCTCATCTCTCAACTCTCCGTTTCCTCTGCGGCTCCTCTGCTACCTCTGTGGTAAGACTTTCTCTTCTGCTCCTCCCTCGAATCCCGGCATCGTCCAGCGCCCTCCCCCACTATGCTAAAGTCTAAATTGATGCCCAATCTCGGCGTATACATCCAGGTGCCCTTCTGTCAGACCAAGTGCACCTACTGCAATTTTCACACCGGCGTCGTCTCCTCGGACCGCTTCGCTCCTTACGTCCACTCCATCCGCCGCGAAATCGCCAATGCGCGCGAACTCTATCGCGCCGCCGGTGTCCATCGGCCAACCGGATTCGACTGGCAATCACTCCGCCGCACGGAGCTTCCTTACGACACCGTCAACACCGTCTACATCGGCGGCGGCACGCCCAGTCTCCTCGACCCCGCGCTCCTCGCCTCACTCCTTTCTACGCTCCGCGAATACTTCCCCTGTTCGTGGGAAGAAGTAACGCTCGAAACCGACCCCGAAACCATCGAACCTGAAAAAGCGCGCCAATGGATCTCTGCGGGAATCGACCGCATCAGTTTCGGCTCGCAATCCTTCGTCGATTCGGAATTAATAGCTGCCGGCCGGCTGCACCGCAGTGCCGACATCTACAAAGCCGTTCCCATGCTTCGCAACGCAGGCATTCGCAACATCAGCTTCGATCTGATCGCCGGCCTTCCGAAGCAGACCGCCGATTCCTGGCGCCATTCCCTCGCGGAATCCATCGCCCTTTCTCCCGAGCACATCTCCGTCTACATGATGGAGATCGACGGAGGCTCGCGCCTCGGCCTGGAAGTTCTTCAGCATGGCACCCGCTATAGCGCCGCGGCACTCCCCAGCGAAGAGGCCATGGCCGACTTCTACGAACTGGCGCAAGGCGAGCTGAAAGCCGCCGGCTACGAGCAGTACGAAATTTCCAATTGGGCCAAGCCGGGCTTCGTTTCGAAACACAACTTGAAATACTGGCGCCGCGAGCCCTATCTCGGCTTTGGCGCGGGCGCGCACTCCTTCTCCGGCAAACAACGCTGGGCAAACATGCATGACGCCGCAGCCTACGTCTCCGCCATTGCCGCAGGCAAGCCCGCCATCGAAAGCGTCCAGCCGGTTACTCGAGAACTAGCGCTAGAAGAGGAATTTTTCCTGGGCTTGCGTCAACTCGCGGGCATCGACCTCGCGCGCATCGAGCGCCAGTACGGCATCGACATGCAGGAGAAAATCGGTCGCCTCGCCACCAACGGAATGGTGGAACGTGACGGCGACTTCCTGCGCCTGGCCCCCGCGAAATTGAGCGTCTCCAACGAGGTCCTGGTGGAACTGCTCCGTTAAAGGCCGGTATTCTACGGATGTTTCCAGAGCTTTTGTAGCGGCCGCCTTCTGAGGCGGGCGTTTTTGCGTGGAGAACAAAATGTCCTACACAGTCGCAAAAGGAAATCAACTGGTCGATCCGGATCATGTCTCGCCCATCGACGGCATTGTGGACCTCCGCAGCGACACCGTCACCCGCCCCAGCGAGGAGATGCGCCGTGCCATGGCCGCTGCCGAAGTCGGCGACGACGTCTACGGCGAAGACCCCACCGTCAATCTCCTTCAAAAGCGCGCCGCCGAAATCTTCGGCAAGGAAGCCGCCCTCTTCGTTCCCACCGGCTGCATGGGCAACCTCATCGCCATCAAAATCTGGACGCATCACGGCAACGAAGTCATCTGCGAAGAACGCAGCCACGTCAATCTCTACGAACTCGCTTCCATGTCCGCCATCGCCGGCTGCATGCCCCGCGCGGTTCGCGGCGGCGACGGACGGCATCCTCACCTGGGAACAGATCCACGCCGCCATCCGCCCGAAAATCTATTACGACTCGCAGACCGCGCTCGTCTGCCTCGAAAACACCAGCAACATGGCAGGCGGCACCGTCTATCCCACCGAGCGCGTCCACGAGATTTGCGAAAACGCGCACGCCATGGGCCTGAAAGTTCATCTCGATGGCGCGCGCATCTTCAACGCCGCCGCTGCGCTCAAGCGAAGACGTCGCACACATGACCCGCAAATGCGATTCCGTGATGTTCTGCCTCTCGAAGGGCCTCGGCGCGCCCGTCGGCTCCATGATTGTCGGTTCGCGCGAATTCATCGGACGTGCGCGCGTCTACCGCAAAATGTTCGGCGGCGGCATGCGCCAGGTCGGCGTAATCGCGGCTGCGGGCCTGATCGCCCTCGAAAAATCTCCGGCGCGACTCCACGAAGATCACGAAAATGCCAAGCATCTCGCCGAGGGCATCGCCAAGATTCCGGGCATGAAGATCGATCCCGCCGGCGTCCGCAGCAACATTGTCATCTTCGATTGCAAGGCCACCGGCATGACCGCCGTCGAACTCTGCGACGCCCTCCACGCAAAGGGCGTCTGGGCGCAAGACACCTCACCCTATTCCGCCCGCCTGGTGACCCACTGGAACGTGGACCGCGCCGGGATGGACCGTGCCCTAACCGAGTTGCGCACCCTCGCGGAAAAGAAGCACGTCCGCAGCGCCTAGGAATTTCTGAAGCCTCGATTCGCGAATTTACAATTGATCCCGTTGTGCTGTGCCGAACGATTACCAGGAGAACCTTCGATGAAAAGAATATGGAAATGGATGGCAGTGGCATTCTTGTGCTCCGGTATTTCCGCCGGCGTCGCCAGGCCGCAGTCGCCAGCCACGGCTCCTCCGCCGACGCCGGAAGAAGCGAAGAAATTCATTGAAGACGCCGAGCAGCGCCTCTTCGACCTGGGCATCAAGGCTGGCCGCGCTGCTTGGGTCCAGCAAAATTTCATCACCGTCGACACCGAGCAGATCGCCGCCGACGCCGGTGAAGAGGCCAACACGCTCGCCACGCAATACGCCAAGCAAGCCCACCGCTTCGATCACGTGGCACTTTCGCCCGAACTCGCGCGGAAACGACTGTCTCCTGGAACTTGCCGCCGGTTTCCCCGCGCCGCGACGATCCGAAGCTGCAAAAGGAGCTCGCGCAAATCGTAGTCTTCGCTCGATGGCGACTACGGAAAAGGGAAGTGGTGCCCCGATGGCGCCAACAAGCCCTGCCTGGACGTCACGGCGATCGGAAAACTGATGGCCACCAGCCGCGATCCCGAAGAACTCGAACGCGCCTGGCTGGGCTGGCACGCCGTTGGCGCTCCCATGCGCCAGCGCTACACCCGCATGGTTGAACTCGGCGATGAAGGCGCGCGCGCAGCTCGGCTACCCCGACGTCGGGCGTTCTCTGGCGCTCGCAACTACGACATGCCTCCCGACCAATTCGCGCAAGACATGGATCGCCTTTGGGAACAACTGCGTCCGCTCTATCTTTCTCTCCACGCCTACGTGCGCGGGCAGCTCGCGAAAAAGTATGGCAAAGACGTCGTCCCGCCGAACGGCCCCATTCCCGCCCACCTGCTCGGCAATATCTGGGCGCAGGAATGGAACAACGTCTACGACTTGATGGATTCTCCCAAGCCGCCCCAAAGCTTCGACCTCACCAAAATCCTTGTCGAACGCAAGACCGATCCCAAGGGCATGGTCAAATACGGCGAAAATTTCTTCACCTCGCTTGGTTTTCCTCCTCTCCCGCAAACTTTTTGGGAGCGCTCCCTGTTCACCAAGCCTGCCGACCGCGAAGTGGTCTGCCACGCCAGCGCCTGGGACGTCGATTCCAAGGACGACCTGCGCGTCAAAATGTGCATCCAGATCACCGAAGAAGATTTTCGGACCATTCACCACGAACTCGGCCACAATTTCTATCAGCGCGCCTATGACACTCAGCCGCCTACTCTTCCAGGGCAGCGCCAACGACGGTTTCCATGAAGCTGTTGGCGACACCATCGCCCTCTCCGTCACGCCCGGAATATCTGAAGCAAGATCGGCCTGATCGATACGGTTCCGCCGGCCTCGGGCGACATCGGACTACCTTCTGCAACAAGGCCCTCGAAAAAGTCGCATTTCTTCCCTTCGGCCTGCTGATCGACAAATGGCGCTGGGAAGTGTTCTCCGGCCAGGTCAAGCCCGATGATTACAACAAGGCCTGGTGGGACCTGCGCCTGAAATATCAGGGAGTCGCGCCGCCTGTCGCGCGCTCCGAAGCCGATTTCGATCCCGGCGCGAAATATCACGTGCCCGCGAACGTTCCCTACGCCCGCTATTTCCTGGCGCGCATTTATCAATTCCAGTTTCACCGCGCACTCTGCAAAACCGCCGGCGTCGATGGTCCGCTGCACCGCTGCTCCATCTACGGCAACAAAGCTGCCGGCGAGAAGCTGAACAAGATGCTCTCCCTGGGGCAAAGCAAGCCCTGGCCCGACGCGCTGGAAGTCCTCACCGGCCAAAACAAATGGACGCCTCCGCCATGGCCGATTACTTCGCCCCGCTGAAAACCTGGCTCGACGAGCAAAACAAAAAGAACGGCTACCCCGTCGGCTGGTAGCCGTCTCCGCCCGCATTCAAGTTGAGAGCGCGTGTCATCCCAAGGTCTCGCGCTTCGCGATAATCCCGATCACGTCGGGGCGAGGCCAATGGATCTCAGCGTCACACGACGGGTAGCGGCCCGGCATTGCAACGATGCGCAAATCACCGGCATAAGATAAACTTTTGTTGAGTATAGGCGATACCAGCAGGCGAGGCACCCGTGGATTTCACCTTCACCGACGAACAAAAGCACCTCCGCAAATCCGTCCGCGAATTCGCCGAAGGCGAAATCGCTCCCCACGTCATGGAATGGGACGAAGTCTCCCACTTTCCCACCGAACTTCTTCCCAAGCTCGCCGAAATGGGCCTCCTCGGTGTGATCTTTCCCGAAGAGTACGGCGGCGCGGGCCTGGGCTACATCGAATACGCCACGGTCATCGAAGAGCTCTCCCGCGTGGACGGCTCCGTCGGCCTCTTCGTCGCTGCCCACAATTCGCTCTGCAGCAATCACATCTATAAATTCGGCACCGAAGAGCAGAAGAAAAAATATCTCGTCCCCCTCGCCCAGGGAAAAAAGCTAGGCGCCTGGTCCCTCACCGAACCCGAAGCCGGCTCCGACGCCGGTGGCACCCGCACCACCGCGATCCGCGACGGCGACGACTGGCTCCTCAACGGCTCCAAGACCTTCACCACCAACGGCACCTACGCCGACATCTGCGTCGCCATGGCCGTCACCGACAAATCCAAGGATTCCCACGGCATCAGCGCCTTCATCCTCGAGAAGGGAACTCCCGGCTTCCGCCCCGGCAAAAAAGAAAACAAGCTCGGCATGCGCGCCAGCGACACCTCCGAAGTCATCTTCACCGACTGCCGCATTCCCGCCGCTCAGCTCCTCGGCCCCTTGGGCGAAGGCTTCATCGGCAGCCTGAAAATTCTCGATGGCGGCCGCATTTCCATCGCCGCTCTCGGCGCTCGGCATGGCCCAGGGCGCGCTCGAAGCCGCCACGCGCTACGCCAAGCAGCGCAAGCAATTCGGCAAGGCCATCAGCGAATTTCAGGCCATCCAGTTCAAGCTCGCGGACATGGCCACTGAAGTCGAAGCCGCGCGGCTGCTCGTCTATCAAGCCGCCTGGCTCGCCGATCAGAAAAACGTCCGCTTCACCCGCGAATCCAGCATGGCCAAGCTCTTCGCCAGCGAAGTCGCCGTCCGCGTCGCCAACGAGTGCGTACAGGTCCACGGCGGCTACGGCTTCATCAAGGACTATCCCGCCGAAAAGTTTTACCGCGACGTGAAGCTCTGCACCATCGGCGAGGGCACCAGCGAAATTCAGCGCCTGGTCATTGCGCGCCAACTCCTCGGCAAGAAATAGCATCAAGTAGAGCATGCCGCCGCTCCGCCTGCTCTTCTTCGACAAGGTTCACCTGCGCAATGACTCTCTCCGTCGACGACTGGGCCGCCAAAGTCCTCGCCGGCGACGTGCGCGCCATTTCCCGCGCCATCACCGCCATTGAAAACCATTCGGCGGAATCCGAAGAATTGCTCAAACAGCTTTTTCCCCACACCGGCCAGGCGTATCTCACCGGCGTCACCGGCGCTCCCGGAACCGGCAAAAGCACGCTCGTCGATCGGCTCGCCGCGGTTCACCGCAAACGCCACGAACCCGTCGGCGTCGTCGCCGTCGATCCGACTAGCCCCTATTCCGGCGGCGCGATTCTCGGCGACCGCATCCGCATGCAGGGCCACGCCGGCGACGCAGGCATGTTCATCCGCTCCATGGCCACCCGCGGCTTCCTCGGCGGTCTGGCGCGCTCCACTGCCGAAGTCGCCCTCCTCCTCGACGCCGCGGGCAAGCGCCAAGTCCTCATCGAAACCGTTGGTGTCGGTCAGGACGAAATCGACATCGTCCGCCTCGCCGACTGCGTCCTGGTGATGCTCGTCCCGGGCCTCGGTGACGACATCCAGAACATGAAAGCCGGCCTGATGGAAATTGGCGACATCTTCGTCCTCAACAAATCCGACCGCGAAGGCGCCGACCGCCTCGAAGAGCAGCTTCACGCCATGCTCTCCCTCGTCATGCCTCGCGATGGCTGGCATCCTCCGGTGATCCGCACCGTCGCCACCGAAAATCGCGGCATCGACGAGCTTGCCGCCACCATCGAAAAATTTCGCAAACATTTCGAATCCAGCGGCCAGCGCCAACAAAAACACATCGACCACTGGCAGAACCGCCTCATCGAAATGCTCGAATCCCGCCTCCTCGAAAAAGTTCTCGGCGGCAAAGACGGCGAAGCCCGCCTCCGCGATCTAGCCGCCGCCGTCGCCGCCCGCAAAAAAGACCCTTTCTCCGCCGTCTCCGAACTCCTACACCGCGCCAACTTCACCCCCTAGGCGTGGCACAGCCATTCCTGGCTGAGCTCTTCGGTTACGTAGCATCGGCTTTAGCCTGTGTTCTTGGGCTTCTCTTAACTCTTGTAGGGTCCGCCTTCCGAGGCGGACCGCCAACTCAACCGCATCTCGACCCACCCGTTCGTCCACCCCCCGCCCTTTCATGCTGAGGGCCGCGCCGCTTGCGGCCCGAAGGATCTCAACTCCAGATGCCTGCAATTTGTTTCGCTTGAACTCCGTCGGCCCCACGGGAAGCTCGGGACGACAGCATGACAATGTTTGCTAAACTCGATCGGCGACAAACTCTTCTTCTGAGGACCCCGCCCAACCATGCATTTCGGCGACATCGAAATTCACTATCTCGACGGCGGCACACTTCCGCCTCGATGGCGGTGCCATGTTCGGCGTCGTCCCCAAGGTCCTCTGGGAGAAAAAATCCCCTCCCGACGAAAAAAACCGCATCCGCATGCGCGCCAACTCCTTGCTGGTTCGCGCCCACGGAAAAAACATCATCGTCGAAACAGGCAACGGAACGAAATGGGATCGCCAAGCAGCGCGCCATCTACGCCGTCCAGGATGGCGATCCCCTCATCGATTCGCTCGCCCGCTTTGGCGTCCACCCAGACCAGATCGATCTCGTCATCAACACTCATCTCCATTTCGACCATTCCGGCGGCAACACCCGCATCTTCGAAAATCACCCTCGCCCCACCTTTCCGCCGCGCTCGCTACGTCGTCCAGCGCAACGAACTCGATCACGCCATGAATCCCACCGAACGTGACCGCGCGAGCTACTTCCCGGAAAACTTTGCCCCCATTTCCAACGAAGGCCTCTGGGACCTCGTTGAAGGCGACTCCGAAATCCTCCCCGGCATCTCCGTCGCTCGCATCCCCGGCCACAATGCGGACATCCAGGCAGTCATTATCACTGGCGGCACCAAGACTCTCGCCTTTGTTGCAGATTTGCTACCCACGCGGCACCATATTCCTTTGCCCTGGATCATGGCCTACGACCTGTATCCTCTTCAGACGCTCGAGACCAAGCGGCCATGGATTCCTCGCATGGTCGCCGGCGGCTGGATCGTCGTCTTCGGCCACGATCCCGATATCGCCGCCGCCACTTTGCTGGAGCGCGACGGAAAAATCGAAATCGAGCCGGTCGATCTGAACCGCTAACTCCCGGGAGAAACACGAATGCCGAGCCGGAAAAAAGCAAAGGGCCAAGACTGCGCGGACCAAAGCTCCGACCGCCGAGATCGGCGTAATCGGCGGCAGCGGCCTCTACTCCATGACCGGCCTGACCAACACCCGCGAGATTCGCGTCAAAACGCCGTTCGGCGATCCCTCCGACGCCTTCATCCTCGGTACACTGGAAGGGAAGCGCGTCGCCTTTCTCGCCCGCCACGGCCGCGGCCACCGCATCCTTCCCACCGAGCTGAATTTCCGCGCCAACATCTACGCCATGAAGCTCCTCGGCGTCCAGCGCATCATCTCCGTCAGCGCCGTCGGTTCTCTCCAGGAAAATTTGCGCCCCGGCGAATTTCTGATCCCAGACCAATTCTTCGACAGCACCAAGGGCCGCAAATCCACGTTCTTCGGCAATGGCATTGTCGCGCACGTAACCTTCGACAAGCCCACCTGCCCGCAACTCTCCGCTGTTCTCGGCGACGCCTGCCGCTCCGCTGAATGTGCCCGTCCACGAAAAGGGCACCTACATCTGCATGGAAGGCCCGCAATTCTCCACCCTCGCCGAAGCCCACTTCCACCGCGCCATGAAATTCGACGTTATCGGCATGACCAACGTCACCGAAGCCAAGCTCGCCCGCGAAGCCGAAATCTGCTACTCCACCATCGCCATGATCACGGACTACGATTGCTGGCACCCCGATCACGACTCCGTGACCGTCGCCGCCATCATTGCCACCCTCAACCAGAACGCCAACAATGCCCAAAACGTTCTTCGCGAAACCATCAAAGCGCTTCCCGCCGAGCGCCAATGCAAATGCGCCAGCGCCCTCAAACATGCCATCCTCACAGATCCCAAAGTAGTTCCCGCAAAAACCAAAAAGAATCTCGCCGCCATCATCGGCAAATACATTTCCTAGGAGATGCCCGTGTCCCAACTAGTCGTCGGTTCGAGTCGCGACAGAACGCCTCATGCTAGCGGCCGGTCTTTAGACCGGCCAGAAAGCATCCCATGTCCTTACTCGTCGTCGGTTCCGTAGCCTATGACGCTCTCGAAAGCCCCTACGGAAAAGTCGACCGCACTCTCGGCGGCGCCGCCACCTACTTCGCCGTCTCCGCCGCTTTCTTCACCCACGTCAATCTCGTCGCCATCGTCGGCGATGACTTTCACTCGAAAGACGAAGCCATTTTCCGCAAGCGCTCCATCGACATCGAAGGCCTCGAGCGCGCCCCCGGCAAATGTTTCTTCTGGGCCGGGCCGCTATTCCGAAAACCTGAACGAGCGCGTCACCCTCGCCACCGACCTCAACGTCTTCGCTGAATTCAAGCCGCGCCTCCCGGAAAAATATCGCAACTCCAAATACGTCTTCCTTGCCAACATCGCCCCCGACCTCCAGCGCGACGTCCTACACCAGGTCAACGGCACTCCCAAGCTCGCCGCCATGGACACCATGAACTACTGGATCGAGCGCACCAACGCCGAGCTGCGCGAAACCCTCAAACACGTCGACATCCTGATGATCAACGACTCCGAAACCCGCCAACTCTCCAGCGAACACAACCTCCTGCGCGCCGCCCGCCACATTTTCAAAATGGGGCCCTCCACCCTCGTCGTGAAGCGCGGCGAATACGGCGCCATGCTCGTCGACAAACACGGCGTCTTCTGCGTCCCCGCGTTCCCCCTCGAAGAACCCCACGACCCCACCGGCGCCGGCGACAGCTTCGCCGGCGGCTTCATGGGCTACCTCGCCAGCGAGGGAAGCACCAGCGACGCGGCCCTTCGCCGCGCCATGGTCTACGGCTCCGTCCTCGGCAGCTTCGCCGTCGAGCGCTTCGGCCTGGACCGCCTCCTCTACGCTGAAAAAGTCGGAGATACACGCCAGAGCGCGCCACTTCGCAAAACTCACGCAATTCAAACTCTAGCTTCAGTAGGGGCTTGGCTCTGAACGTTGTGGTGTTCGCCTGCGGCGTCCTCGATTCGAGGGAGAGAGCAGCACTGGGGATTCGTAGTGTCTAGTGGCAGGAGACGGTTTTGGTGCGCGTTGGCGTCCCTACGGAGCAACCACGTTCATGGTCTTCCCTCGCCCGGCACGTTCGTCGTCACGCGCTTCGACAGGAATTCACGGATTAAATTGGTACCCACTCGTCCGGCGAGGCCAACAGCAGCATTGGTGAAGACAAGGTGCGCTCCCCGATTCGCTTGGGGATAGTACAGATTGGACAGCGCTCCCGAGCACAGGTCGGCAAGCATATAAGAATAATTGGGAACAGTATGGCCGCTATCGCTTCGGGCGACAAAGGCGGAGCCGACCGCATGCGCAAGGCGCGACTTAAAGGAGCCGGAGCCCTGGTAGTAATAGCGCGGATCCTGGTGCAGGAGCACGGGGAATACCGCATGAGTCAGGAAGTCACTGCTGCGTCCGTCGGCAAACTTCGCTGCAAAACGTTTGCTGTATCCCTCGGCACCTTGCCCGTACCCGGCATAGGAGTTCTTCGCCTGCTCTATACCGGCCGCGAAGGCGACGCCGATCATTGCAACCGGATCGAATGTGCCCCGCGTAGCGAGCGAAAATTTCTGTTTCGCAGTGAGCGGGGCGGCGTCATAAACGTAGCTTGTATAAAAGTTTGGGAAAACGCCAACCAAACGCTGCTTCTCTTCCGCTCTTATCTGCTCTGCGGCGATCAGCTCGGTGGGACGAACCGTGAGCTCCATGTTTGCCGTCGCAATGGAGAGTGAGACGTTAGGAACCTCATAGGCCTGCCGCACCGTGACGACGAACTCCGCGGATGTAAAGAGTGCAAAACCCGTAGCGCTGACGGTCACGAGGTAGGGGCCGGGAGGAATCTTTGTAAAACAAAAATCGCCGTTCGCCTCGGACGCCATGGTCTGCAATTGTGTTCCGTCCTCCTGCGTCAAGCTCACCTCGGCGCCGGGTACCGCGGCTCCGCTCACGTCCAGCACGGTGCCTGCGACGCTCGCGGACCCTTCCTCAAGGGATGTTTGCTGCGTCGAATTCTGCGGGTCTGAATTGGGTAGAGATGCATTTGGCAGGGAGCGCCTGTTAATCCCGGGCGCGGCAGTCTGTTGCTGGGCGAGTGCGCTCGCAGGAACCATAAACAGCAGAAGTAACGCGCTCGCGAGAACAGCAGGAAGGCGCAGGCGCCGGGCCTTCACCAAAGCGCGCTTCCAAGGCGGAGAGTAAGCCACGGTGCTAAGCTCAGCCACGCCCATGAGTCTCGTGCGGAGGGAAGTAGGCGTGAAAACAAAACACCAAACGGGGCAGCCATCCGGTTCATAGATTGCTCCGCTCCCGGCCAGGCGGACTCGTAACGCGATAGATAGACTGCGCACCGAGATGCAGTCTA
>CAVTFW010000012.1:0-124829 GCA_963734105.1 Candidatus Acidiferrales bacterium | reverse complement strand
ACCGCTCCTTGCCGCCCGAGCTGGAAACGAGAGAATTCACCACGGAGAAATCGTAATAATCCACCGGCACGTCGCTGGGAATTCCTTCCAACACGTCCTTCATTTTTGGGGCCACAGAACAGGTCAAATGTCAGTGCAGCACGTTTGTACAGCGAATTTTCTCCGGATCATAGCGCGTCGTATTCTTCATCGTCATCTGCAGCACCATCTGCTTGCTGACAACCACGAAAGTCGGCGGATCGTAATCCACAAAGCCAAATTTTGCCTGCCCCGCCTTCGAAAGTGCGTCGAGTTGATGCCTGGTACTGAGTCTGCAGCTTTTCGGCATCGGCCGCTGTCACCGCCGGTTTGGACTGCGACAAATCGACCTTTGGCGCGGTCCACGCAGGGAATCCGCGGGATTCCTCCCGCTGCTGATGGCAACAGATTCGGATTGCTGCGAATCAACCGGCTCGCCGAACTCGAAGAAGCTCGCTGTTGATGTCGCGTCAATCTTGGTGGATTTCGAGCGCGCCTGCGTGTCTACGACCATGGGATCGCGATCCAGCAGGGACAGCCCGTACTCCTGTCCCTCCAAGATAAACCAGCGATCGATTCAGAATCTCCTGTCGCGCGTTGTCGTCCTTCTCCAGCACCATCTGGAACGCGTCCTTGCGGTCCAGCACGACCACCAGGATCTCATTTCCCTCGTAGTCATAGCTCTTTTCGGCATCGAGCACGTGGAACGCCACCTCAAATCCAATGGAGTCGCAGTCCACGTCCGGGCGGAATATTCCGCGTAATGACTTTGAAGCATCGGAAGAATCACATCGCGGAACGTGCGTGCTGCTCGTTCGTTCCGCGTGAACTTCTTCGAGTCATACGCCGCGTTGTAATTTCCCGTAGCTTTGAGGGTCACGCGGTCTTTAAAACGTCTGAACTCCAACCCGCGCGTGTCAGCTTCGATCTGCTGAGCAGGATCCAGCCCGACCACGCGATTGAGATTGAAGGGAAACGGAAAACTTGCTCTTCGCAATCTCCTGATTGATGGTCTTCAGCTGGGCGAAGTACTCCTTCTCGAGTGCTTTCAGTTGCGGATCTAGGATTTCATTCGGGCTCACCTGGGCCGCGGCATGAATTGCACACCCGCTACTCAGGACAGCTATCCACACAAATTTGAGCACACAGCTCCATGCGCTTGAGCGCATTGTTTTCATCCCCTGATCTTAGCATTCACTGCTTGGTCGTGTACTGCGACCCCGGCCGTCCCGGCTTCTGGTAGGCCGGCTGTGCGATCGCGCGCGTAAACGCGATCACCGCTTTGATCTCCTCGGCGCTCAGAGTCTTTCCGTAAGGCGGCATCATCGCCGATTTCCCCAACGCGCTTCCGCCAAGGGTGATGATGTTCTGCATGTACTCGTCGCTTTCGCCGTTCAGTTTTTCCCCGTCGTTCATCAGCGGCGGCATCGGGAGTCACGTTGCTGCGGTTTGACGGGCCCGCCGGACTGGCATCCGCGTGGCACCACACACAGTATTGGTAGAAGACGCGCTTGCCCTGCGATTCCTGGTAATCGAGTTTCATCAGTTTCGTGCTGTCGTTCCAATCGGGCTCTGTGTCGTACGCGCCAAACGCCTCATCCGGCTTCACCACCGCTGCCGTTTTCTTGCACCCGTGAAAGCGCCAGCACGCAAAGCACGCTGCACAACAGAAGCGCGACCAACAGGAGTTTAGCTTTCATCGGCCCGCTCCCTGCGCGATCACGTGAGCATTCGCCGCGCTCTTCGCCAGTCTGCGGCTTGATTCCTGCGCGCAGCGTCATCAGGTACGCCGTCAGCGCCCGTATCTCTTCCTCCGTGAAATTGCGCCGCGGCTCGATCGTGTCCGGCTTGCAGGGCTTGCGGATTGCGCAGCCACGCCTCGATCCATGCCGGCGTCAGCCAGTTTCCGGCGTTGTTCAGGTTCGGACCCACGTACCCGCCGGTCGCGCCAATCGTGTGGCAGGACTGGCATTGATATTTCACTTCGTACAAGTTGCTTGCCCATGGATACCATCGCCGGCGTGAACTGCCGCAGCGTCCACGCTCTCCGGATCGACATCGGGTTTCTGCACCGCCATCGACAAGTACTCCGCCGCAATCGCCGCATCCTTGTCCGGCATGTTGAATTGCGGCATGCGCAAAATCAACGTCGGGCCGGATGGTCTGCGGATTCTTCAGGAAATCCGCGATCCATTTCTTCTGTGCCCGGCTGCCTTCGTAGGAAAGGTCCGGCGCAAGCGTTCCGCCATAGCCATTGAATCGATGGCAGGCGTAGCATTTGTAGCGCTCGTACACTTCCGCGAACGCGCCCACCGCCTGGAACGACGCGTCTTTCTTCGCCACCACCAGGTGTTGCAGCGCGCTGGTCGGCGCTGGTCCCGTCTGGCTCAGCAACGCCGTGGTCACCGCGTCCAGATCCGCCTGATTCCAGCTGTATTGCGGCATGCGCGCCGCCGGATTCACGGCCAGCGGGTCCTGCAACTTCGCTTGAATGTAGGAGACAAGGTTGTGCTCGATTTTCGCTTTGCCGAATTCCAGCTCCGAGGCATTCTTCGCGCCCAGCGCCGTCAGATCCGGCCCAAAGTCTTTCTGCGTCCCGGCTCCATTCAGCGAGTGGCAGCTCGCGCAGCCCTTCTCCGAGAACAGCCGCTTCCCGTGTTGTCACCTCCGCATCGCTGGCCGCGCCGAGCTGCGGCATATTCGCCAGCAGATCCGAATCCGTCAGCTTGTTCATCACATACTGCGAAACCTTGTATAGGTCCTCATCGCTCCAGCCGTACCGCGGCATGTTCGTTGTGCGCCAAATAAGCCTGCGGGTTCGCGCAACCACGCCACCAGCCATTCTTCGCTGACCTTGCTTCCCACCTTCGTCAGTTCCGGCCCGATGTTCCCGCCAATCAGTTTCGTTTCCCCGCCGCGCGTCACCGCCAGCGGATGGCACGTGGTGCACATCATTTGCCGGAACCGCACTTCTCCCTGGGAAATCAGGTCCGGCTTCTTGCTCCATGCCGCCACAACCGCCGGATTGATCTTGTACGTCTCGATCGGCTTGGCCTTCTGCGCGCTAAGGAACGCGGAAAGCGCCTGAATCTCCTCCTCCTTCAGCCGGAATTTCGGCATGCGCGATTCGTCGCCGTTTTCATAGCCGTTCACCGTCACGTTTCCGTCTTTGTCGAGAACGCGTGCGCGGCTCCTTCAACCACTTGTAAATCCACTCGCGCGTGACCTTATATCCAACGCTCGAAAGATCCGGTCCCAGCATCGGACGGTCCACATTGTTCAATTTGTGGCAACCCTGGCAATTTAATCGCGCGAGAAGTTCACGACCTCGCGCAAGCTGTGGAGTCTCCTTAAGATCCGCCTGGTGGCAACTCCCGCAGGAAGCCTGCAAAAAATGGGCCGGCAAAATCGGCTGCTCCCACGCAAGCGTAGTCTCATGCGCCTCGGCGACTTCCGTCGCCGGCCCCTGTCCGCGGTGGCAAATCGTGCAGCCCCAGTCCCGCGCATCGTGCGGAATCGGCGGGTGCGCGCGGAACGGTTGTGGCACGGATGCGTCCGCCAAGCTCGATTGCGCAATGCCCTGGTGACACGTCGTGCAGCGGTCGGTCACCTTCATTCCCGGCAGCCACACCTGATCAATGTTTGGCCTGTAATCGGCCAGCAATTTCTTCGTGTCCGGCCGTCCCTGTGCGTACTTCACGAACGAACGCTTATACTGCTTCCACTCCGCCCGGAAATCCTTGACGGGCGAAATCGCCAACACCAGCACGCAGACCACAGTGGATACCGCGAAGGTAAGCCGCAGTTTCTCCGACAACTTACCCATCTCCTCAGCCGGCATGCGTCCCCCAGGGCCATACCCAGGACCAGCCCGGTCCGCGGAAAAATGTTCCGACCACCGTTAAGCAAACGGCCGTGGCGATGAACCACGTCATGACCCACCAGGAAAGTGGCTTCGTGCGGAGCGCTCCCATCCGTCCACTTGTCGCTTTGGATTGATAAGACGCCAGCAGCAGCGCGGCCACCAGCACCGTTGGGACGATAATCGTCCACGCATCCACCGCCACCAGCAGAACGAGCAGGGCAATCACCACTCCGATCACAATTCCCGCACGCCTCGAACCGTGCTCCCCCCAAAGCGGTTTCCCTTCCACGTTCACATGGAAATAAGGAATAACGATCAGCGCCAGCAAAACCAGCGTGGGAATCAAGATCCCCGCAACAAATGGCGGAAAAAAGTGCAGCAATTCCTGCAACCCCAGGAAATACCACGGAGCTTTTGCCGGGTTCGGCGTCAACAACGGGTTGGCGAGTTGCTCGAGCGGCGCATCCCAGAACAGCGCAATCAGAACCATCGCGATAATCAGAACTTCGAAGACGATGGCTTCCCGGACCAGCAGGTGCGGATAAGCCATCAGCTTCGGTCCACGCTCATCTGTCACCTTCGCGGACGTGTTCCGCGTGATGAAAACGATCCGGCGCGGTTCCTTCTTCGCGTCCGAGCTGAATCCCGATTCGATTTTAGTTTTTTCCGATCATCGTCTTTTGACCGTACCGTCAGACCGCCATCCTTCTGCACGCGCCAGAAATGCACGCCGATAAACAGGAATGCGAGCAACGGGAGAATCACTACGTGCAGCACGTAAAAGCGCAGCAATGCGTTTTCGCCAACGATGTTCCCGCCGAGGGCCACGAAACGCACCTTATTCCCGATGAATGGCATCGCGGAAATGATGTTCGTTCCCACCGTCACCGCCCAGAATGCCAACTGGTCCCACGGCAGCAGGTATCCCGTATAACTGAGGAACAGCGTGAGCAGCAGCAGAATGACGCCCACCACCCAGTTGAACTCGTGCGGCGGCTTGTATCCGCCGCGGTAAAACACGTGGAACATGTGCCAAAACACCAGCAACACCATCAGGTGCGCCCCGATCCGGTGCATGTTTCGCAGAAACACTCCATTCGACACCACAAATCGCAAGTCCTTCATGTCGTGGTAAGCCTGTGGCGCCGCCGGATGGTAATAGAACATCAGCAATACTCCGGTCACCACCAAAAGGATGAAGAGCAGGAGCGACAGCGAACCCAGGTAATACGCGGCGCGCACGCGCAAAGACTTCTCTCGCACCTTCACCGGTAGCCAGTGCAGAAACAGGTTGCCGAACACCGCCAGGCTTCGCGTCCGATTGGTGATGGCCGGCCCGCGCCGGAAGATGGACTTCCACACTCGCGTGCTGCGCAGATTCTCAAGAGCGGTAGTGAAAGTGGTGGCCATAGTCCTCCTCAGGCCCTCAGTACCTGATCGGGCTTAATCGTTTGGAGCTTGTCCACCAGCAAATCTCCATCCGCGGTCAAGCTGATCGAATAGTGCGGCAGCGGCCGCGGCGCAGGCCCTTCGATTTTCTTTCCGTCCGGCTGGAACTTACTGCCATGGCACGGGCATGCAATGATGTTCGCTTCCGGCTTCCACTGGGTGATGCAACCGAGATGGGTACAGACGGCCGACACCGCGAAAAATCCCGCCGGCGTCCGCACGATGTACACCTGCTGGTCCTGAAGGATCGTGACCGAGTTCACCGGATACAGATCCGGATTTCCCGCGCGAAACGTCGTTGCAGGTTCGAACAACACATTGGGGGAGAAATATTGGTAGGTCAGCGCCGCCCCGCCCAACCCCGCGACTCCGAGTGCCCCCATGGTGATCTCATTCAGAAAATCTCTTCGCGAAACGACCGGCTTGCCGTATGGGTTCTCCGCCGCGGCGTTTTCCTTGCTGTCGCTCATGGCTAAAGAACAATCTCCTGGTGGGGATGCGAGCCGGGGTTGTCGTCGAACACTTCAAAAGCCTCCATGGAAATGGTGCTGACGGGGCACCGCTCCGCGCACAACCCGCAACGGATACAAATCGTCTCGTCCTTAACCATTACCGATCCTTCCACTTGGTTCAGTTCTTCCGGCGAAATGTGCTGAAGATCCACGCTGCGTAGTTCTCGTTCCTTGCTTAGCCTTTCCTTCTCTTCTTCGGTAAAAGCAAAATTCTTCAACGGCACCAGCGACAGGCAATTCTCCGGGCACACATCCACGCACCCGCCGCACAAAATGCACTCCGTCCCATTCGCCTCGTTGCCCTCGAAGATCGTATTGATCCAGCACTGCAGACACCGGCTGGCTTCCGCTCGCGCCTGCTCCTCGGTATAGCCGGTTTCCACCTCCGCCACGCCCGTGCGGCGCTCGATCGGCAGCGCAGGCACCGTCAGCCGCGAATATTCGTCGTAATGAGCGGCCATCGCGTGATGGTCGAGAACCGTAATCTGCACGAACTTGTCTTTCGGCTTCCATTCTGGCCCGCGCAGGAACTTGTCGATCTCCTCTGCGGCCTTCTTGCCGTCTGCAACCGCGTTGATAATCAACCGGGGTCCGAAGGCGATGTCCCCCGCGGCGAAAATTCCCGGCGCGGTGGTCATCAACGTGGCCGGATTGATCTTCAGCGTGCCCTGGCGCGTGGTTTCGATCCCGTCCTCCGGTTTCAGGAAAGAGAGATCGGAAGACTGCCCAATCGCCAAGATCACCGTATCGCATGGAATCACGAATTCCGTGCCTGCCTCAAACTTCGGATCGAACCGTTTGTTCTCGTCGAACACCGAAATGCACTTCGTCACTTCCAACCCGGTCAGTTTGCCGTCCTTGCCCACAAACTGCTTCGGCCCCAGCGATGGCCGCAGGCGGCATTCCTTCCAGCACTCCCTCTTCAATCTCTTCCTCCGACGCCGGCATCTCCGCGCGCGATTCCAGGCACACCAATTGCACTTCGCGCGCCCCCATCCGCAGCGCGGCTCGCGAGACGTCCATAAACTCCTTCATGGCCACGTCCATTTCGCTCGAGCTCAACTCATTGGGAAGTACAACGCTGGCCATGTCCGTCAAAAGCTTTTGCTGCTGCTCGCGCATGGCCGAACGCGCCACGTCGATGGCTACGTTCCCGCCTCCAATCACGACGACCTTTTTGCCAACCTCAAACCGGTAGCCCAGGTTTACGTTCAGCAGAAAATCAATGCCCTTGACTACTCCGTCCAGTTCATGCCCGGGAAGGTTTAGATCGCGGCTGCGGTGCAATCCAAACGCCATGAGCACCGCTTTGTACCCCTGGCGCCGCAAGTCTTCCAGCGTGAAATCTCGCCCCAGCCGCATGTTCATTTTCAATTGCGGTCCCAGGTCCAGGATTTCCCGGATCTGCGCCTGTAAAACGTCGCGTGGCAGGCGGTACTCTGGAATCCCCAGGTGCATCATCCCGCCCGGCACCGCCGCGGCCTCAAAGACGGTCACTGGGTATCCCAGCAGGGCCAGATCGTGCGCAGCGGACATGCCCGCGGGACCGGAGCCGATGACCGCCACCTTCTCGGGATATTTCAGTTCCGGCTTCCCGCCGAAAACGTCGATCGGGTTCCTGGACTCCGGCCCGTGACGCTCGGTCACAAACCGTTTCAGCGCACGGATGGAGATGGGCATGTCGAACTCGCCGCGGCGGCACGCAGGCTCGCAGGGATGCCCGCACACGCGGCCACAAATGGATGCGAAAGGGTTGGGAGCCCGGGCGTAGCGGTAGGCATCTTCATACCTTCCCTGAGCAATGAACGATACGTACCGCCCGGCTTGCGTGTGCACTGGACATGCCTGCATGCAGGGAAAGTTAGACTCCAGCCACTCCAAATCGACGAGTTTGGTTCGGGTCGTCACCTGCTTCGCTCCGGATTCCGTATCTCTTGTGTTTACTTCTTGACCGTCAAGTCGGCAGTGACAGCTCCCGCTGCGACTTCCACGGGCTGCGTGGTGACTTTTCCGTCCTCGCTCCAGGTCTTCAACGTGTACTTGCCCGGTGGAACGTTCTTGATTTCGTAGTTCCCGCTCTTGTCCGTCAACGCGAAATAGGGGGTCGGGGAGACAACGATGTATCCATTCATCTCGGGGTGCACGTTGCACAGCAATCCCGCCACTCCAACGTCGTTAAACTGGAAGCTCTTCTTCTCCCCTTTCGGCCAGGTTCCCATGTTGTGGGTGAGCTTCTTGTTGCCGCTGATGCTCGGCCAATACACGTTGTGGCCCACCGGATCGCTGTTCAGGAACTCCACCGTCGTTCCCACCTGCACAACTGTCACGTGCGGAATAAACGTCATTTTCGCTTGGTCCACCACCGGCTTTGTTGTTGGCGCATCGAATTTCTTGTCCGGAATGGCGTCCACGTACACGGCGATGTTTTCCGCCGACTTGATCCCCTGCACGCTCACTCTGCCCTTGATATCTCCCGCCAGGCTTGTGCCCGCCAGAAGTAGGACCGCACCGCTCACCGCTACCGCTTGAACCGCAATTAGACGTAGTTTCATTATTCCCCCTTGTTTCGCTGGATTTTGTCCCAGAGATCCTTGGCGCTGCCCGCGCCGGTTAGAATGCGTAGTCGATTCCCGTCAGGAACGTGTTCGGGCGATAGAAGAGAGTGCTCCCGGATGTACTCGTGTATGGGACTCCCCAGTGACGCTCGTATTCGCCCACGATCTTGATATTGGCGCGCAGCAGAATCTGGTAGCCGGGACTGAACCGGTTCCGGGTGTCGAATTCGGAGACGCCGTTGACAAAGTCCGACGGGGAATTCACGAAATCATACCGCAGGGTTGCGATCAGCCAGGGATAGACCCAGTAATTCCCGGCCAGGAAACCGCCGCTGGACGTTACCGCAGTTCCGCTCCCGATGGTTCCAGCCGCCGTGTTCACCAGGTGATTGTTGTCATGGCTGTGCAGGCCGACTCCATACAGTTCGAACTTGCTGCGATACCTGAACCGCAGTTCCGCTCCCACGCGGTAGAAAGGATCGTTGACTGTGCCCCCAAACCCGTACAGGTTGCCGCCAAAATTCTGTTGATTTGTCCCGTGGTAATAAAACGCGCCGACTCGAATCGATGTGTGATCGTGCGGGCCGGTCGCTCCCGCAGCCTGAATCCCGTGCCGGCTCTCCGGGTCGCGCTCCAAGTTAAACTGGTACGATGTGTGCAGATACACATCTTTTGAGTTGCGAGCAACGAGCGCCGTATTTAGCCCGTACGCCGAATTCGTTCCGTCAACAAACGCCGCGGACCAGACGAAATTGCCGTTGTTCGGCGACCCTCCGAACTCGATCCCGCGCTGTGGCGTTCCCAAGACGAACGCATTGTTGGTGGTGCCGCAAACCGGCACCGTGGCACTGCATGGCAGGCCCTGCGCCAGCGCGCCCTCGGCGAATATGTCGTACTGTGTCAGGTACGGGGTACGAGCCTGGGTGAAGGGCAAATCCAGCTCAAACTGCCCGAAGCGCACGTTCAACGCGTTCAGCGGCAAATGAAATACATGTCCCAGGTCGTTGTACTTCAGGTAGGCGTCCCCCAGCCCGCCCCCTGCTCCTGTCGCTCCCGCCGAAATGTCGTCGTCAATCCAAAAGGAGAGGTTCGGGCCAAAACTACCTGCGCTGATAATCGTGAAAGTATTCGGCACAAACAAATCCGTGCGGGGCAGATAACCTGTCGTTACCACCGGCCCCGGCTGTTGGCCGTTGAAGGTGAAGTTCCCCTCATACCGGAAGGAAATAGGTATGGTCCCGGGAATTTCTCCGGGATAGACGGCGTCGGGGAAGGCTTCTTTCTGCGCCTTCGATCCCAGCATCACGGGTTCCTGCTTTACGAAAGTGTCGTCATCCTTCGGAAACTTGAACCCGTTCTTCTTAAACGCCAGTCCAAAATCATTCAACTCGGGATAATTGTTGTGACAAGTCGTGCAGGACGTCCCGTACTTCCGCGAAAACGCGGGGATGGCCTTACCGGACGGCACCATGACGAGCAGTGCGATCGTCACGAGCGTCCCAAGTAGGAGCGCAACGACGGCCTTCCCGGCGAGCTTTTGATTGTTGTTCACGTTACCCAACCTCGGCCCGTGAGTGGGCAAGAATCTGTGAGCGACCAGGAATAGACCCGTTCGAATGCGCGAGCATTTTCGAACGATCGATTCATTGTTGCTGTGACGGAGGTCACAGCAATATGTGACACGCATCACTCTGTGAGCGCGTTTGGCTTTGCCTGGCGTCCGCTGACCGCTTCTGTTCACCTGTCGTTACTTGTCGGTCGATTATTTGATTTTCTTTACCGTGGTCTGCGATTTGCGCTGCTTTGCTGATGGATCCAACGGGGGGCTTGAAACTTTGCATTAGCCACTATAATGTTAGGGTGACTATCGAAATGTAGGCCACGCACCCCCCGAGCGATACTCCCGCAGGAGGAACAGTATTATGCGCCGCGCGAAGAGTGCCCTGAGACGATCACCCTCAAAAGTGCCAGGGGGCGTCAACGACGGCGGGGCTTCCAACACGAGGCGCGGCCATCCCATCACCGAGAAAGGCCAAATGGCTGGGCTTCGCGAGCGCAAGAAAGCGCGACTTCGCCAGCAGATCGTCGAGACATCTCTGCATCTTTTTCGCCAGCGCGGCTATGAGAACACACGCATCGACGACATCGTGCAGACTTTGGAAATCAGCCAGCCCACCTTTTTTCGCTATTTTCCAAGCAAAGATGCTGTATTGCGCGAGGTGGGACGCCGGGCGTTTGCTCGCCAAGCCGAAAGCCTTAAGTCCGAGCTATCCATCAAAGCCACAACCGAGCAGCGCTTGCGCCGATTTTACGAAACTCTGGGAAATGTAACGGAAGTGGGGCGACCGCTTTGGCAGGCCGTAATCCTCGCCGGCGCGATGGACCCGGTGCGCTCACCGGAGTTGCGAGGGGCGGAGGCGGCGACGGTCAGTCTGCTCCGCGAAATCATCGCAGAGGGCCAAAAAAACGGCGAGATCACGCAGCGATTTTCCGGTCGTCCACCTGGCGGAATTCATGGAAGGACTTTTCAATACCGTCGTCCGTCAGTGGGCCGTGGATCTCACCGGACCTCACAAACTCACCGAGCGGGTGCGCAATGCGGTCGAATTTTTCTTGCGCGGCGCAAAGCCGTAACTGCGCAGCGGCCGATTCCAGTTTGCGTCAAAGTCAGAGGAATTCGCACTCGCTTCCGCGATGAACTGAATCACGCATCCCAGGATCGTTGAGGTCAGACGCGATGAAAGCCGCCATCCTGCGCGAATTCAAAGCGCCACTGACCATCGAAGAGGCCGTTCAGCCAAAGCCTGGTGAACTCGACGTGCTGATCGAGGTGGAAGCGTGTGGGGTCTGCCACTCGGACTTGCACGTGGCGGACGGCGATTGGCCGCAAATTGTTCCCGTCACCAAGATCCCCCTGATCCTCGGGCACGAGATCGCAGGTCGGGTTGTGGAAAAAGGCACTCCGGTTAAACACTTGGAAGTCGGCGACCGCGTGGGCGTTCCCTGGGTGCACTGGACGTGCGGCGAATGTGAGTTCTGCCGCGAAGGCAACGAGAATCTCTGCGCTCAACAACAAATCACCGGCGTAACCGTGGACGGCGGGTACGCGGAATTCGTAAAGGCTCCCGCGAGTCATGCCTTGAAGATTCCGGAAGGACTCTCCTGCATCGACGCGGCGCCTCTTTTCTGTGCCGGAGTGACTGTCTATCGAGCGTTGCGGCAAGCCAAAATCCAGCCAGGACAGCGTTTGGCGGTGTTTGGTGTCGGTGGACTGGGTCACCTGGCCGTGCAAATCGGGCTTGGGCTGGGGGCGATGGTCACTGCCATTGATGTCTCCGACGAAAAACTCGCACAGGCCAGAAGTTTGGGAGCATCGGCGACACTGAACGCAGGTACAGAAAATGTGGTCAAGGAGCTGAGGCGCGCCGGCGGAGTCCACGCGGCGATTGTGACCTCTGCCGCAAAGGCGGCTTATGACGCGGCCTTTCCTTGTGTTAGGCCCACTGGGATGCTTCTCGTGGTCGGCTTGCCTCCTGAGTCCCTGTGCTTTCCGCCCATCCTTATGGCTGCAACTGAGGTTCGAATCCAGGCTTCCTCCGTGGGCACGCGACAGGATTTGCGGGAGGTCCTGGCAATGGGCGCGGCAAGAAAAGTACGCTGCCAGACGACCACGCGCCCGCTTGAGCAAGTCAACGAAGCCCTGGAGCAGTTGAGGCAAGGGAAGGTCTCTGGCCGTCTGGTACTCGTACCCCGCTGAACGGAGTTTCGCTGCTGGACCCTGTGGGGACTTGCCTGGTGAGACCGCCCCAGCACTTGCGCCGGGCGCAAAACGGGTGAAATTCCCCCGAATGGCTCGCCGAAGGGCGGGGCCAATCCGCCCTGCCCCGAACATCTATGGTTTCGACTTGACGTTAGTCAATAAAATGTGATACGGACAATCATAATTTTGAGTAGGTGCGTCGGGGTGTGGGGTCTTCGAATTCCTGCGGGCTGGGGCAGCCTCTCGCGCAGTGACCCCATGAGCATCAGAAAAGCAGGAATAAACCGGCCGCCGGCCGGGTAACAGCGGGTCAGCCGGGCTCAGCGGGAGATCGACGTTGAGGAGCAGGGTTTACGTGGGTCAATTCACTCAAAGTTCAGCGATCTGTTCGTTCAACCAGGAGGCTTTATGAGGGCAACCTTACTTGCTCGCGTATTTCTGTCGCTTGGCGTGCTTGCTGCCTGCAGCCAGCGTGGCACACGCGCAGGGCACTGGTACATCGGGAGAGATCCGCGGAACGCTGACGGATCCCACCGGAGCAACGGTTCCGAAGGCCACGGTGGAAGTGGAAGACTCTGAGAAAGGGATACGGCGGAGCGTGGTGACGGAGAGCGACGGCGAGTATCGGGTGACGGGACTCCCACCGTCATCCTACAGCGTGACCGTGCGAGTCTCCGGCTTTCAGACGGAGACTCATAAGGATGTCGCGCTCAACATTGGAGAGACGCTCATTCTGGATTTTCACCTACGGGTGGCGACGGGCGCGGCGCACGTGGAGGTAACGAGTGAGTTGCCGGTCGTAGAAACGGCCAGAGGGAGCCAGGCGGATACCCTGGTGCAGCAATATATCGAGGACCTTCCCATTAGCCGCCGCGACTACCTGACGTTCACGTTGTTGTTGCCGGGTGTCAGCAATTCAAACACGATTGCCGACAATGCGGATTTTCGCGTCAAGCAAACGCCCCAGAGTGGCCTATCGTTCTATGGCAGCAACGGACGGGGAAACAGCGTCACGGTTGACGGCGGAGAGGCCAACGACGATGCCGGGGGAGTGCGCCTCAACCTGAGCCAGGACGCGGTGCAGGAATTCCAGATCAACCGTAGCAATTATTCGGCTGAGTTGGGAGGGGCGAGCGGCGCGACGATCAATATCGTATCCAAGACCGGCACAAACGAGATACACGGCAACCTCTTCGGTTTTTTCCGCAACGACGCCATGGACGCCCGGGACCCGTTTGCGTTCACACAAGCGTTGCAACCGGGTGACGCCTTTTCGCTCGATGCCCAGGGCTCGCCGGTGAAGGATTCCCTCAGCCGCCAGCAATATGGCGGCAATGTAGGGTTCCCAATCCAAAAAGATAAGACCTTTCTGTTTGTCGCGTACGAAGGGCTGCGCTCCGACGCGCAGGACTCTGTCCCCCTGCTGACGAACAGCAATATTTTTGCGCCCACAACCTCTCAGCTGGCGATCATTAGCGCGTCTAGCGGCGCAACCAACCACTTCATCAGTGCCGTGTCCGCTCCGCCGCACCCGGGATGCTATTCCCTGCGCAACGAGTGCGCGTTTGCGCTTTCCAGCCTCTTGACGGTGAACCCCACAATACCCCCAGGCGCAAATCCCTTTATTCCAACGATCAAGTCCTTGCTGGATCCTTACATCGTGAATCAGTTTGAGACCAACGGTGGGTTGTTCCCATTTCCCGACACTTTCGAGCGATTTTTCCGCGCGCCTCGATCATCGTTTCAGCGAAACGAATCAGGCCTTTATCCGCTATAGCTTCGATCACCTTTCGGAGAAGGACCCGGACCTGCAGGCATTGACGGCCTTGTCCCGGGGCACTTCCGAATTGGCATGGGACAGCACTTTGGAAGGCTCCTGGTTCCATCAGTTCAGCTCGACAGCGCAGAACGAGGCTCGCGTGCAGTGGAACTGGTACCAGTTTAACGTGAACACCAATGACCTGGGTGGGCCGGGTCTTGATGTGGAGGGCTACGGTTTCTTTGGACGCGGCATTTTTCTTCCGAGTCTCACCACTGGCCGCCGTTATGAATTCGGCGACAACCTGACCCTCATTCGAGGTCACCATACAATTAAAACGGGGTTCGAAGAGCTGATTCGCGGAAACAACACCACATCACAGACCTTTTTCCCAGGCCGTTTTGAATTTCTGCAACTTCCAGGCGGCTTGGTCAGTCCATGCTTGGAAGTGCCAGCGGCTTGCGGCGTCACCGCCGCCCCATCGGCCATAAGCACCTTGCAGTCGTTAAGTTTGGGATTGCCGGCGTTCTACGAGCAAGGCTTCGGGAACCCGAAATACGTGCAAATCCGGCCATTCACGGCCGGTTATGTCCAGGATACGTGGCAGCTGCGGCCCAATCTCACGGTGAACTACGGGCTGCGGTACGAATTGGATTCGCAGTACGGGCCGTTGCATACGCCCAAGAAAAATTTTGCGCCGCGTGTGTCCATTTCCTGGGATCCCTTCAACGATCACAAGACGGTCATCCGCGCCGGGTACGGCATCTTCTATTCGCCAATTTACGCGCAGATTCCCGGCGTGGTGCAAGTGCTCGGCAATGTCAACGGCACGCGCACCATCGCCAACACTCTGGTTACGATCCTCGGCGAACCCACGAACCCTGCGGTCAACTCGGCCGCGATTTTCCAGACGCTTTATTCCGAGGGCTTCAATCCAGCAAACCCGCTGCAAAACAACATCATTGGATGCGGCAAGCCGGCTGCCGGACAATATGCCTGCATCACGCCGGCGGACTTGACGCAATTTGGCCTCAGCGTGCCGAATACGGGCCCTCTGCCTCCAGGAACGGTACTCTTCTCGGGCCAGCCCGGTTATGCGAGTCCGATGTCGCAGCAGGCTTCGCTGAGCATCGAGCGAGCGCTAGGAGCGGGATTTTCGCTCTCCGCCAGCTACATCTACGTACACACCACTCATCTTCCCGTCGCGCTGGACTCGAACCTCCTGCCGGGTGCGCCCATCTGCCCGACTGCGGGCGTTGCGGACTGCGGTCAGCCAGGTATTGGCGCGAACGGGCTCCCCACCAATGGTCTCCCTTTCCAGGACTGGGGTGCGCCGGAGTGCGCGGCCGATCCGGGCCTGTGTTTTGCAGATCCTACCCACACGATTCTTCAGAACAACGTTTATAGTTCGGCGGCAGCGGCGTTGTATCAGGGCGGCATTCTTGAACTCAAGAAGCGCTTCTCGGACCACTTTACAGTGCTGGCGAACTACACCTATAGCAAGGCTTTGGACAACGCCACGGACTTCAACAGCGACTATTCACCTTTTAACGCGACGTGTCTGAAGTGCGACTGGTCTGTCTCGGATTTTGACCAGCGCAACAAGGTGGTCCTCGCGGGAGTGGTCGAAAGTCCTTGGGAACATTCCCGCATCTTGGGCGGCTTCCAGCTTTCGCCGATCTTCAATTACAACAGCGGCCATCCTTTTAACCTCCTCGCCGGCGCCGACATCAACGGCGATGGTCACTTCACCAACGACCGCCCGCCCACAGCCGGACGCAATACGGGTATTGGCCCCAACTACTACGACTTCGACATGCGCCTCGGCCGTTCCTTCAAACTGGCTGAAAAGTCGTCGCTTCAATTCACTGCGGAAGCCTTCAATCTGGCCAATCGCACCAACTACGCCAGCGTGAACAACATCGTGGGCAGCGCTTTTGCTCCGCCATTCAACGTGCATGGAATAAAGCCCGGCACGGTACTGAGCGATGGGACGCTCGCGGGTCCCAGCACGCCGCTTGGTTTCACCGCCGCTTTCCCCAAGCGTGAAGTCCAGCTCGGCGTGCGGTTCACGTTCTAGGCTGCGGCAGGCCGCCCACTCGTGGACATGCTGCTTGTGCCTACACCGCGGGGCTGCTTTTTATGCGGATAATGGCGAGCCCGCTTGAAATTAGCATTAGTAAATAATATATGATAGGAACTATCATAATAGTTCGGGCGAGGGAAAACATCTGGGTGCGGCGCCAACCATCATCAAGATTAAGCAGCTCTTCGATCTGACTGGCCGCGTAGCCATTATCACCGGCGGCTCGGTCGGGCTTGGCCGGCAAATGGCCGAGGGCCTGGCGGCGATGGGGGCGAATCTGGTTCTCTGCGCGCGCAAGAAAGAGCGCTGCCTGCAGGCGGCCGAGGAGTTGCAAAAACTCGGCGTGCAAGTTCTCGCGCTCGGCTGCGACGTTAAAGAGCCCGGCAGCATTCGAGAGGTTGTGGATGTCACGACAAAGCAATTTGGGCGCATCGATATTCTGGTCAACAACGCGGGCACGTCCTGGGGAGCACCGACGGAGGAGATGACGCTGGAGCAGTGGAATAAAGTGATCGAAACAAACTTGACCGGAACGTTTCTTTTTTCGCAGGCCGTGGGCAAGGTCATGATTGGCCAGCACCGCGGAAAGATTATCAACATGGCCTCGGTTGCCGGACTGCGTGGTTCCTCTCCAAAATTTTCGGCCATCGGCTATAGCACCAGCAAAGGCGGTGTGATCCTTTTCACGAAGGACTTGGCCTGCAAGTGGGGAATGCACAACATTCAGGTAAATGCGATTGCGCCTGGTTGGTTCCCGACGAGCATGTCGGAAAAGGTCATCGAACGAAATAAAGAAGCGCTCTTGGCAGGCATACCTGTGGGCCGCTTCGGCGGGCCTCATGACCTGCAGGGAGCGGCTATTTTTCTCTCCTCAGATGCGTCAGATTTTGTCACTGGGCATGTTCTTGTCGTCGATGGAGGCCAATCCGCCTGATCCGGGCGAGGCATGCAATGAACATTCCCCTTACGCCTTTGCGGTTTCTTCGCTACGCCGAGCAGCAATTTCCGCGTAGGACCGCGGTGGTCTGCAATCAAGACAGATTTAGCTATGCGCAATTTGCCGAACGCGTGGGCCGCCTTGCGGGCGCCCTGCGCAAGAAGGGGATCCAGCCTGGCGATCGGGTCGCTTTCCTCAGCAGCAATTGTCACCGCTTGCTCGAAGCCTATTACGGGGTGCTGGAGGCCGGCGCGGTGCTGCTCCCGCTGAACATCCGGCTCGCGCCGAGTGAACTGAGCTACATTCTGAACGATTCTGGAGCGACAATCCTGTTCGTGGAGAAGCAGCTTCTCGGTTTGGCCGAGTCCTTTCACAAGGATATTCCCGCGGTAAAAACATTCTGCCAATTGAACGGCGCTCCGGAAGCGCCTTGGCTTTCTCCGGATAACTATGAGGCGCTTCTCGAGGCTGCCACGCCCTATCGCGCCGACATCACCTCCGTCGACGAAAACTCATTGGCCGAGCTTTTCTACACCAGCGGCACCAGCGCGGATCCCAAGGGCGTAATGCTCACGCACAGAAATATCTATCTCCATGCACACAACGTCTGTTTGGGTTTCCAGATCGAAAACGGGGCCGTGGAGCTTCACACCATTCCTCTCTTCCACGCGAATGGATGGGGCGTGGCGCATTTCCTCACTTTGCTTGGGGGAAAGCACGTAATGATCCAGCGCTTCGAGACCAGAGAAGTGTTCCGCCTCATTGAAAAGGAAGGTGTCCATTCCTGCAGCCTAGTTCCCATCATGGCCACGGCCCTGGTGAATTGCCCGGAGCGCCACAAATACAATTTGAGCAGCCTGCGCCGCATTGTTATCGGCGGCGCTGCGTCCTCGCCGACACTCATTCGCGAGGTCGAACAGGAACTCGGTTGCGAGTGCTTTTCGGGTTACGGGCTGACGGAAACGTGCCCCTCGCTTTCGATTTCTCCGATGAAGTTGGGTCTGGGGTGGGAAGGCGAGCAGCGCTATGTGGGCCAAGCGATGACCGGATACGCATTTCCCGGTGCCGAGCTGCGCGTAGTGGACGCGAACGATGACGATGTGGCGCGCGATGGAAAAACTGTCGGCGAAATCATCGCCCGGGGTGATGGCGTGATGGAGGGCTACTGGCGCCAGCCGGACGCTTCCGCCGAAGCGCTGCGCGGTGGCTGGTTTCACACCGGAGACATGGCCACGCTCAACGAAGAAGGCTACCTGCTCATCGTCGATCGCAAAAAAGACATCATCGTAAGCGGTGGCGAAAATATCTCTTCCCTGGAACTGGAAAAGGTCATCCTCGCACATCCCGCCGTCCTGGAGGCCGCGGTGATTCCGGTTCCCGACGAAAAGTGGGGTGAAGTCCCTAAGGCTCTTGTGGTCTTAAAGCCGGACGCCGCGGCCACGGAGGCCGAGCTCATCGAGTTCTGCCGCTCGCACATCGCGCATTACAAGTGCCCGCGTTCCTTCGAATTCGCAGCCAGTTTGCCCAAGACCGGCACCGGAAAAATCCTGAAGAAAGATCTGCGCAAAAAATACTGGCAGGGTAAGGATACGATTCGCCCGGATTTCACGATACAGAAAGGCAGTGCCTGAGCGGGCTTGAAACACGGGGAAACGTTTCGCGGTTGATGAAGGATTGCGAAATGTGGTGCACGCCCGGCAACGGGAAGGAGTTTTGACCATGGATTTAAACTTAACCGCCGAGGAGTTGGCATTTCGCGACGAACTTCGCGCGTGGCTGGCTTCCAACGTTCCGAAAGACTGGAACGAGTGGCGCGAAAAGCCCATCGAGGAATCGTTCTCGTATCTGCGCGACTGGCAACGAAAGCTCCACGAAGGCCGCTGGGCAGCAGTTTCCTGGCCCAAGGAATATGGCGGGCGCAGCGCTACGCTGATGCAGCAGAGCCTATTTTGGGAAGAGATGGCGCGCGTCGAAGCGCCGCCCATGGCGAACTCGCTCGGTTTGGGTCTCATAGGACCCACCATCATTGCCTACGGCACGGAAGCGCAGAAGAAGCGCTACATTCCGAAAATTCTGAGCGCGGAAGAAATCTGGTGCCAGGGCTTCTCCGAACCTAATGCGGGTTCCGATCTCGCGGGTTTGCAGACGGAAGCGCGTCTCGATGGCGATCACTACATCGTGAACGGCCAAAAAGTCTGGACCAGCTACGGCTGGGTTGGCGACTGGTGCGAACTCGTCGTTCGCACGGACGCGAGCGCGGCGAAACACAAAGGCCTCACCGTCCTCCTCGTGGATATGAAATCGCCGGGCGTCGAAGTTCGTCCGCTACGTCAAATGACAGGCGAATCCGAATTCAACGAGCTGTTCTTTCGCGATGTTCGCGTCCCGATTGAAAATGTTCTGGGCAAGGTGAACGACGGATGGAACGTGGCGGTGAGCACGCTGATGTACGAGCGCGGCTCGTATGGCGCCCGGCTGCATCTGATATTCAAGCGCTACATTTCCCGGCTCATCGAACTCGCGCGCACCATCCAACGCAACGGCCGGCCCGCCGCCGAAGATCCGCTCATCCGCCAGAAGCTCGCGCAGTGCAGCGCAGAGATTGAAATCATGCGCTTCAACCAGATGCGAGCCTTCAGCCGCATCACCGCCACGGGCGTGCCGGGGCCCGAAGGCTCGATCCAGAAAATATTTTGGAGCGAGCTCAACCAGCGCCTCCAGCAAATCGCGCAGGAGCTGCTCGGTTCCTACGGCCAACTGGTGGGCGGCGATCCGCGCGCAATCGACAACGGGCTTTGGTCCTACGCCTACCTGCGCACCCGCGGAAATACGATCGAAGCCGGCACCTCTGAGGTGCAACGGAACATCATTGGGCATTTCGTTCTCGGTCTGCCCAGAAGCTACTAAGGGGATACGCCATGCAATTCGGTTTGAGTGAAAGCCAGGAATTTCTGAAAGACAGCGCGCGCAAGTTTTTCGCCGGTGAGTGTCCCGAGCGCTGAAATGCGGCGCCTGATGGAAACGGATACCGGCTACGATGCGCGCTTGTGGTCGAAGCTCACCGATCAGGGCTACACCGGGCATCATTTTTCCGGAAGAGTACGGCGGAGTCGGCCTCGGCAAAGTCGAACTCATGCTCTCTGATGGAAGAGGCGGGACGCGCGCTCTTGCCCGGTCCGTTTTTCTCCACCGTCGTTCTTGACCGGTTCAGTTTTGGATGCCGTCGGCACGCCTGCGCGCAAGAAAAAATATCTTGCGCCCATCTGCCGGGGCGAAGTTCGCGCCACCATTGCCATTCTGGAAGCCGGCGCGAGCTGGAACCCGCGGGATGTTCATCTGAGCGCCAGCAACGGCAAGCTCACTGGCGAAAAGCTATTTGTCTCAGATGCGGCCATCGCCGACTTCATCGTCGTCGTGGCGCGCAACGGAGTCTTCGTGGTGGACTCCAAGGCTTCGCGGCCTTGAAGATCTCCGCGATGTCTGGGATGGACCTTACGCGCAAACTCTACGCGGTGGAATTCCAGCAACACTCCGGCAGAAGAAATCGGCGCGCCGACGGACCTCGCGCGAGCATTCGACATTGCCACCGCTGCGCTGGCTGCCGAAATGGTCGGCGGTATGCAGCGGACACTCGATATCACCGTCGAATATGCCAAGACCCGCAAACAGTTCGGCAAACCGATCGGAATGTTCCAGGCTGTGCAGCACCAGTGCGCGGACATGTATTTGGAAACGGAGAGCGCGCGTTCCGCCGTGTACTACGCCGGGTGGGCGCTGGAAGAAAACGCGCCGGACGCGGCGACCGCGGTTTCCATCGCCAAGATGTATGCCAGCGACGCAGGGCGCACCGTCGGCAACCGAGGCATTCAGATTCATGGCGGCATGGGTTTCACGTGGGAAAACGATCTTCATCTGTACTACCGTCGAGCGAAGGCGTCGGAAACGGCATTTGGCGACGCCACGTTTCATCGCGAACGCATCGCCATCAATGGTGATCGATGCCGGTGGCGTCTGCGCGAAAAGCGCGTAGATTTTAATCACGAAACAAGAGAGCCCTTCTATGACCGATCTAGTGCAACTCACAAGAGACAACGGCATCGCCATCATCACCATCAACAATCCTCCGGTGAACGCTTTGAGCCCCGGCGTGCCCGAAGGCATTTCCGAAGCGCTGGATCAGATTGCTCAGGACGACAGCGTCAAAGCCGCGGTCTTGATCGGCGGCGGCCGCACATTTGTTGCCGGCGCGGATATCAAGGAGTTCGGCAAGTTGACGTCGGGCAAACCGCGCGGCGCGGGGCTGCTTCCGCTGCTCCTGAAAATCGAAGACAGTACCAAGCCGCGTGATCGTAGCGATCCACGGAACCGCTTTTGGCGGCGGATTGGAGCTGGCGATGGCCGGGCACTATCGCGTTGCTGTTTCGAACGCGCAGGTCGGCCAGCCGGAAGTGAAGCTCGGCATCATCCCTGGCGCGGCGGGAACGCAGCGGCTGCCGAGGCTTGTCGGCGTGGCGAAAGCCGTCGAAATGTGCGTGAGCGGCAATCCGATCATCGCCGAGGAAGCGCTGAAATTTGGCATCGTCGACCGAATCATCGAAGGTGATCTGCTCGCCGGGGCCGTCGCGTTTGCCCGCGAGGTTGCGGGTAAGCCTGCTCCCAAGACGCGTGAGCGCAATGAAAAGCTCGGAAACGCGACAGACAACGCCCATGTCTTTTCCTCCGCGCGTGAAACCGCCGCGAAGAAACAGCGCGGTCTGCTCGCCCCTCTTGCCGCCATCGAGGCCGTCGAAGCCGCCACAAAACTGCCGTTCGAAGAAGGCTGCAAGATCGAGCAGGAACTGTTCATCCAATGCCTTTTTTCAGAACAATCCAAATCGCTCATCCACGTCTTCTTCAGCGAGCGCGAAGTCACCAAAATCCCCGACATTCCCAAAGAGACTCCCGTTATTCCCATTAGATCCGCCGCGGTTGTCGGCGCAGGCACCATGGGAGGCGGAATCGCCATGGTGCTCGCCAATGCGGGTATTCCCGTTGTTCTCAAAGAAGCGGACCAAGCCGCGCTCGATCGCGGCCTCGCCACCATTCAGTTGAATTACGCAAATTCCGTCAAGCGTGGCCGTTTCACTCAGGAGGCTGCCGATGAGCGTCTGAAGCGGATCAAGCCCACGCTTACGCTACGACGATTTCTCAAACGCTGACTTGGTCATTGAAGCCGTTTTCGAAGGCATGGCTCTCAAGAAGGAAGTTTTCAAGGAGTTGGATCGTGTTTGCAAAGCCAGGCGCCATCCTTGCCAGCAACACCTCTACACTAAGCATCGATGAGATCGCTTCCGCCACTTCGCGGCCTGAGTGCGTCATCGGCACGCATTTCTTCAGTCCCGCGAATGTCATGCGGCTGCTGGAGATCGTCCGCGGGAAGGCTTCCTCCAAGGAAGTCATCGCTACGTGCATGCAGCTTTCCAAAACGCTTGGCAAGATAGGCGTTCTCGTCGGCAACTGTAGGGGATTTGTCGGCAATCGCATGTTTGGCCCGTATCGCCGGGAGGCCCAGTTCCTTGTCGAGGAAGGGGCGAGCATCGAAGCGGTGGACAAGGCGCTCTCTGACTTCGGTATGGCCCTGGGACCGCTGGCCACCGGCGACTTGGCTGGGCTCGACGTTGGCTGGCGCATCCGCAAGGAATGTCGCCATCTGGAAGTGCCCGGGATTCGTCAGCCGTTCGCCGAAGATCGTCTTTGCGAACTTGGCCTCTATGGCCAGAAAACCGGCGCAGGTTGGTACAAATACGACGAGCAGCGCCGCGCGACGCGAGACCCCGCGGTTGAGGAACTCGTTCGCAAATGGGTTGCCGAGGCGGGCATTGTGCAGCGTCAAATATCCGCCGGTGAAATCACGGACCGCTGCCTCTATGCGCTGGTCAATGAAGGTGCGCACATTCTGGAGGAAGGCTACGCACTGCGCGCTTCGGACATAGATATTATTTATATCAACGGCTACGGTTTCCCCGCGCATCGCGGCGGTCCTATGTGGTATGCCGACACTGTTGGCCTCAAACAGGTTTACGAGCGCGTCTCCGATTTCCAGCGCCAGCATGGGGAGATTTGGCGGCCGGCCCCGCTGCTGAAACGGCTTGCCGATCAGGGCAAAACCTTTGCCGACTTCAGCAGAGACCAGTTCGCAACCGCTTAGACAGGGGTATCCGAGAGTTGATTGCGCAAACAGAGGCCGGGCGCGCTCGAATTCTATTTTTCGCGATGCCGTTTGCGGTATAAAGTTTGACGGAAGGGCTAGGTTGGCAATGGGAATTCTCTTTCTCGCTAGGGGGGCTTTCCAATGGGCGAGTTGCTGGACCATCCAGAGGCCACTCGAGCCGGTGAAGAGCTTGACTTAGCGAGGCTCGAACCTTATTTGCGCCGGCACTTTCCAAACGAGGCGGCCGCGCTGCGCGTCCTGCAATATCCCAGCGGCCATTCCAACTTAACTTACTCGCTTCATCTTGGCGCGAAGGAGCTGGTTCTTCGCCGTCCGCCGTTCGGGAGCAAGGTCAAGTCCGCCCATGATATGGGCCGCGAATTTCGCGTGCTCTCGAAGCTCAACTCTGTCTACGCGCCAGCTCCCAAAGCGCTTCTCTATTGCGACGACGATTCCATCCTCGGCGCACCATTCTATGTGATGGAGCCGATCCACGGCATCATCCTTCGCCGGCACCTGCCGCCTGGCCTGGATTTTCCCGCGGAGAGAGCACGGCGGCTGAGCGAATCGTTCATTGAAAATCTCATTCGCTTGCATCGTGTGGATTACGCGGCCGTGGGGCTCGCCGATCTCGGCAAACCGGAAGGGTACTTGGAACGACAGGTGCGCGGCTGGATCGAGCGCTACTACGGTTCAAAAACGCACGAATATCCCGAAGTCGAGAAGATTTCCGCGTGGATGCAGCAACACATGCCATCCACGAGCGCCGTTTCGCTGATTCACAACGACTATAAATACGACAATGTCGTGCTCGATTCGAACGACATCACAACCATAGTCGGCGTCCTCGATTGGGAGATGTGCACCATCGGCGACTCGCTCTCCGATCTCGGCACTGCATTGGCCTATTGGGTGGATTCAACGGATCCTGAAGAACTGCGGCAATATCGCTGGGGACCCACAACCTGCCCCGGCAGCTTTACAAGGGAAGAATGCGTGCATTACTACGCGCGAAAAAACGGAGTGCGATGCTTCCCGGATCGATTTCTATCTCACGTTCGCCCGTTTCAAACTCGCCGTGATCGGGCAGCAAATTTATTATCGTTATCACCAAGGCCTGACCAAGGACGAGCGCTTTGCAGCCATGCCCGGAAGAATCCAAATGCTCCTGCGAACCTCTTTGCACTGCGCACAAACTGGACGAATCTAGCGCTCATCGCTTGTTTCAGAAATGGATCATCCAATGCGGCGGTTAAATCCCAAGCGATTACGAATAATAGCGCACGATCCACTCCGCAACGCAGCATGGTTTCTCGGACTGTTCGCATTCGATCGTTACCGCAAATGTGGCTTCCGCTGAATCAGCGAGCTCTTTAAGAGCGAGGAGGGAAACACGCGCGCGAATCCTGGAACCTGCCCGAACCGCAGCGGGGAAGCGCACGCGATTCAAGCCATAGTTCACCGCCAGCCGCACACCGCCCCGAATTTGAATCAACTCTTCAATAAAACGGCCCATCAAAGACAGCGTAAGGAACCCGTGAGCGATTGTCGCGCCGTAAGGCGATTCGTTTGCCGCCCGCGACCGGTCGAGGTGAATCCATTGCCGGTCTTCCGCGGCGTCCGCGAATGTTCCGATGCGCTCTTGCGAAACGCGGAACCATTCACTGAGGCCAATTTCCTTGCCCACGAATTCCTTTAGTGCTCGCGGATTATCAACGATTAATGGCGGCATCAGCTTCTCCCAGGGCCAGATTCCTGATTTTGTCGCCCGTTTGTTTTCACTCTCTGTGAGAAAGATGTGGTCCTGTCGTTTTCTTGACTTTGGCCAGCTCACCCTTCGCGATCGATTCTATGTGAACTTCATCTGGCCCATCGGCCAAGCGAAGCGTTCGAACCATCGCCCAGGAAGCAGCCAGAAAAGTATCCTGCGAAACGCCGGCGCCACCATGGGCTTGAATCGCGCGATCGAGCACCCGTAACGCCACGTTGGGTCCCACAACCTTGATCATCGCAATTTCGGCGCGCGCCCCTTTGTTGCCCACCGTGTCCATCCTATACGCGGCCTTCAGCGTCAGCAGCCGCGCCTGTTCGATTTCCATGCGAGACGCCGCGATGTCCGCGCGGATCGTTCCTTGTTCGGCCAGCGCTCTTCCGAAGGCCACCCGTGTTTGCACCCGCTTGCACATCGTTTCCAGCGCGCGCTCTGCCACTCCGATGCACCGCATGCAGTGATGAATACGCCCGGGCCCCAGCCGCCCTTGCGCGATCTCAAATCCCCGCCCTTCGCCAAGCAGGATGTTCGAGGCGGGAACACGGACATTTTCGAAAGTGACTTCGCCATGGCCGTGCGGCGCATGATCGTATCCAAACACTGTCAACATGCGTTCGATCTTTACTCCCCCCGCGTCCATCGGCACCAGAATCATGGACTGCTGTTTATGTGGCGGAGCCGAAGGATCTGTCTTGCCCATGAAGATGGCAATCTTGCAACGCGGGTCGCCCGCCCCGGAGGTCCACCATTTTCTGCCATGAAGGACGTAGTGGTCACCTTCGCTGACGATTCTCGCCTGAATGTTGGTGGCATCGGAGGAAGCGACTGCGGGTTCCGTCATCGCGAAACACGACCTGATTTCACCTGCCAGAAGTGGCGTCAACCACCGCTTCTTTTGTTCCGTAGTGCCATATCGCGCGAGCACTTCCATATTGCCGGTGTCCGGCGCGGAACAATTGAACACTTCGGGCGCCATGTGACTGCGGCCCATGATTTCGCAAAGTGGCGCGTACTCCAGATTTGTCAGCCCAGCACCGAGCTCGCTTTCCGGCAAAAATAGGTTCCATAGACCGGCGGCGCGAGCTTTCGGTTTTAGCTCTTCGACGATCCTCGTGGGCGACCATCGATTTTGTTTGATCTCTTCGTGGAAGCGCTGCTCATTCGGATAAATGTGTTCGTCCAGGAACGCCTGCAATCGGCGCTGCAGGTCCTTCACTTTGTCGCTGAACTCGAAGTTCACGGGAGGTTCCTTATCTGCCGGTGAAGGCCGGGGCACGCTTTTCGATAAAGTGCGCAACACCTTCTTTGAAGTCCTCGCACTGCAGACTCGCCAACATTTCCTGCTCGGAGATTTCAAACGATTCCGCAAGCGTCTGGAACATCGCGTCGTACACTTGCCGCTTGATCACCCGCAACGACCGCGGGCTAACGTTCGACGCCAGATCCACCGCGTATTTCTGGACGCTTTCCAGGAACGTATCCCGCGGATGGACTTGATTTACCAGCCCCATTCTGAGTGCCTCCGCCGCATCGATCATTCGGGCGGTGAACAACAAGTCCAGGGCGTTGGCGTGTCCCACGAGGCGCGGCAACATCCACGCCATTCCGTACTCGGCGATGAGTCCGCGCTGCGCAAAAGCCGTGCCGAACCGCGCCGCATCCGAAGCAAGACGTATATCGCAATACAGAGCAATCACCAACCCCAATCCCACGACTGGGCCGTTGATGGCCGCAATTACAGGCTTTGTCAGCGCTGGAAAATACGAATACTTCTTCTGAAAATCCCGTCGCGCGCCTTCGCGGCTGCCATTTGCAGGTTGCACCGCCTGCGCCCTCCGCGCTTCGTCGAGTCCCTTTTCCGCGACCGTGCTCAAGAGCGACATATCGGCGCCCGCGCAGAATCCGCGCCCCGCGCCCGTCAAGACGATCGCGCGAACGTTTTCATCGTGCTCCGCTTCGCCTATCGCGGCGCGCACCTCCCGCTCCATAATGGCCGTCCAGGCGTTCAATTTATCCGGCCGATTCAGCGTTATGGTGGCAACTCTGTCAGCTACGTGATACAGGGTTTCTTGGTTTGGCATAGTGAGCCGATTATATACAATGGCCGCTGCGTTAGTCACTGTCATCTGTGTGTGACTATCAAGCGCTATCCTCTCGTCCGCAGCTGTCCTGACCGCACGTTGCGCGATGACACAATCCGCCGGCTCACGCGTTCTTGGATGACGGATTTTGCCCAGGGCAAGGGGAGCGCCACGGGGCGAGGAGAGTTACGATATGGGGATGAAGAGTCATAGCCGGTTGGTTTTGTGACGAAGGCGAGCGCGGTATTGGAGAAGTTCAGAGCGCACTTTGGCACGGAAGCTGTGGTGTACCGTGCCCCTGGGCGCGTAAATCTGATCGGTGAGCATACCGATTACAACGAAGGGTACGTCCTGCCCGCGGCGATTGATTTTTATTGCTGGGTTGCCGTGGGAGCGCGGAGCGATGGCAAGCTCGTCGTCTATTCGGAGAATTTTCAGGAGGCAGCGGAGGCCGAGCTTGTCAACCTGTGGACGCGGAGGAAGGGAACCTGGGCGGATTATCCTTTTGGGGTTGCGTGGGCGCTGAAAGAAGCCGGGCACAAGCTGGGCGGCGCAAACATCTACATTACGGGGGAACTGCCACTCGGAAGCGGTTTGAGTTCATCGGCGGCAATCGAGGTTGCCGTCGGCTACGCTCTGCTGGACGCGTTGGGGCAGGTCATAGACCGTAAAGCCCTGGCGCTGAACTGCCAGCGCGCGGAGAATGAATTCGTAGGTGCGCGCTGTGGGATTATGGATCAATTCGTGTCCTGCAACGGCCGGGCGGGCTACGCATTGATGATCGATTGCCGATCCCTGGAGTACCGAGCCCTTCGGCTTCCTCCTGAAATTCGGCTCGTGGTCTGCAATACGATGGTAAAGCACGAACACAGCGCCGGAGAATACAACGCGCGACGGCTCGAGTGCGAGGAGGGAGTGCGGCGCTTGGCGGCCGTGCTACCTGGGATTCGAGCGCTGCGAGACGTGACCGCGGAACAACTCGAAGGAAATCGAAGCCTTCTGACAGATGTTGTGTATCGGCGTTGCCGCCATGTCATTTCCGAGAACGATCGCGTATTGCGCACGGTCGAAGCGCTGAAACGTGGGGACGTCAGAGGGATTTCCCAATTGCTGAGGAAGTCTCATGAGAGCCTGCGGGACGACTTTGAGGTAAGCTGCCGCGAATTGAATCTCATGGTGGAGATTGCGTCTGCAAAAACCGGAGTATTGGGCTCGCGAATGACGGGGGGCGGCTTTGGAGGTTGCACGGTCAACCTGGTAGAAGCAAGCGAGGCCAAGGAGTTTCAGGAGCGTGTTGCAGAGGAATACGAGGCAAAGACTGGTTTACGCCCGGAGATATTAGTTTGCAAAGCGTCGGAAGGCGTTGGGGTGGTCGATCCAAAAGGGAGCGAGGATCGACCCGCTTTGATTCAGCGAAACCATGAGGAGGCGTGAATGCCTGAGTGGAAAGGCAACGAGAGCGGAGAGAAGGCGTGAAATTCGAGGAAGTGCAGAAGTTTCCGCATCAGCGATTCAATCCATTGGCGCGCGAGTGGGTGCTGGTTTCACCGCAACGAACGCTGCGCCCATGGCAGGGCAAAACGGAGCCAATTGCGGGGACAGCGGGCGTGAAATACGACCCGGAATGCTATCTATGCCCGGGAAATGAACGAGCGGGTGGAGCGCGAAATCCCAAGTATGAGAGTACTTTTGTTTTTGAGAACGACTACGCAGCGATGCTGCCAAACGCTCCGAGGGGTGAATTCAATGAGGAGGGTTTGTTGGTTGCGCGGACGGAAGCGGGGGAGTGCCGCGTGGTCTGTTTTTCGCCGCGGCACGATCTTACGATTCCGCAGATGTCGCAGGCGGAGGTGCGCAGAGTCGTGGACGCCTGGACGGAGGAATTTCGGCGCCTGGAGAGGGCCAAATGGGCGAAGCACGTGCAAATTTTCGAGAATCGCGGAGCGCTTATGGGAGCGAGCAATCCGCACCCTCACTGCCAGGTGTGGGCAAACGCCTCGCTGCCCAACATTGCCTGTAAAGAAATTGGCTCCTTTGAAGACTATCGAGCGTCAAAGGGATCTTGCCTGCTCTGCGATTACCTCAAGCTTGAACTGGGACGCGGCGAACGAATCGTATGTGAAAACGAGGCTTTTGTGGCGGTCGTTCCGTTCTGGGCGGTATGGCCGTTCGAGACCCTGCTGCTGAGCAAACGCCATTTGGCAGCAATCACCGACCTTTCGGAAAAGGAAGCGGACCTTTTGGCGGAGATATTACGCCGAATCACGATTCGCTACGATAACCTTTTTCTGACGCCGTTTCCGTACTCGATGGGTTTCCACCAGCGTCCGACCGACGGGGGAGCGCATCCGGAATTTCATTTTCACGCCCATTACTATCCTCCCCTGTTACGCTCCGCCAGTGTGCAGAAGTTCATGGTCGGGTACGAACTGCTGGCCGTGCCGCAGCGGGATTTCACGGCAGAGGATGCGGCCCAGCGGCTGCGGGAGGCGGGAGAAACACACTACGCGGATTCCTCCCCTGGCGTGGAAGGGCGAGACGTCTGAAGAGTTTCGCGTCGATCAAAGGCGCCAGAGAGGTGTTTACGATGTTGAAGCGGGTGATGGGGAATTTCCTTCAAGCGCTTGTGATGGTGGGTTGCCTCGCGAGTGCCGCACAAGCGGGGCCTGATAAAACTACTTCGAGGTGGACAGAATCGCACGCGAACGAGTGGTACGCTCATCAGCCTTGGCTGGTGGGCAGCAATTACATCCCCGCCACGGCCATCAACGAGCTAGAAATGTGGCAGGCGGAGACATTTGATCCGCCGCGCATCGATCTCGAACTCGGCTGGGCCGAAAGAATCGGCCTCAATACCATGCGCGTTTTTCTCCATGACCTCCCCTGGCAGCAGGACGCGACGGGATTTCAGAAGCGCATTGACAAGTTTCTCTCCATCGCGGAAAAACATCACATCAAGATCCTGTTCGTGCTGTTCGACTCCTGCTGGGATCCGAACCCGCATCTTGGGAAGCAACACGATCCCCGGCCCGGCGTCCACAATTCCGGCTGGGTGCAGAGTCCGGGCGTTGCGGCGCTCAAAGATCCCGCACAAGTTCCGCGACTGGAAGCGTACGTGAAAGGCGTTGTCGGAGCATTCGCGAACGATCGCCGCATTCTGGGCTGGGACGTGTGGAACGAACCGGGGAATACGAACGAGGGCAGCTATGAGAAAGAGGAATTGACCAACAAAATGGAGCGCGTGCGAGCGCTTCTTCCTCTGGTATTTAGCTGGGCGCGCGAAGCCGGGGCTACGCAACCCCTGACCAGCGGGCTATGGGAGGGAGATTGGTCTTCCGCCGAAAAGCTCGGCGCGCTGGAGAAAATCCAACTGGAGCAGTCCGATGTTCTCTCGTTCCACAACTACGGCAAGCCCCCGGATTTTCAGAAACATGTCCGCGAGTTACAGAAATATCGCCGGCCAATTCTTTGCACGGAGTACATGGCGCGGCCCCAGGGGAGCACGTTTCAGGGCATCCTGCCGATCGCGAAAAAGTATCGCGTAGCGGCAATTAACTGGGGGTTGGTGGCGGGAAAGACGCAAACGTATTTGCCGTGGGATTCGTGGAAGAAGCCGTACACGGACCGCCAGCCCAAGCAGTGGTTCCATGAAATTTTCCGAACGGATGGTAGCCCCTACAGGCCGGAAGAAGTGGCCTTCGTTCGCCAGATCATTGCCAGCACAAAGGCAACACCGGGGCCCGCTTGATTGTGGAGCGAAGTCCAATCGATACGCTTACTTCCGGGCCAGCGCTTCCGCGAGCTGCGCAGGGTGAGCAGGAAGTAGGGCGGCATCAACCAACGCCAGTCCTTCTTCGATAATGTCCAGGCCTTGGCGCAGTTCCTCTTCGTTGATGATCAGCGGCGGGCAAACCCACAGCATATTAAATCGGCTAAACGCGTATAGATGTTTGCTCTTCAGGTGGCCGGCGAGCTTGACCATCTCCGGGCTACTGCCATTGAACGGAGCCAAGTGGTTCGCGCGTGGATTTATCTTTGACGAGTTCGAGAACGCTAAAGAGACCCTTGTAGCGAACATCGCCGACACAGCGATATTTCTGCTTCATGGCTTCCAGGCGTGAAGCCAGATAGCGCCCTTGACGTTCGACGTTGGCAAAAATCTGTTCTTCTTCGTACAAGATTGAGATTTGCGACGGCTGCCGCGCAGCAAACCGGGTGGCCACTGTAGGTGAGTCCGCCCCAAAGCATGTTTGTCTCGAAATAATTGGCGATGGCGTCGGAAACAATCACGGCGCCGAGAGGGAGGTACCCGCTTGTCAAGCCCTTGGCGCAGGTGACGATGTCCGGACGAATTCCGTAATGTTGCGTGGCGAGCCATTTGCCGGTCCGGCCGAACCCGCTCATGACCTCGTCATCGATCATCAAGATGCCGTATTTGTCGCAGAGCGCGCGGAGCTTGGGATAGTAATCGTCCGGAGGAACAAGCAAACCGTTCGAGCCGGTGATGCCTTCTGTCAGAACCGCCGCAATCGTGTTCGGGCCTTCCATCTGAATGATTTCTTCAATATGCGAAACGCATTCGCGATGGCACGTTTCCACTTTTTGTCCGAACGGGCAGCGATAGCAGTAAGGATCGAAGACGCGAACGATTCCGGGAATGCCTGGTTCGACGGGCCAGCGTCGGGGATCACCGGAAGCGGTCATCGAGCCCATCGTGGCGCCGTGATAGGAACGATAGCGCGTGATGATCTTGTCGCGCCCGGTGAAGAGCTTCGCCATTTTCATGGCGTTTTCGTTGGCTTCCGATCCGCCAAGCGTGAAAAACGCTTTCGCCAGGCCAGTGACTTCTGCGAGTTTCTTGCCTAGCAGGCCGCGTGGTTCCGTCGCAAAGCCGGGTCCGGCGAAGCAAAGCTCATCGACCTGCTTCTTGATCGCTTCCAGCATTTTCGGGTGTTGGTGGCCGATGTTCAGATTGATGAGTTGCGAACTGAAGTCCAGCCAGCGGTTGTCGTCGCCGTCCCAGAACCACACGCCTTGGCCGCGTTTCATGTGAATAGGAGTCGATGCTCCCTGCACGGACCAGGAGAACATCGTGTAATCGCGATTTTCCTGCAACCACTTTGCGGGAATGAGAGTCCATAAGCTGCGTATCCTTCCTTGAACGTTCGTGAACTTTAGTGCTGCTTCTGAATCCAGTCCATCGTTTTGGACGCCAACCGGTCGAGCGCCGCGACGGACATTTCGAGATGCTCTTCCTTGGTATCTTCAATCTTATTATGGCTGATGCCTTTCAGCGATTGCACGAACATCATAACGGTGGGAATTCCCGCGCGCGAGACCTCGGCGGCGTCGTGCAAGCGGCCCCGAAGGCATGCGATGCGAAGTGCCGGAGGTCTCGCGGACGGCTTGCTCGCAGAGATCCAGCAAGTGAGGATGAAACGGCACTGGCTCGATGTTCCAGAGGCGCGACCAGTCCACCGTGCAATTTTCTTCGGCGGCGAAGCGCCGGCTGGCTTCCTGGGCTTCGCGATACATCTGGGCAAGAATGTTGGCGTCCAGATCGCGCTGGTCGAGAGTGACTTCGCAGCGGCCCACAACCGCCGTCACGATGCCCGGGAATGTTTTCACGCTGCCCATGGTGCAGACCGCGTCTTCGTGCTTTCTTGGCGATGGTGCGGATTTCGAGCGCCAGTTTTGCGGCCGCGGCGAGCGCGTCGCGCCGCGCGTTCATGGGCGTGGAACCGGAATGCGCCTCCTGTCCGTGAAAGGTGATGATGTGCCGCTCCACGCCTTTGGTGCCGAGCACAACGCCGAGCGGCAAGCCCATGCGCTCCAGAACTGGGCCCTGCTCGATGTGCAATTCGAGATAGGCCGCGGCGTTGCTTTTGTTCTTTCTGGGCGTCTGGGAATTTGTCGATCTCGACGCCGCAGCGGCGTAACGCATCTTCCAATTTCACTGCCGTCGCGATCGGTGCGGCCCCGATCGGCTTCGATGGAATGCGTTCCGGCGAAGGCGGAGGAGCCCAGCAGGCTGCGGCCGAAGCGCGCGCCTTCTTCATCGGCCCAATCGACGAGGCGGACGGTGACCGGGGGGCGGCCGCGAAACTCGCGTGCAAATTCGGCGCAAGCACTTCGAGGCCGGCGAGCACATCCAGCGCGCCATCGAGCCAGCCGCCGTTCGGCACGGAATCGAGATGCCCGCCGATCAGCAGCGCTTTTTCGGATGCGCCGGGCAGCGTGACCCAGTTGTTTCCGGCCGCGTCGTAGTGATGTTCAACGGGGAGTTCTTTCACTTTGGATGGCGAACCACTCGCGCGCCTTCAGCCAGGTGTCCGTCCAGGCCACGCGCTGCGCGCCGTTCTCGTCGCCTGTGAGTGCGCGAAGTTCCTTCAATTCGGCAACTGTGCGTTTTGGGTTCAGGCTCATAAGGGCTTCGCTCAGAAATGAGTCGGCTCGCGCTTCAGCATCTTGCCGCGGCCGCGTTCGCCGACGAATTTGCCGTCGCGCACCTGGACTTTGCCGCGCACGGTCACGACCGACGGGCGGCCTTCGATCTCCATGCCTTCGAAACCATTGTAATCGTTGTTCACGTGATGGGACTTTGCGGAGATCGCGCCACGATAGTTCGGGTCGTAGACGACCAGGTCGGCGTCGCTGCCCACGGCGATGGTTCCCTTGCGTGGGAAAAGCCCGAAGAGTTTCGCGGCGCGGGTGCTTGCGGCGTCGACGAAGCGATCCAGATCCAGGCGGCCGCGCTTTACGCCATACGTGTAAAGCAGATTCACGCGATCTTCGATGCCGGGAATGCCATTGGGAATGTTGCACGAAGGAATCCTTGCCGAGAAGTTTCTGCTCGGTGTCGAACGGGCAATGATCCGTTCCGACGGTGTCGATGGAGCCCATCGCCAGCGCGTTCCAGAGCACATCCTGGTTGTGTTTCGCGCGCAAAGGCGGCGACATGACGTGCTTCATACCTTCGACGCCGGGCCGCTCGGCGTAGGTTTTGTCGAGGAAGAAGTGCGGCAGCACGGATTCCACGTGAAGCTTTACGCCGCGCGATTTTGCGTCGAGCGCGGCCTTCAAGCGCTTTCTCGCAGGAGAGGTGGACCACGTAACCGGTTGCTTGCCGTGTTTTCGAGGAACGTTGCGAAGCGGCCGGTGCCTTCGGCTTCGACGGATTCTGGGCGGCTGGGTTCGTGCCATTCGGGCCCGGTTTTGCCCTCCGCGAGCAGTCTTTGCTGCAAGCGCGCCACGAGTTCGGCGTTTTCGCAGTGCGCGGTGACGATGACGCCGAGACGCTTCGCGAGTTCGAGGGTCTGGTACATTTCGCCGTCGTCGACGCCGAAGAAATTCTTGTAGGCGAGGAAGATTTTGAAGGACGCGGTACCGTCCGCGACGATCTGGCGCAACTGTGATTCCGTCTCATTCACAAACTTTGTGACGGACATGTGGAAGGCATAGTCGCAGGCGCTCTTGCCTTCGGCCTTCGATTTCCATAGCTGGTAGCCCTCGAGCGCATCGTCGTTGCGGTTGGGGCAGCACATTTCGATATACGTGGTTGTTCCGCCGATGAGCGCAGCGATGCTGCCGGTTTCATGCGTATCCTTGGCAAAGGTGGCCATGAAGGGAAGGTAAATGTGCACGTGGGGATCGATGAAGCCGGGGAAAACGAGTTTGCCGGTGGCGTCGATGATTTCAGTGTTCCGTGGCGCCTCGAGATTCTTGCCAATGCTGGTAATGGTTTCGTTTTCGACGAAAATGTCCGCGTGGACGCGCGAGCCCACGTTGACAATTTCGCCATTTCGAATCAGCAAGGCCATCTCTTACTCCCGCAAAGCATCAGGTCATCGTGCGTGAATGTCGGTCAGTGAATATGGATTCCCATTTTCTCGCGATATTGCTTCATCTTTTCCCAATCTTCGGTTACGTCGCGCTGTGTCTCGGAAAGTTCCCCCCAAGTCACCGATGGCCGCCCGGAAGGCTCTTCGATCATGTGGATGCAATCCTCCACGGGACAAACGTTATAGCAGAGGCGGCAGCCGACACAATCCTCTTCGCGGACCTGAACGCTGCGGGCGCGAACTCACGGCTTCTTCCTTGCCATTCGCCCGAATGTCGTAGGAGTTTGGCTGGACGACGCTGCCATCTCTGGCGATGAGGTCGATGCACTGGTGGGCGGTGTCGTTGCAGGCGACGTAGCAGAGATTGCAGCGGATGCATTTTTGCTGGTCGATGCGGGCGACAGCGCGGAAGGAGAGGTCGAAATTGTTGAAGTCGGAGACGCGGTGAAGGCTCTGGCCCACCACGTCAGAGAGTCGTGCGAAGCCTTTTTCGTCCATCCAGTTGGACAAGGCCGTCGCACAGGTCTTCGACGATGCGGAAACCATAGTGCATCACGGCGGTGCAGACCTGCAGGCTGCCGGCGCCGAGCAGCAGAAACTCGGCCGCGTCGCGCCAGGTGGAAATTCCGCCCATACCGGAGATGGGCATTTTGGAGCCGCCTACGATGGGGTCCCTTCCAAGCGCGGCCAGCATATTCAGCGCGATGGGTTTCACCGCGGGCCCGGCATAGCCGCCGTGGCCGCCCTTGCCGCCGATGTTGGGCGTGATCTCCAGCGTGTCCAGATCGACGCCGATGATGGAGTTGAGGGTGTTGATAAGCGAAATCGCGTTCGCGCCGGCCGCCACCGCCGCGCGGGCCGGCATCACGATGTCCGAGATATTTGGCGTGAGCTTCACGATCACCGGAATCTTGGCGACTTCCATCACCCAGCGCGTGATCTGCTCGCAGTACTCCGGCACTTGTCCCACGGCGCTGCCCATGCCGCGCTCGCTCATGCCGTGCGGACAGCCGTAGTTCAATTCGATTCCGTCCGCGCCGGTATCCTGAATGCGGCGGATGATGTCGTGCCAGGTTTCGGGCTTGGACTCCACCATCGCGGAGACGATGACGGCGCGATCGGGCCACGCGCGTTTCACTTCCGCGATTTCGCGAAGATTCACTTCCAGCGGACGGTCGGAGATCAGCTCGACGTTGTTGATGGCCAGCATTTTCTGGCCGCCGTAGTGCCACGCGCCGTAGCGATTGGAAACGTTCAGCACGGGAGCGCCGATGGTCTTCCAGACCGCGCCGCCCCATCCGGCTTCAAACGCGCGGTGGACCTGCACGCCGGAATTGCTCGGCGGCGCGGAGGCCAGCCAGAACGGATTGGGCGAGCGAATGCCTGCAAAGTTGATGCTCAGGTCAGCCATGCGCCACCAGCCTTTCATGAATCGAACGCGCGGCCAGTTTGCCGTCTTGCACGGCCATGACGGTGGAAGCGGCACCGCGAGCGCGGATACAATCGCCTCCGGCATAGACGCCGGGCAAACTGGTCTCGAATTGTGCGCTCACCTGGATAAAACCTTTTTCGCTTTTGAGTTTCAGCAGGGAGGCGAGAGATGGTTTTTCCTGTCCGGTGGCCTTTACAATCTGGTCTGCAGGGAGGAGAAATTCCGATCCAGGGACGGGCTGCGGCGAAGGGCGGCCGGAGGCATCGGCCGGGCCCAGAGCTCATGCGCAGGCACTCCAGGGCCTTCACCGACCCGTTTTCCGCATGCACGCGCACTGGCTGCGTCAGGAAAGAGAAACGCACGCCTTCCCGTTTGATGAAGTCATACTCGTGCGCGTACGCCGTCATTTCTTTTTCCGAGCGGCGATAGACCATGGTGACCTGGTTTGCGCCCAGGCGCTTGGCGATAGTGGCGCAATCGATCGCGGTGTTGCCCGCGCCGATCACGACCACATTGCGGCCGATGACGAGGTTCGGGCGTGTTCAGTTTGCTCTGCTCGATGTATTCCAGTCCATCAATAATGTGCTCTTCGCCAGGAATGCCCAGCGTTGTCGTGGCACCCAGGCCTACGCTGAGAAAGACGGCGCCAAAGTTTGCCTGGAGATCAGTCAAGGTGAAATCCTTGCCGAATTCCTTGCCAGTTTCCATCTTCACGCCCAGTTTTGTGATCATTTCCACTTCCGCGAGGGCCACGTCCATGGGTTCGCGAAGGCCGATGATGCCGTAGGTGGAAAGGCCGCCGGCCAGGTTGCGTTTTTCGAAAAGCGTCACACTGTGGCCGCGTTTTGCGAGTTCGCCGGCACAGGAAAGACCCGCAGGGCCCGGCGCCGATGACGGCCACTTTCTTGCCCGTGGCTTTCCGCGGGCTGGAACAAGTTCAGGCCATTTCCATAAGCGAAGTCCATGGCATAGCGCTGCAGCCGGCCGATGGCGATGGGCTTGTGTTCCGCGCCAAGAACGCATGCGCCTTCGCACAATTCCTGCACCGGGCATACGCGGGCGCAGGTGGCGCCGAGCAGATTGGATTCCAGAATGGTGCGCGCGGAGCCGCGCAAGTTTGCGGTGGAGATTTTCTTGATGAACTTGGGAATATCGATGTGCGTGGGGCAGGCGTGCGTGCAGGGAGCGTCGTAGCACATCAGACATCGCGCGGCTTCCACGGCAGCTTCGTTGCGCGTCAGGGGCGGCAGCAAGTTCGTTAAGCCCGCTTGTATCCGGCGTTGTTTGCGGAATATCCGTCAACCGATCCTCCTGGTCCTCAATCCCCAAATGACCTGCATTCTACGGGATGAAGGAAGGTTAGAAGCGAACTCAGCTTCTTTCAATAGGCATTCTGCGAGCGGGAACCTAGTTCGATACAGGGACTTGCCGCTGCATGAAAGGAAATAAAACGCGCCGGAAATGATGAAGCCGACAAACCACGCGTAGTCGTATAGCCAGTGAACGGCCGGAACAGCGAGGCCGACCAACGCGATCGCGACGCCTGCGACCAGGGCGATGATAGCCTTTGGGTTGAACCCGCGCCGATACTCATACGCGCCACCGCGACGATACAAATCTTCCACGACCAGCTGGCGGCGCCGCACCAGGTAGTAATCGCAAATCATGATCCCTGCAATGGGGCCGAGCAGCGCCGAACAACCCACCAGCCAGCCAAAGATGTACGAACTGAAACTGCTGAGCAATTTCCACGGCATCAGCAAAATACCCACGACGCCGGTGATGAGGCCGCCCGTGCGAAAAGAAATAAGGCTGGGCCGCAGATTGGAAAAATCGTTGGAGGGGGAGACCACGTTTGCGGCGACATTGGTGTTGAGCGTGGCAAGGAGCAGAGCGACCAGCGCGATTAGCGCGACGAGCGGCTGGTTGAATCGCCCGAGCAGGACGACAGGGTCCCAGATGGGCTGTCCGAAAATCACCGCCGATGCGGAGGTGACCGCGACCCCGATGAAGGAGTAGAGCGTCATCGCCGTCGGCAAGCCCAGCGCTTGTCCCATCATTTGCGCGCGCTGCGATTTGGCGTAGCGAGTGAAGTCCGGAATATTCAGCGCCACCGTGGCCCAAAAACCGACCATCCCGGTCAGCGCGGGGACGAAGAAGCGCACGAATTCCGAGGTGCTGTGGAACTTGCTCGGGGTGTGCAGCACCGGTCCGAATCCACCCGCTTTGCGCGTGATCCAGAAAAGCAGAAGCAATCCCACGACCAGCATGAAGGGCGCGCCAATCCCTTCGAGGAATTTGATGGTTTCGATGCCGCGCCAGATGACCATCATGTTGATGGCCCAGAACAGAAAGAAGCAGATCCAGCTGCTAAAGGGAAAATTTGCGGCGGCGGGCCAGACGATTCGCAGCATCGAATAGATGGCTTGCCCGCCGATCCACGCCTGGATGCCGAACCAGCCGCAAGCCACCAGCGCGCGCAAGACGGCAGGAACGTTCGCTCCACGGACGCCAAAGGAAGCGCGGACAAAAACAGGGAAAGGAATTCCGTAACGCGTGCCGGCATGCGCGTTGAGCAGCATGGGAATCAAAACAATCAGATTTCCCAGAAGAATCGTGAGGACCGCCTGAATCCAGTTCATGCCGCCCGCGATCAGGCCCGACGCCAGCATGTACGTGGGGATGCAAACGCTCATGGCCACCCAAAGCGAGGCGTAATTGTAGGTGCCCCAGGAACGTTTTTCCGCAGGAATGGGAGCTAAATCCGGATTGTAAAGAGATGGGTCGACCTGTGTGAGTTCCATCCGCTATCCCTGGCAAATCGAAATTGAGGCGTCAGACTATAGCATGCGGTCCGCAAATTCTACTGTCGGGGGGAGCGATCCTCTGGGCGACTCAACACACGATAAGAGATATGATCGGTGCCTCAGTGATTTTACCGACCGTCATGCCGGGAGATGAAACCGTGACTATTTCGATCTGCAAGCGCCACATTTGCTGCGCAGCGTTTCCGCTGAGTTTCTTCATGGTTGCTTTCGGGGGACGGAGCATCGCGCGGTCTCCCGCAGCTTCGCGTCCCGCGATTCTTCTAGGAACCTCGTGGTACCCCGAGCAGTGGCCAGAGTCCCGTTGGGAGAGTGATTTGGCATTGATGCAGAAAGCCAGAATTCACATGGTGCGTGTCGGAGAATTTGCCTGGAGCCGCATGGAGCCCGAGGAAGGACACTACGATCTGGATTGGCTGGACCGCGCGATTACCGCTGCCGCCAAACACGACATTTATACTGTCATTGGCACGCCGACGGCTTCGCCGCCCGCGTGGCTGACGCAGAAATATCCCGAGACTCTACGGACGTACGAGGATGGACGGCGAGCGCAACACGGCAATCGGCAGCATTTCAACTGGGCAAACCCGAAGTACCGGGAGATGGCACGCAAAATCGCCGAGCAACTGGCCAAACGGTTTGGCCATAATCCGAATGTGCTTGGCTGGCAGATTGACAATGAGTACGGCGAAGTGTCGTTTGATCCGGAAACCAGAGCTCAATTTCAACAGTGGCTAAAGGCGCGGTACGGCACGCTCGAAAATCTGAACGCGCGATGGACGACCGCCTACTGGAGTGAGAGCTACACGGCTTGGGATCAGATTCCGATTCAGGTGGGTTACGGCAATCCCGGCCTGCTGCTCAGTTGGATGCGATTCGTAAGCGATACCTGGCGAAGCTATCAGAAGAACCAGTTGGAAGTCATCCGCGCGAACTCCGACGCGCAAAAGTTTATCAGCACCAACACCATGGGCTGGTTCGACGGCTTCGACCATTACACGGTCGAACAGGATTTGGACCTGGCGGCATGGGACGACTATGTGGGTGAAGGGCATCTTGACCCGGTGCGAAATGGCGCGACGCACGACCTGACACGCGGTTTCAGGCAGAAAAATTTCTGGGTGATTGAGACGCAGCCCGGTTCCGTGAATTGGGCGAACGTCAATAACGCGCTGGATAAAGGGGAAGTGCGCGCCATGGCCTGGCACGATGTGGGTCACGGCGCGGACGCGGTGAGTTACTGGCAATGGCGAAGCGCGCTGAATGGGCAGGAGCAGTATCACGGCACGCTGATTGGCGCAGATGGCACGCCTGTCCCCTTATATGCGGAGGTCGCGCAAATCGGAAGAGAGTTTGAGAAGGCGAGTCCGCTGCTGGCCGGCACCAGCGTGAAGTCCGAAGTCGCCATCCTTCATTCCTACGACAGCCGCTGGGCCATCCAATGGCAGAAGCACAACGGAAAATACGACCCGGTGAATGAGATCGTGAGCTACTACGGGCCGTTGCGGGCGATTGCGCAGTCGGTGGACATCGTCGCTCCGACGGCGCCCCTGAGCCAATACAAGTTGGTGGTTGCGCCGGGACTGAATGTACTCTCCGACGCGGCGGCGAAGAATCTCATGGCCTATGTGGAAAACGGCGGCCACCTCGTTTTGGGACAACGCTCGGGGATGAAGGATGACGACAACTCGCTCCAAACTGAACGTCAGCCTGGCCCGCTGGCAAGCTTGCTTGGGGGCCGCGTGGAGCAATATTACGCGTTGACCCAGCCTGTTCCTCTGGAAGGTAAGTGGGGAACGGGCGAATGCCCGCTGTGGGCGGAACTTCTGAGTACGAAAGACAGCGGTACTGAGGTGGTGATGCGGTATGGAAAGAGCGATGGCTGGCTGGACGGGCAACCCGCCGCGATTACGCGACAGGCCGGCAAGGGAAGGATCACCTATATCGGAGCGTGGCTCGATCCGAAGACGATGGCGGCCGCTGCGAAATGGATGACGGAGATGAGCGGTGTAAAGGCGGCTTTTGGCCCAGCGCCGCCGGGAGTCGAAGTCTCTCCCCGGTATGGAGCGCACGGGGTGGTGTATGTGGTGATCAATTTTTCCAAGGAGCCGCAGACTATTCATCTGCCTGCAGCGATGGATGATGTCTTGGAGGGCGGATCCAAACAATCGGTGAGCTTGCCAGTTTATGGAGTTGCGGTGCTTTCGGGACCGCGCTAGCGTTTGTCGAGAAGCCGAATCGCGTTTTCCCGATAGACCTTGCGCAAGACGTCGTCCGGCAAGAACAAGCCGTAGATGTTCCAACGGCCCTGGCGGGAGGCATGCGAGGGGTATTCGAAATATTCGTCGCGCGTTTCAAGAAATCGATAGTGCAGGCGGTACATATTGACTTCGGGAATCAGGTCCGTGCCAAACAGGATTCGATCGGCATACTTGAGGAAGAACTCGCGCGCGGTGTAGGGCTGCCGGCCAAGCTCGGCGCATCGCGCGCCGATGTCCACGTGGAGATTCGGATTCTTGTCCAGCAGGTTGCTCACATAGGCTAGATCTTCGGGGTGCTCTGCGACGTGGGCGCCGACAAAGGTGGTCTTGGGGTGGCGGGCGATAACGCGATCGCGTTGGGCCAATAGTTCGAGCTTGCCGTAATGCGAGCCGTAATAGCTCCATTCGGGGTGGGCGGCTAACTCCTCGTAGCGTTCATTGGCGGCGTCGATGGGGTGGAAAAACGCGTCCGGGTCCGCGATGTGATACATGATCGGAACCCGAAGTTCGGCGGCTTTTTCGTATAGGGGATTGAGGCGATCGTCGTCGATGCGCAGCAGGCTGCCGTCCGCGCCGCGGACCTTGGTGCCGAGGTCCTTCCAGATTTTCAGTCCACAGGCGCCGTGTTCGATGAGTTGTTCGAGGCGGTCCACGGCGCGTTGGAAGAAGCCGGGGGACTGCACATCGCTCCAATCCATCCAGCCATAGGTCGCGAACCGGTCCGGGGGCAACCGAATGAAATTTGCGGATCATCGCGAGGGCCGCCTCGCCCGTGTGCATGGTGATGTTGACGATGCGCTCGATGCCGCACTCGTCCATGATGCGCAGGACTTCGCCGGGTTCTTGTGCATCTAGGTGGTTGTGGTAGTCGATGACGGGGAATTTGGGCTTGCGGATTTCATGTTCGGGCGCGGCCAGCATGGAGCGCGGGTGGAAGTCGCTCAGCCTGAGATCGACTTCCGCGCGCGCCGTTACCATGGCGACAAAAGGATCTTTGCTCACCGGCGGATTACCCATCTTCACTCCTGACACAAGAACCGCAGACCATACTAACAAATGGACGCTTCGGATTGCGCTTCTTCCGGTACAATTTCCTTTTCACCTCCATGCGGATGACCAAGCTAATTCCTTGTCTTGCTCTTTTGGTTCTTTTGACTTCTGGTTGCGCGCCGCTGGCAGCCGGACAGGATAGCTACCTCTATGGCGTTGATCCGGGAAAGCCCGAGGTGAGCGTTCAGGGCGATACGATCACGCTTAAAAACAGTGTGCTGAGCGCGACGTGGACCACGGCGGATGGGAAGCTGCGCGGCGAGTCCTTTGCTGGAGCTTGGATAGCAGCGCCCGCCCCGTTGCCCAGCAATGCGTTCACTGTGGTTTTTGCTGACGGACGGATCCTGACGGCGTCCTCGATGCGGATCGCGGACGGGCCCCGGATAGAAGAGCTGGCGCCGAATCCGCAAGCTGCTTGCCTGGAAGAGCATTTTGCAGGAAAGCGGTTGATTGTACGCCTGGAGGATCCGGCGTCGAAATTCGTGGTGGTTTGGTCTGCGATCCTCCGAGACGGGGACAATTACTTCAGGCAAGAGGTTTCACTTTCGGCAGCGCAAGATACGCCGATTCGAAAAGTGCGGCTATTCGATTTTCAACTGCAATCCGCTCATGTAGTGGGAAAGGTGAAAGGCTCTCCCGTCACCGCGGACAGCCTTTTTCTAGGCTTCGAGCATCCGCTTTCCCGCTGCGTCGTAGAAAAGGAGCATGTGAGATGTTCCATCGACCGCGAACTGCCGGTCAAGGCGGGGCAGGTACTGACGTATTCGTCGGTAATAGGCGTGTCGCCCGCCGGACAGATGCGCCGCGGATTTCTGAATTATGTGGAGCGGGAACGTGCGCACCCCTATCGACCCTTTCTGCATTACAACTCGTGGTACGACATTGGCTATGGAGAGCGCTACAACCAAGTGGCCGCGCTGGATGTAATCCATGCTTTTGGGGAGGAGCTCAGCGTCAAGCGCGGAGCAAAACTGGATTCGTTTCTTTTCGATGACGGTTGGGATGATCCGCGCTCGCTTTGGAGTTTCGATTCTGGGTTTCCAGATGGGTTCGCTCCTCTAAAGACGGCCGCGGCCAAGTATGGAGCCGCCCCTGGAATCTGGCTCTCGCCCTGGGGTGGATATGATAAAGCCAAAGAAGAACGGATGAAATACGGCGGGAAGCAGGGATTCGAGATGAATGAAGGAGGTTTCGCGCTCTCCGGTCCGAAGTATTTCGCGCGCTTTCGTGAGGTCACTCTGGATTTCATTCGCAAAGATGGAATCAATCAGTTCAAAATCGACGGCACGGGCAACGTGAACAGCGGCTTCCCCGGAAGCGAATTCGACAGTGACTTTCATGCGGCGATCAGCTTGATCGGGGAATGGCGCGCCCTGAAACCGGATATTTTTGTGAATCTCACGACGGGCACGTATCCGTCACCCTTCTGGCTGAGATATGCGGATTCAATCTGGCGGGGAGGAGAGGACCACAGTTTCGCGGGCGTGGGTCCGTGGCGCGAGAAATGGATCACGTACCGGGATGCGAAGACTTACGCGGGAATCGTGCGGCAGGGGCCGCTGTATCCGCTGAATTCGCTGATGCTGCACGGAATTATCTACGCGCGACAGGCGGAACATCTCGGCGATGACCCCGAGCATGTGTTTGTGCACGAGGTTCACGATTATTTTGGCGAGGGGACGCAGTTGCAAGAGATGTACATCACACATTCGCTGCTGACGGAGAACGACTGGGACGTGTTGGCGGAAGCGGCCAAGTGGTCCCGGCAGAACGCGGTTACGCTTGCGGATACGCATTGGATTGGCCGGGATCCGGGAAAGCTGGAAATTTACGGCTGGGCTGCGTGGTCCCCGGAAAAAGGCATTCTCACGCTGCGAAACCCAAGCGACCGGCCGCAGAGCATTTCTCTGGATGTTGGCCGGGCGTTTGAACTGCCGGACGGCGCTTCGCGAAAGTTCATGGCACATTCGCCATGGGAGCGCGACCGGGAGAAGGAGCCCGTTGCTCTGGCGGCCGGCGAATTGCATACTTTTCGATTGAAGCCCTTCGAGGTCCTGAACCTCGAGGCCGCTCCCGTCAGATAAACGCACGGGATGGACTTGGCGTTAGCTCGTCTCAGGCACTCTGTGCGTGCTGCGACTGATCGTGTGAGTACGCAGAAATTCCTCACGGTGGTGTGCGTCGCGAAACGCTTCCGTTCCGCCGGGGCGGGTCACCGATAGCGCGCCGGCAATGTTTCCGAATTTCAGACAATCCTCGATTTTTGCGCCGCGGATAAATTGGTGAACGAAGCCGGCGTCGAAGCTATCGCCCGCGCCGACATGGTCGGCCACATCCACGCGGGGAGGAAGAGCCACAAATTTGTCACTGGAGACGCGCGCCAGCACACCTTGGGATCCGCGCTTGATTACGACGACGCGAACTTTCTGCGATAGAACTTCCGCAGCGTGTTCGACGTCGTCCACCTGTGCAAGCTTGCAGGCCTCGCGTTCGTTCGGCAGCAGAATATCGGTGTAGTTCAGAAGCTGTTGAATTTCCGAGGACCAGCGATTTTCAGGATCGTCGTTGGTATCGAGAGAGGTGGTCAAGCCCGCTTCCTTTGCTTTGCGAAAGATATCAGGGAGGGAAGATTGGAGCGCCTTCTGCAGGAAATACGAGGAGACATGAAGATGTTTTGCGCTGAAAACGTGGCTCAAATCCAGATCTCTTTCGCTCATTTCGAACATGGTGCCCGGATAGGTGAGAATGTAGCGTTTTCCCCGTTGCGGTAAGATGACCGTCAATCCGGTGGTCTTGCCGCGCATGCGTCGAACGCGGGAAAGGTCCGCCCCACTTTCACCCAGCCGCTGCAGGCAAATCTCGCCAAACGAGTCGCTGCCAATGGAGGAGTTGAAGCCGACCTTATTTCCGAGACAGGCGAGGTTGTGGGCAAAAATCGCAGAGGAACTGCCGAGCGTGACGCGTAAATCAGTGGCCAAGTGCTCGTGTTCCAGGATTAATTCCGGGGGAAGGCCGTAGAAGATCAGGTCCAGGTTCAGCTCGCCAATCACGCTCACGTCGAACGTAGACAAGGTGTTTTCTCCTCTTCGCTCAATCCAGTAACACGACGCGCGTCAGATTCTTCGGCTCATCAGGGTTCAAGCCCTTGCGAAGGCCTGCAAAGAAACCCAGAAGCTGGCAGGGCACGATGCAAGGGGCCAGCAGCGCCAATTCATCTCCCGGCATGTCGAGTTCAATGACGAGGTCCGAAGCGCGCCGGATGTTCGCGCTGGCGCGATTGCAAATGGCGAGAATGACTCCTCCCAGTTCTTTCATTTCGGAAAGAACTTGCGATTCCGCAATTTGCGCGGTATGGCTCAAGAAAAATGTCAAACAGGTTGACGGGCTAACAATGGCCTTGGGCCCGTGGCGAAACTCCAGCGTGTGGAAAAATTGGCTGTACGAACAGGACATTTCCATGACTTTCAGGGCTGCCTCACGGGCAATGCCGTGAAACGGTCCCTGCCCCAAGAAAACATAGTCGGCGAATGTGTGCTTTGCGGCGAAGGCTTCGATTTCCGCAGCCAGTGAACGGATGCGAGGCGCAAATTGTTCCGCCATGGTCCGCAGGGTGTCGATGAATTGCAGGTTTCCTGCGCGGCGGGCAGCCAGGACTTGCAGGCTGAGCAGCATGCTCGTGAAGGAGCGGGTCATTACCGTGCTCTGCTCATCGGCGGCTCGCAGAACGATCGACGCGTCACAGGCTCGCTCCAGTTCGGAATTTTGCGCGCAGGTGATGCCTACGGTAGGAATCCGCAATTCCTGCCGCAGGACCTTCGCTGCGCGCACCGCTTCCGATGTGCGGCCGGAACGCGAAACCACCACTGCCTGCGCATCTGTACCTCCTGCCTGAAGCAATGTGGGGAACAGAAGGACTTCCGAGGCCGGGATTGCCCGCGCGGCTTGGCCGGTCAGCAGCGTCCAGGAGAGAGCGGCGGCTTCGGCCAGGTAGAAGCTGGTGCCGCAGCCGGCGAAAAACCATTTTCGCTTGTTGCTACTCGCCGCAAGAATCTTTTCGAGCACCATGCTTTCACGCATCTGGTCCAGCACGGATTGCCAGACGCTGTCTTGCGAGAGGATTTCGTTCCAGGTGCGTGTTTCTGCGAATTGTTTCTCGTTCATGGCCATTTGCATTTGTCCGGAACCTGATTGCCTCTTCGCTCTTTCTCAAACGAGCCTTAGCTCGATTCTCGCATGAGGAGCAACTCCAGGATTGCTCTGTGTTGTTCCTCGCCGAACATAAATGTTCGCGCGAATAAGCAGAGTTCTCATTGGCGCATACCACACGCAAACGCATAGTGATCGATCACCTCGAGGATATGTTGTCGAATGAGCGCGGCCGGATGGTTCATCAGCTTTCCCGCGCGCACGGATTCCACCTGGTGGGGAAGATACTGGCTGAGCAGGGAAACGGGCGGGGGATGGGCGGTCAGGTTGTCGATCAGCCGTTGCAGCGCCGCGGCAACTGTCGGCTGCGGCCAGTAATAGCGTACGCGGTCGCTGTAGCTGCAGTTTCGAGCAAATCGCAAGTCGGCGGCGTCACCGTGATAGTAGCTTTTCCAATGCACCGGGTTCTCGAGCATTGCCTTTTCGAGGACTTCCCGCAAGCCAGAGAGCGAGGCATCTTTTTTCTCTGACAGCCATTCCTGTTCGATCGCCGCCAAGGCAAAGACGGCTTCGCGGAAGGCGAACGTCAGCCAAGGGCCAACCTTCAGAATTGCGAAGTGATCATCGACCATTTGCCGCAAGGCCTCGCGCGGCTGATAGTCGGTGGAATGAGCTTCGTATACGCCGGTCCACGCCCGGCTGAGAAAACGGGAAAGCGGTCTTGCCTTTCTGGAGTCGTAGGGAAAAACCGTGGCGTCCCCAAATTCGACACCGGGCTGGACCACGATCGCGATGACCCGTTCCCAGGCGGAGTTTAGGCCGAGAGCGAGAAAGGCCTTTTTTGCAACGTCCAGCGTTTGCGCCAAGTCTTTGGTTCGAGTTACCTCCGGAGCCTGCGAACCGAATTGTTCGCCGCCGGGAATTGGGACCTCCGTGCCGATGACGTAGAGTGGGGAGGGTGTGGCAGGGGGAAGAGCGCGATGAGCGATTTCGGCGGCGTGGCACAGGTCCGCGGCGCGCGCACAGACGATCTCTTCGGAGAGGGGGCGGTTCCGGTCACTCTTATCATCCGCACAGGGCATGCTTGCATCTAGGTGAATTTTGGTGAAACCCGCGCGCACATAGTCGGCGACCAAATCACGGGCCTTTTCCATTGCCATGGAGGATGTGACATTGCGCCAGACGTGTGGTCCAAGGTGATCGCCGCCCAAGACAATCCGCTCTCGTGGGAAACGCATCGCTTCGGCAACTTCGTGGAGAAACTTCACAAAATCTGCCGGAGTCTGGCCGGTATAGCCTCCAAATTGATTCACCTGGTTGGAGGTTGACTCGATCAGCAGCAGGCTTTCATCGCGGACGGCCTGCATCATTCCCGCCTCCAGGACGAACCGGTTGGCGGAGCAAATGGAATAGATGCCGAGGCGCTTCCCGCGCCGGTTGGCTAGGAGAATTTCGCGAAGCCTTTTGGTGGCGTCTCTGCCGCGATTGGTGCGATGCAATGTCAAAGATGTCCCTTGCCCTTTCTTGGGGTGGAAAGTCACCCCGCATTCTTATGGCTTCGCTCACTGGCTTTTACTTCCTTTTTTACTCCTTTGTCAATCTTCCCCGGGAGCCCCGAAAGAGTGTGTTGCAAGGCGCATTTGGCCGTAGTAGTGTCCCCGAATGGCCAAGAAGCCTCATCCACGCAAGAAGGGGGACCATACTGCCATGTCAGCCGATCATGACGAAAAGAACGCCGCCAACGGCGAACTGCGCGAGGGCGCAAACGTAGACAAAATCCGGGACATTCTCTTTGGCTCCAATATGCGCGAGTACGAGAAGCGCTTCGCACGCCTGGAAGAACGGCTGACGAAGTCCTCCGACGCGCTGAGGGAAGACCTGAAGAAACGGTTCGATTCGCTGGAATCCTATGTACGGGAGGAGATCGAGTCCTTGGGCCAGCGCCTGAAGAACGAGAAAGGAGAGCGCACGGAATCCCTGAAGGAGCTTACACGGGAGTCGCGCGACAGTTGCAAGGCCCTGGAGAAGAAACTTTCGCAGCTTGAGGATGCCTTGGCCACCGCACAGGGGGATTTGCGCTCGCGCATTCTGGAGCAGTCCAAGACGCTCGGAAATCAGATCCAGAAATCGAAGGAAGAGCTGGAAGCGGCGCTGGATAGCGAGGCCGAAACCCTGCGCGCGGATAAGACGGATCGCGCCATGCTGGCCGATCTTTTCAACGAACTCGCTTTGCGTTTGAAGGACGAGCTGGAGCTTCCGGAAAAATAGCCGGGTCAATTATGGGCTCCGCCCCACAACGATCATCGGTACCTTCCGAACCTCGCCACGCCATGGCTGATACGCCCAAAGGCCGACCAGAGAACGAGTCTGGGGACGATTCTTCTCTAAACGGCGCGCGTCCGATGGATGAGCTGCGCCACCTGATCCTTGCACCAGAGCAGGAGGCATTGGGGCGTCTTCAGGAGCGGATAGGAAATCCCGAATCGCGCACGGCGGACGTGAGCAACGTGGTTGCGGAGGCCATCCAGCGACGACGCGAGGAGGGCGGGAGTGACGCGCTGAGCCAGGCGCTCGCCCCCACGATCGAGAGCGCCTTGCGCGAATCGGTTCGTAAAGATCCCGGGACACTGGCGAACGCCTTGTTTCCGGTGATGGGGCCGGCACTCCGGCGCTCCATCCTTGAAACTCTGCGCTCCTTTCTGGACTCCTTCAATCAGATTCTGGATCAGAGTCTCTCCTGGAAAGGAATGAAATGGCGCGTGGAGGCGCTGCGGACGGGGCGGTCCTTCACGGAGGTAGCGCTGCTGCACAGCCTGGTATTTCGTGTGGAGCAAGTTTTCCTGATTCATAAGAAAACCGGATTGCCAATTGGGCACGCGGTTGCACACTCGGTGGCAATGCAGGATCCCAGTCTGGTCTCCGGAATGCTTTCGGCAATCCAGGATTTTGTGCGCGATTCGTTTCACACGGGGCAGGGCCAAGGTGTGAACCGCATGAACGTGGGCGAGCTGGATGTCTGGGTCGAGGATGGCCCGTTTGCCATTCTGGCCGCGGTGATTCGCGGCGTAGCTCCTCGAGTTTTGCACGAACGAATGGCAGAAACGCTGGAACAGATTCACGCCGAGTACGCTGCCCGGTTGGATCATTTTGACGGAGATTCCGCTCCGTTTGCCAACATCAATAAAGACCTTTCGCGGTGCCTGGAGGCCAAGTACAAGGAAGAGCAAAAGAAGGAGGGACACGGATACGGTTACGCGCTGGCGGCTGGGGCTGTGTTGCTCGTGCTGGTGGGAGGTTGGTTGGGCTGGGGATGGTGGCAAGAGCACCGGTGGAATGAGTTGGTGGCGACGCTGCGCACCCAGCCGGGTTTGACGATTACGTCTTTCGGGCGCGAGAACGGGCGGTTTATGATTCGAGGACTGCGCGATCCACTTGCTCCCGACCCGCAGAAATTTGTAGAAGACGCGCATCTGGATCCCGCGAAGGCAGAGTTTCACTGGGGTGCGTACTATGCGCTTGATGATGCACTGGTGCAGCAGCGTGCGATCACTGCGTTGGCGCCCCCTGCCGGTGTGTCCCTTTCGGTGAAGGACGGCGTCTTGCACGTTGCGGGTCAGCCTCCGTCCAAGTGGCTAAGCGATTTGCGCGCGCGCGGGCTGTTCGTTCCCGGGATACGGGCTCTGGACCTGGGGCGTTTCACGCCGGAACAGATCGCTTTCGATGAGGCAAGGAACAACATCCATGCAGTGGTGGTGAGATTTCCTCTGGCGAGCGCCGCGCTTTCTCCCGCGGAACGCGCAAACTTGAGGAGCCTCCTTCCTCAATTGAGGGATGTGCTCAGCGCGTCCGAGAATCCCGTGGGAGGAACGGTGATTGAAGTCGTGGGCCATAGCGACAACACCGGGGCGGAAAAGTTGAACGAAAATCTGAGCCAGCGCCGGGCGGACCGGGTCGCGTGGGAGCTCATTCAGCTGGGCATCCCGGAAAGGAATCTCCACGCGGAAGGCGTGGCCACGGCGGAGCCCGTCCGCCCCGAAGACAGCGAAGAAAACCGGGAGTACAACCGAAGCGCTACGTTTCGTGTGAAGGTTGCTGCTCCTTCCCGTCCATGATCGAAAAAAAGATTTGCATGCTGGGCTCTTTTGCGGTTGGCAAGACCAGCCTGGTGCGCCGTTTTGTGGAAGGCATTTATTCGGAGACCTACCACACAACGATTGGGGTGAAGATCGACAAGAAGGTTGTGCAGGTGGACGGTGGGGAGATCAAACTCGTGCTCTGGGACCTGTACGGCGAAGACGATTTTCAGAAGATGCGATGGTCTTACGTGCAGGGCTCTTCCGGTTACCTGCTTGTGGCGGATGGCACGCGCCGCGCTACTTTGGAGAAAGCCGTGGCGCTTGAACAGAGGGCCCGCGAAGAGGCCGGGTCCATTCCTTTCGTGTTTATCATTAACAAGTGCGACCTGATCGCGGATTGGGAGTTGGAGCCGGAGATGGAAGCCCGGTACGCGGCGATGAACTGGACGGTGTTGCGTTCCAGCGCGAAGACAGGCGAGGGCGTCGAGGAAGCATTCTCGCAACTGACGCGAAAGATGCTGGGCTGAACATGCAGGGAATCCGCCCACAGTTTTTGAGGGAACTTGGCTATGTTCTTCTGGAGCATCGTGGCCAGGGAATGTTTACACCCCTTTCCCCGGCGCCGGCCTGGCTCGCGGAACTTTGGGAGATTCCGCAGGGAGATCAAGCAGGGATTGCCGTCGCGGAGAAATCTCCATTCCTAGAAAACTTCCTATACGAGGCGGACACATTCTGGAATTCCAAGGATGAAGGACTCTGCCAATCGGAAACCTGGATAGAGAAATCACCGTCAGGGAAAGAAATCCCCGTTCAAGCCGTGGCACTGCGGCTGGAGGGAAGGCGGTATCTCGCGCTGCAGAGCCCGGAACCGCAGTTTCGGGAACGCGAGCAACTTCTACAGACCGCGCGCAATTCGCTCCTTTCACACGAAAAGCTGCAGCGTGAAATCCAGAAAAAGGAAATTCTCCTTCACTGCATCATCCACGACCTGTCTCAGCCGCTGAGTGTCATGAGCGTGGCGCTTGATTGCCTGGCCGATGAGCGTGTCAGCAAACGGACAAAGGGATTGTTGGAACTCGGACGGAAGGCCAGCGACCAGCAGTCATCGATGATACGCGACGTTCTACAAGTGTTTTCGGCGGATTTGAAAGCGTCGTTGGAGGCGGAAAGCAATGTTGACTCGGCTCCGGACTTGCTCCACTGCGCGCAGGCGGTGCTGCAGGGGTTCCGGCCCGTGTATGCCGCCAAGAATGTTCGATTGCTGCTGGACGAACGAATAGAGGAAAAAGCGGATTGGCGTGTTCGCGGGGAAGAGACCCGGATAAAGCGGATTTTCTCGAACCTGCTGGAGAATGCGCTTCGCTATGCACTCGCAAGCTCCAGAGTTACGATTGGGGTCGAGAGTGAGGGCGAATTCGTCAAAGCCTTCGTGGACGACGAAGGGCCCGGGCTGCCGGCAGATTTGCCTCCGGCGCAGATCTTCGCGCTATTCTCAAAAGGGAAGGAAGGCGGAGGCAAGGCGGGGCTGGGGCTGTATTTTTGCCGGCTCACGGTGGAGCGATGGGGCGGGGCCATCGGGTGTGGATCGCTTCCCGGGAAGGGGTCTCGGTTCTGGTTTCGGCTGCCCAGGGCGGTGCCGCAGGGTGAAATTGCTGGGAGAACGGAGGAAACGCAGCCAGTAATCCAGAACCCGCGACCTTTGGCGGTGAAGAGATATCCGATGCGCATTCTTCTGGCCGAGGACCAAAAAGAGATTCGTATTTTGACCACGCATCAGCTCGAACGCAGCGGGCATCATGTTGTCGCCGTGGGCAACGGGCAGGAAGCGCTGGATGCGATTCAGCGCGAGCCGTTTGACGTAGTCCTGATGGATGAAGAGATGCCAGTCATGAACGGACTTCAGGCATTGCGCGCCATCCGCGAGCGCGAGAAGGAACACGGCCGGATGGTCCTGATCGCGTTGACCGGCTATAACTCCGAGCCGGATCGGGAGCGGCTGTTACTTGCAGGGTTCGATTCCGTCATTGGGAAGCCATTTCGACTGGGGGCGCTGGACGCCTTGCTTAAGGAATCGGCGGGGAATGCACCAGGTCGAGAAAAAGATGAGCGGGATAGCGCGCCGGCACAGAGCCCCGTGGCAAATCTGCTGCAGCGCGTGGGTGGAGATGAAAAGCTGGCGCGCAAGATCATTTCGACCTTTTTGCGGGATACACCCCAGCGTATGGCCGGCATGCGGAAGGCCATGCAGCGAAACGATGGCGAGGGCCTGGCTGCGATTGCTCATGCGTTGAAGGGCTCCGTGAGCATTTTTGGCGCCCAGGGGGCACGGGAACATTCGCAGAAATTACAAGAGTTGGGCCGGGCCAAGGATTTCCGCGGGCTTGCACAGGTTTACGAGCAATTAAAGGAAGAGATTGCGGAATTGGAAGCAAATTTGAGAGGATACGCGGGGCAGAGAAGTTCCGCCATTGCAGGAGTGAGCCCAAAGAGAAATCGGCGCAGTGCGAGTCCAAAGCGAAAAAAACCCTAGGATTTCTTCCAGATGGACCGGAGCGAACGCATTCCCGCCGGAGCGTGTATATGCCGAGTATCCTGGTCACCGATGACGATGCCACAACGCGGCAAATGCTGCGTGGCATCCTGAAGAAAGCCGGGTATTCCGTCGCCACGGCCTCCGACGGCATGGCCGCATTGCGGATTATTCAGAAGCAGAAATTCGACCTGCTGCTTCTTGACATCTGGATGCCGAAGATGACCGGCTTGGGACTTTTGGGCCATCTCCACGAAGAAAAACACATTCCGAAAATTGTGGTGATGACCTCGGACCAGACTTCGGATACGCTACTGGCCGCATTGCGTGGCCGGGTTTACCAGTTCCTGAAGAAGCCGCTGGACGCCACAACGCTGTTGACGGCGGTGGAAAATGCCCTGTCCACCAGCCCAGAGGTTCCTGCCATCGAAGTGCTCTCGGCCAACGCTCAATGGGTCGAGCTCATGGTGCCCTGCGAGCGCTCCGTTGTCAGCCGGGTGCAAAGTTTCCTGATGCATATGGACGTGGACCTGGCCCCGGAACTCATCGAAAAAGTTGGTTACGCGTTTCGCGAGCTCTTGAACAACGCCATCGAATGGGGCGGCCACCTCGACCCCAACCAGAAAGTGCGAGTTTCCTATATCCGGACCAAGCGCATGTTGATGTATCGGCTGGATGACCCAGGCCCCGGATTCAAGTTGGAAGAGCTGAAGCATGCGGCCATCAATAATCCCCAGGACAATCCCATGGCCCACATGCAGGAGAGAGAAGCCAAAGGGCTGCGGCCCGGAGGACTAGGATTGATGTTGACGCAGCAATTGGTGGACGAGCTGGTGTACAACGAGACGCGCAACGAAGTTCTCCTCATCAAATATCTCTGAAGCAACTACCTCCTTAAATACGTAAAGGGGATTGCCAGCACCTACCTAAGGGATGAGCTGGATGCAGCGACCCGCTTGGCTGTTCTGAGATTCATCGAAAACCGAGGGAAACAACGGCCCTGTCGTTCGAAGGGTGCGGCAGGGCCCTTTCGTTGCTGCCGACGTGTGTTTGGGGTGGCGAGGCGAAGGAACTGCACGTGCATGGGAACTGAGCCGCAGGGCAGGTTGTTAGCGTTTCGAGAACTGGCCGATGGTTCAGCTGCAATTGCGGGGAAGGCAGTGTATTCTGATTAGGTCAGCCCCCCAGCCGGAGAGCGCACCAGATGGTACAAATCTTTGATGGGGGAAAGCGCATGAGCAGACAAGGCCATATGCTCCTGAGCCTCGAACTTTTGACGGGCATTTTGCTGGCCATTGTCCTGGCGGGTTGTAGTCAGGTCCAAAATCCCGGCTCTGGGGGCGATCCGAAGTCGGGACTTCCTTCGATCACCTCTCAACCTGCGAATCAGACGGTAACGGCGGGGCAGACCGCGACTTTCAGCGTGACCGCCACCGGAACGGCCCCGCTTTCCTACCAATGGCAGAAGGGCGGCGCGAACATTTCGGGAGCGGTGTCGAGTTCGTACACCACGCCTATAACAACGACGGGCGACAGCGGCGAGCAGCTTCGCGTGGCGGTCACGAATTCGGTTGGAACTATTTCGAGCAACACGGCCACACTGACGGTGAATCCCGCGACGGGCGTTTCTAGCATCGATGTGGTGACCTATCACTACGACAATTTGCGCAGCGGGCAAAACGTCAACGAAATGACCCTGACCACGGCAAACGTCAATGTGAACACATTTGGGAAGCTGGGAGAATTCGCGGTGGACGGCCTGGTGGATGCCCAGCCGCTGCTGGTCGCCAACCTGGCGATTCCGGGAAAAGGCAATAAAAACGTGCTTTACGCGGTCACGGAAAACGATTCCATCTACGCCTTTGATGCGGACAGCATCACGGCGACCGGAGGGACGGTGCTGTGGCAAAGCACCGCGCTGCTAACCGGCGAAACGCCGAGCGACAATCGCGGCTGCGGTCAGGTTACGCCCCAAATCGGGATTACCTCCACGCCGGTCATCGATCGCGGACGGAACGCCATCTATCTTGTGGCGATGTCGAAAGATGCCCTGGGGAACTACTACCAGCGGATACATGCGCTCAACCTTACCACCGGAGCGGAGATGTTCGGCGGGCCAATAACGATTCAGGCCACCTATCCGGGGACCGGGGACAACAGTTCCAACGGCATGGTGGTATTCGACCCCAAGCAATATAAGGAACGCGCCGCGTTGCTCGAGCTTGGCGGAGTGATTTATACCACGTGGGCTTCGCACTGCGACATCCGGCTTTATACGGGCTGGGTCATTTCCTATAGTGCGGACACGCTTGTGCAGGTCGGCGTGCTCAACTTGGTGCCCAATGGAAGCGAGGGGGCGATCTGGATGTCTGGGGCGGGTCCTGGCGCGGACGCCAGCGGCAACATTTATTTCATTATGGCCAACGGTGATTTCGACACCACCCTCAATGCAACCGGATTTCCAACCAACGGCGATTGCGGCAACTGTTTTGCCAAGATCACCTCAACTCTTCCGCTGACGCTGCTCGATTACTTTACTCCGCTCAACACCGTGTCCGAATCTGACTCCGATACCGACTTTGGCTCCGGGGGTGAGCTGCTTCTGCCCGACGTGGTCGATGGCACCGGCAAGACGCGGCATCTTGCTGTCGGCTCCGGAAAAGACGCGAACATCTACGTTGTCGATCGGGATAACATGGGCAAGTTCAACGGCAATGCGGACAATATCTATGAGCAGATCAACGGCCAACTCGCCGGTGGCGTCTACTCCAAGCCCAGCTACTTTAACGGCACGGTTTATTACGGCGCCGTCAACGATACGATTAAGGCGTTTCCCATCGCCAACGCTTTGCTGGCAACTGGCCCATCGTCGCAGTCGAACCACAACTTCGGATACCCGGGAGCAACGCCAAGTATTTCGGCAAGCGGCACGACAAACGGGATCGTCTGGGTGGTGGAAAACAGCTCCCCCGCGGTCCTGCACGCCTATAACGCCACCAATCTCGCCACGGAACTTTATAATTCCAACCAGGCCGCGAGCGGGGTGGATCATTTCAGCAGCAACAAGTTCATCACCGCGATGGTGGCGAATGGGAAGGTTTACGTGGGGACAGCCAGCAGCGTGGCTGTATTCGGACTGAAGTAAGCTTCACGGGATATTCCATCCTTTAAACTGAATATCAGAAAATGGCAAGTGCCTGGCAGGCTCGGAGCGCTGGGCACCGGGTGTAAAGTGGTGAGTCAGGTTATTGTAGCGAATGGAAACGCAAGAAAATTGGGGGAATCGTCCGTGGACTGTGAATTTCCGCGCAGCGCACTGCACTCTCCCGGTCGAGGTAGATTTTGCGGTTGTCGGGGGCGGATTCACAGGCTTGACGTGTGCGGCCTGGTTAAAGAAGTTGGCCCGCGAAACAGCCGTAGTGCTGCTTGAGGCAGGCAGAATTGGGTCCGGCTCCAGTGGTCACACGGGCGGAATCGCACTGGCGGAGAGTGCGGTGGGAGATCTGCCGGGTCTCGGGGATGTACTTGGGGGCTACCGGGAAATCCTGCGTGACCTGCACGTGGATGCAGACCTCAGGTTGCCTGGATGCTATGAATTGGCCCGAACCAAGCCGCTTTCGGATTCTCCCATCCGCTGGAAAGATTCTGGCGACCTTTGCGCGAGCAAGGAAGTTCCGGGTGGCAGCATCGATCCTGGAAGGGCCGTCAGTGGTATCGGCGCCGCTGCCCAGAGGGCTGGCGCTTTGTTGTTTGAGGAAACACTGGTAGAGGAAGCACGCTTTGCGAACGGCGTGGAGCTGTTTACCAGTGCAGGCGCGATTCACGCAAAAAAGGCGTTGTTCGCCACCAATGCATTCGCACTTGAGCTTTCGAGCCTTCAAGGGAGAGCGCAGCCCGCTTTCACAACTGCGATCATGACCCAACCTCTGGATGATGCGGCTCTGGAGCAGATTGGCCTCGGACAGCGCAAGCCTTTTTACACCGTCGATCTCCCCTATTTGTGGGGAAGGCTCCTCGGTCAAGCGGTGATATTCGGTTCTGGACTGATCTTTTTTGAAGATTGGCGCGAGTTAAATTCACTAGACGTCACGAGCGCGGAGGCTGCCGAGATATTCGCACGCCTGGAGCACCGGGTCAGGAACCTGCATCCCGCGCTTGGCGGCGTGCAGTTCACCCACCGCTGGGGCGGACCCATCTGCATTGCCGAAGGCTGGAAGCCGGTGTTCGAGCGGCACCCGCAGAGTGCGAACGCCGTCGTGCTTGGGGCTTACTCTGGCCACGGCGTGGCGCAGTCCGTTTATCTCGGCGCGTGGGCCGCCGAAGTGCTGCTGGGAAGAAGGAATCTGCCGGATTGGGGAAAGCACGAGTAAATTCGAAGCACCGCATCAGTGAGAGAGAGCCGGCAGCGATTTCAGAAGTGCGGAAACCCCGTTCCAGATAATTTGCACACCGAGGCACACCAGCAGAAAGGAAGACAAACGCATTATGACGTTCATGCCGGTGGCGCCAAGGACCCTGGCGAGCCGATCGGCGAAGGCGTAGCAAAGATAGACGCTTGCGGCGATCAGCACCGCGCCGATAACTGCTCCCAAGACCGAAAAAAGGATCCGGTGGTCCGTGTGCGACACGTTTGCGCCCAGCGTGATGGCCACGGAGATGGAGCCCGGTCCGACAGTGAGAGGCAGCGTGAGCGGGTAGAAAGCTTTCTGAGAGAGATCGGTGGCATCCACGGTGCGGTGCACATCGGCCTTGGTACTGTCGTCGTCCTTTTGTTTGAGAAGCGCCCAGCCGGTGGCGGCGAGGACGAGGCCTCCCCCGACCTGAACCACGGGCAGGGAAATCCCGAAGAACGCCAGAATATGTGTCCCGATAAAATAGGAACCCACAATCAACACGATGCTGTTCAGCGCGATTCGCCGTGACAGGATCTTTCTCTGCTCGCCGGAATAGTAGTGCGTCAGGGAAAGAAAGAGCGGTGCGCTGCCCAGCGGATTCACGATCGGGAACAGCGCCGTGAGGACGAGAAAGGTCGATTTGAGCAATGGCATCATAAGGGTGCAGCAGAAAGTATAACGGGGCCCGTTGCCGGGACAGCAAATTCTTAGCGCCCGGACAGCACTTTTGCCGTCGTGATGGCTTGACCCACATGGCGCTGCGTATGGTCGGCGACATGCACGAGGAGGCCGCCGAGCGTAGTTGGCAGGTGCTTCTTGCCCACGGCTCTGGGTGCGGCTAAATCCGCGGAAGCCACTGCGCGAACGCGCTGGCGGCTGCGATCCAGCGCGGCTTCCAGTTCCTTGAAGAGTTGGTCATGTGTGGCGCCGGGATCGAGTTCAGACTTTAGTAAGTCCAATTGGGCTGCGTCGAGCGTGGACCCTTCCGCGTAGGTAAGTAGCCGATCCAGGCTTCTGGCGACGTGCCGCAAATGGAATGCGACGGGAGCGATTCCGTTCGGCCGCTGGTTGAGCTGCTGATCGGTAAGAGAGAAGCACCATTTCCAGAGGTCTTCCTGCGCCAGTTCCAGCGCATGCAGTACGGCACGCGGAACAGCGGGCACGTCGGCGAGCGTGCCGCGCAGCCACGGCTCAGGAGCGGCAGGCTTGGGTTCTCCCATCTCTGAATTTCTCCCTTCATCGGGATTTCGCATACGGCGCGAACTATCCGTGGGCCAAGTATTCCAATACATTGTCATCCTGAGGCCCTGCGCTTTTTGCGGGGCCGAAGGATCTCAACTTCGGAATGGCGCACGGTGTTAAGTTGAGATCCTTCGGAGCGCAAACGACGCGCTCCTCAGGATGACAGAGTGTCGTTGCGTTTGGGTGACGAAAAAATCGCATCTTGTGAGAAATCTACTTTAGGCACAGAGAGTGCCCATTTGACAGGTGGGTGGGCAGCACATAGGATGTGAAAATTCGCTCCCAGATTCTACAAGAAGTTCGGAGACGAAAGTTGCCCGGGACGAGAGAGTGCCCCGCCGCCGGGGTGGCTTAGGGGTTGACCTGCTTTGGTTTGAGTGCTTGGCTGCTGCGAAGGAGCAACACGAGTGAACACGAAGCGCAAAGCAGGATTGCCAAAACTCCTTCCCGGCCACCGGCCCGAGGAATCCGTCCGCGTACTGATTTCCAATGCGCGCGTAAAGCAGCGGCTGAAGGAGCTTGCTAGAGAGATTCGCCGGGACTTCCCCACTGAACCTCTGCATTTGATCGGGGTTCTGAAAGGCTCGGTCTTTTTTCTATCGGACCTGGCCCGTGAGTTGGGCGGGGAGGTCTCCTTCGATTTCTTGTCGGTCTCGAGTTATGGGAAAGGGACCGACTCGACCGGGGAAGTGAAATTGATTAAGGACCTGGACGTAAGTATCGAAGGGAAAACCGTGATCGTGGTGGAGGATATTCTCGATACGGGCCTCACGCTGAAATACTTGCTGCGGTTCTTTGAGGAAAAGAAGCCCAAGCTTCTTCGCGTGGTCGTGCTCCTGGATAAAGCGGAGCGCCGAATTGCGGAGGTTCGCGCGGACTACACGGGTTTCACGATTCCCAATGAATTTGTGGTCGGCTACGGCCTGGACTACGCCGAGCGCTATCGCAACCTGCCCGATGTTTGCGTTCTGCATTTTGATTCGCGCGCCGGCGGAAAGTCCAAATAGCGAGGTGTTTCGCCTCCGGCTCTGATTTCAACATCCCTGAAAGGGCATTCGAGCGAATTCCAATCTGCCAAGGGTCAGCGCGAGCCGCCTGCTATAATTAATACATTCATGGAAGCCACTGGTCCCAAAACAGAAACCGGTTTGACCACAGAGAGCCCGGAAGTGCTGGCCACGCTCGCCGAAATCGGGGAAGAGGTCAACGCCTCACTCGATCTGGACGAAGTGCTGGCGCACGCCGCTGTGCTGATCAAGAAACACATCGACTACGAGCTGTTCGGCGTATTGATGGTGGATGGCGACGGAGCCTACCTGACCTATCGCTTCGCGATCGGCTATCCTCCGGGGCTGGCCGAAAATCTGAAAGTCCCGATCGGGCAGGGAATTACCGGCACGGCGGCCAAGACCGGACATCCCGTGCGCGTCAGCGATGTCTCCCAGGACCCGCGGTACATCAACGCGATCGACAGCGTGCGTTCGGAACTGGCTGTACCGCTTATGTTCCGTGGGAAATGCGTGGGCGTCCTGGATATTCAGAGCCGCCACTTGGACTATTTCACAAAGAATCAGCAGAATATTCTCGCGGTGTTGGCCAATCGGCTGGCCGTGGCGATCGAAAATGCGCGATTGTTCCAGCAGGTACGCACACAGGCGGAAACGCTTTTGGTGCTTAACGATGTCAGCCGTGAAATCAGCTCGATCCTGGACGTGGAAGCGCTGCTCCGGCGCGCTGCGGAGCTCGTCAAGCGCGTCATTGATTATCAGATCCTGAGCATCATGCTCTACGACGAGGGGCAAAAAATCTTTCGTCACCGCCTGGATGTGAAACACGGGCAAAGAGTGCAGGGAAAGCTTCGCGTTGCCGCGACAGAGGGCATCGTTGGGGCGGCGGCAACTCTACGAGAACCCGTGGTCGTGGCCGACGTCGCGACTGACCCCCGCTATCTCATGGTGAATCCCGAAACCCGCTCTGAACTTGCCATCCCCATGATGCATAAGGGAAAGGTGATCGGCGTGCTGGACCTGGAGAGCCCGCAATTGAACTACTTCACCTCAGATCATGTGCAGACGCTTTCCATTCTCGCGGCGAACCTTGCGGTTTCGATCGAGAATGCACGCCTGTACGAGCAGGTGGCTGACGGCGAGGCACGCATGGAGCGCGATCTGAACGCTGCCAAGCGCATTCAAGGCGCCTTGCTGCGGCCGGTGCCGACGGAGGACTACGGGCTGGATGTCGCCGCGCGCTATGTTTCGGCGCGCGAAGTTTGCGGAGACCTTTACGATTTCTTGCGTTACGGCCCGCAGCAACTGGGAATCGCGTTGGGCGATGTGAGCGGCAAGGGCACGGCCGCGGCGCTTTATGGCGCGGTCGCCATCGGCATCATGCGCAGCCTGGCCCCGCAGAAGCTTCAGCCGGCGGAAATGTTGCGCCAGATGAATCAATTGGTCGGAGAGCGCCGCATCGAAGGGCGCTTCATGACGGCCTGCTTTGCCACTTGGCAAAAGGGCCGCCAGAAGCTGCGCGTGGCCAACGCCGGCCAATCTCAGCCGCTACTCTATAAGGGCGGGCGCTGCGATAAAATCGAGCTGACCGGATTCCCGCTGGGTATATTTGAAGAGGTGCAGTATGACGAATGGGGCGTGACCCTCGAAGCGGGCAATATCCTGGTGTTCCACTCCGACGGCATCGCTGAAACCACGAATTCCGAAGGCCAGTTCTTTGGCAACACTCGGATCCGGAAGCTGATTGAGCAGCATCATGAACGGACTGCCGCGGAAATCGCCGATCTGGTGCTGCGTGAGGTGGACTGGTTTACGCACAGCGCGCCTCTGTCGGACGACCGCACCCTGGTGGTCCTGAAGGTAAAATGAGCGGCGACGGCGGGGCTCGAAAAAACCTTCCCTATGTGGACCCCGCGAAATTCACGCCGCAGTTTGCCTGGAAGAAAATGCGCAGTGGCTCGGGCCGAGAGGTCTTTTGCGAGGGTGTAGCCCTCGAGGAGATTGCCTCGCGCTTTGGCACGCCCGCGTATGTCTATAGCCAGAGCGCCATCGAAGATGCCTTTGACGAATTGGAAAGCGGGCTGGGGAAGCTGCCTCATCTGCTGTGCTTTGCGGTCAAGGCCAACGGCAACCTGTCGATCTTGAACTTGCTTGCAAAACGTGGCAGCGGGTTCGACATTGTTTCCGGCGGGGAGTTGGAGCACCTCGGCCACATCGGGGTGCCGGGTGATCGCATCGTGTTCTCCGGCGTAGGCAAGACCCGCGAGGAGATTCGGGCTGGACTCACTTACAGAGCAAAGCGCAGGAGCGCGCCCGGAATTTTGCAATTCAATGTGGAGTCGCCAGCGGAATTGGATGTTCTTTTGGAGGAAGCCTCGCGCCACAAAGGCAGCCGGTCGATGGCCCCCGGCGTTTCGTTACGCGTAAACCCCGATGTGAAGGCGGGCGGACATCCGCACATCTCCACGGGCCTGTCTCAGCATAAATTTGGCGTGAGTTGGCGCGACGCCCGAGATCTTTATCTTCGACACCGAAGTTCGAAAGACATTCGCTGGCAGGGAATCAGTGCTCATATCGGGTCACAAATAGTGGAATTGGGGCCGTTCCGGGAAGCGCTGAATCGCCTGGCGAGCTATATGGTCGACCTTCGACGGGAAGGTATTGAACTCAAGTACCTGGATTTTGGCGGAGGACTCGGAGTGCGCTACACGGACGAATCGCCGGTGCCACGGAAAGTCTATGCACGCATGATTGCGGAGGTTGTTTGGCCTCTCGGAGCGGGTTTGCTGCTTGAGCCGGGCCGCTCCATCATTGCGTCCTCTGGCGTGCTTCTTTCGCGAGTTATTTATACCAAGGAGAATTCCGGGAAGTCTTTCGTGATTATTGACGCCGCCATGAACGATCTTGCGAGGCCCGTTTTGTACGACGCGCCTCACCCCATTACGCGCGTGCGCCAGCGTGGAGCGGAAATGCGCAACTCGCGGCAGCGCGCGGACATCGTCGGGCCGGTTTGCGAAACCGGGGATTGCTTTCTGCAAGGCTGGCCGCTGGGGCACGTGGATTCGGGGGACACGGTTGCGATCTGGGGCGCCGGCGCGTACGGGATGGTGCAAGCTTCAAATTACAACGGACGCGGCCGTCCAGCGGAGATTTTGGTGAAGGGAAAACACGCGCGGCTGATCCGCCGCCGGGAAACGCAGGCCGATCTTTTGCGCACGGATTTGCTCGCCTGAGATCAGACTTCGCCCCACTTCAGTTTGTTGCGCAGGATTTCGAAGTAAGTTTTCGTGGATGGGTGGACCAGTTTCAATCTTTCCGCTGCCCGAGTGATCCGAACGCGATCGCCGGCTTGCAGGGGTACGCCGGTTTGTCCATCCAGTGTGAGAAAAACCGCATCCGAATTTTCCGCCATTCGCAGCTCAATCTTTGAGGTGTCAGACACCACTACGGGCCGGTCGCTCAGCGTGTGGGGGCAAATGGGTGTAATTAAGATTGACTGCACCGCTGGATGCACGATTGGTCCTCCGGCGGACATGGAGTAGGCGGTTGAACCGGTGGGTGTTGCCACGATTAATCCATCGGCGCGGTACCGGCAGACGAAGCCACCGTCGATGTGGAGTTCCAACTCGATCATGCGGGCCAGCGTTCCTTTATGCACAACTGCTTCGTTCAGGACGAGCTGCTCCGTCAATATGCTTCCATTGTGCGCGCGCTCCGCCAGCAGCAGCACACGTTCGTCCATGGCTGCGCGTCCGGCGAGCGCCTCCTCAAGCGCGGGATAGAGCTCCTCCAAAGTAAAACTTGTCAAGAAGCCGAGGCCACCAAGATTGATCGGTAAGATAGGGATTCCACGCGGAGCCGCTTCCCGCGACGCCGCCAACAGAGTTCCGTCGCCCCCCAAGACCAGGAGAAGGTCTGCTTCCTGCGCGATCTGATGGCGCGTCTTGCCGAGGTCGCTTCGATTCAGCCAGCAGGCGGTTTCCGCGTCAATCACGGTTGCGACGCTGCGCTCCCTCAGCCAATTCAGCAGTTGCGGCACGATCTCCGCAAGGATCGCTCGCCGCGGTCTTGAGAGGATGCCTATCGTTTTGTACTGGGGTAGGGGCGGCATGGATTATTGGGATTCTACCTTAGGCACTTTTCTGGCGTGAAGAAAATACTCCTGGTTGCCTTCCGCGCCAGGCAGTCGGCTGGGAGCAATCCCCAGGATGGCCAGGCCCAACAATTCGGCCGCGCCCCGTACGCTGGTGATCGCCTTCTCATGCAATTCCGGGTCGCGAACAATTCCGCCTTTCCCTACGTCGTCCCGCTTCAGTTCGAATTGCGGCTTGATCAGGATAAGCAGGTCCGCGCCCTCTTTCGCGCACGCGCATGCGCCGGGCAGAACCTTCTTGACCGAGATGAAGGACACATCCGCCACGACCAGCTCCACGCGTTCGGCCAGATCTCGCGGGGCCAGCTCTCGCGCGTTTATCTTGATGCGAATGACGCGCGAGTCTTCGTGCAGCTTCCACGCCAACTGGTCGGTGTTGACGTCCACCGCATACACCCGCATCGCGCCCTGCTGCAGCAAGCAGTCCGTGAAGCCGCCGGTCGATGATCCGACATCCAAACAGATGCGCCCGCGCGCGCTGACGCGAAAGTCCTCCAGCGCACCCTCGAGCTTAAAGCCGCCGCGACTCACGTATTTCTGTAGCCGGCTATGCACTTCGACGCGCGAAGTCTCAGCCACATTCTGCCCCGCTTTTTCCACTTTCTTGCCGTCGACTGTAACTTCGCCGGCGAGAATCATGGCTTGCGCTTTCTGGCGTGATTCCGCCAAGGCGCGTTCGACCAGCAAAACATCGAGCCTCTTGCGCGTGGGTTTGCCGCTCATGGGAGTTGGATTTTACGCGCGCCGGAATACCAGGAATTCCGCTATGGCGCGAAGGCGCTCGGCACGGCCGCCGTAAATCTGGAGTTCGGCAATTGCCTTCGTGGCTAGTTCCTCGGCGAATTGGTGCGAACGCCCCAGGCCGAATACGGCCGGATAGGTGGCTTTTTGCTGGGCAATGTCCTTCCCAGCGGTTTTGCCTAGCGCAGCCGAGGACTCTTCCACATCGAGAATGTCGTCGGTGACCTGGAACGCCCAGCCGATGGTCTCCCCGAATCGCCGCAGCCGTGCAACATCTTCGAGGGAAGCGCCGGCGCAGAGGGCGCCTGAGGTGGCGGATGCGCGAATCAGCGCCGCGGTTTTTGAACGGTGAATGTATTCGAGAATTTCGGGGCCGACTTTCTTGCCTTCGGCTTCCAGATCGGCCACCTGGCCACCCACCATTCCATTCACGGTTCCGGCGGCGGTTGCAATCTCCGTCACCATGGCGACGCGCCGCTCCGGGGAGACAGGCGTAGCCGCGATGGTTTCGAATGCCAATGTCAGAAGGGCGTCTCCCGCGAGGATGGCGGTGGCCTCGCCAAATTTCTTGTGGCAGGTGGGTTTCCCACGCCGCAGATCGTCATTATCGAGCGCGGGCAAGTCGTCGTGGATCAGCGAGTAGGTGTGAATGAATTCTATCGCGCAACCGGGATAGAGCGCGTGCGTACCCTCCGGATCAAAAATCCGCGCTGTCTCCAGGCACAGCATGGGGCGGATGCGCTTTCCGCCGGCGAAGACCGAATAGCGCATTGCTTGATGGATCGAGGGAGGCGGAACCGATTCACCGGGCAACAGGAGATCAAGCTGGGCGTCGACGGCCACACGGTCTTCTTCAAAAAAGGAAGGAAGATTCATCGGATCGAGGCAGTCTTGCTGCTGCGGGAAGGAAAAAGGATCACGAGTTTGCCTCTCCTTCGGGCTCGAAGGGTTCGGCGGCCAGTTTTCCATCCGCCTTTTTCAATAGAATCTCCACGCGGCCTTCCGCCTCTTCGAGCTGTTTCTGGCACTCCCGCGAAAGCCCCACGCCTTCCTCGAAGAGTTTCATGGCTTCATCGAGCGACAACTGCGGGCTCTCCAGTTTGCGAACCACTTCTTCCAGACGCGCCAGGGAGCGTTCAAAATCAGGCTTCTTCGGCGGTTCGGGCTTTTTCGGTGCAGGTTGATTCACGCCATTTCCTCTTGGGCTTGCTGCGTCTTGCTTTTCCGGGCCGTTCGGAAGTGAACGATCGATCCGCTTCGGCATTCCGATTTATTTCTGGCAATGCAAACAGCAATATGTCGATCGACCGCCTTGTTCGATGCGTTGAATCTGCCGTCCGCACCGCTTGCAGGACAAGCCCTCCCGCTGGTAAGTGCGGAGAATCTTCTCGATGCCCTGGAACCACCACTCCGGGTCGCGAAATACGGGCGCCGGATGCAAACAGCATTCTAAAGCACGCCGGAGAACAGAAACAATTGCTTTATGCAGTCTTGCCGATTCTTTGCGGTTGCAGCAATTGCGCCGGCCGCCTCGGGTCCAGCCTCGCGTGCCACAGAGCTTCGCAGGAATAGATATTGCCGATGCCGGCGACGCGCGTCTGATCCAGCAGAAATTCCTTCACAGGCCGCTTGGATGCTTTCAGTTTCTTCTCCAGCAACTCCGCCGTGAATTTGCGTGAAACTGCGTCGACGCCCAGGCGGCTCAACGGCACGCAGGCTTCCGGCGACTCCCAACCGTGGACGCGTCCGAAATGCCGTCCATCGGCAAAGCCCAGCACGCCTTTCGCGAATTCGAAGGCCACATCAACGTGCACTCCTTCCGTGGCGCGGTTCGCACGTCCCAGCAAGTCCTTCGCGCCGGAAAACCAGAGGAGCTGGCCGTCGAATCGGAAGTGCATTTCGATGAGGCCGTGGTCGAGCTCCAGAAAAAGATATTTCCCTCGCCTCCGGACTTGACGCACATGCTGCCCTTGACAAAGATCCACAAGCTCCGCAGGCGGTTGAGGCCGCGTGACGATGGGATGAAACACGTGCACGCACCGGATGCGTTGTCCGCGGACGAGCGGACGCAGCGTACGTGCGATGGCTTCTACTTCAGGGAGTTCCGGCATGCGGCGTGAGAATCCTCAGGTGCCAGGCTTCAACGTCAGCGTGTGCCTTCTCATTTTGGCTTCCGCGGCGTCAGAGAATGGTCCGTAAATCGGCTTGCCCTCAAACCAAAAGGGGAACTGATCGCGATAATGTTCGCTGCCGGGCTGGCCGGATTCTCCCCCAGTGATCAGGATAATGGAGTCATCCCAGTTCGCCAGATTTGCCACGAAGCGCTCCGATGGCCCGTGATGGCGGCTGGCTGCCCGCGGACTCCATTCCGTCCCGGATTGCGGCTGGTCCGTAATGCTGAGCAGTTTTTTCAAGATTCCTTCGCGTCCAATGGGGTGCAAGCATGTCCAGATAGTTGAAGCGTTTCCACGCCCAGTCGTCGGGGTCGGCGTCTTTCGTCTTCTCTTCCAATCGCTTCACCGCCTGGTCCGCCGCCGCGCTCAGGAGTTCGTCGTAATTCTTGTAATCGGCCGGGAGCCACCGGGCCGGGCGTTTCGTCAAAACCCGCTGCAAAAATGCCACGCTTCGCCATCTGTACTGGTCCGTATCATTTCCCAACTGAGGCTCCAGAATCAGATGCAGCGCACGGAACAACGCCACATCCAGGAACGACACCACATGCGAGTTGGCATCCGCCATCCCATTCCAATCTTTTGCCTCTTGAATCAGCTTCTTGGCGCGTTCGTCTTTCGGCGGCGCCACTTTTGCCGCTGCCACAAGTTGTTCGGCCAGAAACAGGTGCGGATAGCTGAAAGTATCCGCTTGCACTTTCAACATGTCTTCGGGGCGGAGATCATGCTTATCGTGCAGGAGGTCGTAGATTCGCGCTGTCCGATACGGCTCTTCCCAACGGTCCGTGATGTACGGCTTGTAAGCCGGGCCGGTGACTCTGGCATTCGCCGTGACAATCAACCCGCTCTCCGGATTAAACACCTGCGGTAGTTGCTCAAACGGAATGTAGCCGGTCCATTCGTACTCGTCGGTATCGCCGGGGACCGGCACTTCTCCGTGACCCTTCTTTCGCACCGGCACACGCGCTCCCAGGATGTAGCCGATATTCCCATCGACGTCGGCATACACCACATTCTGCCCTGGGCCCCAAATGCCTTTCATGGTTTCCCGGAATTCGCCCCAGTTTTGCGCCTTGCCCAACCAATTATAAAAAACAGACAGGGCGCCGGGCTCGAGGACGGTCCAGCGCATGGCGTAACCCTTGTCCCCATCCTGGCGCACCACCGGCCCGTGCCGCGTCACCACCAGGCGCAGGTGCTGATCCGCCTGGCCTTTTACCTTAATCACTTCGTCGAATACGTCCGCTTTCTTCCATTGGCCATTCACGCGGTATTGATCGGGATTTCCGGGATCGAACGTCTCGATGAACAGGTCCAGGACATCCGCTCCATTATTCGTGAATCCCCACGCGATGCGATCATTGTGGCCGACGACCACCAGCGGCGTTCCCGGGAGGGAGAATCCCTTCACATTCCATCCCGGCGCCGTGAGGTGGACCTCATACCAGATCGGCGGCAATCCCAGCTCCAAATGCATGTCATTGGCGAGCAGCGGTTTCCCGGTTGCCGTGAAATCCCCGCTCACGACCCAATTGTTGCTTCCCAACGAGCGACGGATTTGCCGCTGGGATTCTCCGATCCAATCCATTGCTGATTTCGCCAGGGCCGAACTCAGATCCGGGCTTTCTGCGGCATCGGGGGAAGAGTAGAAATCGTTCTTGGCCTTGATCACATCCTCGGAATCCATCTCATCGTCATCATCGTCTTCGTCGTTGTCGCCTTGCGAGGCGGCATGGGCATCCTTCCCAACGTTGGGATCGCCGACGACAAAATGATCCATGGCGGCTTCCGGGCTGAAGAGATCTTTCGCCAGTTCCGGGCCCACCTTGGCGGTCACGATGGCGCGGCTCATCTCTTTTTCGCGCGTGTCGGTGAGGGTGCGGTACATGTAGCCTGCAATTACGAGCGTATCCGTTGGCCGCCAAGGCTGCGGCTTATAGTTCAGCAGCGAAAATTCAATTGGCAGGTTCGTGGGGTGCTGCTCAATGAAGCGATTCACCCCGCGGGCATACGCTTCCATGACGTTGCGCACTTCCGGACTCATCATGGCGAACTCGCGTTCAGCCGCCCGGCCGAAATTCAGAACGCGGAAGTCCTTGTCGATGGCCAGCGTGGCAGGGCCCAGCACCTCGGAAAGCTGGCCGCGCGACGCCCGCCTCAGTATGTCCATCTGCCAGAGGCGGTCCTGTGCGGTCACGTAACCCTGGGCCTCGGCCAGGTCGTCCAAGGAAGAGGCTCGAATATGGGGCACGCCCCAATTGTCGCGTTCCACGGTCACTTCGTTTTGCAGACCCGGGACCGTGAGGGAGCCATCCAGTTGAGGCAGGGGGCGGTACACGAACCACCAGATGGCAGTGGCAACCACAAGCGCCAGAATCGTGGCAATCCAAAACAGTAAACGAAGAACCGTCCGCACCGGCAAGCTCACCTCATGTGGAATTTTCCAGTCTAGTGGAGCCCGGCAACCCGCGCAACCTGCTCTCCGGTGTGCCTGTACGCCTTCGATGCTGAGAATGCCCGTGCACCACGCGTCTCAGCGCAATGCACCGAAACCTCGCGCGGCTCAGGGTGCTGTTACAATGCCGCTGGGGGTCGCCTGACGGGGATTTCTCACAAGCTGGGATTTATCCGTGGTTCGAAATCAACAGCGCCTTGTCATCCTGAGGCCCAGCGCTTTTTGCGGGGCCGAAGGATCTCAGCTTTGGAATTACCCTCGATGTTAAAGTTGAGATCCTTCGGGCGCAAACTGCGCGCCCTCAGGATGACAATGCGGTAGCCTTTTTGAACCAGGGACAGAAATGCATCTCGTGAGCAATTCGGACTAAAAGATGTTTCTGCTACGCCTCATCGGAGTATTCGTGCTGGTGGCGCTGAACGGGTTTTTCGCCGCGGTGGAGTTTTCGCTAGTGGCGGTGCGGATGTCGCGTGTGCGGCAATTGGTGGCGCGGGGCAGTGCCCAGGCGAAAATCGTAGAGCACCTGCTGAGCGACTTGCATCGCGTCGTATCTGGCGTTCAGCTTGGCATTACGCTGACCAGCCTGGCGATCGGGGCGCTTGGCGAGATCACGCTGGCCAACTTGGTGCAGAGCGTCATGCCCACGGAAGGCAGCTTACGCACATTCCTCGTGGTCCACGCGATCGCGCTGACAATCGCGTTCATTTTCCTGAGCGCGATCCATGTTGTTTTAGGTGAACTGGTGCCCAAAACCATTAGCCTCGCACGGGCCGAGCGCGTGGCTTTAATGGTCTCCCGTCCGTTCCTCTGGTTTCTCAACACCTTTCGCTGGGCCATCGATTTTCTTGAGGGCGCTTCCGGCCTGATCGTGAGAGCTATGGGTATCATGGCGCCAAGCGGCCACGGCGTTGCCCACTCGACCGAAGAGCTCCAGATTCAAATCCAGCAGGCGCGAGAACGCGGGCTGCTGGCGCCCGGGGAAGAGAAGTTCATCCTCGGTGCCATCGAACTGGGTCAACTACAGGTGCGAGAGATCATGGTCTCGCGCCCAGACATGTACACGCTGCCCATCGAAGCATCGCTGGACGATGTGCTGCGCGTCTTCGCAACGACGCAGCGCTCCCGCATCCCCGTCTATCGGGGAACCGTGGACCATATGTTGGGATTCGTCCACATCAAGGACATGATGTGGGTGCTTCTCGACCGTGAGCGCCGCCTGGAGGAAAATTCGCCTCCCGGTCCAGCTTTCGATCTCCGCCGCGTGCTCCGAGAAATCCTGATCGTGCCGGAGACGAAACCCGCCGGCGAACTTCTTACGGAACTGCGTGCACGGCACGTCGGCATGGCCATGGTTGTCGATGAGTTCGGAAGCATTCTCGGCCTGGTTACCATGGAGGATCTGCTCGAGCAGTTGGTGGGCGAAATCCACGACGAGTTCGACGTTGTCGAAAAGCCGCTCACGTTGGCCGACGGAGCGGTGGTTTTCGATGCGGCCCTCAATGTGCGCGACCTCGACAGCCAATACAACATCACTCTTCCCGAAGACCCGGCTTATGCCACCGTCGGCGGTTTTGTGATGGATCAGCTCGGATTTATTCCCCGCGGGGGGGAGAGCTTCGAGTTTGGCTCCCACCGCTTCACGGTTGTGGAGATGGACGGCCGGCGAGTGGCTCGCGTCAAAATCCAGCGGTTACGGCCAAAGGAAACCGAAGCTTCTTCGGAGCCTGGAGCAGCGAAGGCGGCGGTCACGGTTTCCAAATCAAAATCTGACCCCAAGAAAGGCTGAGCTCGCGTAACCATGGCGCGCCACGTATTTCATCGACTCCTGCTCACGCTCCCGGCACTTTGGTTGGTGCTGACGTTGGTTTTTCTGCTGATTCACATCGTGCCGGGTGACCCGGTTGAGCAGATGCTGGGTGAAGGGGCCGCGCCGGGTCAGATCGAACAGTTACGCCACACGCTGGGCCTCGACCAGCCGCTTGTTGTTCAATATGCCCGTTACCTTAGCCAGATCGTTCGCGGTGATCTGGGGCAATCCTTCAAGTTCCAGGCGCCTGTTCGCCGCGTGATCTTCGAACGCTACCCCGCGACGCTTCAGCTTGCCTTCCTGGCTCTTTTCGTTTGTGCGGCCATTGCGATTCCCGCGGGTGTTCTCTCTGCGTATCGCCGCGGCTCACCGGGGGATCGCGCAGTCAGTGTTTTCACGCTGCTCGGACTCGCCGTGCCGAACTTCGCACTCGGCCCGCTCCTGATGACGCTGTTCTCGATCAAGCTTGGCTGGCTGCCCGTTTCCGGACGCGGCGGGCCACTAAACTACATCCTGCCCGCGGCTACCCTGGGCGCGGCCTTGGCGGCCATCCTTACCCGCATGGTCCGCGGCGCCATGCTCGAAGAGCTTTCCAGCGACTACGTGCGCACCGCTCGCGCCAAGGGGCTCTCTACCGCCACCGTTCTCGTTCGCCATGCGTTGCGCAACGCGCTAATCCCCATCATCACGATTCTTGGCCTGCAGTTCGGCACGCTGCTTGCCGGCACCATTGTTACCGAGACCATTTTTTCCTGGCCGGGTATCGGCCGCCTTACGGTGCAAGCGATCTCCTCGCGAGACTATCCACTCTTACAGGGCTGCATTTTGGTCATCGCGCTCTCCTACGTGATGGTCAATTTGCTCACGGATGTGTTCTATGCGTTGATCGACCCAAGGATACGTTTGTCATGACCGTCATCGCCAAATTGCGGGAGTTCCTCCGCCACAGTGGCCTTGCACGCGTGGGCTTCGGCATTGCATGCCTGCTTGTCGTTGTTGCCCTGCTCGCGCCCTGGATTTCGCCGGCCGATCCCGCGGCGCAAAATCTCGCGGTTCGTCTTCAGCCTCCCTCGCTGGCGCACTGGATGGGCACCGATGAGTTGGGACGCGATATTCTGTCGCGCATCTTCTATGGGGCGCGCATCTCGCTGTTCGTCGCCATCTCCGTGGTGCTTGGTTGCGGACTCACAGGGCTGGCGTTGGGCATGCTAGCGGGCTATCACGGCGGCGTATTTGATCGCGTCGTGAATCTCCTGCTCATCAATGCCTTTCTTTCCTTCCCCGGGGTTCTCCTCGCCATCGCTTTCGCGGCGTTCTTTGGTCCCGGGATCGGCAAAGTGATCCTGGCGCTGATTATCACCGGGTGGGCGGGCTACGCGCGCCTTGCCCGCGCGCAAGTGCTGAAGGCGAGAGAGCTTGAATTCGTGCTCGCCGCGCGATCCCTCGGCGCGTCGCATCTCCGCATTCTGGCCCGGCACCTTTTGCCCAATATTCTTCAGCCCGTGCTGCTGCAAGCCACCATCGGCATGGCAGGCGCGATTTTGGCGGAAGCTACGTTGAGTTTTCTCGGACTGGGTGTGCTCGCGCCGCTCCCTAGCTGGGGCGCGATGCTCAACGATGCGCGCAACCATCTTTTCGATGCGCCGCACATGGTGGTGTTTCCCGCGCTTGCCGTCCTGCTGGCTGTGCTCGCGTTCAATCTGCTCGGAGATGCGTGGCGGGATTGGCTGGAGCCGCGCACGCGCTCGCAGATGACCGCGCTCGAGCAGTCCCGCTGATTTAATTCAGCTTGCTTGAGGCATCTAACTCTTCGTCAGCAGCACGGGCGTGCCGCGACCTATCCCCATGGTCTTCGACGCACTCCCTTTGTTCACTGCGATCTCGACGTATCCGCTGGAGCCCATGTAAGCGACCGGTTCTCCCGCCTTTCCGCTCGCGAAGGTGGGAACCAGCCGCGTCACCGGGTGGCTGCCGACTTGCAACTTCAGCTCCCCTTTTTCCAGCGACTCAGGCGAGAGATCATCAGCCCGCATGTTGGTGATCAGGTTGCCGAATCCATCCACCCTCAAAACAACGCCCTTCAGTACTCCGTCTGCTTCCTTCGGTCTCGGCATGGCGAACCGCTTGAAGTCCTCGATCTCCTCGCCCATGCTAGCCGGCTGCCAATTCTTCGAGAGCCATCCGGCGACCGGCGCAAAAATGTCGCGGCCGTGGAATGTCCTGCTCAGCGGCTGCGCAAAATAGTGTTCGCTGGTCAAATGCCGCACAATGAAGTTTTGCTCCGCTTCGTACACGCCAGAAAGCACGCCGTTATCCGGTGCAATGAAATATTGATTCTGCCCGCTGACCAGCAGCGGCCGCCGGTCCGTGCCAACTCCGGGGTCGACCACGACGACGTGGATGGTGCGGGGCGGGAAGTAGGGGTAAGCCGAAGTAATCGCCAACGCCCCGTCGAGCAAATCGAAGGGCGTCACCGCATGGGTGATATCGACTATCGTCACTTCCGGATTGATTTTGAGGATGACCCCCTTCACAACTCCCACCAGGTTGTCATTCGTGCCGTAGTCGGTCGTCAGCGTAATGATTGGATTGGCCAAGTCTGTCTCCCTCTCCGCAGGATATAGCCTCACTTTACTCGATGGGGTGGAGAGGCGCCCCTCCCTTTGACGCTATCGGACCGTAAACGGGATAGCAAGAATTCACGCGCGCCGCGCTACGCAAGCGCCAACCTCGTGCTTTGCCCCTTGAGATTGAACGCCGAACCGCGGGCGTGGAGAGTAGGCTCGCTTGCGTTCACAGGGGTCCCATCGTACGATTTGAAATTGGTGTGTCGCGCGAATTTTGCTCTGTAGACTTCTGTCCGGTGGTTCCTAGTTCGTGGGAGCCCACTTGCCTCGGTCTCGAGCCAGGAGACGTCGGGAATGAAATCGGTGGTGGTGGTGGGCGCACAATGGGGCGACGAAGGGAAGGGCAAAGTCGTTGATTATCTCGCGGGGTCTTTTGACTATATCGCGCGAGTTGCTGGCGGGCACAATGCAGGCCACACCGTCATCATTGGGAAGGATCGCTACGTCCTGCAACTGATTCCTTGCGGAATCCTCCGCCCCAGGCAGCACGCTGTGATTGGCACCGGCGTGGTCATCGATCCCGCCGCCCTGGTTGCTGAAATCGAAACCCTTGCCAAAGGCGGCATCGATGTCAAAGGGCGATTACACATCAGCAATCGCGCACACCTGATTTTCCCCTATCACCGCGAACTGGACATGGCTGCGGAAGCGGCGCGCGGCGCCAACAAGATCGGCACGACCTCCCGCGGCATTGGACCTGCCTACGAAGACAAGATGGCTCGGCGTGGATTGCGCGTGGTCGATCTCCTCACTCCCGACCTGTTTCGGGAGAAGGCCGCCCGGGTGGTTGCGGAGAAAAATCGCATCGCGCAGGGAGCCTACGGCGCGCAAGTCGATTTCTCGCACGAAGTCGAGGCGTCCCTCGCGCTGGGCGAAAAGATCAAATCGTATATTTGCGACACCGCGGAGCTCGTGAATCGGGCTCTCGACGAAGGCAAGTCCGTCCTCTTCGAGGGCGCCCAGGGCACGATGCTCGACATCGACCATGGCACCTACCCCTTTGTTACCTCCTCCAGCGCTATCTCTGGAGGGGCCACGACCGGAATGGGCGTGCCGCCGACAAAGATCCGTCACGTCCTCGGCGTCTCCAAGGCCTACACCACGCGCGTTGGGGGCGGCCCATTCCCCACGGAAATGCCGGACCTGGAGGCCAAAGAGGTGCGCGAGCGCGGCAAGGAGTTTGGCGCGGTCACAGGGCGCCCTAGGCGTTGCGGCTGGCTGGACCTGGCGGAATTGCGCTACGCCAAAATGATCAACGGCATCGATTCGCTGGTGGTCACGAAGCTCGACGTCTTCGACACACAACGCGAAATCAAAATTTGCGTCGGCTATACCTACAAAGGCGCGCCCATTCACGAGATGCCCGCTTCCGCCGAGGAATACGAGCGCGTTACGCCGGTTTACAAAAGTCTCCCCGGATGGTGCCAAACCACGTATGGCGTCCGCGAAGCCGCCGAGCTTCCCAAGGCCGCGATCGATTACCTCCGGTTCGTCTCCGACTTCCTCCAGGTGGAAATTGGCATGATCTCCACCGGCCCCGAGCGCGACGCCACGATTATCCAGCCCGATACGCTTCTGGCCGGCTGGCTCTAAGCAGGTAGAATAGAAGGGCTTTGCGCTGAGGCCTTATGCTTTCCTACGAAGACGCGCGCCAACTTGTCGTTCGGCAATCGAAAAATCACGCCGATCTTCGCGCTACTGTCTCGCTCCCTGTCTCTGAAGCTCTCGGCTACGTGCTTGCTCAGGAAATCCGCACTGACCGCGAGTACCCTCCTTTCGATCGTTCCACCCGCGATGGGTATGCGGTACGCGCCAGCGAGGCCACCCAAGGCTCCTCACTTCGCTGCGTCGGGGAGATCAAGGCTGGCGACACCGTTTCCTCGCCCCTGGCCTCCGGTACGTGCATTCAGATCATGACGGGCGCGGCCGTGCCGACCGGGGCGGATGCGGTCGTAATGGTCGAGTTCACGAACCGCACCCAAGACACTGTAGCTTTCGATCGCTCCAATCAACCCGGCCAGAACATCGTGCCACGCGGCAACGAAGCTCGCGCCGACGAAACGGCTCTCCCTGCCGGCCTGCGCCTCGGCTGCGCCGAATTGGCCGTCGCCGCGCAAATCGGCGCCGTCACTCTTCGCTGCCACAAGAAAGCTCGGGTGGCCATCCTCTCCACGGGTGACGAATTGGTGCCCATCACGGAAACACCCGGTCCTTTCCAGATTCGCAACAGCAACACGGTTTCCCTTGCCGCGCAGGTCCAGCTCGCCGGCGGGGAACCCGTCCCCCTGGCCAACGCGCTCGATCGCGTCGATGATCTCTCGGCAAAAATCGAGCAAGGCCTCCGCGAGGATGTGCTGGTACTTTCCGGCGGCGTCTCGATGGGGAAGTACGATCTGGTCGAATCTGTCCTCAAGGGACTGGGCGCTGAATTTTTCTTCGATGCCGTTGCCATCCGGCCCGGCAAACCTGCGGTCTTCGGCCGTTGCCGCAATAGTTTGGTTTTCGGGCTGCCTGGCAATCCTGTCTCCGCCATGGTCACATTCCAACTTTTCGTCATCCCGGCGCTGGACATCCTCAACGGAGCCGAATCTCGCCCGCTCCCCCTTCTGGAAGCTACCCTCGCTGAACCAGTTACCGAAAAGCCCGGCCTCACGCACTTTCTTCCCGCGCGCCTCGAGTGGCCAGCGTTTGCGCCTCAGGTGCGCGCCCTTCGCTGGCAGGGTTCTGGAGACATATCCGCCCTAACTCGCGCCAACTGTTTCCTGGTCGTGCCCGCGGATCGGGCAGACATTCCGGCGGGGGAGAAAGTTTCCGTTCTGCCGCGCGGCGACGTACTCTAGACATTCACAATGGCCAGGCTCTCCCACTATTCCAAGCGCGGCGAAGTCAGCATGGTGGACGTTTCCTCCAAGGCCGTGACCACCCGCACGGCCGTCGCGCACGCCTTTGTCCGCATGTCCCCTCGCGTTCTCCGCGCCGTCCGCGGTCTGAAGAACCCCAAGGGCAATCCTCTGGAAGTCGCGCGGATCGCAGGGATAGCCGCGGCAAAGCGCACCGCGGAGTGGATACCTCTTTGTCACCCCCTGCCGATCAGTCACATTGATGTGACCCCACGGCTGTGCAAAGATGGGGTGGAAGTGCGTTCCAGGGTAACGGCCACGGCGCGGACCGGCGTGGAGATGGAAGCGCTGGTCGCCGCCACTTGTGCAGCCCTCACGGTTTACGACATGTGTAAAGCCCTCGATAAAGGTATCGAAATCACCGCGATCCACCTGCTGGAAAAGACCGGCGGTAAGAGCGGGGACTACCATCGCGTCCGCGCGAAGTCTTTCCGGGGCGCCAAACGATGAGTGCGGCCTCCAGCAAGACGGTCAGGTTGCTCGTCGCCGAAGATAATCCCATGGTGCGCGATCTTGTCACGAAGGGCCTGGAACCCTTCTGTGAAGTGCTGCTTGCCGAGGATGGCGCCGATGCGCTCCTCAAAGTGATCGATGATCCTCCAGACGTCATCCTTTGCGACTATAAGATGCCGGGCGTGAACGGGCGCCAGCTCTTCGAGAAGCTTCGTGCTCGCGAAGGCACCCGGCACATTCCGTTTCTTTTCATGGCCAGCCGCACGGATATCGAAGAGCGCCTCCGCCCCCTCATTGATGGCGCCGAGGACTTCATTGCCAAGCCATTCCTCATCAAGGATCTTGTTCGTTCCGCCAAAAAGGTGGTCGATCGCCTGCACCTCGAAAAGTTGCAGAAAAAGGCTTCGCGCCCCGGAGTCATTCAGGGCCGCCTCGAAGAGATGAGCATGATCGACCTGATGCAATCGCTCGAAATGGGGCAGAAATCGTGCCGCTTGCAGGTTCAGAAGGGTACCGAGCGCGCCGAACTCTACTTTGCCAGCGGCCAGTGCCGCGACGCCAAGATTGACAACCTCGCCGGCGACGAAGCCGTCCTCAAGGTTGTTCTTTGGACAGAGGGCGAGTTCGAGATTGATTTCAACGCTGCCAACGCTTCCACCGCCACAACCACGACTCGCACTACAACCGGCCTGCTCATGGAAGCCATGCGCCTGATGGACGAATCCAACCGCGACGCTGTCGGCACGAACTGATCATCTCGATGCGCGTCGCCATTCTCACCATCAGCGATTCCGTTGCACGCGGCGAACGCGAAGATCTCTCGGGGCCGGCTCTCGTCGCGCGTTGCCGCGAACTGGGTTGGGAGGTCACATCCGCGCTCCGCTGTTCCGACGACCCCGCTGCCGTCCGTAGCCAACTGCGAACGGTCGCCGATTCCGGTAGTTCGGACGTGCTGCTCACCACCGGCGGCACGGGCCTTGGCCCGCGCGATGGCACTCCCGAAGCTACTATGGATGTTGCGGATCGCAGCATACCCGGCCTGGCGGAAGAGATTCGCCGAAGGGGCGTCGAGAAAACGCCCACCGCGATTTTGTCTCGGGGCACCACTGTTATCCGCCACAAAACCATCATCGTGAATCTGCCCGGCAGCCCGAAAGGAGCGGTGGAGTCCCTGGACGTCATCGCGCATTTGCTTCCGCATGCCGTCGAAGTCCTCCGCGGCGCGCACCACGGTTAGACCCTCGGATTGTCTAGCACCGCCTCTTTCCCACGTTTCCGCAGGACTCGCCAGTTGACCACCCGCGCTTCCTCCGTAACAATGAAGTGATTATGACTACCAAACTTTCGGACACGAATCTTGCTGTTCTTGGTACCGGGAAACTTGGCGGCATTCTTCTGCGCGCCTATCTCAAGCAGGGGCTTTTCTCCGCCAAGCGGGTCAGCGCCACGGTTCGCCACGAGGAAAAGGCCGCGGCCCTTGCCAGGGAACTCGGCGTCAGCGTCACCACGAACAATCGCAACGCGGTCAAAGGGGCCGACGTGATCCTCCTGGCTGTTAAGCCCCAAGTGGTTGGGGAAGTCCTGAAGGAAATCAAACCGGCGCTCGGAAAAGACACCTTGGTGATTTCCGTGGCTGCTTCGGTGCCGACCGCCTATATCGAGCAGCGTACCGGAGAGAAAGTCCCCGTCGTGCGCGCCATGCCCAACACTTGTTCCGCCGTCGGCTGCGGGATGACCGGAATCTGCCGTGGCTCCCATGTGTCCGCGGAGCATCTCGAGATCGCTAAGGCGATGTTCGGCGCTGTCGGCCGAACCGTGGTCGTGGATGAAAAAAACATGGACGCGGTCACCGGCCTCTCCGCCAGTGGCCCAGCGTTTGCCTACATCATCCTGGAATCGCTTGCCGAAGCGGGCGTCAAGGTCGGTCTAGCCCGGGATGTCGCCACGTTGCTTGCGGCGCAAACTATGAAGGGTGCCGCGAGCGTCGTTCTGGAGACTGGCGACCACCCCGCTCTCCTAAAGGACGCGGTCACCACACCGGCCGGCTGCACGATCGATGGCATCCTTGAGCTTGAGGAAGGGAAGCTGCGAGTTACGCTCATCAAGGCGGTGGTGAAGGCTACGCAACGCGCCGGCGAACTTCTCTTCGAGAAATAGCCATCCCGTCTTTGCGGTTTGTTCACGTCTCAGACAGAGAACTCCGCGCTTGCGCGCTGCCCGGCTTTCTGTGCTAGCATTCGCTCTGGACATTCAAGATGCCGGCTGCCTACATCCCGGTCCTGATTTTCGCCTTACTAGTTCTCTCGTTTCCTGTGGTAACTCTTCTTGTCTTCAAACTGATTCGGCCGGAGTCCCGCGGCGGCCCATTCAAATTCCTGCCCTACGAATGCGGCGTTCCGCCGGAAAGCAACGCTCGCGGGCGCTACTCCGCGAGGTTTTATGTGGTCGCGATGCTGTTCGTGATTTTCGATGTAGAAACCATGTTCCTGTTTCCCTGGGCGATTCTGTATCGCTCGTGGGTTGTGCACCACCTGGGTGCGTTTGCTCTCGTCTCCATGTTCGTCTTCCTCGGCATTTTGCTGGTCGGCTACGTCTGGCTCTACAAAAAGGGCGCGCTCGACTGGGCTTAAGCTCGTCAGGATCAGGCCTTCCCAATTGTCCCGCTTCCGAACTCCACATTCTAGAGATCAGGAATTTCGCCATTCGAATTTTTTCCTCTGGCGGTGTTTGCGCTCATTGACTGCCTGTACCGCCTATGTTAGAAACGCAGTGCGCGAACAGAATAGCTGCCCGTTCGCGAATGAGTGTGTCCGCTTTTGTAGCGGCCATCCTCAGTGGTTCGAGTTTACGGCCTACTGGTTCTGAGCCTTTCTGGCCGTTACAGTGCAGCTGAATGGTCCCAGGGTCCATGGCAGACGAGCCCAAGGCACCCCAACAGCCCGAGAGTTCTCCGCCGGAAGCAACTGGCGCTTCCGCAGCGCCGCCTGCGCCGAAGAGCGCGGCCGTGCCTGCACCTCCTGCTGCGCCGAAACCGGCGCCTCCGGCTCCCAAACCTGCGGTTTCGCTGCAAATCCTCCTGGACAATGAACTGGTCCGGCGTTACCGCGCGCGCTTTGAAGGCGCCATCCTGGATGCGATTGAAGATCGCAAACAGCCGTACTTGGTAATCGACGTGGCTAAGCTTTCCGAGATTGCCCGTTATTCCCGTGATGAAGAAAAATTCGATCTCCTTGAGGACTTCACCGCCGTGGATTGGCCTCGCCGCGAGAAGCGCTTCGATCTCATCGCGGTTCTCTACTCGTTTCCACACAACACCCGCCTTCGGCTGAAAATTCCTGTCGCTCTCCATGATCGCCCCCCAAGCCTGGTGGAGACCTGGCCGGCCGCCAACTGGCTGGAGCGCGAAATTTTCGACATGTTCGGCATCCAGTTTGACGGCCATCCTGGACTTAAGCGCATTCTGCTTCCCGAGGAGTGGCAGGGGCATCCGCTGCGCAAGGATTACGACATTCTTCAGCAAGACACCGCCTGGGTCCGGGAAAATCTCGGCATCGAGAGCGGGCAATAAGGTAAAGAGACGTGGCAGACATAGTGCAAGAAGACGCGACGCAAAAGAACGGCACACTGCTCGGCGCCGACGAGTTGGTCCTCAATATGGGGCCGCAGCATCCGTCCACGCACGGCGTGTTGCGCGTGAAGCTCAAGCTGGATGGCGAGCGCGTACGCGGCACCGAGTGTGTCATCGGCTATCTTCACCGTGGCGTCGAGAAAATCGCGGAGCACCGCACCTACCAGCAATTCGCCCCTTACGTGGACCGCATGGATTACATTGCCGCGGTGAGCAACGGCCTGGGCTACTGCGAAGCCGTCGAGAAGCTCTTGAATGTCGAGGCTCCGCTCCGTGCGAGAGTCATTCGCACCATCCTCACCGAGCTGCAGCGCATTGCCAGCCACCTCATCTGGCTCGGTACGCATGCACTGGACATCGGCGCATTGACGCCGCTTTTCTACTGCCTGCGCGAACGCGAGGAGGTCCTGAAAATTTTCGAGAAATACTGCGGCGCGCGCCTGACAACGCACGCGTTCCGCATTGGCGGCCTGCAGTACGAGGCCTACGACGGCTTCGAGAGAGACGTCGAGCGATTTTGCAAGGATTTCGAGCGCCGCATCCAGGAGTACGTGGATTTACTCACCGGCAACAGCATCTGGATAGGCCGCACCCGCAACGTTGGGGTGATCAACGCCGCAGACTGCGTTGCGCTCGGGGCTTCGGGACCTATCCTGCGCGCCAGCGGCGTGAAATGGGACCTGCGCGTAGCCCAGCCCTATGCCGCCTATGACCGCTACAAGTTTGAGATTCCCGTGGGAACCAATGGCGACACGTACGATCGCTACATGGTGCGCATGGAAGAGATGCGCCAGTCGCGCCTCATCTGCCTCCAGGCGATCGAGAATATTCCCGAGGGCCCGATTCTTGGCAAAGTTGGCAAAGTCCTGAAGCCCCCTCCGGGCGAGATCTATCATTCCATTGAGGCGCCCAAAGGCATTCTCGGCTACTACATCGTCAGCGACGGCACCACGCAGCCTTATCGTGTGCGCATTCGCCCGCCTTCGTTCGTCAATCTACAGGCGTTTGACAAAATGGTGCGGGGCCATCTGGTGGCGGACGTGGTCGCCATCATCGGCACGCTCGACATTGTTCTCGGCGAGGTGGACCGCTAGATCATGAGCCCGTCCACCTCAGGCATTCTGCATTTTCTACTGACCTGGTGGGTCGAACTGGTTTGCGCCGTCGTCATCGTCGCGGTTGTCCCGCTCATCGCTGGGTATGTTGTCCTCGTCGAGCGGAAGCTCATGGCCGACATGCAGGCGCGCCTTGGCCCCATGCGTGTTGGCCCTCATGGGCTGCTGCAACCCATCGCCGACGCCGTGAAGTTGCTCATCAAGGAAGACATCGTGCCGGCCGATGCCGATGCGCTGATTTTCTGGTTTGCCCCTGTCATCTCCATGGTCGCCGCTCTTACTTCCATGGGCGCGCTGGCCTTTGGCCCCACGTTCCAGGTCGCTCGCGACATCAACATCGGCATCCTTTTCGTCATCGGCGTCAGTTCGCTTGGGTTTCTCGGTATTATCCTCGGCGGTTGGGCCTCCAACAGCCACTACTCCATCATCGGGGCCATCCGCAGCACCGCGCAGTTGGTCAGTTACGAAACCGCCGGTGGACTTGCCATCGTCAGCGCTTTGATTCTGTCCGGCACACTCAGGATTCGCGCAATCGTCGATGCCCAGCAGCATGACGGCGTGTGGTTCATCTTCCTGGCACCTGTGGCCTTCTTTATTTACCTCGTCGCATCCATCGCCGAAACCAACCGCGCCCCCTTCGATCTTCCAGAAGCCGAATCGGAGCTTGTTGCCGGGTACATGACCGAGTACAGCGGCTTCCGCTGGTCGCTTTATTTCCTTGGGGAATACGCCAACATGATCGTCGTCGGAGCCGTCGCCACGACGCTCTTCCTTGGCGGCTGGCTGCGTCCATTCCCGAATGTTGGCTGGCTCAGCTGGCTGGACTTCCTGCCGGCGCTGCCGATTGCACTTGTTGGGGTGTACTGCATCTACAGGGCGGGAAAGCAGCCGGTAGCGATCCAAACCTGGTTCATGTGGGCGGTAGCGCTCGGGTGCTTCGCGGTCGCCTTAATCTTCATCGTGCCCTGGATTTTCGCGCCGCTCAGATTCATATTGCCGGGCCTGAACGGCGCCTTCTGGTTTCTGCTGAAGGTCTCCTTTTATATTTATGTGTTCATGTGGCTGCGTTTTACGGTGCCGCGATACCGGTTTGACCAGCTCATGCACCTCGGCTGGTACATCCTGATTCCGCTGGCTATCGTCAATGTGTTCTCTGTTGGTGTGGCCATGCTGCTGGAAATGGAGCTTGGCTGGAACCGCTGGCTCGCCTTGATCGTCACGACCGCATTGACCTTGGCGTTCGCTGTCATCCTCGTGCATCTGCACGATAAGCGCACGGCGGGGGCTTCGACCGCTGCCGTGGACACGACGGATTCCTATGCTGGATAGCATCCTGTTCTACTTTTTCGCGGGCGTGGCGGTGCTCAGCGCCGCGCTGATGGTCACGCGCCGCAACGCGATCCACTGCGCGGTGTTTCTGATCACCACGCTGCTGGCCACCGCCGGAATCTTTCTTCAGCTTCGAGCCGAATTTCTGTTCATCGCGCAAATCATCCTGTATGTCGGCGGCATCATGGTGTTGTTCATCTTCGTCATCATGCTCGTCCGGCTGGACGTGGCCGTCCATCACATCCGTTTCCGGATGCAGAAATTCGTTGCGGTTGTCGTCATTCTGGCTCTCGGGTTGGAACTTGCGGCGGTCCTTTATCTCGCACGCACACTTCCCGGACAAGGCCTGTTCATCGAGGGAAGCGCGCCGGCCGATAAATTACCTCCCAATTCCGAGGCGTTGGCCGGGAGCTTGTTCAACAATTATCTGCTGCCCTTCGAAATCGCCAGCGTTCTGCTGTTGGTTGCGATGGTGGGCGCGGTTGTGATGGCCAAGAACAAGAAAGGGACCGACGAACCATGATGTCTCCGGCGCACTATCTGTTTCTCAGTCTGGCGCTGTTCCTGATCGGGTGCGTTGGCGTGGTTACGCGCCGAAACGTCATCGTCATTCTGATGTCCATCGAACTCATCCTCAATGCCGTAAACATCAACCTTGTGCTCTTCTCCCGCATCTTCGGCGATGTCGCCGGCCAAGTCTTCGCTCTCTTCATCATCGCGGACGCTGCCGCGGAAGCTGCCGTCGGACTCGGCATCATCATCGCCTTCTTCCGCAATCGCGAAACCGTTCTGGCGGACGAAATGGACCTGCTGAAATGGTGACCACTCGTTCATTCAGGCTCAGCTTTCGAAGGCCCCGCTCATGACCTCCCAGGGCTATTTCCTCGAGCATCTGTGGCTGATTCCGCTCTTTCCGCTCATCACCGCGGCGATCATGCTCTTCATTGGCCGCCTTCTGCCGAAGGGCGCGGTCAGTTTTCTGTGCGTTGGCAGCGTGTTCCTCTCCTTCATCTATGCCGCCGGTGCTGTGCTGACCCTTCTTTCGTTTGATCCCGAGCATCGCGTGTTCCAGCAAATTCTTTTCGAGTGGATCACGCCTGGGCCGATCCCCGCTACCGGGTTTCTCACACCTTTCATCGCCGATTGGGGCTACCTGCTCGACCCACTCTCGTGTGTCATGGTCCTGGTGGTCACTGGCGTTGGTTTTCTCATCCACGTTTATTCTATCGGCTATATGGCGCACGAGGGCGGCTACTACCGCTTCTTTGGTTATCTCAACCTGTTCATGTTCTCCATGCTCACGCTGGTGCTTGCCAACAACCTCCTTCTCCTCTTTGTCGGGTGGGAAGGTGTGGGGCTGTGCAGCTATCTGCTGATCGGTTTCTATTTCCTGAAGAAATCCGCCGCGGACGCCGGGAAGAAGGCCTTCATCGTGAATCGGGTGGGTGACACCGGCTTTCTCCTCGGCATTTTTTATATCGCCATCACGTTCGGTACGGTTCGCTTCACCTCACAGAATCTCGCCGATCCAGTTACGTTTGCCGGCATCACACAAACGCTCGCCGCCATGTTGGATCAGGGGCGCTTGGCTGTCGGCGCGCCAGCTCTCACTGTCATTGCCTTGCTTCTCTTTGTTGGTGCGACCGGCAAGTCCGCTCAGCTTCCGCTCTATGTTTGGCTGCCGGATGCCATGGAGGGCCCGACGCCCGTGAGCGCCTTGATCCATGCGGCCACCATGGTCACGGCTGGCGTGTACATGGTCGCCCGCATGAACGCCGTCTATCAACTTGCGCCGGTCGCGATGGATGTGGTTGCAATCGTCGGTGCTACCACGGCCATCTTCGCCGCGACCATGGCGCTGGTGCAGAACGACATCAAGAAGGTGCTCGCTTATTCCACCATCAGCCAACTTGGCTACATGTTCTTGGCTCTCGGCGTCGGGGCTTTCGCCGCCGGCGTTTTCCATTTGATGACGCACGCTTTTTTCAAGGCGCTTCTCTTCCTCGGGGCCGGCAGCGTGATTCACGCCCTCTCTGGCGAACAAGACCTTCGCAAGATGGGTGGTCTCTGGAACACGGTCCCCGCTACGTCGCGGCCATTCCTGATTGCGACTCTGGCGATTTCAGGGATGCCTCCGCTCGCCGGTTTCTTCAGCAAAGACGAGATTCTTGGCCACACATTCTCCCGCGTCGCCACGGTGGATCGATATCTTGCTCTCTGGCTCGTCGGTCTCGTTACTGCCGGCCTTACGGCCTTTTACATGTTCCGCCTGCTCTTCCTCGCTTTCTTCGGCCTTTCGCGAATCCCTCCCGAAAAGGAACACCACATCCACGAATCACCAAAATCCATGACGGTGCCGCTGATGATTCTCGCGGCTCTCTCCATTGTCGGCGGCTGGTTTGCGCTGCCAGCCCTGTGGGGCGAAGAAAGCTCCTTCGAACTATTTCTAGAGCCCGTGCTCCGCGGCGTCGTCCCGGAAACGGCTGCGATTATGTTCCCTCACCATACCTTGCTCATCGAATATCTTCTTATGGCCGCTTCCGTCAGCATCGCCGGCCTCGGCATCTGGCTGGCCTACAACCTGTACATCAAGTACCCGCAGCTTCTATCGAAGCTTGCCCCTTTGTGGCCGGGGCTTCACAATTTGCTGATTCACAAGTACTACGTCGACGAAATCTACGACGCGCTGTTCGTCAATCGCATCAAAGACCTGAGCACCGCACTCGGGCTGTTTGACGCCAAAGTGATCGACGGCCTAGGCGTCGACGGCGCCGGCTGGCTCGCGCGCGTCTTTTCCAGTATTTCCATGTGGTGGGACAAGTGGGTTGTCGACGGCCTGGTCAATTTCACCGGCAGGTTCACGCGTTTTCTCAGCCATCCGATTCGCATGATTCAGACCGGCGTGTTTTCCAGTTACGCCGTAATGATCCTGGTCGGCCTGGTGATCCTGCTGGTGTACTACGGCCATCACATGCAAGTTTTAGTGCGCAGTTTGCGCTGAAAGGCGATTCGCATGCCTCTTTTTTCAAATCACCCGCTGAGCGTGATCCTCTTCACGCCGCTGCTAGGCGCGCTGGTTCTCATGTTCCTGCCGCGAGGCTCGCAGTGGCTTCACCGCCTGGTGGGGAATTTATTTGGCGTCCTCGGGTTCGTTGTCTCCGTGCCCCTCATTCTCCACTTTCCCGCGGGCTACGATAACTACACCTTCAAGGAATCCGGCGAATGGATTCCATCGATCGGCGCGCGATATTCCCTCGGCATCGATGGCATCAGCCTTCTTCTGGTTATGCTCACCACCCTCCTCGGCATGATCGCCATCCTTTCCTCCTGGTCCGCCATTCAGACGCGCACGAAGGAGTACTACATTCTTCTTCTGCTCTTGCAGACCGGCATGCTCGGCGTTTTTATGTCGCTGGACTTCTTCCTGTTTTACGTTTTCTGGGAAGTGATGCTTGTGCCCATGTACTTCCTCATCGGTGTTTGGGGCAGCGATCGCCGTCTCTACGCCGCCATCAAGTTCTTCATGTACACCCTGGCGGGTTCGGTCTTAATGCTTTTGGGCATCCTGGCTTTGTACTTTAACTACGCGAAGACATTGCCGCCGCACGCGGTCGGCACTTTTGATATTCCTACCCTCCTGGCCGCCGTGCAGGGATTTCCAGATTCACTCAGGATCTGGCTCTTCTGGGGATTCTTCTTTGCTTTTGCCATTAAAGTCCCCATGTTCCCCTTTCATACCTGGCTGCCCGACGCGCACACGGAAGCGCCCACGGCCGGGTCCGTCATTTTGGCCGGCGTTCTCTTGAAAATGGGTACGTACGGCTTTATCCGTTTTTCTCTGCCGTTGCTCCCGGCTGACCCCGGCTCGCGCGCCAAGATCATTCATATCCTAATTGTTCTTTCCCTGATTGGCATTATTTATGGCGCCATCGTCTGCCTCATGCAGAAAGACATGAAACGCCTAATCGCCTACAGCTCCGTCAGCCACCTAGGTTTTTGCACCCTCGGCATTTTCGCGCTCACGCCCAACGGTCTCTCCGGCAGCGTGTTGCAGCAGATCAATCATGGCATTTCGACGGGCGCGCTCTTCCTCATCGTGGGCGTGCTGTACGAGCGGCGCCACACACGGCTCATCTCCGAGTTCGGCGGGCTGGCTACTCCCATGCCAAACTTTGCCGCGATCTATCTGATCGTGAGTCTTAGTTCGCTCGGCATGCCGCTCCTCAACGGGTTCATTGGCGAATTCACCATTTTGCAGGGCGCGTTCGTGGTCAACAAAGCCTGGGCCGCTTGGGGCACGCTCGGCATCGTTCTGGGCGCTGCTTATTTGCTGTGGCTTTACCAGCGAACCATGTTCGGTCCGGTCACCCACGATGTGAACAAGGGACTTCCGGATATGAACCTCCGCGAGTACGCCATCCTTCTCCCGCTGGTGGCGCTGGCTTTCTGGATCGGTATTTATCCCAAGCCGTTCTTCGATTACATCAACAAACCGGTGGAACGAATCGTCCAGCAGGTGAACCCGGACTTTTACAAGCCCACGCGCAGTCAATTAGCCGAATTACCGCAAGCGGTGCAGCAGAGCCAGGCCGCTCCTTCTTCGGCCTCCACGCCGGAGGCCAAATAAGGGACGCCGATGCATTCCTTCCTCGATCCCGTAATCAATTACATCCATGGCGACGGCCTGGCCATCCTGCCGGAGATGGAATTGCTTCTGTTCGCCCTCGGCATTCTCATCTTCGATTTCCTCCTCGGCAAGAAGGAAAAACATTGGAACGCGATCCTTGCTCTCCTTGGTGTAGCCGCCAGCGGACTCGGTGTATTCATGCAGGTGGGGCGATACTCTCTTATCCTCTCCAACCCGGAAGGCCCTCCCGGCTTGCTGGGTTTTCATGACACCGTTCTCGTCGATGGCTTCTTCATCGTCTTCGCCGTTCTGTTTCTGGCCGCCACAGCCCTTGTGATCCTTCTCTCCGTTCGCTACCTGGATCTGGAGCGCGAGCAGGAGGGGGAATATTACGCCCTGCTGCTCCTTGCCTGCGTTGGCATGATGTTCATGGCCTCCGGCATCGACCTCATCGTTCTTTTCCTTGGCCTGGAGACGATGGCGCTCAGTTTCTATGTCCTGACCGGCTTCCTGCGCGCCAATAAGCGTTCCAACGAAGCGGCGATGAAATACCTGCTTCTTGGGGCCTTCAGCAGTGGCATCCTCGCCTACGGTTTCTCGCTCCTCTACGGCGTTAGCGCCTCTACCAATATCTACGACATCGGCCACATGCTTGAGCGCCGGCTCCGGTACACGCTAGCCCAGGGCTTCACAGACTGGCTGGTTGTGCTTGCGTTCGTTACCGTTGCCGCGGGTCTTTTCTTCAAAGTCGCCGCTGTCCCATTCCACCAGTGGGCGCCCGACGTATACGAAGGCGCTCCCACGCCCATCACGGCTTATGTCAGCGTTGCCTCGAAGACCGCCAGCTTTGCCCTGCTTTTGCGGCTCATGCTCATCGTTTTTGGCGACTCCCAGACCACCTGGCTCTACCTCATCGCCGGCGTTGCCGTGGCTTCGCTCACTTGGGGCAATCTCGCGGCACTCACCCAAACCAACTTGAAGCGGCTCCTCGCCTACTCTTCCATCTCTCATGTCGGTTACATTCTTCTCGGGCTCGTCGCCGGCAATCAAACCGGCCTCACGGGCATCATGTACTACCTCATCGCCTACGGCTTCATGACCATCGGCGCCTTCGCGGTTGTCATCGTCATGCGTCGGCGCGGCCTCATCGGCGACACGCTCGACGAGCTCGACGGTCTCTACCAACGCAGCCCTGCTGCGGCACTACTCCTTCTCATCTTCATGCTTTCCCTGGCGGGCATCCCTCCCACCGCCGGCTTCATGGGCAAGTATTTTATTTTCCAGGCCCTCATCGAGACACATCATCCGATACTGGCAATCTTTGCCGCCCTGTATATCGTTCCTGCGCTTTACTATTACTTCCGCGTCGTGGTCCACGCCTGGATGAAGAAGCCGGGAGATGCGCCGGCGCCATACCTCAGCTACGCGCAGGCAATCGTTCTGGGCGCCGCCGTGTTTGTTACTCTGGCAGCGGGGTTGTATCCTGAGCCGTTCACGCGGCTGGCGCGCTATGCCTTCGGACTATAACGAATCCAAGGACAAGAAGCTCACCCCAACCGAAAACCAGGTAAAGGGGTTTTCTCAGCAAATTGCTTTGGCGATGGAATTGCCGTTCATCATTGTTGCCGCGGTGATTGTCGGCGGAGTGATTGGATATTTTCTGGATCACTGGTTGCACACGACGCCGGTATTGATGCTAGTGTTTGGCAGCCTTGGTTTTCTTGCCGGGCTGCGAGACGTCCTGAGCCGGACCAAAAAGGGAAGCGATGGGGGAAGCGCCAGCTAAACGTCCACGGTTCCAGAATTTCGAAGAGGTCATCTCTGGAACCACGCTTGTTCTGGGTCTAGTAGCCGCGGTTGCGGTTGGATTTTTCCAGGGCTGGCTGTGGGCTGGGGGAGTCGCGGTCGGCTCCGTTCTTGCATGGCTGAATCTTCGGTGGCTGAGGCAGGGTGTAGGCGCCTTGTCGAAAGCAGCGGCAGCCCAGTCCACACAGGAACAGGTTCAAGTTCCGGTTGGCAGCTATTTCATGGCGATGTTTCGCTATGCGTTGATAGCCATCGCTGTCTATGTTATGTTCAAATATCTTAAGGTTCCCATATTGAGCATGATCGCAGGTTTATTCGCTTTGGGAGCGGCTGCCCTGGTGGCCTGTTTATATGAAATCTTGCGCCCGGTGGACTGATTCATGGAAGAACAAATAACTGCATTGACGGAGTTCGTGAATCGTTTCTTCGGACCGCTGGCCCTCCAGCTCCTTCACGCGCTGGGCATCCAGCCGGAAAATTACGACACTCCAATTCCTGAGTACGTTGTGATGTCTTTGGTGGTTCTGCTTTTCGCAACTGTGCTTGCCTTGATTTTGCGCTCGCGTCTCTCGGCGGACCGTCCCGGGGCCCTGCAACAGATGGCGGAAGGGCTGCTGACCAATCGATTGGGCTTTGGAATTAAAGATGTTTTGGAAGCGAATTCCGGCCACGATGCCGATAAGTTCATCGCCTTTACGGGCTCGATTTCCATCTTCATACTGCTCTCCAATCTGCTGGGTGTCGTCCCGGCTTTCCACTCCCCGACCAGTATTGCCGTCGTCCCTCTTGCCTGCGCCATACTGACGTTTCTGTACTTTAACTGGCAGGGCCTGCGGCACCATGGACCCATTGGCTACGCCAAGCATTTTGCAGGGCCGATCTGGTTGCTTTCCTGGCTGATCTTCCCCGTGGAACTCATCAGCACTTCCGCGCGATTGCTCTCCCTTACGGTTCGGCTCTGGGCCAACATCTTCGCGAGCGACTTAATCTATGCGATATTTTTGGCATTGTTTGTTGAGTCTTACGTCTGGGCTGCGGACAAGTCGGCCATTCTGGCAATCCCCCTCGCGGTTTTAACCGCTTCCATTCCCTTGGCGTTCATCGCGTTGCACATATTCGTGTCCATCATTCAGGCCTATATTTTCACGATCCTTCCCTCGATCTATATCGGAGCTGCCGTTTCCGAGGGCCACGGATCGGAGTAAGTTGTGCCGCTCCAGTGTGAGACCGGTTGTGGGGCGTAGTGCCGGGAACCACCTCCTGGCGGCAATTCAAAGGAGGCAGTATGAAGAAACTGGCGGGGTTCGGAACGGCTCTAGCGACTGCGCTGCTTTTAGCACCGGCGGCGTTTGCGCAGAGTGCTGAGGCAGTTGGCGGTGGTAGAGCCCATTTGTACATCTCAGCCGCATTTGGTATGGCCGTAGCGGCCTTTGGGGGCGCTCTCGGTCAATCCAAAGTAGCGGCTTCAGCCTGCGAGGGTATGGCGAGAAACCCGGGAGCAGCCGGAGCAATTCAAACGGCGATGATTCTTGGCCTCGTGTTTATCGAGACGCTGGCCCTCTTCACACTGGCCGTCGTGTTCGTAAAGGTGAAGTAAGGTGCTTGAGTAATCCGTTCGAAACGCCCGCTCCGGAAATGCCCGGGGCGGGCGTTTTATTTTTGGCGGCAGACTTGGCTGCGGTCCTACGTGTGCCGGCTAGAGGATTGCCAGCGTTTCCAGCGCCGCCTTATCCCGCACGAGCAGCGTGGAGCCGTTCACTTCGACAAAGCGCTTGCGTTTAAAGTCGCTGAAGCTCCGGCTGACGGATTCGCGCGAGCAGCCTATCAGTTGCGCGATCTCCTCATGGGTTAATGCCAGCTTCACTTGCAAGGCCCCATTTGTCATTTGCCCCCCGGCGGACCATTCCAACAGGAAGCGCGCCAGCTTTTCCTCGACCGAATTGCTCAAACCGATGGAGCGGATTACCTCATAGGCCGAATGGCAATCGCGGCCGAGATGCTGGGCCACTTGTAGGCACGCGTCTCCATTCTCCTTGATGAACTTCAGGAAATCCTCGCGGCCGATGTAAACCAGCTGCACGGGTTGAAGAGTCTCCGCCGTAATCTCGTGCGGAGTCCCTGAAATCGCCGCGTTGAGGCCAAGAATTTCGCCTGGCTTAGCGATTTTGAAAATCAGCGTCTTCCCGTCGCTATTCGTGGTCAATAATTTCACTCGCCCCTGGCAGACGATATAGACGCCCTGCGCCGTCTCTCCTTCCATGAAAAGAATTGCGCCGGATGGATACGAGCTGGTTCGGCGAATCTCGCCCAATGTCTTCGTCGCATTCGGCGAAACCTTGCAGAAGAAGCTTTCGTTGCGCAGGCTGCAACTCGAACAATCATTGATGGCCAAGAGTCCGTACGGGGTGGCTGGCTTCCTTTGCGGGCGTTCCTGGAAGTAGCTGTTTTCGCGTTTCGCTGTGAGTACGCTGCTCGCCATGGGGACCTCCTTTCTTTGCTCCTCTCACTTGACCTGGCAACTAATCAGGAAGCACTCAGGATGCCAGGATCGAAACAGGTGCCCGGCGTTGGCCTGTCCCACTAACCCCAATGGAATAAATTGGTTACGGGAGAGTGCAGGAATGGCCTGCTCTGACGGAGGTCAAGGAGAGAAAACGAGGTGGGTCATATCACACAAGGACGCGTGTTCTTTATCACGTTGGTACGCTCTGCACCATTTTGAACGCTTGGTGCGCCTGCACACAAACTCGCGCCACCCTAAGACCGGCGAATCAAACTCTTGACGGTGGCAAATAGACCGGTGACCTTGTGCGAGGCTTCAATGAGCAGAGAGAATGAGATTTTGAGAAAGTACGATTCCCAATATGTGATTTGGCAAAAGACCCATGTACAGGGTGATGACGGCAGCCACCATAACCACCATGGCAGCCGTCGGGCTCAGTCCATGCGCCGCGTCGGCAGGAACCGCGCCCTTGTGCTCGCGCATGTACATTGTCACGATGAGCCGCAAGTAGTAGTAGGAGCCAATGATGCTGTTCACCGCCATCAGGATGGCCAACCAAAGCAGCTTGGACTTGATGGCCGCGCTAAAGATATAAAGCTTTCCAAAGAAACCCGCCGTGATGGGCAGGCCCAGGAACGACAGCAGGAAGATGCTCAGTCCCGCGGCGGCGAACGGCTGGCGCGTGCCGAGGCCCGCATAATCGTCATACGTCAAATAGCGCTCGCCTCGCCCACCAATTTCCGAAACGATGGTGAAGGCGCCGACGGACACCAGCGAATAGCTCGCCAGATAGAACAGCACCGCCGCGTATGCCGGCGCCGCTCCTGTCTCCAAGTCAGCCTTCATCGTGGTGACGGCGGCAAAGGCCACCAGAGTGTAGCCTGCATGTGCAATCGAGCTATAAGCCAGCATGCGCTTCACGTTGTTCTGCACGAGCGCGCCAAGATTTCCGGCAAACATGGTGAGCACCGCGAGAGTCCAGAAGGCCCAGAACCAGAAATCCGTTGCCGCATGAACCGTGCTGAATATGCGCAGCAACAGGGCAAACGTCGCGGCCTTGGGGCCGGCGGCGAACAAGGCCGTTACCGGCGTGGGCGCCCCTTCATACACGTCCGGCGTCCAGATCTGGAACGGAGCGGCCGCAACCTTGAATCCCAGGCCCACCAGAATCAGGGTGAGGCCGAGCCGCAGCAGAATGCTGTTCGGATCAGCATCGGCAAGCGTGGCCAGGTTGGTCGACCCGGTCACGCCATAAACCAGGGCAATGCCGTAGAGGAAAAACGCGGTGGCGAACGAGCCAAGGAGGAAGTACTTCACCGCGGATTCGCTGGACTTGATGGAATCCCGCCGGTAGCCCGCAAGAATGTAGCTGGAGATGGACGACATTTCCAGGCCGATGAAAGCGGTCAGGAGTTCCTGCGCGGAGGCAAGCACTCCCATGCCCGCCGTGGCGAACAGGATCAGGGCATAGAATTCCGCGCCATCCAGATTTTCCCGTTCGAGATAGGAATCGCTTGCCAAAATCACCAGGAACGTGACCAGGCCCACTAGGCAATGGAAAAACAGGCTTAGCGTGTCAAACTGAATCAGCCCCGAAAATCCGCTCCCGGGAATCCCAAAATAGCCAACCACCGTTCCCACAGCGGCTCCCACCATGGCGATAAACGTGAGGGCCTGCCGGTTCTTTACAAAAGGCTGGAGGAGCATCAGAAGCACGCCAAAGCCGCACCACACCATCTCCGGGAGCACATGGAGAAGATTGCGGAGCATTTCTTGATTCAGGGAATTCATTTAGCGCGACGCCAGCCTTTCCGGGGAACTCTCTGCGGGTTCGCCGTCATGGGGCCCTGCCACGCCGGGTAGAGCAACTTCATGCATCACGCTGCGATTCATCTGCTCGAGCACGGTTTCGCACGGAATTGCGAAGCGCCGCGTGAAGAACGGCGAGCCAAGGCCCATCCAGAGCACGATCACGGCCATGGTCGCCAGAATCCACCTCTCCCGCGCCGAGGCGTCCGGCAGTTCCCGGTTTTTCGCGTGCGTTACCTCGCCGAAGAACACTCGCTGATACGACCACAACAGATAGCACGCTGAAAAAATCACGCCCGTAGCCGCCCAGGCCGCCCAGTTCCAATGAACTTGATAGGTGCCCAGCAGGATCAGGTATTCGCCGACGAAGCCATTCAACATCGGCAGCCCCATCGACGAAAGCGCCACGAACAGGAAGAAAACCGCCAGGTGCGGCATCGGCGTGGCCAGGCCGCCATATTCGCTGATTTCAAACGTGTGGCGCCGGTCGTAGAGCATCCCCACGAGCAGGAACAGCGCTCCGGTGGAGATCCCATGCGCTAACATCTGGTACACCGCTCCCTGCATGGAAATATTCCGGAACGCAAAAATCCCCAGAACTACGAAACCCAGGTGGCTCACCGAGGAATAGGCCACGAGCTTCTTCAGGTTCGGCTGAACCAGTGCGACCAGTGCGCCATAGATGATGCCGATGATGGCGAGGGCCGCGACATACGGCGCCACACGCCGTGATGCGTCCGGGAAAAGCGGCAAGCAGAAGCGGATCATGCCGTAGGTACCCATTTTCAGCAGCACGCCCGCCAGAATCACGGAGCCGGCCGTCGGCGCTTCCACGTGCGCATCGGGCAACCAGGTGTGCAGCGGGAACAGCGGCACTTTGATCGCGAAGGCGACGAAGAACGCCAGGAACAGAATCATCTCCGTGCGCTCCGGAAGCACCAGGACGCCGTTTTGCAGCATTTGTTGAATCGTGGGAAGGTCGACAGAGCCAGTCGCGTTATAGAGCCAGAGGATGCCGACGAGCATAAAGATAGAGCCCGCCATCGTGTAAATGACGAATTTCACGGCAGCGTAAAGGCGGCGCTCGTGGCCCCAAATGCCGATCAAGAACGCCATGGGAATCAGCATAATTTCCCAGAACAGGAAGAAGAGGAACAGGTCGAGCGACAGGAATACTCCCACCACGCCGACTTCCAGGAGGAGCAGCACGACGTGAAATTCCTTGATCCGCTGATGCACGTCATTCCAGGAAGCGAGCACGCAAATGGGTGTGAGGAAGGTCGTCAGGATGACCAGGAACATACTGATGCCGTCCACTCCGAGGTGATAATTGATGGGAGGGGCAGCGATCCAGTGTGAGAATTCCTCCAACGGGTAGCCACGGGCGCCGATAGGTACAGCACGAAACAAGGCCAGCGAGGCCAAAAACTCAGCAGCAGTGATCACCAGCGTGAGCCGGCGAATCCAGACTTCATCATCCCCGCGCAGCCACAACAGCGCGAACGCCCCGCACGCAGGCAAGAAAATCAGCACGGTGAGGAGATGTCCGGTAAGAGCCATCAGCGCACCCCCCCGGACACCGCGGGATGAAGGATCGGCCAGAAGATGATGCCGAAGATCACGATGGCTCCCACCAGCACCCAAACGGCGTAGCTGCGCGTATTGCCGGATTGCGTGTGACGAACGGTGTCCCCGACGTCCGTGGCGCCACTGGCGATTCCGTTCACGGTGCCGTCGATGATGCCCACGTCCACCACCTTCCAAAAGACGTTTTTGGAAAGCCACAGGAGCGGACCGATGACGACAGTGCGGTACAGTTCGTCGACGTAATATTTGTTGTAGAGGATCTTGTGTAGTCCTTCTGATGGGCCGCGCTTTACGTCTTTCGCGTACATGCGCCACGCGGTAATCAAACCGATCGTCGCCGCGAGCACCGCAACGGCCGAAAGAGTCAATTCCAAAGAGTGCGCAGCTTCGCCACCGGCGGACTCGGTAGCGCCAAAGATCGGCGCCAGGAAATCCGCGAAATAGTTCGGGCCGCCCCACAATGCAGGAAACGCGAACCAACCGCCGACCAGCGAGAGCACAGCGAGAATCATCAAGGGCACGGTCATGTTCTTCGGCGATTCATGTACGTGCACCTGGTGCTCGTCATAACGTGGCTGCGAAAAAAAAGTGAGCCAGATCAAACGGAACATGTAAAACGACGTGAGGACAGCAGCGAACAGGCCCACTCCATAGAGCACCTTGCCGTTGGATTCGTAGTTGTAAGCCGCGAAGAGAATGGCATCCTTCGAAAAGAAGCCGGCAAACGGGATAAAACCGGCGATGGCGATGGTCCCGGAGAGCATGCACCAAAAGGTGATCTTTATTTTGGAGGACAGGCCGCCCATGTGCCACATGTCCTGCTCTCCGCCCATCGCGTGAATCACGCTTCCGGCGGAGAGGAAGAGCAGCGCTTTAAAGAATGCGTGGGTCATCAGGTGGAAAATGCCCGCGCCAAATGCGCCGACTCCGCACGCGAGGAACATGTAGCCGAGCTGGCTGACGGTGGAATACGCAAGGACCTTCTTGATGTCCGACTGCACCAGGCCGATGGTGGCGGCGAAAAACGCTGTTGCGCAGCCGATGATGGCGACGACGTACATCGCCGTCGGCGCGTGAGTGAAGAGCACATGCGAGCGCGCAACCACATAGACTCCCGCCGTGACCATCGTCGCCGCGTGAATCAGCGCGCTGACCGGCGTGGGTCCTTCCATCGCATCCGGCAGCCAAACATACAATGGAATCTGCGCCGACTTTCCTGTCGCGCCCATGAACAGCAGCAAGGAGGCAATCGTCAGGGTGCCGAACTGTCCCATCGCATCGGGGTTCCGCAGAGCGGCGGCGTCGAACACCGCCTTGAAGTCCAGCGAGCCGAAGGTACGGAACAGCAGAAACATACCGAGCATGAAGCCAAAGTCGCCGATACGGTTCACGATGAAGGCCTTGTTACCCGCATCCGTCGCCGTCTTTCTCAGGAAATAGAAACCGATGAGCAGGTAGCTGCACAACCCCACTCCCTCCCAACCGACAAACAGGAGAACGAAATTGGCGGCCAGCACCAGAATCAGCATGAAAAACATGAACAGATTCAGGTAAGAAAAGAAGCGGTAGTAACCGCCTTCGTGCGCCATGTAGCCGGTGGAGTAAATGTGAATCAGAAAGCCCACGCCCGTAACCACAAGCACCATGACTACGGTGAGCTGGTCAAGTTGCAGGTCAAAGCCCGCCCGAAAAGTTCCGGCAACGATCCAATCAAAGAACTCCTTGCGGAAGGGCTGCCGGCCATTCGCAAAGAACTCGCGCACCGCCTCCAGCGCGCAGGCAAAGGAGAGGCCCGTGGAGCCAAGCGCAACAGAATTGACGATCTTGTTGGGCCACTTTGCGCCGAACAGGCCATTGACGGCCGAACCCAGCAGCGGCAGCAGCGGAATGATCCAAAGATATTCGAGTATCGGCATTAGAGTTTGAGCAGATCCACGCGCTCAACGTTGAGCGAACGCCGGTTGCGCGCGGTCAGAATAATGATTCCCAATCCCACGGCCGCTTCCGCAGCCGCGACGATAATGACAAACAACACAAAAACCTCTCCATCGGGCTTGCCTAGAGACTGGCTGAAGGCCACGAAGGCCAGGTTCACGGCATTTAGCATCAGCTCAATGGCCATGAAAATCGTGATGATATTGCGCTTGAACACGAACGCCACGATCCCCAGTCCAAACAGGATCGCGCTCAGCAAGAGGTAGAAGTTTGTCGGGACCATAATCAATTCTCCCGCTGGGCCAGGACGATGGCGCCCAGGATGGCTACCAGGATCAGGAATGAGGTCAGTTCGAACGGGTAAACGAATTCATTAAACAGCAGCATGGAGAGCGTCTTTGTCGATGTCAGCGCGCCATTGGGTGCGGGCGCGGGCAGCGATCCGCTGGACCTGACAATCGCCGCCGCGATGAGGCCTGTCACGGCAACGGCCAGAGGAATGCCCGCGTAGGTGGCGAGCCTGGAAAAGTTTGTGCGCTCTTCCTCGCCTGCATTCAGCAACATAATCACGAAGATAAACAGCACCATGATGGCGCCGCCATACACGATGATCTGCACCGCAGCGACGAATTCGGCCCCCATCAAAAGATAGAGACCCGCCAGCGCGACCATGACCACGATCAGCGACAGCGCGCTGTGGATTGGATGGCGCTGCAGGATCAAGCTGACCGCACCGAGAACCGCGATCGCGGCAAGCACGAAAAAGATGACGACGGGCGCTGTCATCAGTATTTTCCCCAGACAAGAATCGCGACGCTGGTGAGGACCACATTGGCAATAGAAACAGGGAGCAAGAACTTCCAGCCGAAGGCCATGAGCTGGTCATAGCGAAAGCGGGGTAGCGTGCCGCGCATCCAGATGTACACGAACAGAAACGTGAAAACCTTCGCCATAAACCAGAAAATGCCCTGAATCGCGTCATTCAGCAGGGGGAAAACGATCAACGCAGCCCCAATGGCGGTGAGCGCGGTTCCCACTCCGGGCAGAAGGATGCGTCCGAACAGATTCTCGTACCGGACGCCGTCAAAAATGACCCACAGGCCGAAGGGGATCAGCAGAACAGACGGCAAATATTGGGTGAATGTCCAAGCAGAGGGGAAGGGAGAGAGCCAGCCGCCGAAAAACAAAATCGTGGCCAGGCAAGATACTGTAATCATGCTGGTATATTCAGCGATAAAAAACATAGCGAACTTCATGCTGGAATATTCGGTATGAAAACCCGCGACGAGTTCGGATTCCGCTTCCGGCAAGTCGAACGGGACGCGGTTGGTTTCCGCAATGGCGGCGATAAAAAAACACCCGAAACCGATGATCTGCGGAAAAACATTCCAGCTCAGCAACCCATTTCCGGCCCCGGCCTGCTGCTCCACGATGCCGCGCAGGCTGAAGTCCCCGGCAATGAGCAGCACTCCGACGACGGAGAGCGTCAACGCCAGCTCATAGCTGATCATCTGCGCGGAACTGCGCAGGCCGCCGAGCAGAGAATATTTGTTATTCGAAGCCCAGCCCGCCAGCGCAACCCCATACACACCCAGAGCCGTAATCGCATAGAGCACCAGCAGGCTAATGTTCACATCGGCGATGCCAATATGCGTTTCGTAGCCGAACACCTTAAACCGCTGCGGCCCAAACGGGATCACTGCGAGAGAAGTCAACGCCAGCATGAGAGTGATAAAGGGCGCAAGGAAGTAGGCGATCTTGTCTACGTTCGCGGGCAGGGGATCTTCCTTGAGAATGAACTTTACGCCATCCGCAAGTGGCTGCAGCAAGCCATGCGGCCCCACGCGATGCGGCCCCCAACGCGCCTGAATGTGAGCGATTACTTTGCGCTCGATCCAGGTCAGATAAGCATCCACCGTCAGCACAAGGAATACGAGAATCGCGATCTTGATGATCGGAACGATGAGGAAGGCGTACTGGGTCAGGAATTCGTTCACGATTTGACTTCCGCCTCCGGCAGAGACTGCATCATGGTGCAGAATCGGCCGAGCGACCCGCTGCTGAACAGCGTGTCGTTCGCGGAGCGAATCAACTGCACGGGAACGTCGTAGGGTTCGTGTCCGTTCCGGGAAAACTGCAAGCTGGTCGGCTCGGCGCCGCCGGTCAAAAGCCCGGTGAGCTGCACGTTATACCCGGGCACAACCTTGCGAATCTCCTCGAAGACGGCGGCGGGGGTCTTGTAATGGAACGCATTGCCGATCCCCAACTTTTCGAGTTGGTGCGAAATGATGCGGAGCAGGTCGAAGTCCGTGCGCACACCCATCACTTCGGCGGCCTTGCGCAGCAACTGGATTTCTCCGGAAGTGTTGGTGAGGCTGCCATCTTTTTCGTATGCAGACGCAGCGGGGAACACGATGTCCGCCTGCGAAGAGGTTTCCGTCAGGAACATGTCGTGAACGATGAGCAATTGTAACTTGCCGCGGCCGGTGCCGAGCGTGCCGAAGTGCGCCAGCGGATTTGCGCCGACCACATAAAGCGCACGCAGCTTTCCTGACTGGGCTGCTTCGATCATCTGCGGCGCCGTGAGCCCGGCCTTGGCCGACAATGGCAATATCATCCCCCAATGCTTCTCCAGGGATTCGACGGCGGCCTTGTTTTCGAGGTAGGCGTAACCGGGCAGCCGATCCGGCAATAGGCCCATGTCTGCCGCGCCCCGCGAATTCGCGTAATCTCCAAGGGCCATGTAGCGAACTTTTCCCGGCAGTTTTGAGCCGAAGGCCACGAGATCGGCGATAGCCGCGCCGGTCAGCGCGGATCCAAACACGATGGCGACTTCCGATTCGGCTTCCAGAGCAGTCTTGAGCGTCCCGAGTTGCGTTGCGAGTTCTTGTGAAATGTCGCCTTCGCCAGAGGCCAACCAGCGAATTGCAAGAGGTTCCCGGATAGGGCCGAGAGCCACCGACTGTCTTGCCTTGCGCTCCAACTTGGTTTCCTGGGTATTGATCAGGAATAGCTTCGTGCCATTGTGGCGGATGCCCGAACGAATCTGCCAGGCGACCAGCGGATTTTGATTCGTCAGATCATTTCCAATCACAAGAACGGCCTTCGATTGGTAAAGTTGTTCCATCGTGAGCATCGAATCGGCGGCACGCTCGCCGAGCGCCGTCACCAGCCCGGTGTAATCGGCGGTGCGGTGGTGATCAATGTTATTCGTGCCAAACGCGACGCGCGCCAGCTTTTGCAGGAGATAGTTTTCCTCGTTCGAGGTGCGATTGGACCCGATGAACCCCACACCGTCCGGTCCATAGGCGGAGTGAATTTCTCTTAGGCGTGTCGCGGCGGTCTGCGCTGCTTCTTCCCACGAAACGGGATAGAGCTTTTCCCCTTTCCGGAGGAGCGGCTGCTTGATGCGCTCGGGATGAATGGTGAAATCGAAGCCAAAGCGCCCTTTGACGCAGAGGAATTCCTTGTTGATGCCCGAGAGATCGCGGTTATTCGCGCGTAAAATTTCGTGATTGCGTACGCTGAAGGTGGTCTTGCAGCCGTTGGAGCAGTGCGTGCAAATGCTGGAAACGTATTGCATTTCCCAAGGCCGAGTCTTGTAGCGATAAGTGCCGCTGGTGAGCGCACCGACCGGGCAAATGTCGATGCACATGCCGCATTCTTCGCACTCCAGATGATCCTCGCGATTGGGAATGATGATGGAGTTCGCTCCGCGCATGCCCACGCCAAGCGCTTTCACGTCCATGCCTTCGTCGCATATGCGCACGCAGCGGAAGCAGAGAATGCAGCGCGGCGCGTCGTAATAGACGAGATCAGACCACTTTTCCTCTGGGCGATGAATTTTTTCTTCCACGAAGCGGCTGGTATCCGCGCCATAGCGGAAGACCATGTCCTGCAATTCGCACTCGCCGCCTTTATCGCAAACGGGGCAATCGAGAGGGTGATTGGTCAGCAGGAATTCCAACATGAACTTGCGGGCATTGCGCACCGGCTCTGTGTTCGTCCGCACCACCATGCCTTCGCCGGCGACGAGCGTACACGCTGTCTGTAGCTTGGGCGATTTTTCGACTTCCACTAGGCACATTCGGCAAGCGGCCTGCAGCGCGAGCCCGGGATAGTAACAGAACGAGGGCACTTCGATGCCGAGCCGCCGCGTCGCTTCAATGACCAGCGTTCCCGCCGGCACCTGCACCTCGCGGTCGTCAATCTTGAATTTGATGAGTTTCGTTTCCGCCATGGGATCCTACCGCGAAGCAGCCAGAGCTTCGGCGGACTTGTATGCGCATTTACCCTTTAAGTGATCTTCGAATTCATTCCGGAATTTCGCGACGATGCTGATGGTCGGCATCGCCGCGGCATCGCCGAGCGGGCAGAACGTGCGGCCCAGCATATTCTTGGAGAGCTCGGAGATCAGATCGATGTCTTCGGGACGGCCGTAACCGGCATGGAAGCGATCCAGCATCTTGCGCAGCCAGGCCGTGCCCTCGCGGCAGGGAATGCACCAGCCGCAGGATTCGTGAGCGTAAAAATGCATAATGCGGCGCGCCATGTCCACCATGCAGGTGTCTTCGTCGATGACCACCATGCCGCCGGAGCCGAGCATCGATCCAGCCTTGGCAACAGTGTCATAGTCCATGGCGAGATCGATCTCATCTGCCTTGAATAGAGGGCAGGAACTGCCGCCTGGGATTACCGCCTTCAGCTTTTTGCCCCCGCGAACGCCACCCGCTACCTCTTCGATAAATTTCTTCATGTTCATGCCGAGAGGAATTTCGTAGATGCCGGGTTTGTTTACGTGCCCGGCTACGCACAGCAAGCGCGTACCGCCATTCTTTGGTGTCCCTCGGTTAGCGTAGGCTTCGCCGCCCTCCTGAATGATGGAAGGAACGGCGCTGAGCGTCTCGACGTTGTTGATGATCGTCGGACAGCCATACAGGCCGACGATGGCCGGGAAGGGAGGCTTGATGCGCGGGTTGCCGCGCTTGCCCTCGAGCGATTCCATGAGGGCGGATTCCTCGCCGCATTCGTAAGCGCCCGCGCCGGTGTGAATCACCAGGTCAAAATCAAATCCGGTGCCGAGAATGTTTTTGCCGAGATAGCCGCGGGAATAAGCCTCCTCGATCGCGACTTCCACGATGTCCAGGACATACCGGTATTCGCCTCGAATGTAGATGAAGCCGTGGTGCGCGTTGATGGCCCGGCCAGCGATGATGATGCCTTCGATCATCTGGTGGGGATCCATTTCCATCAGCGGGCGATCCTTGCAAGTGCCGGGCTCGGACTCGTCCGCGTTACAGATCACGTATTTGGCTTTGGGCGTGTCCTTGGGCACAAAAGACCACTTCATCCCGGTGGGAAACCCCGCGCCGCCCCGGCCACGAAGATTGGACTTCTTGACTTCGTCGATGATCTGCTCCGGGGTCATCTCTTTCAGGGCTTTCTCGAGCGCCTGGTATGCGCCCAGTTGGAGCGCGACATCCAGCTTGTGAGAATTCTCCACGCCCCAGCGCTTGCTGATGAGCGGAGTCTCGAGCTTGTTGCGTTCATGGAGAGCGCCGCTGATGACGGGGGCGGGTTCCGGGCGCCTCCCCTTGTCCAAATCCTCAATGATGCGGTCCAGATTTCGCGTAGTGAGGTTCTCGTAGAAGTCGTAGTTTATCTGTATGGCGGGCGCGCCGGTGCAAGCGCCGATACATTCCACCTCTTCCAAAGAGAACATTCCGTCTTGCGAGGTTTCCTTATGTCCAATTTCCAGGCGTTTCTTAGCGTGCTCGAGAAGTTCATTTCCCCCGCGCAGCATGCACGCCACGTTGGTGCAGATCTGAACGTGATGCTTGCCCACGGGCTTGCGCCGCAGCATGGAGTAGAAAGCAAGCGTTTCTTCCACTTGGACGTTGTTGAGGTCAAGACGCCGGCCAATTTCCGCTATGATTTCGTCGGTCACGCAGCCGTATTCGTCCTGCGCGTACATCATCATGGGGATGAGCGCACTGCGCTTGACGGGATAGCGACCCTGCAATTGCTCGAACTTCGCGGCGAGTTTTGGGGATAGTTCCATACAATTTTATCTATCTACGTCTCCAAGGATGATATCGAGCGTGCCGATGCAGGCGACGGTGTCCGCAATCAACTGGCCCTTCACCATGTCTGGCAGCGCCTGCAGGTTGATGAACGAGGGCGACCGGAAATGCACGCGAAGCGGTTTGGGAGAGCCGTCGCTGGCAATGAAGCATCCCAACTCTCCCCTTGGGGATTCCACCGCGACATAGGCTTCGCCCGGCGGCGGAGAAAAACCCTCGGTGAAAATTTTGAAATGATAGATGAGCGCTTCCATCTCCGTCTTCATTTTCTCGCGCTCCGGCGGAACAATCCCCGGCGCATCCGCCTTGATGGGGCCGTCATCGGAGATCTTATCCATGGCCTGGCGGACGATTTTAAGGCTCTCGCGCATCTCCGCGACGCGCACCAAATATCGCGCGTAGCAGTCGGACTCCGTGCGCGTGGGCACGGCGAAGTCAAATTCCTCGTAAGAGGAGTACGGGAAGTCCTTTCGATTGTCGAATGCGACCCCCGCTGCGCGAAGTCCCGGGCCCGTCGTGCTCAAGGCGACCAAGGTCTCCGGGGAAAGATAGCCCACGCCTTTTAAGCGCCCCTGCCAGATGCGGTTTTCCGTGAGCAGAGCTTCGTATTCGTCGATGCGCGCGGGCATCATGTCCAAAAAGCTCCGAACCTGCTGGCGCCAGCCGGCGGGAACTTGCAGGGCCAAGCCGCCGATGCGGATATAACTGGTCATCATGCGCTGGCCCGTGAAGCGCTCGAATATTTTCAGGATCTCCTCACGCTCGCGGAAGCAGTACAGCATGACGCTCATTGCGCCCATGTCCAGGGCATGCGTGCCTAGCCACACCAGATGGGAAGAGATGCGCTGCAATTCGACCATCATCACCCGGACATACTGCGCGCGTTTCGGCACTTCCAGGCCAAGAAGCTTTTCCACCGCCAGGCAGTACACCAGGTTATTGCCCAGGGGATTGAGGTAATCCATGCGGTCCGTCAGGGTGATGGCCTGGGAATAGGTCTTGTGTTCGCAGCTTTTCTCGATGCCGGTATGGAGGTAGCCGATGTCCGGAATAGCGGTGACGACATTCTCGCCGTCCAGCTCGAGAAGCACTCGCAGCACCCCGTGCGTGGACGGGTGTTGCGGTCCCATGTTGAGGACCATTGTCTTGGTGGTGCCAATCGCTGTTTCAACTGTAGTCATGGGTTACAGTCCGCGCAGAAGAATCTAGCGCTTGCCCTCCGTCGGGAAGTCCCGGCGGAGAGGAAATCCTTCAAACCCATCCGGCAGAAGAATGCGCCGCAAATCAGGGTGCCCTTCAAAGTGAATGCCGAAGAGATCGAATATCTCGCGCTCCAGCCAGTTGGCGCCGGGCCAGACAGGAACCAAGGAGTCGATAACCGGCTGCTCGGAGCTGACGCTGGTGCGCAACCGGATGCGGTCGCGGCGGGGAAGGGAAAGCAAGTGATAGTTTAGTTCAAGGCGGGGTTCACTGGGAAAACGGTCCACGCAGGTGGCATCGCTCAGGAGGTTGAAGTTGAGGGCTGGATTTTCCTTGCACTGCCGCGCGGCGGCTCGAAGCAGCTCTCGGGGCACGACAATGGTGGTCTCGCCACGATATTCGATCACCTGGGCGACCGCTTGGGGATCCCAGGCGCGAAGTTGTTCGACTACAACATTAGCGTTTGCATTGACGAGCTGCGTCACGTGAATGAAGTCCTTGAGGGTTCGCGCCGGCGTTACTTATGTGATTTGTGCCAGTCGAGCGCGCCCTTCTTCCAGAGATAGATGTATCCGACCAACAAGATGGCGACATAGAGCATCATTTCTATGAAGCCGAACCAGCGTGTTTCCGCATTGCGAGCTAGATCCTTGAATATGTACGCCCAGGGGTAGAGAAAAATGGCTTCCACGTCGAACAGGATGAACACCATCGCCACCAGGTAGAACTTCACGGAAAAAGGTTCGCGGGCATCTCCCGTTGGTGTGATCCCGCATTCATAGGGCTGTTGCTTGGTCTTGCTGGGGCGCTGCCACCCGATATACGTGGAAACAAGGATCAAGGCACCCGAGAGAAAGGCAGCAACCAGCAGGTGTATTAATAAGGGAACGTACGCATGCAGGCCAGAGGAGGTCATGGTCAAAGAGTTATAATAACGAGTGAGACGCCACCGGTCAAATGTTCCGGAAAACATTCCGGGCAAAGCAGCGGGAGAGCAAGTCTCTGGCTGGGCGAGCAGAGCCGCCGGGAGCGAATGCGGATCATGGTCTTCGGGCACAACACAAATCTAAAAATCGGAATTGTCACATTTCACGTGCAGACCGAAGACCGCGGAGAAGCGCACGCACTCATCGATACGACCGTGTACTTCCAAGGGCGTGTCCTCCACCGGAGAACCAATAACTATTTTGACCTTCTCCCGTTAAATGAGGACAACGAGCAGGCCTTGAAATTGCGCCTGGACGAGCAGCACCGCACGGTGATTGAGGAGATTCGTTCCGGAGCGTTGCAACTCGCGACTCCGGCGCCCGCCAAGGCTTCACCTCCGGCCGAACAGCCCGCGCAACCGCAGCTCGCGAGCGAGCCGCGGAAGCTCTTGCTGGAACTGGCCAATGCAAAGTCCTGGCTGACGGGGAAACACGCTAAGCTGCAGGTTTCCGTGCGGGGGCATAATGGCAGTCCGGTCCCGGGCGCAGAGGTAAGAGTACAGATTGAAGGAAGCGAGAATGGAAGCGCCCGGCTCGCGAGGACCGGTTCCGAGGGGCAGGCCCAGATCGAATTCGAAATGCCGCGGATTACCAGCCCGGAGGCCGCATTGGTGATTCATGCGGAAGAACGTGGAGTTAAGGGGCAACTGCGATTTGCGCTGCACGCGAAATCTCGGTTAGTCTGAAAGCGGAATTACCATGGCGAAAGAGATCGTCATTCAGGTGAATGGGGAGACCCGGGAAACCGCCGCGGGCATGTCCGTGACCGGCCTGCTGGCAGAGCTTGGGTTGAACGCCGGGCGAGTGGCGATTGAATACAACCTGCAAATTCTTCCAAAAGCGAAATGGGGAGAGACACACATCGCCCAAGGAGACAAACTCGAGATCGTGCAGTTCGTCGGTGGCGGCTAGGAAAAATCCCGGGAACGCCAACTCCGCCCCATCCAGCGGGGTCAGCGGGATGAATCTCCCGATTGGCGTCCGCAAAGCTCAAAGGCCCTGAAGCAGGTGCCCCATCTTACGCTTTTTCGTTTGCAGGTACATGCGGGAGATTCTGGAGCTGGGCGGCTGGCAGGGGATGCGTTCGACAACGCGTACGCCAGCGGATTCAAGCTGCTGGACCTTGTCCGGATTATTGGAGAGCAGGCGAATCCGGTTCGCGCCGAGCTTTTTCAGAATCCTGGCCGGGAAATCATATTCCCGCACATCGGCGGCAAAACCGAGCGAAATGTTGGCCTCGACGGTGTCCATGCCGCCATCCTGCAGTTCGTAGGCCCGCAGCTTGTTCATCAGGCCGATGCCGCGTCCTTCCTGTGGGAGATAGAGCAGGATGCCGGATGGCGCGCGGCCGATTTTCTGGAGCGACAATTCCAATTGAGCGCGGCAGTCGCAGCGCTGCGAGGTCAGAACGTCCCCAGTGAGGCACTGCGAGTGCACGCGTACCAGCGGAGCCACTCGACCCCGGGGATTGCCGCGAACGAGCGCAACCGCTTCTTCCTCGGCACCGCGGCCCTGGAAGCCGTAAATCGTAAAGCGGCCATACCGAGTCGGAAGTTCGGCGCGAGCCACGAGACGCGGGCCCCCTTGGGTACGCGGCTTGACCTTCTTGCGGGAATTTCTTTTCGCCATGGCTATACTTCAGTATAGCAGGCGGAGGAAACCGGCTTTGTAACGCCGAAGCAAAAGCAAGGCGCCGGATTCCCGTGAATTTCTTTACAATCGGGACAGACTTGGCTAGCGTAAGCGAGATGCGGCATCGCCTATGGAAATGACGCCCAAAATTGGGGAGCTTCTGTTCACCCTGCTTCTGAAAGTGGGTGTGGCGTCGTCCATTGCGGCCTTGCTGGCAAGGTGGAACACGTTCCGGCGAGTGCTGTTCACGGAACAACGGGATCCGGACCAGAAATTGAAGCTGATGCTCTTCCTGGTGCCGCCCTTGATCGTCGGCGTGATTCTGAGGTTGCTAAGCCCGGCCTATCGATTCGCTTTCGCGGACCTCTCCGTCGAAGGGGCGTTCCTGATGGGTTTGCTCGGGGGCCGCGTGGTTGGGCCCATCGGCGGGGCCATCATCACCATTCCCACGTTGATGGCGCACGAGTGGTTGGCCATGCCGGCGGCGGCGACCGCTGGGCTCCTCGGCGGACTCATCCGGCAGGTGATTCCCGATAAGGAAGACCTGTGGAACTTCGGGCCGTTCACATTTTTAAATATTCCCAAAGCCATCACCCGCATGGTACGGAGCACAGAGATCATGTGGGAAATGCTACCGCTGATGACCTGCGTAGGCTTGGAAGTGGGACGCGTGGCTCTGGTGGTCGCAACTAAGCCTAAATGGCTCTTCGCCATTGATCCGGCATGGAATTGGATGCTGTTCCTGGTGGTGCTGGGGACGCTCATGTCGGTTGCCGCCCCGCTGAAAATTTGGAACAACACGCGAATTGAGATGAATCTGGAACGCCACCAGCAACTGTTGCTGCGCGCCCGGATGGACGCGCTCTCCAGCCAAATCAATCCTCACTTTCTGTTTAACACGCTAAATACGGTGACTGCCCTGATTCGCCTGGATCCGGACACGGCGCGAGGCGTGGTACTGAAGCTGAGCAATATTCTTCGCCGTCTGTTGCGCAAGCATGAGACGTTTGTGCCGCTTCGGGAAGAGCTCTCGTTCATCGACGATTACCTGGATATTGAAGTCGCGCGGTTCGGGGAAGACAACCTCGACATCGTGAAACAGATCGACGAAAACACGCTGGAAACCTTCATCCCGAGCATGCTGTTGCAGCCCATCGTGGAGAACAGTTTGAAGCACGGCCTGGCCCCGAAGCTGGAAGGGGGCAGGATCTGCTTAAGGACCTCCACGCGCGACAGCCGGCTGCACATTGAGATTCAAGATAACGGCGTGGGCATCTCCGAGGAAAAAATGCCGCACGTATATGTGGAAGGAATCGGGCTGAGCAACGTCAGGGAGCGCCTGAAGGTGCTATACGGAGCGGATTTCAATCTGGACATCACCAGCCAGCAAGGGCAGGGCACCACGATCAAGATCGACGTGCCGCAACTGGTGCCGGTAATTCCGGAAGTCAGCGTGTTCTGAAGGGTCAACCGGGAAGCCGAAAAAAGGGCTTGACAGCGGGCTGTCATTTCTGTATATTCTGTCTATACAGAAATGACTGACTTAACTGTGACAACGGTAGCAAGCCTCAACAAGGGCCGGACATCTCCCCTCCAACCGCTTCGCATCGTCCTGCCTGGAGGGGAAGGCCATCTTGGCCGGCTCCTTGCGCAGCGTCTTTCAGACCTGGGTCATGAGGTCACAACGCTGACGCGAAATCCCCGCAGCTCCGCAGCGAACCCATCCCAGAATGCATCGACAGGAAATCCGCTGCCCTGGAAAACGGTTTTCTGGGATGGCAGAACCCACGGCGCTTGGGAGGAATCCCTAGAAGGCACGGACGTCTTGATCAATCTCGCAGGCCGAAGCGTGGATTGCCGCTACATCGCGAGGAACAGGGAGGAGATTTTCGCAATCAAGAGTCCTGTCCACCACTGTTTTGGGCGAGGCCATCCAGAAGATGAAGCGTGCGCCTCGTGCCTGGCTGAATGCGAGCACGGCGACGATCTACCGGCACAGCTACGACCGTGAAATGGATGAGGCTACGGGTGAGATTGGAGGTGCTGAGCCGGACGCGCCTTTTGGATGGCGATTCAGCCTGCAGGTAGCCCAGCAATGGGAGGAAGCCTTTTTCTCTTCGCGGACTCCCAACACCCGGAAGGTCGCCATGCGGACTGCCATGGTGATGAGTTCTTCCGCCAGTGGAATATTTGAAGTTTTGGTACGCCTGGTCCGTACGGGCATGGGCGGCGCATGGGGATCCGGGCGCCAGTACATGTCGTGGATCCACGAAGAAGATTTTCTACGGGCCGTGGAGTTCCTGATTCAGCGCGAAGATATCTCCGGTGTCGTGAATCTCGCTGCTCCCGTTCCCCTGCCGAACAAGGACTTCATGGCTTCGCTTCGGGCTGCCTGGGGAGTTCGCCTTGGTTTGCCCGCACGAGAGTGGATGTTGGCCGTCGGAGCATTCTTTTTTCGGACGGAAACCGAACTTCTCCTCAAGAGCCGGCGCGTGGTACCTGGCATTCTTCATCAGAATGGTTTTGAGTTCTGTTATCCCCAATGGCCTTCGGCTGCCCGAGACCTGGTTTCAAGATGGCGGAATCGCTGTTCGAACGGAAGCAGAGCAGAGTTGGTTCCCAGCGCAAAGGGAGGATCGAGTGAGTGACCAAACGAAAACCGCGTCAACTGGGCTTACCCCCGTGGCGCAGAAGTTCATCTTGCACTGGGGCGAGATGGGCACCAAGTGGGGCATCAACCGCACCGTGGCACAGGTGCACGCGCTGCTGTTCCTTTCGCCCGCGCCGGTTCCGGCGGACGTCATCGCCGAAACCCTCTCTGTGGCGCGCTCGAACGTCAGCACCAGCCTGCGCGAGTTGCAGGGATGGGGAATCGTGCGGGTGGTGCACGTGCTCGGCGACCGGCGCGACCATTTTGAGACTTTCAAGGACGTCTGGGAGATTTTCCGGACGGTGTCCGAGGAGAGGAAACGCCGGGAGATTGACCCCACCTTGCGCGTGCTGGGCGAATGCGTCCACGAGCTGAAGTCCAACGCGCCAGGGGATGCATACACCAGAGAGCGCCTGGAGAGCATGTTGGAGTTTCTGACCACGATGACCGGGCTCTTCGAGGAAGTCCTGCGCATGCCAACCGGCGCCCTAAAAGGCGTGGGGAAGCTGCGCGGCAAGGTGATTACTTTACTCGGGAGCGAAAAGAAAAAAGTAGGCTGAGCCGAGCAATGGCCGCCTGGTTGGAAAAGGAAGAAGCCATGATTTCGTTGGCAAGCGAATACACAGACGGAAAAGGACGCCACGCAAAAGGCTGGCTCTTTTTCGACGCCGAGTGTGATTTCTGCACGCGCATCGCCCGATGGCTGGCGCCCATTCTTGCCCGCCGAGGTTTCGCAGTAGCCCCGCTCCAGGACCCGCGTGTCGGAGCGCTGCTCGGAATGCCGCGTCAGGAGCTGCTGCGCGAGCTGCGATTCTTGTTGGAAGATGGCGCGCAATACGGGGGCGCGGACGCGGTCCTTGCTCTGGCGCGAGAGATCTGGTGGGCGCATCCCCTTGTTTGGGTGTCGAAGCTTCCTGGAATGATGAAACTCCTGTATGCGGGTTACCGCTGGGTGGCAGGGCGGCGAAGTTGCGCAGCAAGAAGTCCTGGCTGTCAATTGGCGAGGTAAGTCGGATGATGTGCGGGGTCACCTTGGTCCGGGCGTGAATTATATGAAGACTGCAGACTTCAGAGTTTACGAAGAGAGCCGGGCGGGGCAGCCGGTCGAGCCTGTGCAAGCCACCAGAACAGTAAAATCGTACAAGTCGTTACGGAGAGAAGGTTTCATCGGGTGGCTCCCTCTCGTGGTCTTTCCCTCGGTAGCCGCCGTTTTGCACCGACTTCTGCAACCTTGGGCTTTCATGTGGATGTTGGCAATCTCGATTTACCTCGGTCTGAAGTGGGCGACCTGGTGGAGAGTTCAAAGGCCAATTTCTCATTCGGCTTGGCGTTCCGTGGCCTACCTTTTGGTTTGGCCCGGAATGGACGCGGAGTCGTTCATAGACGAAACCACGCGACCCCCGATGCCTCGATTCCGCGATTGGTTTTGCGCCATTTTCGATACCGCCCTCGGTGCCATGCTCCTCTGGCTTGTAGCTCGAACTGTTCCCCAAGAACAGCCGCTGCTTCGTGGGTGGACGGGGATGCTGGGTCTAATTCTTCTCCTCCACTTCGGCACATTTCAACTTGCGGCCCTGTTTTGGCGGTGTCTCGGAGTCAACGCCTCGCCGATCATGTCCGCTCCTCTCCGGGCTCAATCACTCAGCGAGTTTTGGGGCAAACGGTGGAATCTCGGATTCCGCCAGCTTGCGCATGACCTGATCCTTGTTCCCGCGCGCAAATACCTTCAAGTCGGATGGGCAACCTTATTAGTGTTCCTCATTTCTGGGCTGATCCACGATCTGGTTATCTCGGTCCCAGCCCAGGCAGGATATGGCCTGCCCACGGGCTATTTCCTCCTCCAGGGACTTGGCTTGATTCTTGAGCGCTCGCCGTTTGGCAAGCAATTTGGTCTCGGCGAAGGTGTCCGCGGATGGTTGTTCATGGTCCTGGTTGTTGCAGGGCCAGTCTTTTGGCTGTTTCATCCCCCGTTTGTGTTGCGCATAATAATTCCCTTCATGCATGAGGTCCACGCTATATGAACACTCAATTCATAAGAGATTTTTTCGACTTCGACCTCTGGGTTGTTGGCGCGGGTCATTTTCTGGTCTTGTTCGCAAGTTTTCAGGTGCCGTTTCAGCTGCGCTGGAAGCAGGATCTCCAATCGCTGGTACCTTTCAACCGCAAGATCTTATGGGCGCAGGGCGGCGCCACTGTGCTGACCATCATTGCATTCGGCACGCTTACGTTGGGGCTGCATGCGGAACTTCTTCGAGGGGATCGAGCCGCGCTCGGCCTTGCCGCTTTCATTGGAATCTACTGGACGGTACGTATCGTGGTGGACGCCTTTTACTTCTCTCACGCCGACTGGCCCAAGGGAAGAAGGTTTCTCGTCGGACACACTCTCCTGACTTCCCTCTTTCTCGGATTGGCTGCCAGTTACCTTGGATTGTTCGTCTGGCGTACTTGGTTCAAAGCTGTGGGATAAGCACTGAGAGTTTGGAGCACGGGACGCGATCAGGTTGCATTTTTGAAGAGAGCGGACAGACACGAGTGGTCAGGCAGGTGAACCGTGAATCTCGCGAACATGTGGAAATGGAATGGCCGCGTCAACCGCGGGACGTACTTCATTGCGGGTTTTGTTTGCTTCGCCATCAAGCACAATCTCGACCGGTTGCTGGCCTACAAATTGGGCCTGCAGTGGCATATCTGGAATTATTGGGATCCGCTGGCAGTAGCGACTCACCCGAACAATTTAATCGTTCCCGAACGGCAATTTCTTGCCCTGCTCTTGCTCACCGCTCTCCCCTTTATCTGGATTGGCGTGACCATGACGGAAAAGCGCCTGCGCGATGCTGGTCAGCCTCTGTGGCTGACCGTTTTGTTCTTTGCTCCCGTCGTGAATCTGCTGTTCTTTGCCGTGCTTTGTGTCTTGCCAAGCCGCGGTGCTCCCGGCGAGTCCACCGAACGCGCAACCTCCATGAGGAGGTCCGATGGCTTATGGCCGGAGAGCCGGCTGGCAAGCGCGGCCTTTGGCGTTATTGTGTCTGCCGTTGTGGGGACCTTCACCGCTTGGTTCGATCTCAAGTATTTGGGCAGCTACGGCCTCACTCTTTTTATCGCCTTGCCTTTCGTGATGGGCTACATCGCCGCTTGGGTCCACTGCCGGACGCAACCCCGTGAATTTACTGACGTCTTGGCCGTGGTCACGCTCACCGTTTTCCTTGCAGGTGCAGGGATCGCTGCAGTTGCGATCGAAGGGTTTGTCTGCCTGGCGATGGCAGCTCCAATCGCCTGGCTGCTGGCCGGTTTCGGTGGCTTCGTCGCCTACACCATCCACAACAAGCCGGCCGTGCCGCAGCCATCGAACGCCACTCTCGCTGTCCTGGTCTTCGCACTCCCCGCCATGTTGGGAGCGGAGCACTTCGCGCCACCACCCGTGCCGCGTTATCAGGTCCATACGAGCATTGAGATCGCAGCGCCTCCGGACGTGGTCTGGAAGCGATTGATCGCTTTCCCGCCGCTGGCAAAGGCCGAAGAGTGGCCGTTTCGTTTGGGAATTGCGTATCCCATTGAAGCGCGACTGCACGGCGAGGGCCTGACCGCCGACCGGGAGTGCCGCTTCTCCACGGGAAGCTTCAAGGAACCGATTCTCGCGTGGGAGCCTGCGAAACACTTTGCCTTCGCCGTTGCCGATGAGCCGCTACTGATGAAAGAGACTTCTCCTTATGGAAATATCCATGTGCGGCATCTGGAAGACCACGATTTTCAGCCGGAACGCGCCGACTTTGTGCTGGTTGCATTGGCGGATGGCGGCACGCGGCTGGAAGGAACGACCACCTATCAAAACAAAATGTGGCCCGGAGCGTATTGGCGCTTGTGGACGGATGCCATTGTGCACAGTATCCATCACCGCGTCTTCGCGCATGTCAAGGCCTTGTCGGAAGAAGATGCGCGTTCAAGCGCGGGCCACTAATGACCCCTCCAAGACGCGCTCGTAATAACTCTCGTACATGGGAATGACGTCGTTGGCGCAGAACTTTCTCTTGGCGTGGACCCGGGCGAGCATCCCCATTTCGCGGCCACGGTCCGCTCGCGAGAGTATATCGATCGCGTGTTTCGCGGCCTGTTTCACATCGCCGGGTTCGACGAGATAGCCGTCCACGCCGTTTTCCACAACTTCGGGAACGCCGCCGGTGTTTGTGGCGATGACTGGGACCTCGCACGCCATAGCCTCAAGAGCCGCAAGGCCAAAGGACTCCAGTTGCGAGGGCAATAGGAATAAGTCCGCCTGACCCAGCTTTTCTCTAATCCCATTTTGTTGCCCAAGGAACAGAACATCCTTTTCCACGCCCCGGGTGCGTGCCAGCTCCTCGGCGGGGAGGCGGTCGGGGCCGTCCCCGATCATGACCAGCTTGGCGGGCATCTTCTCGCGGAGAAGAGCGAAAATCTCAACCGCGTCCAGGATGCGTTTTACCGGCCGGAAATTCGACAGGTGCATGACGATGGGTTCGCCATCGGGAGCCCACTCAGCGCGCAGTTGAGGATTCGGGTGGCGGCAGTACAGGTCGCAATTGACGAAATTGGGAATGACTTCGATGGGGCGCTTGATGGCAAATTCCGCGACGGTGCGGCGATACAAGTATTCCGAGATGGAAGTGACGCCATCGCTCTGCTCGATGGAATAGCGGGTGATCGGCAGAAAGTTTGGATTGTTTCCGACCAGCGTAATGTCCGTCCCGTGAAGAGTGGTGATGAACGGCAGGCGTCGCGGTGCCGCCATCTGCCGCGCCAGCAAGGCGCTGACGGAATGCGGAATGGCGTAATGGACGTGGAGGATGTCCAGGGATTCAGCCTCGAAAACTTCCAACATCTTTACGGCCAGGGAGAGCGTGTAAGGAGAATGGTCAAACAGGGGATAGGAGACCACGGCTGCCTCATGGAAGTGGATGCGCGGGTCGTTCGGGTTCATACGGATCGGCGGAGCGTAGGTGATGAAATGGACGTCATGTCCACGCGCTGCCAGCTCCTGGCCCAACTCGGTGGCGACTACGCCCGAGCCGCCATAAGTAGGGTAACCGGTGATACCGATGCGCATAATGGGCCTCAATCAAATGATCGCGCTACATGCCGAAGTGACTGGCTTGCTTGCGGGGGAGCAAGCCCAAATGCTAGAGTCGCGCGGACCGCGGGCGGTAGCGCCTGCCTGCGGAATGGTACACCGGTTAGACGCAAAGGTGGTGCCGAACGTGACACGGCTCAAAGGAAAAGTGGCCATCGTAACAGGAGGCGGGACCGGGATTGGCAGGGCCATTGCCTTGGTCTTTGGGCGTGAGGGGTCTAAGGTGGCCGTTTTGGGACGCCGCCGAGAGGCTCTGGACGGCGTGGTGAAGGAGCTGGCCCAGTCGGGAGCGGAGGGGCGGGCCATCCTCTGCGATGTGACACAAAGCGCGGAGACGCAAAGGGCGGCGGAAAACGTAGAAAGGGAGTTCGGCCGCGTCGATGTGCTCGTGAATAATGCTGGAGTTCTGAGCGTTTCGACGGTCGAGAATATATCCGAAGAAGCGTGGGACCGCGTGATAGAAACGAACCTGAAGGGGCCATTCCTAATGGCCCGGGCGGTACTCCCCGCCCTGCGCCGGGCCGGCGGAGGCGCCATCGTGAACATAGGGTCCGTGCTGGGGCTGGTCGGCATGCGGGACCGCGCCGCCTATTGCGCCTCGAAGGGTGGATTGACCTTATTGACCAAAGCAATGGCCCTCGACCATGCCCACGAGAATATCCGGGTAAATTGCCTCTGCCCTGCCATCGTGGAGACCGAATTAGTGAAGGGCCTGTTCTCTGAAACTGAGGCAGGGCGACAGGCACGCGAGGCCAGAATCGCCGGTCTCCCCCTGGGCAGGTTTGGCCAGCCGAACGATGTGGCGGAGCTTGCCGCCTTTCTGGCTTCTGATGAAGCTTCCTGGATAACCGGCACGGCCATTCCGGTGGACGGCGGCTTGACAGCGTACTGAAGGAGCGCAGTGGAAATGGGACGGAAACTAAGCAGGGAAGAGAAACGCGCGACCGAACTTGTGCGCCGTCGCGTCAAAGCGAGCAAGTCTTCGGAGTTGCTGGGATTTGACGTGGAGAGCGTGCGCAAAGGACGCGCCATTTTCCGGCTGGATGTTCGTCCCAGGCACAAACAGATTCATGGCGTGGTGCACGGAGGCATTCTGGCCGCCCTGGCGGACACCACAGCGGCCATCGCGGCCTACACGGTTGTGCCCCAGGGCGTGGAAATCGCCACACTGGAGTTGAAGATCAATTATCTGGAGCCGGTGCCTGGAGGAAGAATAAAGGCGGACGCGCGCGTACTGCGGGTCGGCAGAAATTTCATTGTGACGGAATGCGATATCTTTAACGAATCGGGATCGCTGGTGGCCAAGGCTCTACTTACATTCTCTTCGGCAGCCGGGCACACACTGCGAAAGTAGCCGTTATTCGTCGCCCTGGGCGTCCTCGTTGTCTTTATGGACGTACCGGATGTGACGCTTGAAGATCATCAGATTCGGCGAGCCCTCGCGCGTCAGCTTGATGCAATCCCGGTCATACCACTCGATCAGGCCGTGCAGTACTTCGCCCGACTCCAGCATGACTGTCATCGGCGTGCGGCTCTGCATCTGCTTCACCCAATAGAAATTTTCCGCGTGGGTGATCTCCGGCGGTGCAGGCTTCTTGTTGGGTAGAGGGCCGTTGTGCGGGGGCCTGGCCGAGACCTGTTCTTTGGCTTCTGCGAAGCTGGGACGGAACATGCGTCGATTTACCATGACTGCTCCTTGCCTAGGTTGAGGTGGTTCCTTCTCTTGAGATGCGCGCAGTTGGGCTAGGGTTTCGAGTATTATGACGCAACCCGACCCCGGAAGTGAGGAAATATCTACTTCCGGGCGAGCGATTCGGGCTCTGCAGGGGCCAAAGAGACGGCCAGCGAGTCCAGGCCCAGCTGTCGATTCAAATTGCGCCGGGAACCGGCGGCCAATTTGTCCATCCCGGCGAGGGCGCGCGCAATCCAGGCGGAGTCAGTGGAGCGCGCAAGAGCTTCCAATTCGTTGGCAAGATGCGGATTTCGGAGAAGCGGACCGCGAACCCCCGCGGTCAGTTCCAAAAGGTCCGAGAGCAAGCCATAAAAGACGGCGAGCAGATCCTCGAAGGAGGATTCACGATCTTTGGCGAGCGTGGCCGTATCCGCAAAAAGCTGGGCGAAGCCTTGCCCACGAGCAGCTCGCTCCAGGGTACGCAGGGCAATCTTCCTCTTCTCAACGACTTCGTCCACATTCATTTCCAGCGCCCGGCCAGGACTGCCTTCGGAGAGTTGAGCCGCCAGCTTGAGTTCCGAGGGCTTCCGGTCGGAGCGCGATTTGAGGATGATTTCGACCTCGGCAATCGAAAGGGGAGCGAAGTGAAACTGCATACAACGGGAGACGATGGTGGGGAGCAGGCTGTAGGCAGAAGGTGCCGTGAGAATCAGCGTGGCAGAACTGGGTGGTTCCTCGAGGATCTTAAGGAACACGTTGGCGACATCCGAACGCATTGTCTCCGCGCCATCCAGGATGAACACCCGGCGGCGGCCCGTGGGTTGGAAGTAGGCCGCGCGACGGACGGCGCGCAATTGGCCGATACGAAGCACAGGGCGTACGACCGGGCTCTTCAGGCGAACGGGATCGGGAACGAGCGCCCACACATCGGGATGGCTCTGCAGGATTAGGGGAACACGCTCGACGGTGGCGGCGTCCGCGCTTTCGCCGCGCTCGGCAAGTCCCTGTTCGATGAGCTCTTGAGGGTCGGCCAATTTGGAAATCTGCCGGCAGGTGGCACATTCTCCACAGAAGTCATCGACGAGGCGCTCACAATTGGCGGCCTGGGCCAACATGCGCGCCAGTGTGTACTTGCCGACCCCGCGTGGTCCAGTGAAGAGAAGGGAGTGCGGCACACGAGTGGCTTTGAGGGCCCCGCGCAAGGCGGCGACAATTCTCTCATTCCCCTGGAACTCAGAAAATCCCATGGATCAGCCCTTTTTCATTGCATCGAGCACCGGCTGGATAGCGGACTGAATTTCCGCCGAAATATCTTCGGGAAGCCGGACGGTGCCGTTCTGCGCATCGTAACACTGGATGGTGGCCCAGGGGCGGCTGCGCGAGAGCATGTCGTACATTTCCGCGGCGTCCTCCAGGTGGTGCAGGCTCTTCTCCTGGAGGTCGTGGCTGGCTCGGGTGTATTTGCGTTCCGATTTCTGTGCCACCAACTTCTGCGCCTCGGCGGGCGGAACACGGAGATACAGAATGAGGTCTTCCCGGGGAAGTCCATAGATGGAATATTCGAGGTGTTCGATCCAACGTAGAAATTCAGACCGTTTCTCAGGAGCTGCGCGAGCCACCTGATGCGCTAGATTGGAAGCCACATAGCGGTCAACCAGGGCGACCTTGCCATCCTTCAAGGCAGATTCGATGCGCGCTTTTGCCTCAAAGCGATCACCTGCGTAAAGGAGAGCAGAGAAATGCGGATCGACTGCCTGCAACGGGCCGAGGTCGCCGTTGAGAAATTCTCCCACCATCTTGCCGAACCACGATTCGTATTGCGGGAATCCTGTGGCATAAACCTTAAAGCCCTTGGATTGAAGCGAGTGTTCCAGAAGCCTTGCCTGGGTGCGCTTGCCGCTGCCGTCGATTCCCTCGATGGCAATTAGTCTTCCGCGTGTGCTCATTGGGCCTTACCGTGGTGGTGGGAGCCACTCGTGGATGCCAGTGTAACCGGAGAACGAACGGGCTGCAACGAAAGGTGCAGGGCAGGGAGACAAGCTTGCGCCCGGATTGCGAGTGGCCATGTTACGATTTTTATTCTGATTCAAGGATATGGTGCAAACGACGATTCGAGAGAACCTGTTTCGCTTGCGGGAGCAGATCGCGGGTGCCGCCGCGCTGGCGGGGAGGCGGGCGGAAGAGATCACCTTGATCGGTGTCTCCAAAACCCATCCCGCGGAAGCTATCCATGAGGCCTTTGACGCCGGGCTGCATCATTTTGGAGAAAACCGCGTCCAGGAATGGGAAGGGAAGCGAGGCGAGATTGCAAACCTGCATGCAACATGGCACCTGATCGGGCATCTGCAAAGCAACAAGGCGGCAAAGGCCGCGAAATTGTTTCACAGCATTGACGCGGTTGACGATTTTGCTTTAGCCCAAAAACTGGATCGTGCTCGCGCTGAGATGCCGACCGAGGCGCGGCTTCGAGTTCTGATCGAAGTGCGTATCAGCGGGGAGGAATCGAAGAGTGGCGTTTCCCTGGAGGGATTGCCGGAATTGGCGGAGAAAGTGACGTCGCTCGAACGGCTGGAGCTCGCGGGATTGATGTGCATTCCGCCCTTTTTGGATAACCCGGAGCAGGTTCGTCCTTTTTTTGCACAGTTGAGAGAGTCCCGGGATCAACTGGAAGCGCGGCTGGGACGACGATTTCCGGTATTGTCCATGGGAATGTCGCATGACTTTGAAGCGGCGATCACGGAAGGCGCCACGGAAGTTCGCGTGGGGACGGCGCTCTTCGGTACCCGCGGCCCCGCGTGATGAATCCAACTAGGGGAAGGTGAACCGTCAAGGGCAAGGATGAATCTCTTCACACCGTTTCATCTCCGTGGAATTGAGCTCAAAAACCGAATCGCCGTATCTCCCATGTGCGAGTATTCGGCGAAGGAGGGGCATCCCACGAACTGGCATCTGGTGCACCTGGGAAGTCGTGCCGTGGGTGGCGCCGCTCTGGTGATGACGGAGGCAACCGGGGTTAGCGCCATCGGGCGGATCTCGCCGGCGGATACAGGCTTATACCTGGACTCGCATGTGGAAGCGTGGCGGCCCATCGTTGAATTCATTCGCGAGCATGGTGCGGTGCCCGGGGTTCAGTTGGCGCATGCCGGGCGGAAGGGAAGTACTTCGGCACCCTGGTTGGGCGGCAACCCTATTTCCCTGAGCGAGGGTGGCTGGGAACCAGTCGCACCCAGCGCCGTGCCATTCAACACCGGGTTCGCGATACCAAAGGCACTGACGGTCGAAGAGATCGATCAAGTCGTGGGTGATTTCGCGGCGGCAGCGCGACGCGCATTGAGAGCCGGATTCCAAGTCGTCGAACTCCACGCGGCCCATGGCTATCTCTTGCATGAGTTCTATTCCCCGCTAAGCAACCAGCGCACGGATGAATACGGCGGAAGCTTTGAGAATCGGATTCGTGCACTCCTTCGAGTTGCGAAAGCGGTTCGCGAACTCTGGCCGGAGCAGCAGCCCGTGTTCGTACGCATCTCCGCAACGGACTGGAAGGAAGGTGGCTGGGACCTGGAACAGAGTGTGGAGCTGTGCCGCAGACTGAAGGCGATAGGCGTGGACCTCGTGGATGTGTCCAGCGGCGGAGTCGTGCCGGGCGTGCGCATTCCGGTCGGGCCGGGTTATCAAGTGGAATTTGCTGCAACAATTCGGCGTGAAACGGGCATCGCTACAGGAGCCGTGGGAATGATTTCGGAGCCGGTGCAGGCGGAAACGATCATCGCCACAGGGCAGGCGGACATTGTACTCCTGGCCAGGGAACTTCTCCGCGATCCCTACTGGCCGCGGCGTGCGGCACAGGTGCTGGGCGCAAAAATCAAGCCGCCGGTCCAATACGAAAGGGCCTGGTGAGCCTTGAGTTTTGTGAAGGTAGCGGAAGACATTGCACGCGGAACCGTTCTCTTCACCGTGCGCGTGCGACCCCGCGCCAGCCGCGATGAGATTGCTGGTGTAATCGAGGGCGCGCTGAAGATCCGCTTGTGCGCCCCTGCGGTGGAAAATCGTGCGAACGAAGCGCTGATCGAATTCCTTGCGGAAGTTTTGAAAACGTCGAAATCGGCTGTTAGAATCCGAAGCGGCGAACAAAGTCGGACCAAGCGCGTGGAGGTCCAAGGCGTGACACGGCAGCAGATCGAAAGCCTGCTTCAGACGGAAGCATGAAGGAAGCCGGCCGGAGACGGAAAAGATTGAGGCCCTCATGAAGGTCGATATCGGCGAGATGCAGAAAGATCTGCGCGGCGCGAAGGTGGGCGGCTGGTTGTTTTACGATTTTCGCGGCCGCGACCCGATCGCACAAAACATCCTGGAACTCCCCCCGGGGATGCGCACAAGGCGGTGGTTCTATTTCGTTCCGGCCAAAGGAACCCCCAAGAAGCTGGTTCACAAGATCGAAGCGGGAGCCCTGACCGGGCTGCCGGGAGACACCTTGTATTACGCCGGTCATAATGAGTTGCGCGGCAACCTGAAAAAGGCGTTGGGCCGGGCAAAGAACGTGGCCATGCAGTATTCGCCGAAGAATGCGATTCCCTATGTCGCCATGGTGGATGCGGGGACCGTGGAACTGGTGCGCAGCCTCGGGCCGAAGGTTGTCACTTCCGCGGATCTGGTTCAGAAATATGAAGCCTGTTGGAGTAAGGCTCAGCTTGAGTCTCACCTGGCGGCGGGGCGCACGATTGACCGAATTGTGCGCGAGGCATTTGAGCACTCGGCGAAGTGTGTGAAGGAAAAGAAGTCCCTGACAGAGTACGACCTCCAACAATTCATCCTGCAGAAGTTCGCGGAAGCCGGAATCATCACGGAAGAGGGTCCGGACGTGGCTGTAAACGCAAATGCCAGCGACCCGCATTACGGGCCAACGCGGGAAAAAGCCTCGCCGATCCGGGAAGGGGATCTTCTGCTCCTGGATGTCTGGGGCAAACAAAAAACTCCGCACAGCGTGTACTACGACATCACCTGGATGGGATACTTGGGCGCGACAGTGCCGGACAAGTTTGTGAAAATCTTCAACGTGTTGCGCGAGGCGAGAGATCGGGCGGTGGATTTGATTCGTTCCAGCGTCAAGGCAGGAAAGCCCCTGCAGGGGTGGCAAGTGGATAAAGCCGCGCGAGCCGTGGTGGACAAAGCGGGCTACGGAAAGTATTTTTTTCATCGCACTGGCCACAACATAGGCACGGCAATTCACGGCAACGGCGTCAATATGGATGGACTCGAAACGCAAGACGAGCGGCACCTGATCCCGCAAACCTGCAATTCGGTCGAGCCTGGAATCTATTTGCCGGAATTTGGCATGCGCACGGAAGTCGATGTATACGTGGACGAAAAGGAGGCGCGCGTAACCGGCGCCGTCCAGACCGAAATTTTGCCGCTTCTCGCCTGACCATGGGACCAGTACAAACCGCATGAGCCAAGAGACCACCGGGACCAACGAAACAACCCCGCTCGAAGCGCCTGTCGCGAGCTCCGCCACCAACCCGCCCTCGGAGGACAAGGCCTGGGGCGCGGCCGTCGCGGGCTGGCTCTTGCCCGGACTCGGGCATGCCCTTCAGCGGATGTGGGGGCGCGCGGTAGCCGTTTTCCTAACCGTGGGACTGCTGGTGGTCGTGGGCGCTTCCATGCGCGGCAATCTTTTCACCTCCAATGGGAATGATGCCTTCGATACCCTCGGTTATGTGGCGGATTTGGGCACCGGCACTTTCTATTTCCTGGCGCGGGCGCTCGAACCCAAGGGAGCGGACGTCTCTCACGCCAGAGGGGATTACGGGACAAGATTTCTGGCCACCGCAGGGGTTCTCAATTTACTGGCAGCGCTGCATGCCTACGAAGCGGCAAGGCGCCGCAAGGCATGACCTTGGCAATCGGAAATAATTTCACGCACATTCAGGCGTTCCTGTTTTTCGCCGCGGTCATTTCCGTGGCCTTCGGCTTTTTGGGGCGCCGCCAGCCGAAAGAGCGAATAAAGTACATTCTCTGGTCCTTCTTCCTGTTTCTGCTGGTTGGCATCGGAATCGGCTGGATCATGTACCCGTTTTCCCGTTGAAGGCGTGGCCAGGGCCGCCAGTGGGGAGTGTCCTAACCAGATTTTGAGAGCTGCTCTGAGTAGTCTCCAGTTCTTGAAGGTTTAGTCGGCGGGGGTTTTGCACATGGAGGCGCAGATGAGCCTGATACCGAGAGAAATCGAGGAGCATTATCTGCGAAGCAAGGAGTCGGAGCGGCTATCGAGCACGCGCGGTGAACTCGAGCGGCTTCGGACGCAAGCGATTCTGGCTCGGAATCTTCCGCCGGCCCCGGCAACAATTTTCGACGTAGGCGGCGCGGCCGGGATCCATGCCTTCCCGCTCGCCAGTCAAGGATACCGGGTGCACTTGCTCGATCCGGTGGAGCTTCATTTGGAGCAAGCAAGATCTTACGCGGCCGCATCGGGCGTCACGCTGGCTTCAATCGCGCAAGGCGACGCGCGCCGCTTGGATATTCCATCGGGAAGTGCGGATGCGGTTCTTCTACTAGGGCCGCTGTACCATCTAGTCGAGCATTCGGATCGTCTCCGGGCGCTTCGTGAAGCCCGCCGCATTCTCCAGCCGAAGGGCGTCCTTTTTGCCGCCGCGATCTCTCGCTTCGCTTCCTTGATCGACGGCCTTTCGAGCGGCTTCTTCCAAGACGCGGAGTTTCGCAAAATCGTTGCGGCAGATCTCGCCTCCGGTCAACACCGCAATCCGATGAACCACCCCGCCTACTTCACGACTGCGTACTTTCATCGCCCTGAGGACCTGGCTACCGAAATTCGCGACGCCGGTTTTGCCGATGTCCAGGTCCTTGCCGTCGAAGGTCCGGCATGGAGTGCGGCTTTCTTCCGTGAGGCATGGGATGACGCGGCACAACGCCAGAGCCTGATGGAGTTTCTATCGCTAATCGAACATGAACCTTCGGTACTTGGCGCCAGTGCCCACCTCATCGCCGTCACCCGCGCTAATCCAACTTAGGCCACCCCGCGCCAACGCCGAATTGACAGCTATTTTCAGCGAATGCTATCGTCAATAAACAGGCCGAGGTAGCTCAGTGGTAGAGCAGCCGATTCGTAATCGGCAGGTCGCGAGTTCAACTCTCGCCCTCGGCTCCAACTTATCCTGCCTATTATGAATCAGTTGCTTCACGTCAGTTTACCGTCTCTCTCGAAATTGGTGCATGGTTGGTGCACACGTCCTCGTTTTCCATTTTTTCCGCCAGCAAATCGAGCGCGCTCACCTGAGACTCGCTCACACTCTTGACGTAAATGTTTTGCGTGATCCCGATGTTGCTGTGCCGGAGGATCGCCTGGATTGTTTTGTCGTCTACGCCGAGCGCGTGGAGGTTTGTCGCAAGGCCGCGGCGAAACGCATGCCATCCGCACCAACGAAGAGTCGGATCGAGCGCGAACACATGCCCTTCAATTGGGTGCTCACCTTTCGATTTTCCACACTTTGAGCACTTTTCAATTGCGGGAGCGATCACGCGCTCCGAAAGGTTGTGCAGGTCCATCGGTTTTTTCACGCCGTTCGCAAAGATGGGAAAGTCTGGTGCGGCAAGTTTACCTTGCCGTTCCTTGTGCCGGTTGAGCGCGTCCGCCAAAACTTTCACCACGGGAACGGGCGCCGCGGAGGAAACGGTTTTCGGTGGATTGATAACGCCTTTATTCCAGACAGAGCGCCGCACATGCAACACCGCGCCGTCATAATCGGACCAACGTAGGCCGCGGATTTCCCCCTGTCGCAAACCGCTGAATGCGGCCGTGAGGAGAATTGTCCGCGCGGGCTCCCGGACTTTGAGCATGGCCCAAATTTCCGGAAGCGAGTACGCATAAGTGGTCCCGGCCGGACTTCCCGCGGGAACGGAAACGCCGACCATGGGGTTAGGACTGTCCAGCACGCCTTTGCGCCTCGCGGAAGTGAATGCGCCGGACAGAAAACTCTTGATCCGCGCAAGTGTCGTGTGCCTCAGTGGAGCGCCGTGTTTCGTCTTCGCCTGTCGCGCTATGATCTTGAGCAGTTCCTCGC
>CAVTFW010000011.1:0-52827 GCA_963734105.1 Candidatus Acidiferrales bacterium | reverse complement strand
AAGCCAGTGTTGCCGACTCCAAGAAAGTCGTCGAAATTTGCACTCAATACGCGCAGAAGGGCATGCTCAACATCTTCATCGCTGTTTTCTTCGCCACCCTCGCTTTCGCCTTCGTCGAGCCCTTTTTCTTCATTGGCTACCTCATCTCCATCGCCGTCTTCGGTCTCTACCAGGCCATCTTCATGGCCAACGCCGGCGCCGCCTGGGACAATGCCAAGAAAATCGTCGAAGTCGAGCTCAAGCAAAAAGGCACGCCCCTCCACGACGCCACCGTCGTTGGCGACACGGTCGGCGATCCCTTCAAGGACACTTCTTCCGTCGCCCTCAACCCGGTCATCAAGTTCACCACCCTCTTCGGCCTGCTCGCCGTCGAGCTCGCCGTCAAACTCACCTCCGAGACCGGCGGCACTCTCTCGCTCATCCTCGCCGCCGCCTTCTTCGCCGTCTCTTTCATCTTTGTCTACCGCTCCTTCTTCAGCATGCGCATCCGCGGCTCCGCCGCCAGCTAACCTGCAATTTTCCAAAAAAAGGTGCCCCAGTCCCGCGGGGCGCCTCTGCTGTGGAGTGCGGCGGCTTGCCGCCGCTTTTACGGCGCAAGCCCGCTAACCGAATCCATCATATATCTACATAGCAATATTTATAGAAAGTACCAAACGTGTTAAACTAAACAAAACCACAACCTCTACTCCACCAATGCCGACCAGTACTCCAACCCTCCACTCCCTTTCTCTCGACTGCAGTCCTCTCCGCGATTGGCCGCACAGTCCCGCGCATCAACTTTCTTTGCCGGGAGCATATATTGTTACTGCCGGAACCTATCAAAAACAGAATTACTTCACCACGCCAGCTCTGCTCACGCGGTTGACAAATCTTCTCTTGAACCTGGCAGAGGCTCATGGGTGGACCCTTCAGGCCTGGGCAGTATTTCCGAATCACTACCATTTCATCGCGGAATCCCCGAAGCCAGAAACTTTGCGCCGCATGGTTTGCGAACTCCATTCGCGCAGCGCTTCGGGGTTGAACCGGCTCCAGGATGCGCCCGGCCGAAAGGTATGGTTTCAATACTGGGAATCGCTCATTACATTTCACCGTTCATTTCTCGCTCGATTGAACTATGTCCATCAGAACCCAGTGCATCACGGGTTCGTTCCCAGAGCGAGTCAGTATAAATGGTGTTCGGCGGGTTGGTTCGAACGCGAGGCGCCTGCCGCTTTCTTTAGAACTGTAACCTCTTTTCCCATCGATCGACTCAAGATCCCGGACGACTTCGGCGATTCGCCGACACCGTGAAAGCGGCGGCAAGCCGCCGCACTCCAAAAGAGCTCCAAGATGCTAGAATCCCTTACGCTTTCAACCGAGGTGCTCTTCATGCAAAAAAGTTCGTTCGTATTTATTGGCGTCGCTGTACTACTGCTCTCCGCCGCGCCTGCCCAATCCCAAGTAGACACGAAATGGAAAATTCACGACCTCAACCGTCCTCTCCCTCCCGTGGTCACTCCCGGAACCTCCAGCACGCAGGACGCTCCCGGCAAGCCTCCCTCCGACGCCGTCGTCCTCTTCGACGGCAGCAATCTCTCCCAATGGCTGGATAAAGACGGCGCCGCCGCCAAATGGAAAGTCGAAAACGGCTACATCGAGGTGGTTGCCGGCAGCGGCTACATGCACACAAAAACGTCCTTCGGCGATTGCCAGCTACACGTCGAGTTTTCCGAGCCCGTTCCGCCGAAGGGCGACAGCCAGGATCGCGGCAACAGCGGCGTTTTCCTGATGGGCACCTACGAAATTCAGGTCCTCGATTCCTACGACAACAAAACCTACGCCGACGGCCAGGCTGCCGCCGTCTACGGCCAATATCCCCCGCTCGTCAACGCCTCGCGTCCGCCCGGACAGTGGCAGTCCTACGACATCGTCTTTCACGGCCCGCGCTTCACAGAGGATGGCAAACTCATCCGTCCTGCCCGAGTCACTGTCTTCCACAACGGCCTTCTCGTACAGGACAACGTCCAGCTCACCGGCCCCACCGCCCACGGCGCGCGCCCGCCCTACAAGCCCGGCCCGGACAAAGCTCCGCTAGCACTCCAGGACCACGGCAATCCTGTACGCTTCCGCAACATTTGGATTCGTGAATTGTAACGGCGCGATTCGCGCCTATGACCGCACCATCCCCACAAATTTCCGCGGGCTATTCTCAAATCCGGGAAACACCGGCCCCAAATCTCCTACGCCTAGATGCTTCGTCAAAATCTCGCCCACCACCGACCGGAAATCGGTCGTCAGCGCCAGGTCGCGCCCCTCGTTCAATTGGTGCTCGTCCAGCCCCGGCCATTTTCCGTACACGCGCCCGCCCTTCACGTCCCCGCCCATCACGAACATGCAGTTTGCGTGCCCGTGATCCGTTCCACGGTTTCCATTCTCTTTCGCCGTGCGCCCGAATTCGCTCATCGTCACCACCACGATGTCCGCCATCCGGTCGCCCATGTCCTGATGGAACGTCGCCAGTGACAGCCCCAGGTCCTTCAGCAAATTCGCCAATTGCCCCTGCGCGCCGCCTTCGTTCACGTGGTTGTCCCAGCCGCCACAGTCCAGAAACAAAACTTCCACGCCGATATTCGCCTTGATCATCTGCCCGATTTGCTGTAGCCGCTGCCCCACCGGGCTCTTCGGATAGTCCGCGCCGTTTTCCGGCGGATACTTCGTCGTGTCCAGCTTGCGCAGCGTGTCAATCGCTTCGAACGTTTCCGTGCCCGTGCCGTGCAACGCATGATCCACGCTCTGTGCGTACATCGCCTCAAACCCGCCTTCCACCACGTTCGCCATCGCCGCCGATTGCGGCTGCACCTTGAACTGCCGCAAGTCCGGAATCGCAATCGCTCCCGTGCTTCCGTGCAGCATCCTCGGCAGATTCGGGCCCATGGCCACCGCGCGGAAGGGCGAAGTATTTTCCTCCGGGATGCTTCCGATCGCGCGGTCCAGCCAGCCGTCTTCGGTGGCTTTCACCCCCGGCGTCCCGGACTCCATATAATCCTGCGCGTCAAAGTGCGAACGTGTCGGGTCCGGCGATCCCGCCGCATGTACAATCGCCAATTGATTTTTCTGAAACAGCGGCGCGAGAGGCGCCAGCCCCGGGTGCAATCCGAAAAATCCGTCCAGGTCGATGGCCGCGTCCGCTCCTCCGCGTTTCGGCTGCGGAACCGCAATCGATGGCCGCATCCGGTAGTAATTTGGCTCCGCAAACGGCACCACGATATTCAATCCATCCGCCGCGCCACGCTGAAACAAAACCACCAGCTGCTTCTTCCCCGCTCCCGTTGTCGACGCCACCGCCCGCTGCAAGAACGCGGGCATGGTGCTCAATCCCACCAAACCAATTCCGCTACGCGTCAAAAAATACCGCCGCGAGAATCTCGCCTTCCGAACGCCCTCGCAACATGTGTTACTCATCGCAACTCCTTTGGAGTGCGGCGGCTCGCCGCCGCTTTTGAGGTCCAGGCCGTAGCTCCCAATCCAGATTCGGCAGCAGCGGCCCACACCTCAAAAGCGAGAGCAAGCTCTCGCACTCCAAACTTATCTCCTCTGAAACTCCGGCGCTCCCAGCACCAATCCTGTCACCACGCCCAAATCCACCTGTTTCACCGGATCATCTAATTTCGCCTGCACCACCTGCGGGTTTTCCAACTGTTTCTCCAGCGTCTCCACCGTTCCCGGCGCGGCCTGTCCTCCCAGGAAGACTCCGACCGCTCTGTCCAAGACCTGCTTCGGGTCACCCTGCGTATCGTTTCCCAACAACGCCACGACGTCGCTGCGTGATCCGCGCACCTTATTCCCCGCCAGTGCCAGCGAGAAATTCAACCGATTCAGCAGCGCACCCGTATTCACCCAGGTGTCCGCTTTATCCGAATACCCGGTCGGCGGCTGGCATTGATACAACGGTTCCCCTATCCGTCCCACCCACTGCACCAGCGGCATCGGGGTGTCCACGTCCGTCCCCAGCGCCCTCACAGACGACACCACCAGTTCATACGGTGTCTTCACCTTTGCCCGGTATGTCTCTCGCGTCCAGAATTCCGGCGAATAAATCATCGTCCGCATCACTTCCCGAATGTCCCCTCCGGACTTTTCGAAACTCTTCGTCATCCGCTCCACAAGCGCCGGCGGAGGATCGTCGGAAACAAATCGCCGGGCCAGTTTCGTCGAAATGAATTTCGCGGTGCTCGGGTGCTTCGTCAGCAGCTTGATAACCTGCTCCCCGTCCTTCATCCCTCCCGCATGAATCTTTTTCCCCAGCACGATCTTCGGGTAGGGATCGTGCACCCTTTCATCAAACTTGAATTTGGCTACCTCTCTTGGCTTCTCGATCGTCCATCCCGTGAAGCACCTGGCCACTTCCGTCACGTCCTTCTGCGTGTAGCCGCCGTCCACGCCCAGCGTGTGCAGTTCCATCAATTCACGCCCGTAATTTTCGTTCAGCCCGCGCTCCTGCTTTTTCTTGGCCTGCGCTGCCGGCGGCGGATACGCATACGGCCCGCGCCGCATCTGCTGCCTCATGGCCCTCTCCATCGCCTCCCGCTCCGCCGCTTTTGGGTCGGCGCTTAGGAAATTGTCCAGATAAAACAGCATCGCCGGGCTTTTCGCCGTTTCCGTCACTAGGTCCTTGAATTTCCCCAGCGCGTTCGGCTGGATCACGTCCCGCTCGTACGACGTTAGGAACCACTTCACCTCGCCCTTCCCCGCAAACACGTTGAAGTGGTTGAACCAGAAATCGTCCATCACCTGTTGCAGTTGCCGGTCGCTATAGATCGCACGCGTCACCTTCGCCATCGCCAGCTCTTCCACCACTCGCTGCGGCCGCTTGCTATCGTCCGCAATCGCTCTCGGCACGGCATTCGGATCCACGCTCAGCACATCCCTGCGCGCGGCTCCCGGCGTCGCCGGATTCAGTTTCATCGGCGACGGCGTGTCCGCCGATGCCGCCGCGCTCGTCATCGCCCCATTATTTTCGCCCGCGTCATTTCCCCCGCTGCCATTTGCGTCCATCTCTCGCGCCATCGCCGTGATCGCATCGTCCACCTGCTTCTGCGCGGCTTGAACCTGCGGAGACTCCTGCTTTCCCTGCTCCGCCTGTTTCGCCGCCTGCTTCGGGTTCGGATACTCCGCCATCAATTGCGCGGACGTCATCTTCAACGTCGGATATCCACTCAGCCGCGCTTGCACCGCCCTGTCGTCAATCGAATTGGGATTTAGCTGCTCTTCGATCCACTTGGCCAGGCCCATCTGCATGATGCGTTCCACGTCGCCCGGCCGCGGACCGTATGCCAGCCGGTTCAGCGCATGCTGAATGGCCTCATCGGCGTTCAATTCCGTAATTGGCAGCCCCTTCAGCGCGGGATCTCTGCTCTTTTTTTTCTCCCCGGCCGATGTCGCGGCCAAGGCAGGCACGTCCAGCAGCAGCGTGCAAGTACACGAAATCGTCAACAGCAATGCCAGAAATGCTTCGGGTGAGTACGAGATACGGCTAATTCGCAGGCGGCGCGCGCCGCTCGCTTGCTTCGTGGACACTAGGACAAGGTCTTCCCGCATGTCCCTCAGCTTAACCCTCTTGCCTGCGGAAAGTTGCTGCCCGAATGGGTAAGTGTTCCCTATGAATAGCGGCTCTACTCTTGGGTCTGGACGCGCGGGCTCACACCCAGAAACGCCCTAATTGCTCAGCGTAAACTCCACAGGCCGCTGCGGCGCCTGCTGCTTCTGGCCATCCAACGCCAGTAGCACCAACCGGTAATTCCCGGGCGCCAGATCCTTGGTTTCCACCCTCAACGCAAATGGCACCACGGGATTCCCCTTCTCCACGAAGGCGTCCAGCGGCACGCCCCCGGTAAAAAACACCTGTTTGTTCGTGGCCTTGTCAAAAATATAGTAACCAGACAACACCTTCATGGACGGATCCGTCTTCAAGAGCGGTTCGTACAACTCCGAGTACAACATCACGTGGTCCGCCTTTTTAAATTGATAGCTCGCCGCCGGTGTAATCTGCATGCCCTTGACGATCAGTGGCTTGCGGTCCTCCAGGAGCGTTGCGTCCACCTCCGTCGGTATCTCGTCCACCCGCTGCGCACTCGTCGAAAGCACCACTCCACCCAGCGTGAATTTGTTCCCGTCATACGAATCGATCAGCAGCGGCATTTCCATCTTCGCGAATCCTTCCCCGCCCGAGCTCAACACCACCGATAGTTTGTAATTTCCCGGCGCGGCGTCGAACTCGTTCTGATACCGATAAGGCTGCTTTGCGAACTCCTTCCATTCGTCCTTGTCCATGTCCAAGTCCAGCTTGTCGCTGAACCGCGCTCCCGCGGTTCCATCCGGCTTGTATGCGATCCCCAGGATATTCACGTTGGCATGGTACTTTCCCTTGTCTTTATTGAACACCACCGCGTCCCCCGGAATCTCCATCGATACGTTCACACGCGCCACATTAGGCGCCGCATAAAAATATGGCGCCTGCAGGCTCGCATGAATGGTGCCCACCGCTGCTCCATTGGCCTGTGCCTCCATCTGTTTTTCCACTGGCTTTCCTTCCAGCGGATTCGTTGGCCGCACGTTGCAATACCCCGTGCGCGACCGCACTTCCATCCCGCCCTTGTTCAGCTTCACTTTCAATGCGTGGCAGCTCCCCTCGGCCGTCGCCTGGGGCACGTACCCCAGCACATAGAACTGATTCAACTCCTGCGCCATGCGCTGCAAGCCTCCCAGCAGATCATTGGTGTTATAGATCGCGAATCCTCCCGTGCCTTCCGCAAGCATCTGCATAACCTGCTGATTCGCCGACCCTGAAGTTGGAAACTTTGGCAGCAATATCTGCGGCTGATTTGCCGGGTTGTAGTAATTTGCATACGCTGTGCCTGCCGCGGGGGGTCCGCCGCCCCCTGCTTTTCCACCTCCGGCCCCGCCGGTTCCTCCGCCCGTGCCTCCCTTGCCTCCGCCAGCCCCGGTTCCCCCTCCTGTGCCGGTTCCACCGCCCGTTCCGCCAGTGCCTGTACCTCCTTTGCCTCCGCCGGCACCCGTTCCACCACCCGTCCCGCCGCCAGCTCCGCCTCCTCCTCCCGGCTTCTGCGGTTCCGGCAGCGGCGTAGCTTTGTAGCTCGCCAGCACCATTCTCGGCCGTACCTCTCTCGACCCATCTCTAACTGACATCGCACTTGTGTTCCCGTCCTTCGCTTCCGGCGCGATTCTGGCGCTCCCCGCCGCCGGCATGCCCGTGGTCAAACCGCGGACGTCCAGCGGATAAACCGCCACGTTTGCCTTATTGCAGGCATCAATCGTCGCCGTCAGTTCCGATGTATTCTCCACGCTCAGCGGAAATCCCGCCGTGAGCAGGATCAACATCTTCCGCCCCGGGACTCCCCGCAAGTTCTTCGCCAGGCTCCGGATCGACAGCAGCATCGACCGCGCGCCATAATCCGCCTCGGCGTTACTAATCGAGGGCATACCCAGCGTGGCCCCGATCACCGGTTGCGCGGTTTGTCCGTTCGTCGGGATATCTTGTCCGTTCGTCTGGATATAAGGACTATTTATCCCGCTCACCGCCGCCTTCAGCAGCGTCGTATTGGCCGTGAAGTTCTGGCGGATCTGCAGGCTTCCGCCAAAATTCACAACGGCCATCAGTTGCTCTGACCCCGAATTGCCGTCAATGAACTTCGTCGCGGCGTCTCGCGCCGCCATTTGGTCTCCGATCTCCATCGAGGAATTGTCAAAAAACAGAATCATGTAGTGTCTCTGTGCCGCGGCTTGCACCGCAGGGTCTGACCCGTTGCTAAAACTCGCAATCGTCTGCTCCTTGTTGTCTTCGAGTACCTTGAAGTCTCCTTGCGTCAGGTCCGTCACGTAATGCCCCTTCTTGTCCGTGACCACCGTATCCACCAGCACCATCCGCGATTCCGTGCGAATCACCGCCTCGCTTGGCGCCGCCTGCGGCGTTCCTGCCGCCGGTTTCGGCGGCTCCTGCGTCTGCGCCCGCAAACTTCCCGCCCCAGCCAGCAGCCCCGCCACGGCCAGCGCTATAGCCAGCGCCAATTTCTCTCCCGAGACCACTCTTTTCGTTTTGCTCATATTGCCCCCTCAATACGCTCCGAATAGGTTTCCTCGTAGGACCCCTAGTAGGGTATGACCACAGCCCCATTCTTCGCTGCCATCTGCGCCCCTTCCGAATCCCGAATCACCTGTCTCACCAGGTACTTCCCAGGCTTCACGTCAAAACTCGATTTCATCGTCAGCCCTGTGTGGCTCATCCTGCTATAGGTCGCATCCAGCAGCCGCATCTCCAGCAGCTTTTCCCCGCCCGTCACATAGTTCCCGTTATCGTCGAAGATCGCCGTCGCCACCGTCAGGTTATCGAAGTTCCTTCCCTCCGCCTTCCGGAAGTGCATACTCTTCAAATCTATCCGTGACACCACGCTCAGATGCACTCCCGCGTCTCCCGTCTTGAAGTACTGCGTCTGCAATTCCAGCGGCAGATCCTCGATCTCATCCTGCGAAAACACCGCTTCCGCAATCTCCTGCTTTGCCTCTTGTTCCGGGTCGTCCACCTTTTTCGGCGCGTAGTAGCCCCGCCGCGCCTGCAGGGTGTATTTCCGCTTGCCCGTCAACGACACCTTGATCGTGTGGAATCTCCCATCCATCTTCTGGTTCTGCGGCGAAAAACCCAGCACGTAACACACTTCCGGGGCCGCTCCAGCTTGTTGTAAGCCCTTCTGCAGGTCGTTGGAATTATGAAAGTACGTCCCGCCCGTCCCTGCGGCAAAATCGCCCAACACAAACCCGTTTTCCGATTGCTCTTCCAGGCGAAAAGTGGCTTTGAGCGCGGACGTCTGCGGCGTATCGGTCGACTGCTGGGTGATGTCTCCCACAATATTCGGCGCATATAATCCGCGTGCATCCACTGCGTTGATAACCACATTCGAGCGGTTCGCCCGGTCGATGATCCCCATTTCATCCAGATACTGCCTCGCTAGGATAAACCCCGGAGACACCAACACCATCACTCGCTCCCCGGGCATTCCTGCCATCCTTCTCAGCACGTCTTCCAGGTGACGGTACGTATATTCGTTGTCGGTATCCCCGGCCAGCAGCTCTTGCTGCAAAGCCGCCTGCGCAATCGACGCCGCCTGGGACGCCATGCTCGGATTATTTTGAAATTGGCACTGCAGTACTTCCGTCGCCACCACCGGCAAAATCTGCGGGTTACTCTTGTTCAATGCCTGATCCGCCATGTAGTACGTGACGTCCGGGCAATTCGATACGCTATTGATCTTCCCCATCATGGGCCGCGGCGCCAGCGACAGCATCTTCTTCGTCAGCGCTTCCTTGTCGCTCGTGAACTCCTCGGTCACTTGTCCCGATGTCGTATAAATCCCCATTCGGTCCGTCGCCGTCAGGCTTTCGATCAACTTCTTCGTGCTCGACCGCACAAACACCATATCCGCCATCTCCAGGTGTATATCGTCGAACACCAGGGCCACAAACCTAGCCGGCAACACCGCCCTCTCTTCTCCAGGCGCCGCTCCGTTTTCCTCGGTCTGCGTTTTCGCCGCTGCCTCAGCTCTCTTTCTCCGCGACTCCGGTGTCTCCACGCCAAACGTCGTAATTATCTGCGGCTTTCCCTGGTCGAAAAGCTGGAAATCCTCGCGATGCAAATCCGGAACCAGGTTGCCAGTGGCGTCGCGCACCACCACCTTTACCTGGACTAGGTTCACCCTCAGCTTGAAGGTTGTGTTTGTGTCCTTGCTGGAAACTTCCACTATCTTATCTTCTGGCGTTTTTGCTGGTTGTGTCGTGGGTTGATCGGAGGCGGTCTTCGTTACGGCCGGTGCTGCGACAGTCTGTCCGTCTGCCGGCGGGCTGCTCGTCTCTTGCGCGCACGCTCCCGCCGTCCCTATGAGCAGCGTCACCAGGACAGCCAGCCACCGCTTCGGGTGGCGGCATAGCTTCCGGTAGGCAAGTCCGAGCGTCATCCCCTCCCTTGCCCCCATGAGCGACCTTATCGCCTGACACCCTCGCCAGGCCGGTTTGGTCACTTCAGCGCGGGTGGGAACCCCCCGACTATAGGCCCTGGTATTTTTCGTGTCAACGCGCCACTTTGGGCCTCGCACTGCACCCGGATTTCTCTGCTCCGGGTAATTTGCACTCCTCCCTCTGTGCTCTCTGTGTTAAAGCCTTTTCCTGCTTTTTACTGCCGTTATCCCCGGCTTACTGCCTCTTCCGCATTCCACGCCGCCCCCAAAAACACGATCACGGCCGAGATCTGCATCCACACCAGCAGCCCAATCACCGCCGCCAACCCGCCATACACCACGTTGGATGGCACACGCCGCACATAAAATCCGAACAGCGCGTTCGTCAGCCACCACAGCAACGTCGCCACCGCCGCTCCCGGCAGCACGTGACTCAGGTGCTTCTCCTGCGGCCGCGCCACCCAATAGATCACCGTCAGCGCCAGCATCGCCAGCACCATCGCCACTAGCGGGAAAAAGACCAGCCATATCCCATGCACCGGCGCGTTCTTCCACAATTGCTCCGTCAGCCAATGCCGCAGCGGCTTGCCGAACACGCCCAGGATCCCCGCCACCACGATTGGCGCCATCGTGATCAGCAGCAGCACCAATCCCCTCCACTGCCGATGTAGGTATCCGAGCCGCTCTTCATCCCCATAAATCAGGTGAATCCCGTCCATCAGCAGCTTCATCGCCTGCGATCCGCCCAGCAGCGCCCCCGCTGCCCCCACCAACGCGTACTTCCACACCTGTGGCCCGCCATGTTCCAGAAAGTCCGCCACAATCGCATGGCTTCCCGGGGGCAAAAATTCCGTGACATTCCGAATCGCATCCAGCGCCGCCGCCTTGCTCCCGATCCAGATCGATGCAATCCTCACCGCCAGCAGCAGCATCGGAAAAAACGCCAGGAACACGCAGTAGGCAATCGCCTGCGATATCATCCCGCACTTCGGGAAGACTCGCCCCACAATCTGCCACACTCGCTTCGCCAATTCGCCTCCTACTTGTCCCCCCGCATTATAGCTATAGTTCCCCCCTCTTATTGGGTGCCACCTCCTACTTCCTGTAGAGGTGGGTTACCCCACCCTCTCGGATCCGCATGGCTTTCCCGATTTTCGATTGTCCAATTCCTGATTTCCGCTGTTCTGTACGCCGGCTGCCTCGGCTCAGGGTTGGAGGGTAGGTCCAGAGGTTGTCTTTGCAGTGGAGCGCTCACCCCGCCATGCCGCGTAAGACCATACGGCTTCGCTGCGGCCAAGAAAGATCGCAATAAAACACAGCGCAAAAACAGAGTGGCTCAGCGAAGCGCCGAAGTATTGCCAGAATGCCGCATGTTCGCCGGGATAGTCGGAACAGAAGAGCAGCGTAATCATGTACACCAGTCCACCGACGCTCGCGGGCCGCACCAGGATGCCGAAAATCAGCGCCACGCTGATGGCCAGCTCTCCGTAGGCCACCACGAAGGCGATTGGCGTGGCGTGCGGCAACACGAAATTCCGCAGGACCGGCACCATGAACGGATAAGCCTCTCCGCCGAGGAACTTATTGATCCAGAATTGGAAGCCGCCGCCCAGAGTGAATTGCGTGCCTACAACTTTGTATTCCCCGAAGATGAGGAAGAACACCCCGACGCCGATGCGCAACACGGCGAGCGCCCGGTCATTGTGAGCAGAGTTCCTAAACACGGCGGGAGTATAGCACTCGCCGGGTACCGGGTGCCCTTAGCCCTTATCGAGGGTCACGGGCGCGCGATCTCTACGGACGCATCGTCACTTCATTCGGCCCGGAGGCAGGCTAAACTCAGCGCCGCACTGCCGCAGGCTCTATCTCGGGGGTTAGACGTGGTTGCTTACTATCCCAAGTAAGAACCGCCGTACCATGAAATTCCGGCACTCTTGCCCCAAAATAAACAGAACCATGCCCAACCTCTACTATTGCCAAGCCATCAACCGCGGCTCGGGTGTATTGCGCGCGGTCTTGTCAGTGGAAGAGAGCAAAAATCTCCTAAAACTTCACCCCGCCCAGTACGCCGGGCAGCAATTCCCTAAGGCGGCTCCGGACCACGTCATTGATTTTGCCGTTCTGCGCATCTTCGAATCTGAACCCTCCGCGGAAAGCCGCCCCGGTTTCTACTGCTTCGACGCGGACCTCCTCCAAATCGAAGAAGCAGTCCAGGTCTGCACCGCAAAGTTATAAAGCCTGTCACCGCGAAAAGCCAAATTCGACTCCCCAGGCACGATGGCAGAGCACCCAAAAAAATCAAGGGCGCAAATGCCTTGCGGCTTTTGCGCCCTCTTTCAATTGTGCCGCAAAGTTTTTAAGGCTTCCCGGCTCAATCTGGCGTTAGCGTAGACCTTCCCTTCTGCCTTGGCAAGAGGTCTCCCGCCGTTTACCTGTGGAAACCTGTGCACGCCTGTGCAAAAGCCGCAGAGTCCGTGACCCTGCCCAACCCACCCGCCTGTCTCCCTCTCTCCGCTCTCCCCGTGGTCGGAGCTTGAAGCTCCGACCACGGAAAAAGCAAGATGGCGGCGTAAAGCCGCCATTACCAGCCCAACTGCAGCCGGTGGGCACGCGAGTCTCGCATGTCGTACACTTTCCCTATACTGCAGCCCCGGGGGATTCGAGAATGTCGCAAGCGCGATACGCTGTGGCCATTTTGCTTTTGCTCGGCGTTGCCGCGGCGGCGCGCGCGCAAGTAGATGCCACTAAGAAACTTACCTGGCACACGGTGGAATTCGCGATTGTGAAGTTCAACGACAGCGCGCCGAACTCCTGGAACATTTATCATTCGGAAAGGAAGGGCGTGCTGCTCGTGCGCCTGTGGAAGCGCTACCTGCTGATCAATGTGCAGGACCAAGAGGTGTTTGACATCGACCCGGATAAGATAAAAATGACCGGCGATGCCGTGGAATGGTCAATGGCGGCGGATATACCGGAAAAACCTATCGATACGACGAGTTTTTCGGCAAGAAGTGTCGGCACGATGGAGCGCATCCGATTTCGATTTGGCAAGGATGGCCACTTCTTGGAATTGCAGCTCCCGCTCGGCCCGAATGGCCGGCCGCTCTATTAAGCGCTACGGCGGCGGAGCGTGCGGCGCATCGGGGGAAGTTGGTTTGGGATTGTCGGCTCTCATGCGCGTCTCCGGTGGCAGAACGACATGCGATTGCCCGGCGCGATATACGCCATAAAACCAAGGAATGCCCAACGCGCCAGGTTCTTCGCCGACATTCACTTTGTCGCCCACCTGAAAACGGTCGTAATCGTCGGAATCGACGGCCAGGCGTTCATACTTGCGCCCTTCGCGCCAGGAAAAGACGAACAGTCGCCGCGTGCCGCGCACAATCCCGCGCATGAGATAGCGGCCCTCCACGGTGGTGGCGTGATAGGAAACGCTGTTCGGGGAATCGAGCTTGCCGTTCAGTAACAGTGCCAACGAGAAGATGAATGGAATGGGCAGGAAACCCGTGACCAGGTGCTTCAGGAAAACGACATCCTTGCGCGCGCGGGCCTGGCGATCCAGGAAGACCGCCAATGCCAGCGCCATGAAGAACACCAGACCGAAGAAGACCAGCATGCCGTCCAGGTCGAGCGGAGGATAGAGCTGGCTAAGATAAGGAAAGAGGAGCGAACCGACGAGAAACAGAGCCATCTGCCATAGAAGGCGGCGGCGAAAAACAAGTTCCGCGGCGGCGGCGGTGAGGCCGCACACGGGGCATTGATCGCCCAGGCGCTCGGAGCCACAATCCAGGCAATGCATCATGAAAGGTAGTATACGGCGGGATTATGCCCCGGCCGCGAGTTTTGCGAGGAGATTCTGGTAGTGCTCCTGGCTGTGATCTTCGCGTAGTTCAACGGTTACACCCATGCCGCGCCCGGGTTCGACGCGCTTGACCGAACACTCGAGGCAGAATGGGCTTTCCGTGGCCAAACGGGCGCGAAAGCCGGCGCCGACCCAGAGAACATCTTCGGCTTCGATGAACATTCCTTCCGCACTGATGTCGCGAGTGCGGGCTTTCAGGCGCGCGGAACCCCATTCGATCTCGAGGACGGCCTGGAACTGATAACGAGGCGCCCTCCGCCGATCGGAACTGCTTGCTCCAGATGGTCCCGTGTTCATGGACCCGAAACCCTCAAGGTGAAGATTGGCGCGCAAGGATTGAGCCCGAGCAGCGCGCCTCTGCCCTGAAGATACGCCGGGGAGAGCTAGGTTGTTTCAGACTCCGGGAGGGAATGTTTTGTTCCCGCCAATCTACAGTTGAGCACTTGAAACGGCAGGCATCGGCTAACCTCTGCGGGCAAAGGGCGTCGGCGAGGGATGGATGGGGAGCGGGCGGATGTTGTGGGATAGAATTTCGGGAGTGCATGCGCGGGGCTTGCACAGGCCGAACACGGGAACGGAACTTGATGAAAGAAGATGGATTGCTGCGGCATCTGATTGCCGAGAATTACACCGCGGAGAGCCTAATGAAGCTTAAAGAGGTTCTGGCTAGCCACCGGACGCATGAGGTTGAACCGGTGGCGAATGGACTGTTCGCGGCAAGTTCGAGCCAAGGGGCGGATGCAGCGACGGGCTATCAGAATGTATGGGTCCGCGACAACATCATGGTGGCGGATTCGTTGCGGCGGCGGGGGCATTTTGCGGAGGCAATTGCGTGCGTGCAGGGCCTGACGCGCTTTTTCGAGACGCAACTGCCGAGGTTCCGGGAGATTATCGCGGACCCGGCGCGGGTGTTGAAGGAAGACGCCAACCGCCGGCCGCACATACGATTCACGGCCCAAACGCTGGGAGAATTGCAGGAAAAATGGACGCACGCGCAGAACGATGCGCTGGGACAGGCGCTGTGGTTTCGGTTGCTCCTCGCGAACACGGGCACGCTGCCCGTGAGCATGCGGGATTACGAGATTTACGGGATTTTCCCCGCGTATTTTGAGGCCATCCAATATTGGCAGGACCGGGACAGCGGCGCGTGGGAAGAAGGGCGCAAGATCAATAATTCGAGCGTGGGTGCGGTCGTGGCGGGGCTCGAGGAGATGCTGAGGTATCAAGGTTCCGCAGGCGGAGGAAGTAAAGAGGGCGAGGTTTCTCTCCGCGAGGTGAGTACGGAGAAATTGCAGGTACTGATTGCGAAGGGGCGCGAACGCCTGGATGCCACGCTGCCTTTTGAATCACCGCCGGAACGGATGGTGGATTCGGCGCTGCTGTTCCTGATTCATCCGCTGAATGTGGTGCGAACGCGGCCGATGGAAGATGCCATCCTTAACCTGGTGCAGGCGCGGCTGAAGGGCGAGATCGGAATCAAGCGCTATGCGGGAGATTCTTACTTCTGCCAGGACTATGACGAATGGTTCGCGCCGGAGCAGATGAGCGCGGACTTCAACGAGCGGCTGGATTTTCGCGACGCGCATCTGCAGCCGAATTGCGAGGCCCAATGGTGCATCTTTGACCCTTTATTATCGGTGATTTACGGGCAGCGGTTTTTGGCCGACCGTTCCGACAGGGCGAGTTTTCAGAAGCAGGTGTACTATTTCAACCGCTCGCTGGCGCAGGTGACGGCGGCGGGAGAGTGTCCGGAGCTTTATTTCCTGAAGCATGGAAGATATATTGCGAATGTTCATACGCCTCTGGCGTGGACCCAGGCGAACCAGGCGCTCGCGCTGCACCTGATGGAAAAGTCCGTGGGAGAAAAAAGGTGAATTGCAACCGGAGACCCGGGACGACGGGAGCGCTTGTATTGTTCACGCTCATTTTGTTTGCGGGCCGGGCAAGCGCGCAGAATCAGCGGGGTGCGCTGGCGCAGACGCCGCCGATGGGATGGAACAGTTGGAACAAATTTGGCTGCAACGTGAGCGAGGACTTGATCAAGTCCGTGGCCGACGCCATAGCCACCAACGGCATGAAGGAAGCGGGCTACGAGTACGTGGTGATCGACGATTGCTGGCAGGTGAGCCGCGATGAAAACGGATTTATCGTTGCGGACCCGCAACGCTTCCCTTCCGGGATCAAGGCGCTGGCAGATTACGTGCACTCCAAGGGATTGAAATTCGGTCTCTACTCTGATGCGGGCACGAAAACTTGCGCGGGGCGGCCGGGGAGCCAGGGGCACGAGTATCAGGACGCGCTGCAATATGCGCGCTGGGGCGTGGATTATTTGAAATACGACTGGTGCAACACGGGTACGCGCAACGCGGAAGAGGCGTACACGACAATGAGCAATGCCCTGTTGGCTACCGGCAGACCCATCGTGTTCAGCATGTGCGAGTGGGGCACGGCCAAGCCCTGGCAGTGGGCTGCCGGCATCGGAAATTTGTGGCGCACCACCGGCGACATCAGCGACAAGTGGGAGGGCAAAGGCAAGTGGCCCGATGGGAGCTGCTGCGAGTACGGCATGGTGAACATTCTGGATTTGCAGGTGGGACTTGAGGCTTTTGCCGGCCCGGGACATTGGAACGATCCGGACATGATGGAAGTGGGCAACGGCGGCATGACCATTCCGGAATATCGCGCGCATTTCAGTTTTTGGGCGTTGCTGGCCGCTCCGCTGATTGCCGGGAATGACGTGCGCTCGATGACCGCGGAGATCAAGGAAATTCTGACGAACGCGGAAGTCATCGCCGTAAATCAGGATAAGCTTGGGCGCGAGGGGCGGCGCATTCGCAAAAATGGCGATTTGGAAGTCTGGGCACGACCCTTGAGCGATGGGAGCCGGGCAGTGATTCTATTCAATCGCGGGAAATCGGAAAGCGAAGTGAGCGTCAAGTGGGAAGAGCTCGCTTACCCAGGCCACGTTTCGGCCAACGTGCGCGATTTGTGGGCGCACAAGGATGTTGGCTCGTTCACGGGAGCGTATTCCGCCAAGGTCGCGCCGCATTCCGTCGTGATGGTCAAGATTACGCCGTGAAATAGTAGCTGCGAGACTGAGAGCTGCGCCGCCAGAAGGGATTCACATGGAAACGCCGGAACAAGTGTCAGGCCACCCCTACGGATTTTCTGGCGGCGGAGCGCACCTTTCTTGCATGGATACGGACCGGGACTGGCGCTGATGGCGCTAGGTTTTGTGCTGGCGCGGTTTGCGCTGTTCATCGAGGAATTGAACCTCGCGCGCCCGGATCTGCGCACCGCTTCCTTTGGTTTCTCGCTGTGGCTTGGAACCGGATTGATTCTGCTTGGCGTGCTCGTCTGCGTTCTGTCTTTGGTCAACTATCTGCGCCTGCTGGCGGGGATGCGGCGCGGTGACAAGACGTACACGAATACCTCCGCGCTGGCCGTGGGCATCGCCATCTTGCTGGCGATGCTCGGACTGGCCATGAGTTATTATCTGATTTCCGCGCGTCCAACTGCGGCGCTGCAATCCATGAAGACACAGGAGGCCTCCATGCCCGCAATCCCAGGAAACGGAATTGTGCGAATCGCCAGCCAGCATTCCGTGGCGGAAACTGTGGCGAAGGTGAAAGCGACTCTGCAGGCGAAGAACGTGAAGCTGTTTGCGATTGTGGATCACAGCGGCGAAGCGGAGAAGGCCGGGCTGAAGATGCCGAATACCAAGTTGCTGATCTTTGGCAATCCGAAAGGTGGAACGCCGCTGATGCTGGCCTCGCCGAGCATTGCGCTGGATCTGCCTCTGAAGATTCTCGTCGCGGAAGACGCGGAGGGGAAGGTTTGGGTTTCCCACAACGCGCCCGCCTACCTGCAACAGCGGCACAATTTGCCCGCGGAGCTGTTGCCGAACATCGCGGTGATCGAAGCCGTGGCTGCGAACGCGGCGCAGTAGGAAAAGCCGGACCGTTTAATTCACCCGGCGCACTTGAGCAATGCTCTCATGGCGCGGATTACTAGAGTGAGGCCAACCGCGCTGCTTCCTTTTTTTCGGACTCAGGTCCTCCAGCATGGCATCACGAAGCAGGGCATTTGCCCGCGTCTGATAGCCCCTGCCTTGTCGCCGGAGCCAAGCGATAATATCGGCGTCAAGGCGAAGAGTCAGTTGCTGCTTCAAGGGCCGATAGAAGGGATTGCGGACCGCGTTCTGCCAGAACTTCTCCGTCAATTCCGGGATGTCGGACGTATCGATCTCGTTGTCGGGCCGCCGAGAAAGCTTTTTCAGGCGGCGCTTGCGTCCCGCCGTAAGGCGGCTATCCGAGAGACTCTTCTTTACGATTTTCGTCATATCGTTTGCGCTCCTTCCGAACTGCTCTTCGAGCGGAGATGATGCGGATGATCTCGTCCTCCTGGTCGTTGCGAACCGTGTGGGCAACGAGGAGCAGCACGATGCCCCGACCAAGCCGAGGGTTTGCCACCGGAGTTCGCCGTCCTCTGAACGATCTTGCTCGACCAATGCGAACGGGTCAGCAAAAACCAGCATCGCATCTTGAAAACGCATTCCATGCTTTCGTTCGTTCGACTTGGCCTTGTCTTCATCCCATTCGAACCGGAGCATGAACAGGCAGTATAACTCCAGTAATGTAGCTACACATGTATAGTTTTGTTAGACGCCTTTAGCTTGAGCTAATGGTCATACGGAAAAGGCGTTGGGGTGTTTCGCGGCATTGGCGAGGAACTGCTGGATTTTTTCCACGGACTGGATGCCGCCTCTGGCGCCCACGGCGGTGCAATTGAGAGCGGCGGCGCCGCAGGCGAATTCTAGCTGGCGCTGCAATGGCCAGTTCTGCAGAAACGCGTAGATGAAGCCGGCGTGAAAGATGTCGCCCGCACCGGTGGTGTCGACGGTTTCGACGAGGTACGCGGGCGCATAGTGGAAGCGTTCCCCGTCCCACGCAAGGACTCCGTCCTGACCCAAGGTTGCCGCGGCGAGGCGGCAGCCGTATCGGCGATGGACTTGCGGGAGCGACTGAAGAAGATCGGTTTCGTTAGTGAGCCGAGCGGGGATCTCGCGGCTGGTAATCAGGAAATCGATGTTGAGCAAGAGTGCTTCATAGCCGGCGTAGAGATCGTCGAGATCGGCGACTACGGAAATACCGGCGGCGCGCGCCCACTGCGCTGCCTGCGTGGCTGCCGAGGTATCGTGGCCGTCGAGGTGAAGGATGCGCGCGTTCAGCATCCATTCGCGGTCGAGTTCTTCGGGGAGAAGAGCGAGGCGCCGATCGCGCTTCCAAAGCACGGTGCGTTCACCGGCGGGATCGACGAGGATGAACGCCTGCTGGCTGTGGCACCCGCGCGCGGTGAAGAGGTGCGTCTCAACGCCGAGGCGCTCGAATTCCCTGCGGTGGAGAGTCGCGGCGTGGTCCTCGCCGAGCTTGCCGACGTAGCGCGTGGGCAAGCCCCACTGTTGACAGGCAGCCGCGGCCGAAGCGACTTGTCCGCCCAACAGTGCATTTGCGGAAAGAATTTCCACCTTCGAGCCGCTCTGGGGGAAATGCGGAACCGGAATGAGAGTATCGGTGGCGTTGAGGCCAACGCCGATCACATCCACTTTTGGAACGCTCGCCATTGTCGAGAGAATACTTTATCAGTGAAAGCGCGTGGTCCGCCAAAGCTTCAAGCCGCAAACAAAAAACAGCAAGACGAGCGCGGCGATCAGCACGAGCGCGGGTCCCCAATGAAAGGAAATTTCGGGAACGCGGGCGATGGAGGCGAAGGCGACAAGGACGGCGGTGGCGCCGGCTACGAGCAGCCAGTCCACCGAGGTGCGAACTGGCTGCGCTTCGCCAGCGGCCTGGCGGCCTTCGAAGCGCGCGGCCACGTAGTCTGCGGCGACGCCGTAACGATCGCCCTCGCGCTGGGCTGCTTCTTTCCAGTGCGCTTGCTCTTCGCCGGTGGCGGAGGAAAGAGCGATGGCGCCGACGCCCAACATCATCAGCAGCGAGCCGCCGATCACTTGCAGATACGTAGTGTGGCCTTTGCCCTGCAATTCACCAAAAACGAGAATCCCCCACAGCAGTCCCCAGAGCTGGTTGGTGTTCGAGAGAGGAATCCCGCGGCTGATGCCGACGTATTTCGCAGCGTATTGTTGGAAGAGATCGCCAATGACCCAGAGGAAGCCGCCGAGCATCAACCAAAAAGTGACGGCGCGCGACTCGACGAGTTGACGCCAGAGCGGTGAAATGCCGATGTAGGCGAGGGCCAGCGCGCTCATCATGCCGAGTTCGCCGAAGGTGAAAAAGGTGACGAAGGAGAGCGGGTTCATGCCGGTCAGGTAGGCTTTTCGATAAGGGATGTACATGGTGCCCCAAAGAACGCCCGCCCCGAGGGCAGCCCAAACGCCGTTCAACGAATGCGCCGAAGAATCTTGCGAGGCAGAAGCGATAGCGAGAATCGCCGCGCCCGCGCACATTACCAACGCTCCGCCAAGGACGCCGGCCCAGCGGCGCCAACCGGCTTGGCGCAGCTCATTGAAAAAGAGAAAGCCCCAGAAGATGCCGAGAAGGCTGTTGGAATTCCAGAGCGGGAAAGCGATGCTGAGGCCGATATCGCGAATCGCGAAGATGGTGAGCGTGTTGGCCACAGCCCAGAGGCAGCCGGCCAGCAGCGCCCAGAGGATGAGATGGGGCGCGCGTTGGACATCGGCGCGAACGGAGGATGTCCCGAGGATCAGGGCGGGGAGACTCCAACGGGCAAGAAAAACGCCGGTGACCATGACGAGCGAAATCACGATGGGAGAGATGCCGATGGAGACGAGCTTCGTTGGGGCTTCGGCGGCGCCGAGCCACGCTCCGGCGGTGAAGCCACAGAGGATGCCGAGAAGTTGCAGGCTGCGATGCCGCGCCGGATCTTGGGAGGTTCTGGGAGAAGCGTGGGCCGAATCGGCTGGCATGATCCTCCGAGGGCAAGATCAGTGAATGAATTTCAGGAGCAGCAGGCCTGCGAGAAGGACTGCAGCGGGTACCCAGAAATGGATGTCGGTGAAAATGCTCGCCGCGCGGCTTCGTGCTGGTTCCGTTGTGCTCATGCGCTCCCTGCTGCCCCGTGGCAAGACCAAACCGGTGTGGATTATACACTGCTACGCGATTCATCGCCGCGGTTGGATAACGTCGCTAGACGGTCGATGGGCCCGTCGGTAAACTTAATCGGAGCTGCAACAATCTCGCTGAGGCGGACATGGGCCAAGAATCCAGCGGGCACATTCTGATCGAACTGCTCCACGGCAAGGGAGCACACGTCGAGCCGATCGCCTGCGTGCAAGACCTATCCGCGGAATTTGCGGGGCGCAAAGATGCCGCGCACCCGCATTCAATTTGGCAGATTCTTTGGCACATGAATTATTGGATGGATTACGAACTGAAGAGAATTCGCGGCGAAGGCCCGGTGTACCCAGAGCACGCAGCCGAGAGCTGGCCATCGGATTCAGTTCCACCCAGCGAGGAAGAGTGGAGTCAAACGGTCGGGCGTTTTCCCGCACTGATTGATGATCTAGCAGCTCTCACTGGTTCAACGGAGATCACTTTGTCGCGTCAAGTCAGCTTCACTCATCCCTCCCATGCTCAGCAATCGTCGTCGGTACTCGCCGTTCTCTGGCAAATCGTCGCGCACAACAGCTACCACATTGGACAGATAGCCATGCTCCGGCGCGCGTTCGGAAGCTGGCCGCCACAGCGAGGTGGCGACACCTGGTAAGGCCAGAGCGTTGCCGAACTGCTGCCTGATTGCTGAGCCGGGATCCTGGGGCACACAATCACGCTCGCTTCGCTAATGCAAAGCGTTCGATAAACAAACGCAGATATGCGTCGCTAGCGGATGCGTTCAGCTCACGAACGAGCTGGTGACATCGTATTGAGTAGATTCACCAGCGGTTGGGCTGCAGGCACAACCGCCTGGCCACCGGTGACAACCTCTTTGGCGCCAATTTCCTTGCCATACAGTTTCTGATTTGCTTCTTTGTCCGCGTCCATCGACGCACCTTCAAGGGACACGCCGGCAAAGAGTCCCTTGGACCGCGAATAGGTCAGAACGTCCGATGATTTCATATCCGCGGCATTGTAACCGTTCGCTTGTGCGCCAGTTGGGCCAGCGGCCGCCGCTGCATCGGCGCCGAGTTTCGTCTTACCGTTCAGGATCGCATCGACACCCTTGTCGTGCATGACCACCAGTACAAAATCAGTCGCCGTGGAACCGAGCTGAATACCAAGGCTTCCCTGATCCAGCGAGTACATCACCGGCGCGCCCCAGGCAGCATCCATCTTGGCGCCCTGGCGGCATACGAGCACGCCGCGGCCGTAGCTGCCGCCGATACCAACGGCAACTTTCTTGACGCTCGGAAAGATAACGACGCACTTGGCTTGATTTAGGATTCTCGCCGGGAGACCTTTGTCTCCCTGGGTTATCTCCTTCAAGACCGAGGCGGAATTTTCTAAACGCTCATCTTCTTTCTTCTGAGCAAGGAGTGGAAAAGCTACTGCTAAACAAAGCCCGAGGATCGTGAGTTTGGTTTTCATCGATATATCCTTTCTGCCGAGCAAACGGATTATACGCCAAAAAGTACGAAAGGAAGATCAATTGACGAAGCGCAAGAGTGGGGAGCCGAACAGAAGGCGGCACGTGCGGTAAGAACGTGTCCGTTGCAGAAGAAGGCTCGAACCGCTGCCAGCCAACGAGAAGTTTCCACACAAGGAGGAAAAAGAGGGTTGCAGCGGCGGAGGCAGCGTGCTAGCCTGAGCGAACAAAAGGCGAACAACCGGAGATGCCGTCCATGCCTGATTCGCTTTCCGTTCGTTTGGCTCAAACTTCTCCACTCGCGGAGTCGCGCAGTTCCATGTCGCTGGCGCGCGTTTCGCAGGTGCTGGACACGTTTGCTTCGCGCGATTCCAGTGGGGAGATGCTGACGGCGGTGCGGCATTATTCCGCGCGGCAGGCGCAATGGGCGGAGTTTCCCGCGTGGGTACACGAGGACTTGCGCGCGGCGTATAGGGCGAAGGGAATTCGGCAGTTGTACACGCATCAGGCTGCGGCGGCGGAAGCGGTACACGCGGGGAAGAATGTGGTGATCGTGACGCCGACGGCCAGCGGGAAGACGTTGTGCTACAACCTGCCGGTGCTGAATGCGATCCTGGCGGATGCGGACGCGCGCGCGCTTTATCTTTTTCCGACGAAGGCGCTGGCGCAGGACCAGTTGGCGGAGTTGTACGACTTGAATCAGCGGCTCGAGGGGTTCGCGCGCGGGGAAATTGATTCGAGCCGGTCTAAAGACCGGCCACTACATGAGACTAGCCGGTTTGGCGTTTTCACTTATGACGGGGACACGCCGGGCGACGCGCGCAAGGCCATCCGCGAGAAGAGCCACATCGTTCTGACCAACCCGGACATGCTGCACACGGGCATTTTGCCGCATCATACGCGGTGGACGCGGCTGTTTGAGAATTTGCGGTACATCGTGATCGACGAGCTGCACACGTACCGCGGGGTCTTCGGCAGCCATTTGTGCAACGTGCTGCGGCGGCTGCGGCGGATCGCGCGGTTTTACGGGCGCACGCCGCAAGTAATTTGCTGCTCGGCGACGATTGCGAATCCGGGCGAGCTGGCGTCACGTCTGATTGAGGACGAAGTGGAAGTGCAATCCGAGAACGGCGCCCCGGCCGCGGAGAAAACTTTCGTTTTTTACAACCCACCGGTGGTGAACCGCGCGCTGGGAATTCGCCGGAGCTATATCAATGAGGCGTCGCGCGTGTCGCAGGAATTCCTGAAGCACGATCTGCAGACGATGGTGTTTGCGAATTCGCGGCTGCACACGGAGATCATCCTGACGTATCTGCAGCAGGCGAATCCGCAACTGCCGGGCAGGCCCGGAGGCGATTCGTGGTTACCGCGGCGGCTATCTGCCGAATGAGCGGCGCGAGATCGAGCGCGGGCTGCGTGAGGGGCGGATTCGCGGCGTGGTGACGACTTCGGCGATGGAGCTGGGAATCGACGTGGGTTCGCTGGATACCGTAGTGATGGCCGGCTATCCCGGCACGATTGCGGCGACATGGCAACGGGCGGGGCGGGCGGGACGGCGCAGCGGAACCTCCTGCGCGGTGCTGGTGGCTTCGTCGGCGCCGCTGGATCAATTTATCGTGCGGCATCCGGACTATTTTTTCGGGAACACGCCGGAGCACGCGTTCATTCAGCCGGACAATCTGGAAATTCTGGTCAATCATCTGAAATGCGCGGCGTTTGAGTTGCCCATCGGGCCGGGGGAGAGGTTTGGCGAGGTGGATGTGCAGGACTTATGCGCGCGGCTGGCGGAGGCGGGTTATCTTCATCGCGCGGGAGAAAATTACCACTGGACGCATGAAGCGTACCCGGCGGACACGATCAGCCTGCGCTCGGTAACCAGCGACAATTTCATCATTATCGATATCACTGGGGCGCCGGTGGTGATCGGCGAAGTGGATTTCGTGAGCGCGCTGACGACGGTGCATGAAAAGGCGATTTATCTGCACGGCGGGCAGCAGTATCACGTCGAGCACCTGGATTTTAAGGAGCGCAAGGCGTACGTAAAGCAGGTAGAGGTGGACTATTACACGGATGCGATCCGCTACACGCAGGTGCGCGTGCTGGAGATTGCGGAGACGGGGCGCGCGTGTAGGGGTCCAGCACCGCTGGACCTCATGTCCGCAAGGCCACCATTGCTTGCCGCCTCCTGGGCGCATGGGGACGTCCTGGTGCGTTCGCAGGTGGTGGGCTTCAAGAAAATCAAGTTTTTCACCAACGAGAATATCGGTGCGGGCACACTGGAACTGCCCGAGAACGAGATGCACACGACGTCCTACTGGATGACGCTGGAGCGGGCCCTGCTTGAATCGCTGCCGTTCACGATCAGCGAGCGGCAGTCCGGGATGTTTGGGCTGCTGCACGCGCTGGAATCGGTGGCCGCGTTGCTGCTGATGTGCGATGGGCGCGACCTGGGCACGGCAATCGGGGAACGGCCGCCCGCGCCCGGTGTGGAAGCGGAAGAGTTCACTCCCATGCGCATGGAAGAAGCGGTGGGAACAAATGCGAAGGAATTCTTCGAGCCGAATTTGTATTTATTCGACGCGTATCCTGGGGGAATTGGATTTTCGGAGCCGTTGTTCCGCGCGCACGAGTTGCTGATCCAGAAGACGCGGGAACTGATTCGCGGGTGCCCGTGCGAGGCGGGGTGCCCGTCCTGCGTGGGCCCGGCGGGAGACCTTGCGCCGCGTGCCAAGGAAGCAGCGCTCGCGATTTTGGATCGGTTGTGCGGGCCGGAAGAGGGCAGATTGAGTAGCATTGGTAATCCTACCTAGTTGGGGTACAGCGGTGCTTGCTCGGGCACGATGTATCGTGCCCCTACGGGAGTGTGATAGCCGTGAGTGAAAGATTTGCGCGATTGGCGGCGCTGAAGCCGGCGCGGGCGATGCCTGCTCGGGCGGCGGAATTGCGCGCGCCGAATGAGACGGATCCCATCAGCCAATTGTTGGGCGGCGGTATTGCGCGCAATCACTACGGGGATCACCTGGCGATTCGGAATTGGTTCTCGACGCCGGAATTCGCCAAGCCGTCGCCGGTGACCTTGGAATTGCTTTCGCGCACGCGGGACGAAAAGCTAAGCCGCCGGACGCGAGCGGTTCTGGAAAATCCGGAAAAGTGGCTGTTCCTGGATACGGAAACGACCGGGCTGGCAGGCGGGACGGGCACTTACGCGTTTTTGACCGGCCTTGCGTGGTGGGACGCCGGCGGCTTGCAGGTGGAGCAATTATTTTTGCGCGATTTTTCGGAGGAGCACTCGCTGCTGCAAGCTCTGGCGGAGCGCGTGGCAGAGCGGCCGGTGCTGGTGACGTTCAACGGGAAATCGTTCGATTGGCCGCTGCTGGAGAACCGCTTCACGATGACGCGAGCGATCCGCGTGCCTCCACTCGCGGCGCATCTGGACCTACTGCATCCCGCGCGGGCGTTGTGGAAGCTGCGGCTGGGATCGGTGCGGCTGGTGGAACTGGAGCGGCATGTGCTGGACGCGTCGAGGCTGGGCTGGAATCGCGAGGATGACGTGGCGTCGGCGATGATTCCGCAGTTTTACTTCGACTATTTGCGCGGGGGCACGGCGCGGCCGCTCGCCGGAGTCGTGAAACACAATCAGATGGACCTTCGCGGGCTTGCTGCGCTCTTTGGAAAAATCAATTCCCTGCTGGAATCGCGCGAAAGCGGATTTGGGGAGACGGATTCGCTAGACCTATTCGGGTTGTCGAGATTCCTGCAGCGGCGCGGCGAAAAGGATTTGGCGCAGTCGGCTTGCGCGCACGCACTGAATACTGGCTTGCCCGCGGAATTCCGGCCGCAAGCGACGCGGGAGCTGGCGCTGATGGCCAAGCGGCGCGGGGATGTGCAGCGCGCCACGGCGCTGTGGAATGAGCTGGTCGCCAATCCGCAGGAAACCGTTTTGGCGTGCGAGCAACTGGCGATTCACTACGAGCGCCACGCGCGGGATTTTGCGCGGGCGATGGAGTTCACGCAGCTTGGACTGAATACAGTGCAGCGCCGGGCCGCTGGTTCGCGCGATCCTCATGCGAGCGAGCGCCAGGGGCGCCTGGAGAGGAAATTCGTGTGCCGGCTGGAACGTTTGCGGCATCGCATAAGTAGCGGGGATACCGCCACGAATACTCCGCTGCTGGCCCAGGTTGCGGCTGCTTCCGGTTCCCGGCAGCGAACGCGCTGAATTTTAGAAACCTCTGCACTCTTTGACGAATTTGGAGGTACAAACCGGATGGATTCACCAGGAACGAAGCTACAAACTACGGGTGGAGGAACTATGGCCCCTACCGAGAGTCTTTTTATCCGCACGGAGCTGGAAGTTCGCCGCGAACGCCTGATTGCCGCCTCGCAGAGTAATTTGACCGACAGCTCTATCCGCCAGTTGCTGGACAGCGTGGACGCCGCGCTCTCCCGTTTGAACGCGGGCACGTTTGGTATTTGTGAGCACTGTCACGACTCGATTGAGGCCGCACGGCTCATCTGCGACCCACTGCTGCGATTCTGCCTGGACCATCTTTCCGCGGAGGAGCAGCGCGAGCTGGAAAAGGACCTGGTGCTGGCGGCCGGCATTCAGCGAACGCTCTTGCCGCGCGCGGACTGGGCCATTGACGGCTGGCAGGCGCGCTACCACTACCAACCGTCCAATATGGTCAGCGGAGATTATTGCGACCTGATCGAATCCAACGGCGGGTTCTTGTTTTTGCTGGGCGACGTGGCGGGGAAAGGAGTGGCCGCGTCGATGCTGATGAGCCACTTGCATGCGACCTTCCGCACCCTGGCCGAACAGCATCTTCCGCTGCAAAAAATGATGGAGCACGCCAACCGGCTGTTCAGCGAAAGCACGACCGCGGGGCAATACGCCACCATGATCGTCGGATACGCCCGGCCGGATGGAAAGGTCTCGTACGTCAGCGCAGGGCACTTGCCGCTCTTTCATATTTCATCCGGGAGCGTGCGGCCATGCGAGTCCACGGGCGTCCCTCTTGGAATGTTTTGCACAACGAATTTCACTGAGTGCGAGTTGACGCTTGGGCCGGGTGACAAGCTGTTGCTTTATACCGACGGGCTGACCGAGATATTTAATGCCGCGGGAGACGAGTTCGGAATCGCGCGCGTGCAATCGCTGGCCAAACGGCACGCGGCGGCGGCGCCGGATGCGATTTTGAAGGCGTGCCTGGAGGAGATGAGCAAGTTTACAGCCGCGGCGAAACAGACGGACGATTTGACCTTGCTGGTGTTGCACCGGGCAAACTAAGGGGCCACCATCCCGACCGGGTCGGGGGTGGACGCGGGGCAGCCGCTCCCTTCACCACAATACTTTGTAGGGGTCCAGCACTGTTTACCCTGAGATGCGAAGGGTTGGACCCCATCTCGCCAAGATCGATCGAACTCGCGCCTACACTAAAGTCGAATCATTCAAGACAGGAATTCGCGCGGGCGTGGAGCGTCCCCCTGCGGCGGACTGCGCCCCTACGAAGAAGGGGCGGGCCAGTTGAGTTTTTTTGTCCACTGCGAGAACAGCGACGCGCCCCCGCCTTCGAGCGTGATGCATTCTTTGCCAGCACAGCTGAGAAAGACGCCGCCATCCGGTGTGTCGAACGCCAGGTCTTGTTCCCCGTTTGAAGCGTTGGTGCGCTCGATGTACTTTTTCTTCAGAGCTTCGGAATAGGCGGTGAAAAAGGCGGAGGCCATCTCCGCGGTATGGAAACGGGTGCGCGTGAAAAGCATGAGGCGCTTGGTGTCCTTCTGCTCGAAAGTGATGTAGTCGTCGCCATCCCAGCCCGCGGCCAGTTTCTTTGCGCGCTCGTCATCCAGAAACTGTTTGAGGACTTCTTTCCAGCCGAATTCACCCATGGAGTTTTCTTCCAGCTTGTTCCAACCGGAACCGGGCACGCCAGTGGGGAGATCCACCTTGAGCGGGGCAGGGACTCTGCTTTCGCGGTAAAGCTCCGGATGCATAATCTGCTGGGTGTCTGCGGGCGGCTTGGCGAAGACCGCGGAAAAACCGCTCCAACCGGTGCTGCGCAAAACGGACATGGAAAAGTTGAGGCCACCGAAGTAGGGAAACATCAGCGAGTCCTTGATGAACCCCGGGGCTTTTTTGAGCATGGGTGTGTCCGCAAGGTCGCCGACGAAGAGGGAAGGATCCATGTCCGGGAGGTCGCGCAATTTCAGGCCTTTGTCGCGGAGGGTGTATTCGAGCATCCCCGCCATGGCGCTGCCTTCGAGGACGGATTCGCGGGCCAACTCGGCATCGTCGTTGGGGCGGGCAGCATGCGCCCAGTCCTCGATGTGAAAATACTGGTCCTGGAGCGCGTGGGTCAGTTCGTGGGACATGACCATGCGCTGTTCGTCCGGCTCGATCCAATCCGCGATATAAAACTCGTGGGTCTTTGGGTCATAAAGACCCGCGATCTGCTCGGTGAGTAGATCGACGAGGAAACTATCCAGATCGAAGCCTTTCGGGATCAGGCCAAAAGCCTCCGCGCTCCGGGCGGAGGCGTAGCGTTCCTTGGCATCCTTTTCGTCGTTCATCTGCTCGATGACGTAGGCGTGAATTTCGGCGCGGGAGCGGATCGACTTTTTGAGCGGGGACTTGAGCTGCCAGCCGGTGATTTCGCTCATGTCCTTGAGGACTTCATCGGCGGTGGCAAGAAATTCCGGATTGCTGCTGCTGGTTGCGGGGGGCGCGGAAGGAGTCGGGGCAGCCTGCTGTGGCCAGGCGGGAGAGGTGATAATGAAACAAGCGGCGATCAGGAACGCTGAAGGAAGCCAGCGGCGAGAAGAAGCGGGTGTCGGGGGCATAGAACGTCAGGATAGCAGATTCGCGGGACCGGGCCGGAGTACCCGGAATGACGGTCATGTTCCGAGTTCGTAACACACTACTAATTTTATATAATGTGAATAAAGAGATCTACTCCAGCGAGGGGAGCTCCTATGTACCCAGCCGGCCTTCGATTGCGACAGACCAGAGAAGCACTCGGACTTACTTATCGTGATGTCGAGAAAGCGAGTTACCAGATTGCTCTGAAGCGCGGGCTTCCAGACTTCATTCTGCACATCAGCCGCCTGGCGGACATCGAGAATCGCAATGTGGTGCCAAGCCTGCACAAACTTTACTCACTGGCTACGATCCTGCACCTGGATCCGTTGGACATTTCGAGTTGGTACGAAGCGCCGCTCCGCCAATCGTTTCAGGATGGCGCGTCCTTCCCGCCGCCGCGCACCTGCTTGAGCCAGTCGCTGCTTCCTCCGGAAGAGACCAGGGCTCTTGGACATTCCATGGGATCAGAGAGTACGGAACTTCTGCAGCGGCGGCCGACAGCGATCGTGCCCTTGCCGAATATGGAAGGCTCCGGAAGTGTTCCTTTTCGCTATGGATATGTGGGGCTGTCTGACCGGCGCATGGTGCCAATCCTGCGGCCGGGGAGTACGGTGCTGATCGATCCCACGTTGCGGCGAATTGAAGATGGGGACTGGTCGAATGAATACGACCGGCCGATGTATTTCGTGGAGATACGAAACGGATACCGGTGTGGCTGGTTCCAGAAGGATAAAACCCGCCTGATCATGCAACCGCATACGCTCTCGCGGTGCGCACCGGAGGCGTGGCGAACACCGGATGAAGCGGAAGTGGTGGGGCAGGTCGTGGGAGTGGTTACATACCTGAATGAGCCGAGGTGCTTTGAGCGAGCAACATTTCCAGGAGAGCGCTCAGATTGGAACAGAAAAGCTCTTTGAGATAGCTGGGAGCCTGGAGTGGAATCCAAGCTTTGGCCGTCTCGCGACAACGTTGCGCATTTTCCAGGAAGGAACCCGGCAAGGAGTTCAAGTACAAACGCAAATCATCTGCCTGCGAATTCAGAGGCATTTCCAGAAGGCGTTCGAACACCTCTTCGTGACAATGAGCCAATAGCTGGTCCACTGGCTCTGAGCCGTATACGGCGGCAAGCTGGCCGTGAACGTACCTGCCCGAGGAAGACTCACGCAAACTGAATAGATAAGCAAGCCGCTGAAAAGCCCCATTCAGGGGCTCGAGGTAATTGGCGGTGAGATCGAAAAGAATCTGCCGGTGTGTCTGAAAGTGCTCGAGCATGGGATACCCCGCCCTTGAAGCCTGTTCCGCCTCCGGAACTTTTTCCCGCATAAAACACGCTCTGTGCGGCGTTCTCGCACCCTTCGCAATCAGGAGGGTGCCAAATGAAAACACGTCTTCTGGCCCTTGCAGCTCTACTAACAGTAAGTGCAATCCTACTTTCCCTCGCAGTACCGGTCAACCTTTCTTCCCTAGCCACAGCGCAGTCGGATACAGTGCTGGTGGCAGATGGCGATCCAGGACCCAATTTCCCACCGCCCCCGCCGCCACCACAGCATTAGGAGATTGCCGTGGATGGCGTGCGTTGCCGCTCGTTGTTCCGCCCTGTCTCCGAGTAATGTGGAACGAGACTGGTGACGGGAGGCGGGCGGTGGCGTGCGGGTTTTCTAGCTTTGGGGGCGGACCGATAGGTCGAGCAGAGAATAGCTGTTTACCTCCGAGTTAAGTACTGTTACGCTGCTCGGCATGAGTCAGCCCCTAAGCCTCCAAAACCTGGCCTGGGCCCTCACCGCGTTCTTGAAGATGCTTTTGTTGTTCTATCTTCTGCGGCGAAGACTCTATCGTTCTCATCGAGCCTTCTTCATTTACATTCTAGCAACGATCGTTCAGACGATCGTCGACGAAGCGGCTTACAGCCACTGGGGGTTTCAGAGTATTCAGTCCTATAACATTTACTGGGGGACGCAGGGCGTAGTGGTCTGCGCGCGCTGGCTCGCGATCATCGAAATTGCGCGGAAAATATTGGCGAATTACTCCGGCATCTGGAGGCTGGCCAACCGGCTCCTGTTCACCGTTGGAATCTGCGTTCTGATCTATTCCGTGCTTGCTTCGGAGTACAAGTGGCAGACAGTGGTCTTGAGTGTGGACCGTGGAGTGGAGTTGTCGATCGCCGCGTTTCTGGTGACGACGTTTCTCTTTATGCGTTACTACAGACTGCCCATGGCAGCCTTGGATCGCCAGCTTGCTATCGGGTTCTCCCTGTATTCCTGCTTTTGGGTTCTCAACGCCTCCCTGGTGGGTCGCTGGGGCCGTCCCTTTGAAAATCTGAGAAACTTTTTGGAAATTCTGACTTTCCTTGCCACTCTATTGTTGTGGATTAGAGCGGTTCGCGAACAAAAGGAAGCCGAGTTGGTAACCGTCCCCGCGCTCGTTTCTCCTGAAACCTACGCGAAACTCTCCCTGGAAGCGAATGCCCGTCTTCAGCTCCTGAATGAGCGCCTCACTCATCTTCAACGCGGCAAGGATTCACGTTCATGAGCCTCTCTTTTGCGCTCTTCATCGCCATCCCAGTCTTGCTCGTCCTCCTGCTTGTCTGGGCCCTCCGGCCACCCAAGCGCAGGCTAATGTCCACCAACGAAGTGCTCGAAGCCCTATCGGAAGAGCGGCACTACGCACGGTTGCCGCAAATTCTGCAATCGTTGCGAGAGGAGGATACCGAATTTCTGCGCGTTGGCGGTCATGGAGAACTGGCCGGCCGGTTGCGCGTGGAACGCAAGCGCATCGCACTGCGGTACCTGGATTATCTGGAGGACGAGTATCGGCTTCTGCTGGACGCTTCGCGCATCCTGGCAACGATTACGCCCGCGGTCATTCCCATGCACGAATTCGAGCGTTTCAAGCGGAATATGCGCTTCGTGCTCAGTTGCCGCTATTTACGCTGGCGTTTGCGCCTGGGCCTGCAACCGTGGAACGTCTTCGGAACTATTTCCGATATGGAGGGAGAATTGACGCTCGGGCTGGAGGCCGCGACCGCGAGCCTCGGGGAACGAGCCTCGAACGCTTCCGAATTCCCCTCATTCCTGGAGAAGGGGCGCGACAGCGCGAAGTAACATGGCCTCAACCGCGGCATAGAGTTCGCCGGCCTGAATGGGTTTTTGCAGAACAGCGGCGTCCGGCGGGAGAAAGTGCGCAGGCCCCTGTTCCTCCGCCGAAACCGAACTCATCCAGAGCACGCGCGATCCCAAGCCAGGCGCGTCTTTCGCAGTCCCCGAGTGAGAGGCTGGAAGTTCGCCCTGGAAGACCATCTGCCATTCGGCCACGACCAGATCAAATTCCCGGGTGGCCACCAGCCGGCGAGCTTCCACCAGGGACTTCGAAGTGGTCACCAGGTGACTGCTCTCCGTCAGTAGTCCCGCGACCGCTTCCAGCACCAATTCATTCGAATCCACCACAAGAATCCGGCGGCTGCGCGCCGCATGCGCGACGTCCGCTTCCTTAGTCTGTGGACCATTGCCCTTCGAACGCAGGGGGAGTTCAACGCGGAATGTGGCGCCACGCTCGGGCCCATTTTTGACCAGAATCCTGCCGTCATGCTCGGAGATGATGCCGTAACAGATGCTCAGGCCAAGACCGGTCCCCTTGCCCACCGGCTTGGTGGTGTAGAACGGGTCAAAAACGCGGGATGGTTCTTTCACGCCGGGCCCGCTGTCCGTAAATTCCACGAAGACCTGACTGGCCTCCGCGCCCGTACGCACCCAAAGATCTCCTTCGGGGCCAATTTCCAGAATGGCATCGACGGCGTTATTGATTAGGTTGAGGAATACCTGCTGGACCTGGTGGGGGTCTGCGGGCACCTCGGGCAACTCCGCAGCGAAATCGAGATGGACACGGATTTTGCCCATGCGCAGATCGTAATCGCGCAAAGCCAAGGTGTCCTCAAGAATGCCATTCAGGCGGACCGGAACTCGCTCGGGTTTGTGCTGGCGGGCGAAGCTCAGCAGGTTCTGCACAATGCGGTGCGTGCGCAGCGCCTGCTTGTAAAGTTTTTCGTTGTATCCATGGGCCAGGGGGCCAACTTCGCCGTTTGCCGTCAGCAGCTGGCTATAGCCGAGAATTGCGGTGAGAGGATTGTTCAACTCGTGAGCGACACCGGAGATGAGCTGGCCGACCGCCGCAAGCTTTTCACTGTGGACCAGTTGCTCCTGGGTTCGCCGGAGATTTTCGTAGGCCTGACGCGTCTCCTCGTACAGGCGGCTGCGATCGATGGCGCTAGCCAATTGGCCCCCAACGGCAGTCAGCAGACTGATATCAGCGACGGAAAACTCTCGCACCCCGCGGCTTCCCACGACAAGTCCGCCCATGATTTCTTCCTTCGACCAGAGGGTAACCACATAGGCAGACTCGATTTCTTCCTTTTTCTGAATTTCGCGCACGACAGGGGGTAGGGGAAGGCCTTGGACGGGGAGGAAGGTGGCGTGGGTGGCGCGAAGTTGCTGAATCAAGCCGGCCGGGAGAGTGACTACTGGAGCACTGCGGGCGAACTCCGAACGATGTCCAACAGCCGCCAGCCGCCGTAAGGTGGCCCCGCCGGAATCCACGAGATAGAGGGAAGCCGCGTCCAGTTCAAAGAGCTCCAAAATCTGCCGCAAGGCGCGATGGACAGACTCGCCCAGATCCAGGCAAATGGAAAGAGTCTCGGCAATGGAGTTCAGCACGACAAGCTCACGATTGCGGCGCCGGATCTGCTGTTCCGCGCGGCGGCGCTCGCTGACGTCCAGCAGGAAGCCCTGATAGGCGATGACGTTTCCCGTGGAATCGCGCACGGCCGTGGAGGATTCGCTGACGGTGCGGATTTCGCCGTCCTTGCGGCGAATATCGAATTCGAAGTCATTCACGGAGCCGTGCTCATGGAGGAGTTTTTTCAGCCGCTCGCATTCAGCAGGGTTGACGTACAGGTTTTGCGCGAGGTCCAAACTTAACAGTTCTTCGCGATCCTCATAGCCGGTGATACGCATGAGAGCGTCATTGAAATCGAGGAAGCGCGCCTGGAGCGTGGCGATGAATACGCCTTCTTGCACGCTCGCTACAAGCGTACGGTACTTTTCCTCGGCCTTCTTTCGTTCGGTAATATCTTTCAGCACGTGGACGGTGCCGAGATTCCTCCCGGCCGGATCGGTAAAGCGGGAATTCGAGGCGAGGAAGTAGCCCTGGAGCCAGGGATCCGGAGAGTCCCCTTCGCCGGACACCCCCTCGCAATAGGGGCACAGGGTGAAAGCGGCTTCGCGGGGGCTGAAGAGGTCGCTGACGGCGCGGCCGACCAGCGCTCGGCTCTTGCGGTCCAGGAGCTGGGCGAGGCGGGCGTTGGTCCGGAGAATCCGGCCATGTTCGTCATGCACGAGAATCGGGTCGCCGATGGAATCGAAGGTATAGACCCACTGCTGTTGAACAGCCTTGATCTGCTCGAAGAGGTTGACGTTTTCGATGGTGGTACCGAGGAAATTGGCGACGTTGACCAGGTAGGCCAACTCATCTTCCTGGAAGCGTTGTCCAGGCAGCGCGCCAATATTTAGGAGCCCCACGGGGCCTTCCTTGCCACAGAGCGGTACGGAAATGAGTTGGGTAATACCGGCCTCTGCCATGGCGTGACGGACCTGGAGGTCCTTTTCGTCCTCAAAGCGGGAAATGCGATGTTCTTCCTTGAGGACTTCCTGCACCCACGTTCGGTTCAAGCAGAGCACTTGATGTTGCCGAAGGTAACTCTCGGAAAATCCCACGGAAGCGCACGCGACGAATTCAGAGGTGTCGCCCTTGCCTTGCAGCAGCCGAATGACCCCATGACTGGCGTTCAGGCTCTCGGTGATCTGACTCAAGACTTTCTGCAAAAGTTCCTGAAGCGAAAGAGACTGGCTGCTGGAGGCCGTCAGCATGGTGAACTGCCTCATTTTTTCGCTGATTTCTTCCGACCGCGAGCGTGCTGATTCCAGCAGCAGTACGATCATGCCGATTCCCAGGCTGGCATTCAGGAAATGGTCGAACGCAAAACGCAGGAGATGGACTTCTCCGTAGCTCCATTGCGGGCGGTCCAGCGAATTCAATCCCAGAAGCAGGAGAGCTCCAGCCAGCAACTTGCCCCCATGGCCGGACCTGGAACTGGAGGCCCGCCATAGAAACATGCCGGCGAAGATACAGGTGAGGGTCTCCAGGATTGCGGTCTCCCACGGGATCGCGCCTCCCCGCAAGACCCTGCTCTGGTAATAACTCGCGGTTAATGCCAAGAAGGCCGTCAGCCACAACATGGGCCAGTAGAGCCGGCTTTGCGCAATAGTGTATTGCACGATGGACGCGAGGAATAGTGCCAGCGCCGCAGCTCCCGCGCCAGAAACGGCCACCTGAAGCCCCGGGAATTGGGCATAGAACATGGTCAGCTCGCAGAAGGAAGAAACGGTGAGGCAAATCCAGCCAATAAGCCACAAACGATAGAAAGTACCGGAATTATCACGCTTGAGATGAACGAACAAAACCAACAGAGTGAGGCAGACAGTCGCCTCAACGAAGGAAATTCCCTGGAGGCCTTGATTCGGCGCCAAAGCGGACCCTCCCAAGTGCTCAAACCAGATTTGGATAAAGCTAGAACAGGCGTCCGCATCCGAAGAGGGGAGCAGGCGCCGCGTGCATTGACGCTAACATGCTGTTTTCATACTGGGCAAGGGCGTCACAAAGACGCTGTGCCGTCCCGTATAATGCTAGGTGGGGGCAACACCACCGTGAATGTAGATCACATTCTTGTAGTCGACGATGAAGAGGCGATTCGAGAGGTAGTCTCGACCATGCTGGAGTCCCGGGGGTACCGGTGCACCGCGGTGAGCAACGGCCGCTCCGCGCAAGAGTTCGTGCGCAAAGAGACGCCCGATCTGGTTCTGAGCGATATGATTATGCCGGAAATGGATGGGATCAATCTTTTGGAATGGTTGCGAAGTTATGACCCGGAAGTGCCGGTAATCATGGTGACCGCCATCCACGATATCTCGACCGCGCTCGAGGCCATCCGCCGGGGCGCGTACGACTATATCTTGAAGCCTTTTGAGAAAGATCAGCTGTATCACGGCGTTGGGCGCGCACTGCAACACCGCCGGCTGGTGATCGAAAACCGCGATTACCAACGCGAACTGGAAAGGAAAGTGGAGGAGCGCACCGCCGAATTGACCGCAAAACATATTGAATTGGAGCAATCGTACGACGATACGTTGGAAGCGCTGGGAAGTGCGTTGGACTTGAAAGATGCCGAAACCGAAGGGCATTGCCAGCGCGTGACTACGTTCACGATTTCCATCGCGCGGATCGTTCCGGTGTCGCGCGAGTACCTTCCGGTCCTGGCGCGCGCGGCCTTCCTGCACGACATCGGCAAGATGGCGGTGCCCGATTCGATCCTGCGCAAGCCCGGCCCGCTGGACGAAGATGAAAAACGGATTATGCGCACGCATTGCGAGATCGGCTATAACATGCTGAGGCGCATCCCGTTTCTTCGTGACGCCGCGGAAATCGTCCTGGCGCACCAGGAGTTCTTCGATGGAAGCGGGTACCCGCACCAGTTGCGCGGCGAGCAAATACCTCTCGGGGCGCGAATCTTTTCGATTGCCGACGCGCTGGACGCCATGATTAGCGACCGTCCTTATCGCCGGGCTCTGCCCATGTCCCATGCGCGAGAAGAGATTCGGCGGTGTTCGGGCACGCAATTCGACCCGAAGATTGTCGAGGTGTTCCTGTCCATTCCGGAGCAGAACTGGATCCAACTACGGGAAAGTCTGGAATCCCCGTTCGGGCTGACGCAATTGAAGAACCTGAACGCATAGAACAGCCGAAGAGACTGAGGGCGTAGTGCGCGAGCGCGGAACTCTCGCTTGAACTCGTGGCTCCGAGCCTGAACGTTAGCGTGCTCTATATCCCCCTCCATATTCTCTTCATCCTCTTCCTCGCCTCATGTTATCTTCTGCTGGAGAGACGCCATGACACTCCAACCCATCAAAACCGCTTCGGAGACCGGATACTGCGACTGCGTGTGCGGCTGCTACGAACTGGCCAGCCAGCGCGATGAAGACACCGGCAAAGGTTACTGCCCTGCCTGTGCCAAGGATCATCTCGACCGGAACGCGGGCATTGGCATCCCACAGCCCTCCCCGGGCAAAGTTCTGGCAGACAGTAGCAATCGTCCGACGATCAAATCCCTCCCGCCTAGCGCCGATCCCCCTGCCCGCCTGCGCTAAGTTTTCTAGTTGCTAGAAGCATCCTTGTCGCAACGAAAGTTCCTTGCCCACGCTGGCTTAGTGCTAAACTGTGCTCCATCTGAACGGCCGGGGTGGCCGTGTCATTCTTGGAGCTCTTGCGCGGAATGCTGTTGCAGGCTCCCTTCGGCCAGGCCAAACATCTCTCGCGTTGGGGGAATTCGATGAAGCGCATTCTATACATCAGCTGCCTTGCTCTATGTGTGTTCTTGCCTCTCTTTCTGCCGGGGTCGGCAGAAGGGCAAACGGCCAGCGTGGGCGGCGTGATCCGCGACCCAACCGAGCAAGTCCTCAGCGGCGCCAAAGTCACGCTCCTGAACACACAAACCGGCATCTCGCATGACGTTGCGACCAATGACGACGGCGTCTTTTGGTTCACCAACGTCGCTCCCGGAGCCTATTCGATCACCGTGGAACGCGATGGTTTTAAGGCGACTCACATCGAAGACCTCACTTTGACCGTGAACCAATCGTTCACCTTCGAGGCTCATCTCCAACTGGGCGCGGTCGCAACAACAGTGGAAGTGAAAGCGTCGGAACTTCCTACCATCGAACTGGAAAACGCGCAAATCAGCAATCTGGTGGACGCGAAACGCATCCAGGAACTTCCGCTTTTGACGCGCGACCCTTACACGCTCATCCTGTTGAGCCCGGGGGTCAATCAAAGCATCAGCCCGGGACTTGGCGGCTTTTCCACCAATGGCGCCAGTGAACGCGATAACAACTTCCTGCTCGATGGGGTCGATAACAACGATACCGACGTCCCAGGAGCGCCGAAGGGGCTGAACGCGCTGAATCCGAACTCTGCTCAGGAATTCCGTGTGATTACGAATAACTCTGCGCCCGAGTATGGGCGCAACAACGGCGCCGTAATCCAGGTGCTCACGCGCGGAGGCACGAACGATTTGCACGGTGATGCCTACTGGTTCGGGCGATATAACGCCTTGGGTGCGCGAGACTTTTTCAACCACGTTCCGGGTACGCCGCAAAACCCCTACACGCGCAACGATTTTGGGGCTTCTGCGGGCGGGCCGATCAAGAAGGATAAAGCGTTTTGGTTCGTGAACTATGAAGGACAACGGTTTATCACGACGCTGACCAATGCCAGCACGGTCCCCACGGCTGCCTTCAAAACCGGAGTGTTCACCGCTCCTGATCCCGTTACCGGCATGCCCGATCCCGTGAACGCTCTCGATAATACTCTCGGGCCGAACGGATCTGCCCTTCCCCTCGATCCCTCCATGCAGAAAATTTTCGCATTGTATCCCAATCCAAATGGGCCACCTGTGTATCCTGGCCTCTCCGGCACACTCTTCTACCCCAGTGTTTCCCGTCTTCAGTCCGACACCTTTACCATCAAAGTGGACTACAACCTCTCCAAGAAACATGTGCTCAGCGTGCGTTACTCCTACGACGAGGCCAGCGATCCAGATTTCGACCACATGGACTTCCTGCCCAACGATTTGGGGGGAACCAGCCTCTATCTTCGCAACCAGAACGCTTCTATCGCTCTCACTTCCACGCTCACCGACAAGCTCATCAATGAGTTCCACTTCGGGGGCAACCGCTCTCATCAGCTATTCGGCTGTAACGGAGCCAAAGTCATCGACAGTTTTGGGCAAATTGACGCCGTCGGCACAGGCTCGGACTTCGACATACCGTTCTCCGGCTTTGGCTGCTTTGCTCTCAGCGATTCGGACGGGCAGGCCCGGTTCACGGGAACGTATCAGACCTTGGACAGCCTGACCTACTCTCGTGGACGTCATCTCTTCAAGTGGGGGGCGGAGTTTCGCGATGTGTACTCCAACTCCTTTGATGGTTTTGGGACCCGGACGTTTTTGAATTTCCTGAGCTACTCGGTTGCGGGAGTTATGGCTCTTCCTCCCACCTCGCCGCTTGTCAACGACATCACGACGGAAGATTCCGTCCTCACTCTTCTCGGATATGTAAATGGACAGTCGCAGACGCAATATTTCGATAAGAATCAGGTGCGCGATTCCAACGACCTGCGCGGATTCCGGCAGCGCGAATGGGCCGGGTTTGTCCAGGATACTTGGAAGTTGCTGCCTAATCTGACTGCCACGTACGGCTTGCGCTATGAATACTTCGGCGTGCCGTTTGAAGTGAACAACAACCTGTCCAATCTCTTCGCCGACCCCAGCGCACCTCTTGCCCCAGGTCAAGTCTTCACTTTCTCGATCGTGGGTCCCGGCACCGGAGAGACACTCTACAAGAACCAGTACAACAATCTCGAGCCGCGCATCGGGCTGGCCTGGGATCCTTTCGGGAAGGGCCGCACCTCGATTCGTGCCGGCTATGGCATCTTCCACGATCGTTTGTTCGGCAACCTCTTTGGAAATAGCCGGGGGAATCCGCCCTTTGCTCTTACGGCCTCGAGCAGTCCTGATGCGCCCCTATCGCAGGTCACGCCGCTCGCGACGCTCACACCGGCAAATCCGCTGGAGGTCGGGAATGAAGCGTTTGCTGTCGTTTTTTTGGTGGATCCCAATCTGAAAACACCCATCAGCCAGAACTGGAACTTTGGCGTTCAGCATGCCATCACGCCGACGCTCACGCTGGAAGTGAATTACGTGGGCACCAAGGGCAACCACCTTTTCCGCGCCGTGGACGGAAACCCGCCGCAGCCTCAACTGGTTTCGAATCTACTCGCTTTCTGCGTTCCAGGTAACCCGGCCAACACGGGGTTTGCGACGCCCAGCGGCCAATGCGACACCTCCACCCTTCAATTTGCGAATCTCTGGGCTGGGCAGGATTTCTTCGGCACGCTTCCCTCCAATGCCGTCAATAACAATGCTTTTTACAGCCTCGGCACCGGCCTTTTTGGCTCGGGACCCGGGGCTGTCCTTTACAAATCTATTGGCAACTCCATCTACAACGCCCTGCAAGTAAATTTGCAGAAGCAATTTTCCCATGGCCTACAATTCCAATTTGCATACACCTTCTCTCATGCCATCGATGACATCAATGATCCCCTCGTACCTGCGGGAAACAATGGAACTTTGCCTCGCAATACTTTCGACTTGGCGGCAGAGCGTGGCAATTCGGACTTTGACATCCGCCACCGCGCGGTCATCAATTTTATCTATGAACCGAACATGGGCCGCGGCCGCGGGCATTTAAACGAGGGGTTTGCCGGGCGAATCTTGGAAGGCTGGTCGCTGACCGGGATCATCGATGCGCAGACCGGGCACCCGTTCGACGTCTTTGGCGACACCGACAGCAATCACACCGGTGAGCTTGCCCGCGTCAGCCAGCAGGGTAGCGTCGCGCAGCTCCCGGGCACGGACAAAACGTTTACAGGGCCGAATGCCGCGAGCATTTACATCACGCCATTCGACGTACAGCCGAACACCGGCAAAAATGAGTTTTATGGGCCGGGCTTGTATAACATCGACCTGGCTACTTTGAAAGACACCGCACTTACGGAAAAACTAAAGCTGCAATTCCGCCTGGAGGTATTTAACCTTTTCAATCACGCGCAATTTTCACAGCCGAATAATATCTACTTTCCGGGAGAAGCGAATTTCAGCCAGTCGAACACGACCCTCACGCGGCCCGATGGAACAACCAGCGCGCGGCAGATGCAAGTGGCCTTGAAGCTGTTCTTCTGAGGAGATCTCTTTCCCCAACCCAATTCAGGGTCGGGACCACCACTGTTTACGTTGAGTTTTGAAGGGCTGCACCTCGGCTTCGCAAGAACGTTCGTGCTTGCGAACACGCCAAACCTGGTCCTGGTGTAGCGCAGAAATCGGGCAGACGAGGAAGCCAGCGCCCCCCTGACGCGCGCCCAACATTCATTTGCCGAGATACAACAAGGCGAGAAGGAACAGCCAGAGCGCGTCCATGAAATGCCAGTAGTAGGACATCACTTCCGCGGCCACCGCCTGGGTCACCTGTGTACGCGCAAAATTCCGATGCCCGACATAGAGCAGTGCGCAGACGCCGCCGATCAGGTGCAGCCCGTGGGCGCCGGTGAAAATATAAAAAAAGCTGCTTGCTGGATTGCTCGCGAGGTAGATTCCCTGCTTGACCAGAGTGCGCCAAGCCACCACCTGGCCGATCAGGAAAGCCACGCCAAGAATGGTCGTCACCAGCCAGAATCTCTTGAAGCCTGGGGCATCCGGGAGGGCAATCCGCTTTCGGGCTACTTCCAAAGTTCCGCTGCTCGCGAGCAGCACGGCCGTGTTGAACCACAGTAGAGCGGGGATGTGCACGGGCACCCAATCGGAGCCGCCCTTGCGCACAAGAAATGCGCTCGCCAGGGCCATGAAGAACATCAGCACGGAAACAATGCCAATGGCGATTCCCGTGTAATATCGGCTTGGTGAAATGGGCCGATTCGGCCGCTTCTTGCCGTCGCCTCCGCCGCCGTCTCCCCCTGCCGGAGGCAGATCGCCGCCTCCACCGCCGCCCTTCTTCTCGATGATTAGCTCGATTTCGTGAGTTGTGATTGTGCCCGGCATGCGGTTCCTTTCGTTGACTCGATGCGGCTCTTACGCCAGCAGCTCGGGCGCGAGGTGCTGAGGCGCAAATTCATCCACAGCTGACCCAGAGCGCTCGTACGCTCCGCGGTAAACCACCGGCGCCGCGGCACCGAAATTCTCTTCCGGGGCGGGGGAGGCGATACTCCATTCGAGGGTCGTGGCTCGCCAGGGGTTATTTTCCTCGGCCTTTTTCCTCCGCAACAGGCTACCGAAGAAATTTGCCACGAAGAGAAACTGTGCCGCGACCGTCCAGATGGTGGCCGCCGTGACCAGCATGCGAATCGACGCCCCCGACGAAGCGATGGCCAGTCGCTGCGCTTCCGGCAAATGATTCGATTGCGTCACCAGCCCCAGCCAATGCATGGGCATGAATATGCAGTAGACACCGGCGAACGTCAGCCAGAAATGTACTTTCCCCAGCGTCTCATTCATGCGGCAGCCGAAGAGCTTCGGGAACCAGAAGAAGAGTCCTGCGAGAATCGCGAAGGTTGCGGCCACGCCCATCACCAAGTGGAAGTGGCCGACCACGAAATCCTCGCTGACGGCGGCGCGCGAAAGATCGTGGCGCGCCAGAAAAATTCCGGAAAGCCCGCCGGCGATGAACAAGGAAATAAAACCTGTCGCAAACAAGGCCGAGGTGTTGAACTGCACGCGCCCATTCCAAAGCGTGCAGAGCCAACTGGCCAGCAGGAACGCGGCCGGAACGCCGAGCGAAGAAGCGAGCACGGAGAAAACCAGCGGCGCATAGGGATTCATGCCCGTGGCGAACATGTGGTAGCCCCACACGCAGAAACCGATGAGCCCCACGCCGCAAATGGAAAGCACCACGAGACGTTCCTTCCAGACCGGCTTACGCGCAAACGTGGCGACCAAATGCGTGATAATTCCAAAGCACGGCAGCATGGCGACGTACACTTCCGCCTGGGCAAAATACCAGAAAAGCCGCTGCCAGAGCACAGGCAAGCTCCCCTGGCGCACAAGATTCTGCGGCTGTTGCGCCAGGAAGGCCGCGGAGCTGAAAAAATTGGAGCCGAGCAGGCGATCGGAAAGCACCGCGGTGCAACCGGCCAGAAGTACGCTGAAGATCAGCATGCTCAGGATGGCGTTAACGAACCAGGCCCACACGGTTACGGGCATGCGGGGCAAAGTCATGCCCTTCGTGCGCAGCTCGATAGTGGTGACGCAAAAATTCAGGGCGCTAAGAAGCGCGGCAAGGGAAAAAATCGCCGCGCTGCCCAGCCAGAGGTCGATGCCCTGGCCGAGCGGCCGGAAAAAGGAAGCGGTCATGCCGGCGAGTGACCCCACGGTCATCCAAAGCGAGAGGCAATTCAGCGTGGGAAAGGCCATCTCCTCCGCGCCAATCTGAAGGGGCAGCAGAAAATTGCCGAAGCCGAGCTGCGGCGCCGCCGTCAGAACGAAGAACACCATCAGCGAACCGTGCAGCAAGCGCATGGCCGCGTAACGTTCCGGCGTGTTCTCCAGCCCACCGAAAAATGGAATTGGGGCATCGGGCCAGGAGGCGTGCGCGCGCAGAAGCGCGGAAAGCACCATGCCTACCAGCACGCTGGCCAGGGAGATCCAAAGATATTGCAGGCCAATGGTTTTGTGGCGCGTGGAGAAGACGCGGGAGAGGAGGCCAGAGCCGGTAGATGGGGAGGCGTTGCCGCCTTCGTCGTAAGTGACCATGTTCGAAGCAGTTTCGACTGCCGGAGCGCCCTGACTCAACTTCGTATCTTACAGCCTGTCCCGGAAATTGCAAGAATCGGTGGTCACCGCCTCAGGTCAGTTTCCGGTTTGCTCTTATCGGAATGGGATGCCAAAAGTTGGCGAGAGTTGCTTTTCCGTGGGTTATGGGGGCCATGGCCATCGAGGCTATAGACGGTTAGAACCGGTAGTTCAACTCCGTGAACCCAAGCGCGCCGTTGGCGTTGACGGGATAGATTTTCTTGATCACTTCGCCCCCGACCGCATAGCCAAAGTAGAGGCCCAGCGAAATACCGTACTTGAACTTGTAGTCGCCGCTGATGTCATAAAGAGTGGCGAGAGATCGGGCGCCATTGGAGGGCCTGCCGTTGAAACCGAAAGTTGTCGGCTGGAACGCGCCGCCGCCCGAATACCACAAATCGTGGCTATTGCTCAGCCAGAGTCCGTGCACGTCGCTTCGGATGGTAAATGCTTTGGATGGGCGCAGCATCACTTCGACGAAGGCGTCCGTGTTGTTCATGGAATTGAAAAACGGAAAGCGCGCGTAGATGCGAGGCGTGGGGAGTATGGCAAAGAATGTGCCATGCGTGCCGTCCGCGGCATTCCCATCGCCGCTGGAATAATAGTATCCAACGCGAAACCAGGGACGAACACGGCTGGCGAAGGTTGGTTGCCAGCCTCCTTCCAGCGCACCCGCGCCAGAGCGCTGCGTCAGCTCTCCCCAACTGCCGCTCTGCAGCGCGCCCCAACCTAACAGATCGAATGTGCCCGCTTCGGTGCGCGCGGACAAAATGAAATGTCCGCCATAGGTGCCGATGTTGACGCCACCGAGGTCCGTGGCGCGAGCGGAGGCGGGGCGGTTGTCCGTCTTCACGACAGGGCGGTCGTCGTTGTAGTAGATTCCAAAAATGCGCCACTCTGCGTGAGTCCTATTGAATTCCGCCTGGCGTGTGAGCGCTACATAGGTGACGGGAGTCTTCACCCATCCCCACCCATCAACCTGGAACACACCGCGTGTCGGGATCGCGCTCACGGCCGTGAAATTCCATGGACCGTTGCCATAGAGAAACTGCAAGCCGTCAAAACTTCTCATCACATCCGAATAGCCGAAATTTCCGAGCAATCGCTGGCCGATTCGGTCCGCCTTCAGCGATGCCAATGTAGGATCCTTTGGCGTCACCTCGCTGCCGTCGGTGAATTCCATGCGCCCCATGCGCAAGCTGTCATGTTCTCCCTTTACTCGGAGAAATAGCTGCTTCGGGAAGATAAACGCGGAGTTCCGGCTGTTGTCATTCGCCGCATAATACGATCCTCCCAACCCATATTGTCCTAAGGGAACCGGATGGACCGCCTGGTCCGGAATGCCGAGCAGAATCGGCGCCTCAAACTCGATGTTCCAGTCGTAGTGCTCGTGCCTTTGGGAAAACCCAAAACGCACTACGGTTCCCGAAAAGCCATAGAGATTGTTGCCGCTGGCGGGCTCAAACCAGTCCCAGGCTTCATATCTCTCGCGAATGTTGCCGGAAAAAGTGACGCCACCGATTTGGATCGGTTGCGAATCGGGCTCTTGTGCGCGGATCGCCGTAGCGGCCAACAGCAGCGACAGACAAACGAGCAAGTTCTTCACGGAATCTCCAGATCTGGGGATTCCCAGCAGCGCAACGGGGCGATGCCAGGGGCGCTATTCGCTGCAAGCTCGCTCAAAGGAGTGCGAACCGCGGCATTTATCTCGACGTTACGAAATGCAGTTGCCTCGCGGGTGTCCGTGTTTGAGGCGCACACAAAAAACACTTGCGCTCATTCTAGTCCCCGGGAAAACGTGCGCAATAATTGAAAAATACTAGACGCGGCTCATAAATCATTCGAGCGGCTAGGTCGTCCTTTTCAGCGGCCGCCCCTATCTCCGTCGGTGTGGCACGGCTGGACAGGCTGCGGAATAAGCCCTTTCTTTAGGAGGCCGGGGCTGCAGCCCCGGCGTAAAGGCCGCATATCCGATGGGCTTCAGCTTCTGAAGAAAGCTCTTCTCCTGTTTTTCCGCAGCCTGTGGGGCCGCACCCTCGCCAGATTTGGAATAAAATGAGAAGGGAGCGAAAGCATGACGACGGACAGGTGGGCGCATCCGCAGAAAATGTGGGATGAGCGATTCTCCCAGGCGGAGCCGGTGTATGGCGACGCGCCGAACGATTTCTTGCAAGCGCAGGCGTTTCGACTCCAGCCAGGGATGAAGGTGCTGGTGCCGGCAGATGGCTACGGCCGCAACGGCATCTGGTTGGCCACGCAGGGATTGCAGGTGCACACGGTCGATCTTTCGCCCGTGGGAGTGGAGCGCGCGCAGAACGCGGCTCGGGCGGCCGGTTTGAGCATGAGGATCGAACTCGGCGATCTCTCCGTATGGAATTGGCCGGAGGAATTGGATGCGGTGGTTTCCATCTTTCTGCATTTGCCGCCGGAGCCACGCGTGAAGGTCCACGCTTCCATGTTGCGCGCGGTGAAGCCCGGTGGCCTGGTGATCCTGGAGGCCTTTACTCCATCGCAACTCCAGCATTCCTCCGGCGGTCCCAAGCAGGCGGAATTGCTCTATACCGCGGAGATGCTGCGCCGCGATTTTGCCCCGGCGGAAGCGCTGGAATTGGAAGAGAAAGAACGGGAGTTGGACGAGGGCCGCATGCACCGAGGCCTGGCCTCCGTTGTCCGCGCCGTTTTCCACAAAAAATGAGGGCGTGAACCGGCTTATTGGAATTGTTTCTGGAATGCGGCGAATTGTTCTCGGAGAGTCTCCAGTTCGCGCCGCAGGGAGCTTACTTCGGTTTCGAGTTCGCCGATGCGGGCGGCAGCGGCTGAAGACGGTCCCGGTGGATGTGTCCCGTCTGCGTGAAACGCATCGCCGGCAGCGGCGGCGGATTCCGCTGGATCTGCATCGCCCGAGAGCAGGTGCATGTAGCGCGATTCCTTGGTTCCCGGCTGGCGCGGCAGAATTTTCACGAGCGGCGGTTCGCGGCGCATCAGCAGGTTCAGCGCGGAGTGCACTGCCTCCAAATCTTCAAAGGCGTACATCCGCTCCCCGCGTGTGCGCAATTCCCCGGGCGTCTGAGGCCCTCGAAGTAACAACACACAGAGCACGGCAATTTCGTGGCGATGGAAGTTATAAAGTTCGTTGAGGCGATGCTCGAATTTCGGCACGCGAGAGTCTCCGCTCGCGGAACGCGCCATGCCTTGATCGGTCAAGTTTCGCAGGGCCTTCCTCACGGCCTCCTCGTTTAGAGTCATTACCGGCTCACGGTTGGACTTCTGATTGCAAGCGTTGACCAGCGCGTTCAAAGAGAGCGGGTAGTATTCCGGCGTGGTCGTCTCCTTCTCGACCAGCGCCCCGAGTACGCGGGCTTCCACTTCGGAAAGTTCCAGGGCCATACAGAAATGATAACAGCAGGACGCAAACAGCCGTGGCATAAAACGGAAACAGCGGCATGCTTGGAATTCACGGCCCCTATCGGAAGGAGAAAGAGATGAAGAAAAAGCTCCTGGCAATAACAGTTCTGGCCCTCGGTGCTTCCGCCGGCTCAGCGGCTCCGCAACCCGCAGCGGCCACGATGATTCCCGAAAAATCCGTCGAGTGCGGCACCAAGGATCAAGGCAAGAAAAAATCCGCGGATGTGCTCTGTCAGCAGTACACCGTCCGGACGGCGACCACGGAATACCAGATCCGCCAGGAAAAGCCCGCCGAGAAAGCCATTCTGCCGGCAATACTCCCATCGATTTCAGGCTCGACAAAGACAAAATGAAGTTCAAAGCAGACGGCAAAAAATACGAGTATCTAGTCGTGGGGACCTCGGCCATCGGCGCCCCGCCGAAGTAGCGCATCGAACAATTTAGCCTCAGCGAGTTTGGAGGATTTCGCGAGGAGTTAACCCTTGACGTTTAATCCATCGCAGTATATCCTGCGCATGTGATCAAGTCCTTCAAAACGGAGGATACCCAGCATCTGTTCAACGACGAACGAGTCAACCGGTGGCGATCAATAGAAACCGTTGCACGCCGCAAACTCAAAATGTTGCACGTGGCTGCAAGACTGGATGACTTGAGAGTTCCTCCCGGCAACCGGCTTGAAAAGCTGGAGGGGACCCTAAGGGATATTACGCTATCCGGATCAACGATCAGTATCGTGTATGTTTCGAGTGGCGAGAAGGCGATGCATACAGCGTTGAGATCACTGATTATCACTGAGAGGTGAGCATGACGAAATTGAAGCCAATTCACCCTGGAGAGATTCTTCGTGAGGAGTTTATGATCCCGTTTGGGCTGAACCCCAACAAGCTTGCTCTCGCCTTGCGAGTCGGTCCTCCGAGCATTTATGAAATCGTGAAGGAGGAGCGCGGGATCACTTCCGAGATGGCTCTGCGGCTGGCGCGCTTCTTCGGTACCACGCCTGAGTTCTGGCTGAATCTTCAGACGCACTATGACCTGACGATTGCGAGACGGGAGACGGAAGACAAGATCAACCGCGACGTTCAACCAAAGGAAGCGCTGGCGTAACCGACGTGTTAAGGCCGGAAGTTCCACAATTGATCGGAATTTTGGAAAAAATTTGGTGCGGTCGAGTGGATTCGAACCACCACGGTATTGCTACCGCCAGCCCCTCAAGCTGGTGCGTCTGCCAGTTCCGCCACGACCGCACTGAGGAAATCAACTTTCATTGTAGCCGCGCCGGGAAAAACGGGCAAGGCGCGTGTGGTGCTTTTCCAAACTGGCTGCGAAAGATGCCCTGAAATTGAGCAGCGGGAACTCCCCTTACGGCTTGGCGGGCGTCGCCGGAGCCGGCGCTTGCGGTGTCGAGGATTGCGGCGCGGCAGGCGGTGTAGCCGGGGCCGGTGTTACCGGGGAGGGCTTGGCCGGCGCCGGAGCGGGCTTCGAAAATTTCTGCAAGATCGAGCCGCCCTGGTCCACGCTGCGGTCCACGCGCACCACCATCGCCAGCGCGCAAATCATGAACATCACGGCGCACCAAGTGGTGGCCTGAGAGAGCACGGTGGCCGCCCCGCGCGGGCCGAACGCGGTCTGGCTGCCTGCACCGCCGAAGGCACCGGCAAGATCCGCGGCCTTGCCGCTCTGCAGCAATACGACGATGATGAGCACCAAGCAGTTCATCACGAAAAAAGCCGTGAGCAGCCAAGGCAAAAAGCGGAAACCAATTAAAATAATCCCGAAGCCGATGAGCAACGAGATTGTCCATTTCATCCAACCTGGCATTTCCTGCACCTCAATTTTAAATCTTAAAATGCGATTCTCAGCGTGCGGCCGGGTTCACGCTGCCCTAGCGGGGCCAATCCTTGACTAAGCTCGCGAACGACTTCGCATCCAGGCTCGCGCCGCCTACCAACGCGCCATCAAGCTCTTCCTGCGCCATCAATCCCTGAATATTGTCGGGCTTGACGCTGCCGCCATAAAGGATGCGCAACGCGGAGGCATGGCCGGCGGAAAACTGCTCCGCAGCACACTGGCGAACGTACCTATGCACCGCCTCCGCGATTTCCGGAGTTGCCGTGCGGCCCGTGCCGATTGCCCACACCGGCTCGTAAGCTATCAGAATACGGGAGAACTCCTCCGGGGTCAACGCGCCCACGCTGCCTTTGAATTGCGTTTCGATGACTTTTTCCGTATTGCCGGCTTCGTGGTCCGCAAGCATCTCCCCGATGCAGACGATCGCCGTAAGCCCGGCGGCCAACGCGGCCTTCGCCTTTCTCAGGACGGTCTCATTTGTGTCTCCGAAGAACTGCCGGCGCTCCGAATGCCCGACAATGGTGTAGCGGCAGCCCGCCTCGACGAGCATGCCCGCGGAAATTTGTCCGGTGAAGGCGCCCTCCTTTTCCCAGAAAACGTCCTGAGCGGAGATCCCAATGGCGGTGCCCTTGGCGGCTTCCACGGCCACCGGGATATTGGTAAAGGGCGGAGCGATAACGATGTCGCAATTGGCCACGCCAGCCACCAGCGGCTTGAACGCCGCAAAAAACGCGCGGGTGTCCGCCTGGTTCTTAAACATCTTCCAGTTGCCGGCGATCATCCGGCGGCGTTTCGTGGCGCTCATAGGTTGGTTAGTGCCTCCACGCCGGGAAGTTTGCGGCCGCCGAGAAATTCTAGCGACGCGCCCCCACCGGTCGAAATGTGAGAAATCTGTTTTGCCAGCCCGGCCTGATGCACTGCGGCAACGGAGTCGCCGCCGCCGATGATCGATGTTGCTCCTGCGGTAGTGGCAGCGGCCACGGCCCTGGCGATTTCGAGCGTGCCCTTGGCAAACGCGGGCATTTCAAACACGCCCATCGGCCCGTTCCACACGATGGTCTTGGCCCTGGCAATCTCCGCCTTGTACGCCTCGATGGTTTTCGGACCGATGTCCAGGCCCATCTGGTCGGCCGGTATCGCGGAGACATCCACGATACTGGGCGGCGCGTCGGCCTTGAATTCCCGTGCGATCACATTGTCCAGCGGGAGAAGGAACTTGAAATTCTTCTGCTTCGCGTCCGCCAGGATTTTCTTTGCAAGCTCAATCTTGTCCTCCTCGACAAGCGATTTCCCGATGGCCAGCCCCTGCGCCCTAAGAAAGGTGTAGGCCATTCCGCCGCCGATCAGCATCGCATCGGCGATTTTCATCAGGTTCTCGACCACTTCGATTTTGTCGCTGACCTTGGCGCCACCCAGAATCGCCACGAACGGCCGCGCGGGATTGGTGACCGCCTTGCCGAGGTACGCGAGCTCCTTTTCCATCAGCAGCCCAGCCGCCGCCTGCTTCACGAATCTTGTGATGCCCACGACAGAGGCATGCGCCCGATGGGCCGAGCCGAAAGCGTCGCACACGAACACCCCGTCGCACAGCGCCGCGAGCTGTTTTGAAAACGCTTCGTCGTTTTTCTCCTCCTCGGGATGAAAGCGCACATTTTCCAGCACCAGGATATCTCCATCGGCCAGGCTGCGGCTCTTCGATTCGGGAACGGGCCCCGCGCAATCGGACGCAAAGCGCACCGGCCGCTCGATCAACTCCTCGAGCTTTTTCGCCGCGGGAAGGAGCGAGTACTTCGCATCCGGACCGCCCTTGGGCCGCCCGAGATGCGAAGCCAGCACCAGCCGCCCGCCTTTTTGAATGGCCAGCCGCAACGTGGGCAGCGTCTCCCTTATGCGCGTGTCGTCGCTAACCGCGCCATCTTTGAGGGGCACATTGAAATCCACGCGGATAAATACACGCTTCCCGCGCAAATCGAGATCCTTGATCGTAAGTTTATTCATGGTGGCTTTCCGTTGTTGCTTTTTGGATATCAGATATCAGCCATCAGATATCAGGAATCGGTTTTGGCTCGCGGTAATTCCAGCCCTAAGGCTTCAACTATTCTCTTTAGGGGGTCGGAGCTTCAGCTCCGACATGTGCTCCGCAACTCTTGCGGGCTTTAGCCCCTGAGGAATCTGTCTTCGTTTCGCCGGGAGTGCTACTCGTGGCTCGCTCCTACACGAGTCACGAATCACGAGTCACAAACCACGTCCTTCAAATCTTCGACGCCAGCAGCTTGATCAGGTCGCGCACGCGGCAGGAATAGCCCCACTCATTGTCGTACCAGGCCAGCACCTTCACGCACTTGTCGCCGACCACTTTGGTGTACTCGGAGTCCACGATCGACGAATTGGAATTGCCGCGGAAGTCGACGGAGACCAGCTCTTCCTCGGTGTACGCGAGAATTCCCTTCATCGGCCCGTTCGCCGCCGCTTTCAGCGCGGCATTCACGCTGTCCTTCGTCGCCGGCTTCTCCACGAACACGGTGAGGTCCACCACGCTGACGTTCGGCGTCGGCACGCGCATGGCGTAGCCGTCCAGCTTGCCCTTCAGTTCGGGGATCACCAGGTGCAGGGCTTTCGCCGCCCCCGTCGAGCTGGGAATCATGCTCAACGCCGCCGCGCGCGCCCGCCGCAGATCCGGGTGCGGCAAATCCAGTAGCTTCTGGTCGTTCGTGTACGAGTGGATCGTGGTCATCGTGCCGGCCACGATGCCAAAGCTGTCAAGGAGCACCTTGGCCACCGGCGCGAGGCAGTTCGTTGTGCACGACGCATTCGATACCACGTTGTGTTTGGCGGGATCGTACAGCTTGTCATTCACGCCCAACACAAATGTGGCGTCGGGATCCGTGGCCGGCGCCGAAATAATCACTTTTTTCACCGGCCCGCGCAGGTGCTTTTTCGCTTCCGGCCCCTTTGTGAACAAGCCGGTGGACTCGACAACTATGTCTGCGCCCACGCCGGCCCAATCGATTTCCGCGGGATCCTTCACCTTAAATACCTTGAAGCTCCTGCCTTCCACGCTAATGGAATTGTCCGTGTGCGTGATGCTGTGCGGAAGGTTGCCGAGAACCGAGTCGTATTTAAGGAGGTGCGCGAGCGTCTTGGCGTCCGTGATGTCATTCACGGCGACGAATTGAATCTCCTTGTCGTCGATGGCCGTGCGCATAATGTTGCGACCGATTCGGCCGAAGCCGTTGATTCCAACCTTAATAGGCATTACTTCCTCCGATGCGGGGTGTAGGTTGCGGTGCCAGATAGCGCGCAACAGCACCGCGGGTCGAACTAAAAATGCTAGGTGTACTGTAGCGAAATGTCAACGAGCCCTCCGTGCCTTGCGTCACCCAGCTTTGGGCTGTGGCACGGGCAGCTGAGTTGCATAACCTTCCGATGGATATACAATCGAACTGTATATCCAGGAGGACCAATGCAGGTATCCAAATGGGGCAATAGCCTCGCGGTGCGGTTGCCCGCCGCCGTCGTCGATGCACTCGATCTCAAAGAGGGCGACCAGATCGAGATTCGCATCGCTCGCGACAGGGTCTTCGAAGTGCGGCGCGATCAAGGCAAACCTCGCGCCCTTGCCCGTCTACGCAAACTCCGGCGCCCTTTGCCCCCCGGATTTGTTTTTGACCGGGAAGAGGCCAATGCCCGATAAGGCTTTCTTCGATACGATTGTGCTGATCTATTCCCTGGCGGAGGACGATCCACGCAGCGCGAAAGCCGAGGAACTCCTGGCATCCGGAGGCGTGATCAG